>NZ_JABXKQ010000156.1 GCF_017114945.1 Nostoc sp. JL34
GTGGGCATCTGTGGCATCATCGTTCGGTGCAGTCTGGATTGCAGATGCATCGACATTAGAAGCAGTCAAAAAACATTTGGGGCAACTTCAAGAAAAAACAGGTGCAGTATTGGGAGGGAAGATGTTGATGGTAGTGGAAGCATTTAGCCATCGCCCAGTTGCAGCATTTTTCGATGCCGATGCCAAACGCAATGAAACCAAGTGGTGGCAAGAACTACAAATGCGCTTACCAGTGGGTGGTTTACTGATAACAGATATGGGCTTCTACGGGTTTGAGTGGTTTGATACCCTGACTGAGCAAGGGAAATATGTCTTAACTAGACAGAAAGCCAAGGTACGCTATCAAGTAGTGCGTGTACTTTCGAGTAGTTCTCACTATAAAGACGAAATTATTAAAATGGGACTTCACCATACTGACCCATGTCATCATCAGATGCGACAAGTCTCTGTATTATGGGGTCAAACTTGGTATCATTACTTGACTAATGTTCTTGACCCACAACAACTTTCACCACAACAAGTTTGTGATTTGTATCGCCGACGTTGGCAAATCGAAGATGCATTTTTACTAACTAAACGCTTACTGGGTTTATCTTATCTGTGGGTCGGTGGCACTAATGGCGTACAGATGCAAGTGTATGCTACTTGGATTTTTTACACAGTACTCAATGATTTATGCGCTGATGTCGCTGTCGCTTTGCAACAGCCTATTGAACGTATTTCGGTGGAAATGGTTTTTCGTAGCTTGTATTTTTTCCAGCGCGCACTCCTACAAAACCCACAACTACAACTTATCTCTTGGTTGGTTGAGTATCAAGGCTCTATGGGCTTGGTCAAAGCCGTGCGTCGGCGACACCGACGCAACGCTGCAACCTCACTTGACATTTGGGCATCTGCCTTAACTTGACACCAATGGCAAGATGCCCACCCCACAAGATTGGATAATTTATTTCTTGGAAGTTCCTTATAATATCTGTAGTAGCACGTCAACCTTAAAACATTGGGTTTAAAAAAACTTAGAAAGTCCCAAATAAAACTATTCTATGATTACTCAACCCAACAAATTAAGCTTGCCGCGCTAGTAGGTTGGGTTGAGGAACGAAACCCAACATTTGATGTTAATGTTGAGTTTCACTCCCGTACCCCTAGGAGGAAGCGTTTAAATTTTGGATTTTGAATCATTCAATCCAAAATCCAAAATCCAAAATCTAAAATTTGGTAATTCTGTGTATGAGATTATCCCACTGCCCTTTGAATGCCAACGACTTCAACTTGTTGTAATTCTGGCAACAAACGCTTCACGCCTTGCTTAACAAACCCCTGCAAAAAACCAATCTGCTGATTTTGCTGAAATACCTTTTGCAATGTTTGCCGCAAATTATCCAAATTCAAACCAGTTCCAGAATCTATAGCTATTTCCTGCTGTTGGAAATACTCAACTAGACTTAACCCTGCGACTCTAGTCAGATAAGCTGCACTTACTCCCTGCACTACGCCACCAGCAACAAAGGTAAGGGCATTACTTTTCAGAACAGTACTAATCGCTTTTGTAGAAAGTTCAACTAAACCGAGTTTCAGCATCAAACTTCCCATTGTTCCAGCTACGGTTTGTGCCTGTTCTAGGGAGAATTTCTGCTGATAAATATTACCCAAATCCATTACCATTTGAGCATTAATTGCCGCAGTTGCCAGAATATCAAGGGCTGGTACTGGGTTAGCAAAGGCAGTAGCAGCAGCTATCCATTGATATTGTTCAATAATTGGGGTGGCGCGATCGCGTCTAGTTCCATTCAGCCAATTTTTCGCCTCAGCTTTCAACAATCCAGCTTTCCTCATGGTTGTCAACCAAACTAGCCGTTGTCCTTGCTGTGCCAAAACTTCACCCAACTGCTGAGTTAACTGCTGAATATCAGCTGCTGGTTGTTCCATCCACTCTTGCACAGAACCATCAGCCTCATGCTTTCGGACTTTGATGGCAACGGGAGAGGCCGCAGTTGCAACTACATTTCCCTGCATCCGCTGTTTCAATTGACTAAAGATGCTGGCGCTTTCATCGGTTAAATACTGGTCTTGTTTGTTGAAAACCAGCATATTAGGCTGATTTGCTGCTTTTAGCTGTTGTAAGGTTTGAAATTCTGAGTCTGTCAAATCACCGTTTGTGATAAATAGAACAAAATCAGATTTTGCTACTTCTGCCAAAATAGCCGCATCTGAATTTTCATCCACTTCTCTAAACAAAGGTGCTGTCTCTTGTAGAGATACCAAATTTGGTGTCTCTACATTTTGCTTTAGCACTTGAATTAAAGTGCTTTTACCTACGGATTTCCCGCCAGTCACAGCCACTTTTATTTCTTGTCTGTCTAATTCCAACAATAATTGGGCAACTTGTTCTCTGAGTGTCTCTAAGGCTGGATGGTTTTCTGATTCTTGTGCCAGTTGATTAATTACAGTTTCAGTTTTAGCGATCGCACTTTCCACTGTTGTCCGATCGACCAGCATACCATCTAGCTGCTCTAAACTATTTTTGGGGCGATTTTGCTGCAATAACCACAAACCACCGCCTACAGCTAAGGCACTCAACAAACCAAACTCACCCACCTGCACTATAGAATCGTGCCAACTGTCCAACATCCACAGGGAAAAGGAAAGTCCCAATCCTCCCACTAAAATTGGTCGCTGCAACTTCACAACCATGATTCTCCGCGCTTTTTGGATGGCTATTTCTTCCAGAATAGATCAAAATAAAACAAAACCCTGCAATCTTTACTGACTGTAGGGTTTTGTTTCACATTTTATTTGGTGGCGGGAAGTGGATTTGAACCACTGACCTTCGGGTTATGAGCCCGACGAGCTACCAGGCTGCTCTATCCCGCGTTGCTCTCGACTTATTTATAGTAACCTATAGTCAAGAGTTTGGCAACTACAAAAACGATAATTCTCCAATTACTTCTAAACGCTTGTATTTTCCCAAGGTGACAAACTTTTCTGAGAGGCTTTCGGCGGCGCTGGGACTAATCCAACCCATTTGCTGGAGTAAGTGAATAGCCACAGCGTATTTTGCGCGTTTTGCCCCATCCATGACTTTGATTGCCAATCCCAAGCCTTCACCGAGTCTACCAATGCACTGTACTCCTTCGGCACCAGTTTTGCTGACTAGTTCTCCTGGAGTTAAGCGCATCAGTTCCGTATCAAATTCTCCATCTCCTGCGACCATCGCGGGGTGATGAGTCATCGCACGGACAATGCGCTCCATATCCAAGTTGGTACTAGAGGCTAGCAGTGCATATAAAGATGCCATGTGACCGAGTTGCATCAGATAAGTTGGTGCGCCACAGTCATCATGAGCGCTGATAAATTCTGCTGCTGGCATTCGCAGCAGCTCTGCGACTTTGCCCAAAATTAACTGCTGTATTGGATGCTTGCGATCCAAGTAGTTATTCAAGGGCCAATGGCGTTGCTGACAAACAGCTAACATTCCCGCATGTTTTCCAGAGCAATTGTATTCCAGAGGACTCCGCTTACCTTCAGGAATTGGACACTGGAGTATAGTCGGGTCAAGATCAGCCCGCCAAAGGATGTTAAATACCTGTCGGACTTGATCTATTCTTCCTTTATGGGAACTTGTAATAATTGCTAAGTCGCGATCGCTGAGATCATAGCGTTCCAGTGTCCCTGTTGTCGTAACAGCGAGTGCCTGAAATGGTTTGAGGGCTGAACGGATAAATGCAGCAGTTTCAGAATTTCCGGCAACGGTTAGAACCCGTCCTCGTTCGTCGCAGACAACAGCTTGAACTATATGCCTGGATTCAATAATACCTTCCCGCAGCAACCGGACTTCCAGTGCTGTGGCTTGAGTTCGTTTTCCCATTGTCATGGGTTTATATTTATCACCTTTTTTAATTAATTAGTCATTGGTCATTAGTCATTAGTCCTTAGCTAATGACTAATGACCAATGACCAATGACTCTTTAAAACAAATGCCAACCTATACTACCAATAACGTACATTCCCGCCAAGCCAGCAAAGGTAAATTGTAACCGCCGCAAAATAGGTTTGATTTCGTATGCAACAATTAAGCGATCACGGTTGAGAATTTCCTGTGGTTTCGTCCAAGTTTGACCGTCATACCAGCCGGACTCTTCATAAAATACTGTGGGACTACAAAGGCGATCGCACACGTAGAACCAGCCTAAGTATAATCTTACCAGTATCAGCACTAATCCGACACTCGCTCCTGCTGCACCACAAAGGATAAAATGTGCAATATACTTGTGAGGGGAAAAACTTGCCGCAGCTATCGGCCCTGCAAAGAGCCAAGATAAACCCCAAACCCAAACAAGTTTCGTGATATACCCGCGCCAATCTAAAGTAGTATCACGAAACAGCCAGGAAGTTTTTAACTCTTCGTATTCATTGAGCGGTTGTTGGTCTATAGGAACTGGGCAATTAGAAACCGAAGACCTAATCATGTTGGCTTACCCTCACCCTCATCAGATTCTGGAAGGGAAATACGCTCTGCATGAATCCAGAACGCTTCTAAATTATAAAACTCCCGCTCCTTGGGCATCATGATGTGAACGATCACATCACCGTAGTCTTGTAGTACCCAACTCCCCTCGACTTTTCCTTCTGTCCTTAAGGGACGCCGTTGCAACTCAGTTTCGACTTTTCCTTCAATTGCTTGAGCGATCGCCCTGACTTGTACCTTAGAATAGCCAGTCATCATCACAAAGTAATCAGCCAGGTAAGATACTTCTGCTACTTTGAGCAATAAAATCTCACCTGCTTTGCGGTCTGATGCCGCAACAGCGATCGTTGCAGCTAATTTTTCGCTTGCCTCTTCGGTTTGGCCGTGGCTTATTACCGCACTCTTCGTCAGTGGGACAGATTGCAATGGGAAATTTCCTTGGAAATAATCAGTCATTAAACCTCAGGTGCTTTCTTCCTTTTGAAACAATTGTTGACATTTACTTACAAACAACAAACAATTGATCTGACAAATGTGTCAATAGGTTTTTTTGAATACTAACAAAAAAACAGGTGTCTATGGGCCTAGTTTGATAATTAGCTGTTTAGATTTCAACATCTGCAACTGCTGATTGCTGATGGTTATTGTGCAGCGATAAATCAACCAATAGCTTTCCAGCAAGAATTGACAGCGAAAATAATCGCAGATTCATCAGACAGCATAATATGCAATGTAAAGCTAGTAATTTGCAGTTAACACCATATCTAGAGTTTAGACTGTCTGCTAAAAACTACGATACAACACAGATCAATACTGCGTAGGTTTTGCTTAAAAAATAGAAATGTGTAGGTTTGGTTGAGGAACGAAACCCAACCTAAGAATATTTTTAACTGAGCAGTCTTGCAACACAGCCGACTCATGACTAGTCTATCAAAAGCGCGATATCACATACGCATAATATATTAGTGATTTAAAATACTAATATTTCTTGCTGTATGGGTAGAAAATTGGTGTACCCAAGGATTGAATGAAGTGAAGCCGTGGGATTTTTAGTTCTACAATGCACCTGAAAACCTGCTTATCTATATGCTGTATTTTCCTACTAATAGAATTAGCTACCCTCAAAATCTCTTCCTACTTAGATATGAGGGCATAATTGCAATTTCTACAGATGCAACATAACTTTGCTGCAAAGATTAGACTTCTTGTTTCGTAACTATGCCTCTAGAATGAATTGCTCTACGATCTGCTGCTAATGAGTAACACAAGGACTCATACTGATTTAAAGCTTGCTCAAAAGCATATTGCTCAACGGCATATTGGCGACTTTTGTAACCCAGAGTTTTGACTTTTTCGGGGTTTTGGTACAAATCTAAAATTGCCATCGCTAAAGCTTGGGGATCTTCTGGAGGAACGATAATTCCGCCGCCACTTTGCCTAATGGCTCTTGCTGCCGTACCATTGTCAGGGACAGAGGCAACTAAGGCCCCTCCACTAGCAAGTAGCACTTGAATTTTTGACGGCATATTGAAGGATACAACATTTTTCTTTTGCACCACTAAACCAACATCCGCAGCTGCTAACATTTGTGGCAAATCCTTGCGGGGTTGAAATGGTAGTAACAACACATTATCTGCGCCGCAGTCTAGACATTCCTGTTGCAATCGCTGTAAACCTTTTGCCTCTCCAACGACGACAAAGACAATATCTGGGATATGGCGCAAAACAGAAGCAGCTTTGACGACGCTTTCTAGTCCTTGGGTTAAGGCAATATTGCCAGAATAAAGGACTACAAATTTGCCATTCAGATTATGTGTTGCGCGGAAAGGGTTATCTTCTTTAGGCAAAGGGCGGATAAAATTTACATCAACCCAGTTGGGAATTTGCACAATTTTGTCAGCCTCTACGCCCTTAGATCGCAAATTCTCCACAAACCCATCAGCAATAACGCTAATTTTACTGGCACTGCGGTAAGCAAATTTTTCCAATAATGTAAACAACTGGATGAGTAATTTATTTTTCAGCAGACCAACGTGGACAGCTGCTTCTGGTAATATATCTTGTAGATTTAAGATTACAGGACAAGCACGTAACCATCCTAAAAGAGCAACTGGTACACAGCTTGGCAAGGATGGCGATGTTGAGAGGATCACATCAGGGCGCCAACCGATGAGGGCGGGTACAAAACTAGTGACGACGAAACTAGCATCTAGTAACACCCGATCTAATAGATTGGGTTGTGGACGAATCCAAACGTAACTGCGTTGAATTTGAACACCATTTTTGTATTCGTTGAGATACCACTTGCCCCGATATTCCTGGTAAATTTGCCGCTCAGGGTAGTTGGGCATAGCAGTGACTACGCGCACTTCATGCCCACGTTTCACTAGTCCCTCTGCTAATTCAGTCATCAGGGGGGCAATACCAATTGGCTCTGGATAGTAGTTGTAGGAGTAAATTAAAATCCGCATAAAAATTTAGTCCGAAGTACCCCGGTTTTTTATTTAATGACAAATATTTGTCTGAAACATCATTTGGAGCTTGGAAACTCCTATATTTCAATTGTGACTCCAGACTCTTTTTATGTCAGGGATTTTCCTTAAAGATTGAGTAAACTTTGATATAAAATACTTAGGGAAACTGTAAAATTTTTTCACTATTTAAGCAGCCTTAATATTGTTCATTTTTGATTGGTACGTACGTAGAAACCCTAAGTATATTAGGGTCTGCCAACCCTTAAGACAAAATTGGAATAGTTAGTATTAATTCTCCTATCAGTTACGGACACAACCCATTTTCCGAGAATCTGAATATTAATAAGACTTTTTTATCATACTAGTCATTCAATGAGCGATCGCCCTTGTATTTTCTCTTTTTTTGCTGGCTCAGGTTTTCTAGATTTAGGTTTTGAAACCAGCGGTTTTAATATTGTTTATGTCAATGAAATCTTCGCCCCATTCATCGCCGCCTATCGCCATTCACGGAAAGTTCTGAAAATGCGATCGCCTGAATATGGATATTATTACGGTGAAGTAGCAGATGTAACAAATCTTATCGCCGGAAAAGAAGCGCAACGCCTTCAAGAATTAGTCAAAGACTGCCGCAAATCTAATAATATAATTGGTTTCATCGGCGGGCCTCCCTGTCCTGATTTTTCTATTGGTGGGAAAAATAGAGGAGGTTTGGGAGATAATGGTAAGCTTTCAGCTTCTTATATTGAATTAATTTGTCGCAATCTTCCTGATTTCTTTTTATTTGAAAACGTTAAGGGGTTGTGGAGAACGACAAAGCACCGTTTATTCTTTGAATCGCTCAAGCAACAATTACAGGAAGCAGGCTATATATTAACAGAGCGGTTAATTAATGCTATTGAATATGGTGTACCTCAAGATAGAGAAAGAATTATTTTAATTGGTTTTAACAATAATTTTATTCAGGATATCGGAATAAAAATAGGTAGTGAAAAGTTACTACCTGAGGGATATTTTCCTTGGAATAATTACATTTTACATCCTCCAGAAAAAGTTTTTGCTTACCCCTGGTGTAAGTGTGAACCATTCAAAGAAAATTCTCTAATACCTTGTCCTGATGGCATACCTGAAGAACTGACAGTTGAATACTGGTTTAGAAAAAATAACGTTCTGAAGCATCCTAATACTGAACACTATTTTCAACCAAGGGCAGGGATCACAAAATTTGCTGCTGTTCAGGAAGGAGATAATTCCAGGAAGTCTTTCAAACGTCTACATAGATGGCGTTACTCTCCAACAGCTTGCTATGGAAACAATGAAGTACATTTACATCCTTATAAAGTTCGGCGGATTTCTGTAGCAGAAGCTTTAGCTATCCAATCTTTGCCTACAAATTTTGTACTTCCAGAAAACATATCACTTACGAATATGTTTAAAACGATTGGTAATGGCGTCCCATATTTGGCATCGAAGGCGTTAGCTCAAACTATTATTAACTTCTTAGGAACTGCTGTGAAAAACACTGTTAATACTGCTAACCTTACTACCACTTAACGTCAACTTAAATACTTACAGTAATTCCGGGTTATCTGTAAAGCCAAAATTTCAGACAAGTCAGCAGCTTGTTTTCAGGATAAACTCGTAATAAATGTGGTTTAATATATATATAAGAAATGTTTTAATTTTTTATAAAGTTTAATAATCAATCACTGGCAGAAGACACGATGGCAGCAGACTATCCAGACATTGATATTGCGCCATTTATCGATCACTCCCTGTTAATAGCGACAGCCACTCCAGAGCAGGTTGAGCAATGGTGTGAAGAAGCATACAGATTCAACTTTGCAGCGGTTTGTCTGTTCCCCTCTAATGTTAAGCAAGCAGTAGAACTCCTCCACGGTAAAAACCCCAAAGTCTGTACGGTGATTGGTTTTCCTTCTGGTGCAACGACTTCAGCCGTGAAACTGTATGAAGCTCAAGAAGCGGCGGATAGTGGCGCCACTGAGTTGGATGTAGTCATGAACTTGGGCTGGTTGAAAGCTGGCAAAACTGAAGAAGTCCACCGAGAGATTGCCGAAATTTGCGAAGAGACTGGGCAAACAGTCAAAGTGATTTTGGAAACTAACCTGTTGACAGATGCAGAGAAAAAAATAGCTGCTGAAATAGCTATGGAGGCGGGAGCAGCATTCTTAAAAACTAGTACAGGTTGGAATGGTGGTGCCACAGTGGCAGATGTGCGACTTTTGCAGGAATTGGCAAAAGAAAGAGTGGGAATTAAGGCTTCAGGTGGTATCCACACTATCAATCAAGCCCTAGACTTAATCGTAGCGGGTGCTACTAGATTAGGCACATCTCGCGGTATGGATTTGATCCGTCAGCGCGATAACCTGGGAAAGGGTGAATAGTCATTTGTCCTTTGTCATTTGTCCTAAGCTAATGACCAATGACTAATTACTAATGGCTAATAACTACTAATGACTAATGAGTAGAACCTACAAAGCAACTGGTATTAATCTTAAAACCCAGGCGCTAGGAGAATCGGATAAAATAGTGACGATTTTGACACGAGAATTCGGTTTGATTCGAGCCGTGGCTCCAGGGTCACGTAAGCACAACTCCAGCCTGGGCGGTAGGAGTGGAATGTTCGTTGTGAATGAACTATTGATTGCCAAAGGGCGATCGCTTGATAAAATTACTCAAGCACAGACGTTAAAAACTTATCCTGGTTTAGCTAAAGATTTGGGAAAACTGGCTGCCAGTCAATATTTAGCAGAAATAGTTCTGTGTGAAGCTTTGAGCGAACAACCCCAAGAAGAACTTTATGATTTGTTCAACGAACATCTCCATCGCTTAGAGGCGGTGTCTAGTGCAAATCTATCTGGTGTTTTGCCTCATCTGGCTCATGGTGTATTTCACCTTTTGGCCTTAGCAGGACTGACGCCGCAAGTGCAAATCTGTTGCCTATCTCAGCACCCCCTCAAACCAGACTTTACAGATCCCAACTGGCAGGTAGGATTTAGTATCCCTGCGGGTGGAACGGTTTCCTTAGAAGCTAGGGAACGTTTACGAAAAGAGGAGAGGGAGATGAGGGCAGAGGGGCAGAGGAGCAGAGGAGCAGAGGAGCGGGGGAAGATTAATAACCAATTCCCTATGCCTAATGCCCCATCCACAATGACGCCAGTTGCTTCAACGGAGGGAACCTCCGCAACGCACTGGCTCCCCAATGCCCAAACAATTGTTGTGCATCGGCAAGAAATACCTGTGATTTCTTGCCGTCTAAGTGCTATGGAACTGACTTTGCTTCAACATCTGTCACAACCAGAGATAATGCAAATTGATGGTGCTAGAGATCATGACTGGTTATCTGTTGAGCAGATTTTGCGCCAGTATGCTCAGTATCAATTAGGTCGCCCTATTCGCTCTGCTACCTTGATCGACTCTTATTTTGCTGCCAACCATGATGCAACCGTCTGATTTGGATAAGAAAATCCTGCCTTTGTCACCAAGCCTCGCCAAAAAACAGAATAGGGTATCAGATCCTACAGTCAGGAATCACTTGAGTGCTGTTCCTAAGTGTACACTTAGTCAAATAAATGACCAAGAAATGTCCCCAAAAGATGTTTCTCAAAACGATCAAAGTTGGACAGCGGAGATCCCAAAAACTGATCTTCCAAGCCAATCAGAAACACAATCAGAGGACAAATTAACCACTGCTGAGGTAGATAGCAATGGCGTTGGCAATGGGCATAATTTGCCAGTAGCCACTATCCCAGAAAAAGAATTACCTAAATTAGATGGATCTGGTTCAGGTGGGGAAGCTGTTGTAGGGAACGTAAAACAGCTAGGATTTTTACCTGTATTGAAAAATCCTAATTTCTTGGCTCTTTGGGGCGGTCAAGTTTTCTCCCAACTAGCAGATAAAGTTTATTTGGTGCTGATGATTGCCTTGATTAATACTCAGTTTCAAGGGAGCAATCAGAGTATTAGTGGTTGGGTATCAGTCTTGATGATGGCTTTTACTATTCCAGCCGTATTGTTTGGTTCCGTTGCTGGTGTGTTTGTCGATCGCTGGTCGAAAAAGGCTGTGCTGGTAGCAACGAATATTTGGCGCGGCATCCTAGTTTTGTCAATTCCCTTCTTGCTGTGGTTGACTCATGATTGGAAACCCATAGGATTGCTGCCAGTGGGTTTTGTAATCATCTTGGGTGTGACTTTTTTAGTTTCAACTTTAACGCAGTTTTTTGCCCCGGCAGAACAGGCGGCAATTCCCTTAATCGTAGAGGAACAGCATTTACTCTCGGCTAATTCGCTTTACACAACAACGATGATGGCATCGGTGATTGTTGGGTTTGCTGTTGGAGAACCATTGTTAGCGATCGCAGATGGACTTTGGCTGCAAATTGGTGGTAGTGGTAGTTTGGGCAAAGAACTTTTAGTAGGTGGCAGTTATGCGATCGCTGGACTAATTTTGTTCCTTCTGGCAACTAAGGAAAAACACCACCACCCCGATACAGAATTCCCTCACGTATTCTCTGATTTGCGGGACGGTTTTGCCTACCTCAAAGCAAATCATCGCGTCCGCAATGCTTTGCTTCAACTGATTATCTTGTTTTCTGTCTTTGCAGCATTAACTGTTCTAGCCGTTCGGATGGCAGAAATCATTCCCAACATGAAAGCTTCCCAGTTTGGCTTTTTACTAGCATCTGGGGGTGTTGGGATCGCTGGTGGAGCAACAATTCTCGGTCAATTTGGTCAACGCTTCTCCTATACTCAGCTAAGTCTGTGTGGTTGTATGGGTATGGCAGCATCCCTGATTGGTCTGTCAGTATTTACAACTCAACTGTGGCTTGTCTTGTTACTGGTAGCGCTCTTAGGTATCTTTGGGGCACTAGTGGGAATTCCCATGCAAACTGCCATCCAAACAGAAACACCTCCAGAAATGCGTGGTAAAGTTTTTGGCTTGCAGAACAATGTAATTAATATTGCCCTCTCCTTACCTTTAGCATTAGCTGGTGTCGCAGAAACCTTTCTGGGATTACAGGTAGTTTTTTTGGGATTAGCTGCGATCGTCTTTTCTGGAGGTATATTAACCTGGTATAACTCACACAAGTAGTTATCAGCTAACAGGAGTTATTATTAATTACCTCAAGGTAATGAATATTTACTTAAAGCTTTTGCGTTCATGGTAAACTGTGGTCAGTGAAAATTTATCACATACTTGCCGGATATGAATCTGACATTAGTCAGAATAAGTTGTTTAAATATCAGAAATTAACAACTTATAACTAAAATAAATAAAGCCATCAATCCACTGGTTTAATTAGCTGACAATAAGCTTTTTAAACTAGTAGAAAGTTTTGGGAATTTTTAATAAATAAGAAAACCAGCAAGTATAGCTAGATAAAAGAAAAATCACAAAGGACACACAAGTAATACATTAAACCCGCTTTTCTTACAGCTAAATAAAGAATGCGTATAGCCTGGATTGGAAAAAAATCACCCTTTTGTGGCAATGTCACCTACAGTCGAGAAATTACAAATGCCTTGCTAGATAGGGGACATCAAGTTAGCTTTCTTCACTTCGCCCAGGAAGAGTCTGAACCTGATAATTGGCCAAATCTTCGAGAGGTTTCCCTACCTTTCATTTACAAGTCCCAGGTTTACACGATTCCCACTTTTAAAGCGACCAAAGTTTTAACCGATTCACTGCGGGAAATCAAACCAGATGTAGTCCATGCTTCCTTGACCTTATCTCCTCTAGACTTTTTTCTACCAGAAATTTGTGAGGAACTGAGGTTGCCCCTAGTTGCCACTTTTCACACACCGTTTGCTGGCAAGGGAGCAAAGCTGGTATCGGGAACACAACTTTTGGCTTATCAGCTCTACGCGCCTTTTTTAGTTAACTACGATCGCGTGATTGTATTTTCTCAAATTCAGCGAGAATTATTGGCAGGGATGGGCGTAAGGGAAGAGAATATTGCCGTAATTCCCAACGGTGTTGATACCGCCAAGTATTCTCCAGGATTTTCTCAAATTAAAACAGAATTTAAAGCCGAACGCTTGTTTGTCTATCAGGGTCGCATAGCACCAGAGAAAAATGTCGAAGCTCTCCTCCGCGCTTGGAAGCAGTCGGCAATGGGGCCTGGTACGAAGTTACTAATTGTTGGCGATGGCCCTTTGAAGTCTTCCTTAGAGCCGTTTTATGGTTCAGAATACGGCATTATCTGGTTGGGATTTGTCGCTGATGAAGACCGACGCATCGAAATTTTGCGGGGCGCAGATGTATTTGTTTTGCCTTCATTGGTAGAGGGTTTGTCTCTATCTCTGTTAGAGGGAATGTCATGTGGGTTGGCTTGTTTAGCAACAGATGTGGGTGCAGATGGAGAAGTATTAGAAAAGGGCGCAGGTATAGTTATTAGTACCAAAACAGCGCGATCGCAATTGAGAACGCTCTTGCCAGTGTTGCAAGACCATCCAGAGTTAACAACCCTACTGGGGCAAAAAGCTAGACAGCGTGTATTAGACCGCTATACCCTTAGTAAAAATATTAGTCTGCTGGAAGAACTTTATAAAGGAGTTTTAGCACAGCGACCTCTACCACTTAGTCGTAGAGCGTAAGGAAAGGGAATAAACTGCGATCGCACTGGAAATTCTAAGATGCTAATGAGTGCGATCGAGCAAAATACTAATACCTGACTAAGAATTCTCTTACCAGTTTTACCAGACTATCTAGAGTTAACGAAATGAACTATGATGCAAGTCAGATAAAGTTGAAAAATATCCCTGACTTAGAGCAGCTAGAAGATGGAAAGTGCTGCCGAACATACGTTTATTGCTTCACAAATCCGTTGCCCGAACAAAACGTTATTGACCAAATTGCAAATAGTTTAGAGAAGAGATTCACCCTTTCAAAGGAAGTATATGAGATTCCTGAAGATGTTGAAATTTGTGCATCTATTTTCATAGAGCGTTTACAAGATAACGAAGCCAGAGTTCGTGTTTTGACAAATCAACCAGAAGAAGATTGCGTTTACATCTTTGGGACACACGCTCTGCCACGCAAAATTGAGGAAAGGTTTGGAATGGTACAGTCGATTCAGGGACAACAGCGAGAGGCTTGGATTACTGACAGACGTTAGGGTATTACTTATCGATCAATTAATCTTTGAATTATTCACTAAAGACCATCCCAAAGTAGTTGGCTGTTCATAAACCCGCTTTAGAGTATTTATATCTCTGGGAGAAATAGACGGCGGGTTACGAACTTGAGAAAAATATAGCGCATCAGTTAGTAGCGGACTATGACCCCAAATTCCCAGTGCATGACCGAATTCGTGACGGGTCGCTGCAATGAGATATTCACCTGTTTGAGTAGGACTTAGCAAGATGGTGAAGCGGTGGGATAAAATTTTGTTGCTGGTGTATAAGTCGTAAGTAGTTTGTGCCGATCGCGCACGGGGTATATTACTACCAGGCGAAATTTGTAGAGGTGGTGCTTTTCGCGCGATCGTAATATCAGCAATTTCTGGCTGTTCGACTATTGTTAAAGGTAAATAATTACTCCACTCCTGTACACCCTGCAAGACAGCGTTAACCCATGCTTGAGCTTGTTTTTCGCTGATGGCTTTTGGTGGTTCTATGTAAACTCGAACAGGAAATTGCGACCAGACTAAATAACCAACTTGGGTTGTTGTGACTTGGGAAAAGTAGTCACCACTGTTAGTGCTATCTTGCCACTGTGCAAGTGTGGGCGGTAAGGGATGGGATTTTGGAGAAGATGAGGAGAGAGAGATTATTAAGTTTGAAGATACATATTTTGGTATTATTGTAAACCCATCACTCGACTCGATATTAGTAAAAACGATTAACAGCCCTATGCCAATAAATAAGGCAAGAGCTGTAATTAACCGTCGTGAAATTAAATTTATTAGGGTGTTAAGTATCGGGTGTTGGGTTCTTCTCCCCATTTATTTATCCTTATTTAGGCAGCCAACCAGCACTTAAAACTACTGTTAAACCAAGAAAAATTACTGTCAATGCCCAAGTAATTCGGTTTAAGGTGTTTTCTGCACTTTTGGTGCTGCTAAATAGCTGGGCTTGTCCGCCAATGGCCCCAACGCCATCACCTTTAGGGCTATGCAGCAAAACTAAAATAATCAAACCAGTGGCGGAAAATGCCCAAATGCCTTGCACGATATTACTAACTGTCATGGTAGGAATCTCATTTATAAGAAGTTTCAAAAAACAGAATTCAGAATTCAAAAGTTAGGAGTTCACTAAAACTCCTAACTCTTGTAGAGACGCGATTAATCTCGTCTCTCTTTTATAGCCCTACTTGCACGGGGGTGCGAGTCCGTTGCAGCTCATAAGCTGCTGTTTTCAGCAGCGATCGCCCGGTCATTTCTGGTGGTTGAGGCAGCTGTAAAATCTCTAGAATTGTGGGGGCGATGTCGGATAGCTTGCCATCGCTTCGCAGTTCGACATTTGTACCATATCCAGGGATTTTGACTTTCTCTCCTTCCACCAAGATGAAGGGGACTGGGTTAGTGGTGTGGGCTGTCCAGGGATTACCCCCATGATCTAGCATATACTCAGCGTTGCCATGATCGGCAGTAATAATTGTTGTACCGCCGGCTTTAATAACGCTCTCTAACAAGCGACCCAAACAGCGATCGACTGTTTCAACTGCTGTAATAGTAGCGTCGATTTGACCAGTATGCCCTACCATGTCTGGGTTAGCATAGTTAATCACAACTAGGGAATACGTACCCTTTTGAATCGCTGCGATCGCCACATCTGTAACTGCTACTGCTGACATCGCTGGGGCGTGATCGTAAGTCGCTACCATCGGGCTGCTTACCAGTTCTCGATCTTCTCCGACAAAAGGTTCCTCCAGACCCCCATTAAAGAAATAGGTGACGTGGGCGTATTTTTCGGTTTCGGCGGTGCGGAACTGATTCAGACTGTGATTGGCTATGACTTCTCCCAGAATGTTACTGAGATTCTGAGGCTCAAAGGCTACAGCCACGGGTAAGTCTGAATCATACTGCGTAAACGTCACAAAAGACAGCGGTGTGATTTGCTGTCTTGCAAAACCGTTAAATGTGGGACTGACTAAAGCTTGAGTCAGTTGTCTAGAGCGATCAGGACGGAAGTTGAAAAATATCACCCCATCCCCTGGTTCTATTGCGCCGGGAGCAATTCGGATTGGGTTGACAAATTCATCTTTTATCCCTTGATCGTAAGATGCTTGCAAGACTTCCACAGCCTTGAGACCATTACCAACACTATCTTGTATCATCATGTCGTAGGCGCGTTTGACCCGATCCCAGCGGTGATCGCGATCCATCGCATAGTAGCGACCGCTGAGGGTGACTATGCGCCCAATTCCTGTGCGGTCTATATAATCTTGCAGCAGCGCGATCGCTCTTACACCATCAGTTGGTGCGGTGTCACGACCATCGGTGATAGCGTGAATACAAACTTCTGGAATTCGCTGGTCTTTGGCTAAGTCAAGTAGTCCGAATAGATGGGTGATATGCGAATGTACCCCTCCCTCAGAACAAAGCCCGACTAGATGCAGCTTACTATTCCGAGAACGAACTTCCTGGCAAATTTTGACAAGTGCTGGGTTAGAGGCAATAGAACCGTCTTCAACCGCATCGGAGATGCGTACCAGTTCTTGCGGTACAACTCGCCCAGCACCAATATTCAGATGACCAACTTCCGAGTTGCCCATTTGTCCCTCTGGCAACCCTACGGCTTTTCCTGATGTGCGGATGAGGGTATGCGGGTAAGCCGCCCATAAACTGTCCACAATGGGAGTTTTAGCAGCAACAATAGCGTTTCCTCGCTTTTCCTCGCAGTAGCCCCATCCGTCTAAAATGACTAGCACCACAGGAGCAACAGGTGCTTTGGTCATAGTAAAATTGCCCTTTACTTTTTGTAATACCCGAATGATACCACTGCTAATCCACGCCGCAAGTGAATTTTTGCTTATTAACTTCTTTTACGAAGGACTTGCAGTTTTTTGAAATAGTTTTTAACTTTTAGTAGTTTTTCTGTGATTTTTTTGAACGCTAATAACGAGTGATTACTTAGTAGTAGCGTTTTAGCACTACTACTAAGGTCTTATCCACTCCTTTATTTCCTTTTGGTGGAAGCTTTTGCAGCTTTTTTAGCCGCTTTTTGGGCTTCTATGGCAGCTAACTTTGCTTGTTCTTTTTCTTCGGCAATTTTCTGGAGATAATAATGATAATCTCCTAAGTAAACGCGGAATTCACCATCACGAATTTCGACGATTTTGTTTGCTACTTGAGAAATAAAGTAGCGATCGTGGGAAACTACAATTGCCGTACCATCATAATTTTTGAGCGCTTCTTCCAGCATTTCTTTCGCTGGAATATCTAAGTGGTTTGTCGGCTCATCTAAAATTAGTAAGTTCGCCGGACGTAAGAGCATTTTTGCTAACGCCAAACGAGCTTTTTCTCCTCCACTTAATGCCCCAACTGCCTTAAATACTGTGTCACCAGTGAATAAGAAGCGTCCTAAAAGCGTGCGGACTTCTTGATTATCCCAGTCGGGAACTTCATCATGGATAGTTTCCATGACAGTTTTTTTCAAGTCTAAGGCTTCGGCTTGATTTTGCTCAAAGTAACCGGGAATAACGTTGTGATCCCCTAAATGAACGCTACCTTCTGTGGGTGGTTCCATACCCATAATTACGCGCAGAAGGGTAGATTTTCCAGCACCGTTGGGGCCAAGAAAAGCAATGCGATCGCCTCTTTCAATTAGCAGATTTGCTGCCAAAAACAAGATTTTATCACCATAAAGATGAGTTAAATCTTTAATGTCCACTACTTCGCGTCCACTGCGGGGTGCTGGAGGAAAACGGAAGTGTAGAGTTCTTACCCCAGCAATGGGTGCTTCAATGCGCTCAATTTTATCGAGTTGCTTTTCCCGGCTTTTTGCCTGGGTACTGCGGGTAGCACTGGCGCGAAATCTATCAACAAAGGTTTGCTGTTTCTCTAATTCTTTTTGCTGACGTTCGTAAGCACTAAGCTGTGCTGATTGACTTTCGGCTTTTTGTTCCAAATATGCCGAGTAGTTACCAAGGTAAGTACTGGAAACGCCACGTTCAGTTTCCACAATTTGGGTGCAGAGGCGGTCAAGGAACTCTCGGTCATGGGAGACTATTACCATAGGGGTAATCAGTCCTCTGAGGTAATTTTCCAACCACTCAATGGTTTCTAAATCTAGGTGGTTAGTCGGTTCATCCAGCAGCAACAAGTCGGGTTTTTGCAGCAGGATTTTACCTAAACTCATCCGCATTTGCCAACCACCACTGAAGGCACTGACGAGGCGATCGCCATCTTCTAGCCCAAACCCCATCTCTGGTAAAATTTTCCCGATGCGTGCATCTAAGTTGTAGCCATCTAAGGCTTCAAATTTGCGCTGCAAGCGATCCAACTTGTCGATCAGTCGATCTAGTTCCTCTGGGCTAGCCGTTTCCATCTCTTGTGGGATGTGCGCCAGAGATAACTGGACTTCGTTGGCTTCTTTGAAGACAGTCCAAAATTCTTCTCTAACGGTGCGGGTGGGGTCTACTTCAAACTCTTGGTTAAGATAAGCTATGTGTAAGCTATTAGGACGGATAATTTCGCCTGCGGTAGGTTCAATTTCCCCAGAGATGATTTTGAGTTGGGTAGATTTTCCAGCACCGTTGACACCGACTAAGCCAATGCGATCGCCTGGTTTAACTTCCCAGTTGATATCTTTGAGAACTTCGCCTGTGGGATAAATTTTACTTATATGTTCTAGTCGCAGCATTAAGTTTCTCTCAGGTAGGGAGTGGGTGGTTGAGGACGAAGTACTAACACCGCCTCTAATATTAACAAAAATTAACTATAAAATCGTCGCGATCGAGTTTGGAAGCCACAAACCAAATTTGGCTTGAGCTACGGATAAAATTTACCACATCCATCTCAAGGCTGGCTTTATACTACTTGTCTAACTTCTTCGACACTCAAATCTAACGCCTGTGCTACTTGTTCTACAGTCAAACCTGCTGCCAACATTGCTGGTACTGCTTTTAGTTTCCCTTTAATCTCACCTCTAACCTCACCTTCTTCAATACCTTGTTCAACACCTTCCTGAAAGGCTTCCTGATAAAATCTGGTTTGCTTTAACTCGCTTAAGCCAAACATTTCCTCCATCTCCTCCCTACTCATTGTGGGAAACTTGTAAGCCAAAATAGTCTCTATAAATTGTAATAATTGCTGCTGTTTTGGTGGTGAATTTATCTCGGACTTGGTTCTGTCTATCAACTCCCTTGCTTGTGCGATCGCTATGTCGTTGGTTGCAATTACTAATTTAGCAGTTGCAATACCAATTGGAAGCGATGCGGCTTCACCTAATTCATCCAAATAAATGCGTCTGACGCGCCCACTTGTGAAAAACTCACGGTAATGTTTGATATTGCCTGTATCTACATTCCTGTTTGGGTATAAAACCACAGCACCCCAGTCATTTGATGGTTGATTTTGACGGAGGTATAAACATATTTCTGCAATTAGCCGGGAATAAATTTCCCCATCAGCTTGAAATTGCACTTCTACAAAGTAAATCGTGTTCTCGCTTCCTTGTGTAGGTAGAAACACACCATCTATTCTGAAGGCTGTTTGTTTGATTTCAACTGATGAAAATTGATAAACGCTAGCTGATTCTGGAGGATTACCAATAAGTTCAAAAAAGATATCAGGGAATTCTTGAAACAGCCGATAAAAGATGATGTCTGTTTTCACAATTTTATATTATTTGAAAATTTTGATTTGCTGTTTATGTGTTGCTTGATTCTTCACAACCATCTCGCACTTTCAGCAATTGCTCTTTTGCCATGCCTAATATACGTGAAAGGGGCGCTAGTAAACTATCATCAAATGCTTGTCCAGCATAAATATTATTCAGTTCAGTAGGGGATAATTTAAAGGTATCGCAGAACTTAGCAAACTCCTGGTTACTCAAGTCAAGCTCTTTTTGCCTATCTTGAAGTAAAACTGCGATCGCTCTAGTTCCATGCTTCGGACGCTCACTACTTTTTACATATTTTTCCATTAAATAATTGACTTTTCTGGTATCACCACCGATTTTTTTAATTAAATCAGTACAAGCCATTTTTAGCGCTTTCTTTAAAACTTCTTCTTCATTTAAAATTTTAATAACTTCACTGGCATATTCTGGCTTAAAAAATCCCACCAAATTACCTTGATGATAAACTGGTATATAAGGATTATTCGTTTCAAGTTGCCAATCTAAAGGCTCATTGCGTAGCGACATAGCTGCACCCCTAAATATTTTAATATTGCACCATTTTAAAACCATTTATTAGTTACCCGCCAGTGGTTATATTTTGGTCATATATAAAAATATGGTTTTATTCTTGCTAAGTCAGGACTTACGTAAGGACTATGGTTTTACGTCATGACGAGTGTTCGCGTTAGCGTCTCGAAGAGAAACGAAGTAATCGCAAAGGCTTAGTTTTTCGTCACGAGTGTGTAAGTCCTACAAGTATACTTAATCTGGTATTATCCTTGACTAAGTATTATAATTCAAGTTATAGTATTGCAGAGCTTATAAGATTATCTAATAAAACCTGATTTAGAATGAAAACAGATGATATAAATGCTCGAATAGCGAGAATAGATTACAAGTTAAGAACTCAGAAAAAATCTGTTGCTGAAAGAATTGGTCTAGTACAAGGTGAATTATGCCCTGATATAAATGATTTAACAGACAGATTCATCAACAATAGATTCCCAGCATTAAGTAATAACGAATTAGAACGATTTCTTCCTACATTGAATGTTGATAATTGGTATCGAGAAAATTATGGATTTAAAATAACACCTGATTATTTAAATCTCAAAGAAATTCCATTTGTTATGCAAGGCAACATTTATTACTTTATATATCCTGAAAAAACTGAAAATTGCAATATAATTGACTGCACAAATTTACCGCAAATAGTAAAACAAGATTTAACAGAAGTAGAAATTGAATATTTACAAAATTCCTTTAAATGTGGGAGAAGAAAATTATTAGCTGTAGAATATCTAGAAGATGTTGTTCAGTATCGTGATAAAAAGAAGAGTAGCGAAAATGATTTTTTTGCAATCCCTGACAAACTCAAGGATAATTTCTATTTGTCTACTGAAACAATAGATTTTATTCGTTTTGCTATTGAGGATTTAAATCTTGCTATCGTTACTTTAAAAAATACCAGAAGTTATCAATTTATAATTTTTCCAGCTTCACAAGCAATTGAAAAACTATTAAAAGCTTGTATATTATCAGAAAAATTAATCCTGGCAAAAGAAGTGCCAGAATTATTGAATACGTTAAGAAAGAAAAAGTATGGACATAAACTATTCAACATAATTGGAGATGAAGATTTCAATAAATGTTTTCCTTCCCCTGAAAAAATAAAATCAGAAATACAAAATTTTCCAGAAGCAGAAAAAATGTTTAAAGACCCAACTATAAATCCTAGATATGATCCAATGGAAGTTTCTTCCGAGAAAGCTGTGAAGATTATAGACGCTACATTAAATATTTTTGAATTAGTAAGCGAGAAGTTTGTTACACCTTTACACAGAGTAATGTATTATCCAGAATGAGAGGAGTATTATCCTCAATTAAAGGAATATTATGATCGATTAGAGGATGATGATTCCTTTCTTGACGAATGACGAATAGAGTTTAAATTTTCGATTGGTGATTGCTTTAAGTAGTTTTGGCAATTTCCATGTTATGAATTAATCAAGAGAAATGGTAAGAATTATCCTTCCCAGTCTTGACGAGTATCGCACAGAAAATTGTCTGCGATCGCATCATCAAATGAACACGGGCAATGCTCTGGAAAAGTTCGTAATGGTAAGTTAGTTTCTCGTAGCGCCAAATCGACTCCCCCTTCAAAGCCATCTAACAAAGCTTCTTCTATTCGAGACTTTAAGCTAGGGTTCTGCCGCAGATGCCTATGGATAGCGCGGCGCTGTTCTCGAATTGTTAAAAACCAACTGCGAGAGCGTTGTTCGGGTTGATACTCCCACTTCAAGAGATGACCAAGTAATACACTCAGAAGGCTCACGAGTTCCCGATATTCCTGTCTCCCCAAAGCTTGAATTTCCTCTTGCAGGTGTTGCCAGTCTAGTTCCATAACTAGCCTCTGCTCTAACGCTTTAGCCTGCTGCTGTGTCCAGCCATAAAAGTCTTGGTCATACAAAAAAGGTTTGTCCATAGAGTTGAATTTTGACAGCAAGAAACCACGAGCTAGCTAAAAAAACTTAATTACGAATTACGAATTACGAATTACGAATTACGAATTATTTTAATATTCAACTTGCTTTTGCCTCATCCCCAGATGCTTCAGCCACAGCCGCCAATCTATCTGCCGCAGCTTGCACAATTTGAGCCACTTGGGCCAAAGGCATGTGCTGGATTTGTCTAAGAATCAGACTCAAATCTGAGGTTTCTGGAATTGGCTTGCCATCTATGCAGCTGATTAACTCTTCCATTGTGTAGCCTGCTTTCGATGCGATTCGAGCCAAATTTTCTGTATCTGGCACCTTCACACCTTTTTCCCACATCTGAACAGCAGTGGCAGATACTCCCAAAAGCTTACCAAAGGCTCGCTGACTCATTGAACCGCGAGCTAGTTTAATGATTTCAATCAGTTTTTGTTTGCTTTCGATCTTCACTGCTTATATAGCTAGCCAACTGTATTTATAAGTCTACTTTCAATATTACAATTTTACTTTTATATTGACAGCCTTGTGTTTTAGTACTAAACTATATCTCTGGTTGTAAATCAGCAACTACAGGCATCAAGCTAGTAGACCAACCCATCTATCTTTAATCAACCCAAAAAACTTAGTTTGCTACGGCAGTTGTGCTAGTAGCTAGACTTTGCTGCGAAGAAATAATATCGAAGGTGCATCATGTTTCGCCAGCCACGCAAAATTAATCAATATCGCCGCAAAGGCAAAAACCTTATAGCCACTAATAAAATTAAACCAGAACAGTGGAACATTTCTGACGCAGAAACCAAAGAAGCTTTAAAAGTTAAAGGCTACGATGTTAAGCAAATCAAAAAAATCCACCTTCTGAAACATCAAGTGTGTATTTCCTACTGGGATGCAAAAGGCAATATATGCAGCAGCTTTTTTAGCTACCGGATTTTTGCACGTTGGCAAGAAGAAGTGGAAAAGCTAATTTATACCTGTGAAACCATGAAGGAATGGGCAAAGTTAAATTACCTTATGAAGTACGAATTTGCCTATTACAATTATCCCAGTGAAATAGAAGATACACTCCACGCGATATTAGAAAACCACCTGTTTGTGTTAAAAGCAACAGTACAACAAGTGGTTTTACAGGATATTTAACCAATACAGTTCAGATAAGCCCAAAACCCTCATGTAGTCTTCAAAGACCAATTACCTACACCAATAACTCTTAACTGAACCGTATTGGGATATTTAACAACAAAAATTAGTTAGCGGCAGCAGTCGCTAACTCCGCCAGACGTTCCTGTTGGTCTAGAGATATACAAGATTGGATAAGCGTCTCTAAATCACCATCCAAAACAGGGTTAAGGGAATAATTCTGACCTAACCGATGATCGGTAGCGCGGTTATCTTTATAATTATAGGTGCGAATTTTTTCTGATCGCGATCCAGTACCAACCTGCGATCGCCGCATGGAAGTTACAGCTTCTTGTTGTTCGCGTAACTTCATCTCATATAACTTCGCCCGCAGAATTTGCATCGCCCGTTCTTTGTTTTGCAACTGGCTGCGTTCTTCTGTACAGAAAATGCGTATTCCCGTCGGTTTGTGCATCAAGTCAGCGGCTGTTTCCACCTTGTTGACGTTTTGCCCACCAGCACCACCAGAACGGGCTGTAGTCATTTCAATATCTTTCGGGTCAATGTGAATTTCCACATCATCCACCTCTGGCATAATCGCCACGGTAGCTGTGGAAGTATGAACCCGTCCCCCAGATTCAGTTGCCGGCACGCGCTGCACACGATGCACTCCAGCTTCAAATTTTAACTGGCTGTAAACGTCATTACCTTTGATTTCGAGAATGACCTCTTTCCAGCCACCCATTTCTCCACGAGATTCGCTTACTAGAGAAACTTTCCAACCTTGAGTCTGAGCATAGCGGGTGTACATCTGCATCAAATCACCAGCCCAAATACTTGCTTCATCACCACCAGTACCAGCGCGAATTTCCAACATGATATTCTTTTCATCATTGGGGTCGCGTGGTAGCAGTAAAACTTTCAAGCGAGACTCTAAATATTCTATTTTTTCTTCAAGTTCCTTTACTTCCAGTGCTGCCATTTCTTGCAACTCTGGATCACTCGCAGATTCTTTGTAAACCTGACGCGCTCCGGTCAAGTCTTCTTGGGCTGTTTTCCAAATTTCATAAGTATTAACTACCTCTTCCAAAGAAGAACGAGACTTAGCAATTTCTTGATACTCATCAGGATTGCTAGCTGTATCGGGGTCGCCAAGACGACGTGTTAACTCATTAAAAGTTTGTTCAACGGATTTTAGTTTGTCCAGTAAGTATGATTCAGCCATGACAAGTGCGATCGCTCCTTAAAAAAATAACAAATTGGCTCGAGCATATAAATGAAAATCGACCCAGCTGATGCAGGGCCGTCGTTAACAGCAGAGCCAACTCGCTACTTTTTGTTTTGGTCGTCCCCAGATGTTTGAGTGCTGCTCATACCGTACTTACGGAGGAAGCGCTCTACTCGACCCTCAGTGTCAATAATCTTCTGAGTGCCGGTGTAAAATGGGTGATTTCCAGACCAAACATCTACGTGCAATTCTGGCTTGGTAGAGCCAATGGTCATAACAACTTGACCGTTGCAGTAAACTTTAGCATCTGGATACCACTTGGGGTGAATATCAGCTTTAGCCATTGTTCTTTTTGTGATGAATCTTATATTAATTATAACTTTCAGCGTTCAATTGAAGCTAGGGATTGGGGAGTGGGGAGATGAGGGAGTCGGAGAAACCAATGCCCAATGCCCAATGCCCAATGCCCAATGCCCAATTCCCTAACGCTTAGAGTACTGAGGCGCTTTCCGAGCTTTATGTAAACCATATTTCTTCCGCTCTTTTGCTCTCGGATCGCGAGTCAAATAACCTTCGGTTTTCAAAGGTGGGCGGTTATCTGGGTCTAGTTGGCACAAAGCACGAGCAACTCCCAAACGAACAGAATCAGCCTGTCCGGTCAAGCCGCCGCCTTCTGCTTTCACCAAAATGTCATATTCGTTTTCTAGTCCCAGAGTTTCCAGGGGTGCTTTGATCACTCCCAGGTAGTTGGGGTTAAATTGGAAATATAAGTTTCCATCTTTACCATTCACAGTCAGTTGACCGCTGCCTGGAACCAAGCGTACCCGTGCTACTGCGTTCTTACGACGGCCAGTACCCCAGTATACGGCGCGACCGCTATTAGCATCTGCTACTACCATTAATTTTCTTCTCCAGGAATTGTACTAACTTTTAGTTCTTTGGGTTTTTGAGCATCATGGGGATGCGTAGGCCCAGCGTAAACTTTCAGCTTGGTGAACAACTGCTTACCCAGGCTATTTTTAGGTAGCATACCTTTAACAGCTTGTTCTAAAATTCGCTCTGGTATGCGCTGTTGCAGTTTAGCGAAAGTTTCGGTTTTCATCCCACCGGGACGACCAGAATGGCGACGGTAAAGCTTTTGAGTGCGCTTTTTGCCTGTGACTGCTACTTTTTCGGCATTGATGACGATTACGAAGTCACCTGTATCTAGGTGGGGTGTATATTCGGGTTTCTTTTTGCCTCTCAATACCTGGGCGATTTCGCTGGCGAGGCGACCGAGGCGTTTATCGGTGGCATCTACTATGTACCACTCACGCTCAAGAGACGCTTGAGAAGGAAGGTATGTTTTACTCGTTGTCATTTGTCATTTGTCCTTTGTCATTTTTAATTTGTCATTAGTCATTAGTCATTAGTCATTAGTCCTTTGTTATTCACTAATGACCATTGTACAGACGCGATTAATCGCATCTCTACTGACCAATGACTAATGACTCTTGACTAGTGACGAACTTTGGCAAGGTGTCGTACCAAATCTCTTTTGGAAAGGGAAAATCGGGATAGCCGACTCGCAACAAGCACAAGCCTTGAGGCGGTGCGGCGTGTTTCACTTCTTCCCGGCGTTGTTCTTTCCAGAGTTCGGTGAAGCTAGAAAGTGTTCGTTGTTCAGAACCTACTTGTACCAGCATCCCTACCAACAGCCTTACCATGCCATACAAAAATCCATCTGCCTGTATTTCAATATGGATAAATGGCCCACTGCGACGACACTCTGCTGCTTGCACCTCTACCCAGGAATGCGATCGCTTTGAGCCTGCACGGTGAAAAGCAGCTAAGTGATGCTTTCCCAAGAGAGGTTTCAAGGCAGCTTGAATTAAAGATTCATCCAGGGGTGCATAATAATAATGCCAACTGAAGGGTCTTACAAACAAGTTAAGCCGATCTTCAGTATATATTGTGTAGCGATACCGTCGATAGGCTGCACTAAAGCGAGCGTGCCAACGGTTATCGACACTAGCTGAAGCCCTGATTAATATATCTGGCGGCAGGTAGCTGTTGAGGATTGTTGCCCACTTGTGAGGCGGAATTAAACCTGTTGCTTCAAAATGGGCTACTTGAGCAGCAGCGTGAACTCCTGAATCGGTTCGTCCAGCCCCATGTAGTGTTACATGGTACCCAAGAATAGTCGCGATCGCAATTTCGATCTCTTCTTGAACTGTCCGGTGTTGTTTTTGCCGTTGCCAGCCATGAAAATGAGTGCCCAGGTATTGGATTACCAAGGCTACTCGATGAGTTTGTGTAGGCTGGTGGCTTTCTAACATACAGATTTTGCCCTTTGTCATTTGTCTTTTGTCAGTTGTCCTTTGTTATTCACTAATGACCAATGACTAATGACCAATGACTAATGACTTAAACCAATTCAATTATTGCCATTTTTGCATTATCACCCCGACGCGGTACGGTACGCAGGATGCGGGTATAACCGCCCTGGCGATCGCCATATCGAGTTGGAGCTTGCTCAAACAGAGCATGAACCAGTTGTTTGTCGAAGATATAGCCAAGAGCTTCCCGACGTGCTGACAAGGAGCCATTTTTGGCTAGGGTAATCATTTTTTCCACTTCACTTCTTAGAACTTTCGCTCTAATTAAAGTGGTGGTGATCTTACCATGACGGATCAGCTCGGTGGCGAGCGATCGCAGTAAAGCACGGCGTTGATCGGCTGGTTTACTGAGTTTTTTGACGCGACAACGGTGACGCATAATTATGCACTATGAATTATGAAGGTTTTTCTTAAGGGTGTTTAGAGCCTCTTTCCATTGGCAGGGTGATGCCCAAGCGTCGCTGCAAAGCTTCCACAACTTCTTCTGCTGATTTCTGCCCAAAGTTCTTAATTTCTAAGAGGTCTTCTTGGGTATAATCCAGCAAATCTGCCACAGAGTTAACTTGTGCCCGTTTGAGACAGTTATATGCCCGCACAGAAAGTTGCAACTCTTCAATGGGTATCTGGGCAGTTGGATCGTCTGGAATATCTGAACCTGTGTCTGTTGGTTCTAGGGAGATATCTTTCAACGGGTTGAATAAATCTACCAAGATCGCAGCAGCCGAAGATAGTGCTTCTTGGGGGGAAATACTGCCATTCGTCCAAACTTCCAACAGGAGTCGGTCTTTTGGAATCAAGTCTTCCCCACGAGATTCTTCAACACTATAGTTGACTTTTCGCACTGGCATAAATATGGAGTCGATTTGCAGAAAATCCAACGATGTGGCTTCCTCACGTCCTCGCTCTACGGTGCGATAGCCTTTGCCCTTCTCGATCCGAAATTCCATTTCTAGCTTTCCACCCTCAGCGATGGTGGCTACGTACTGGGTAGGATCGATGACTTCTACTTCACTGGGCAAATCAAAATGTGCCGCAGTGATTGTTGTTGGGCCGGTAACGAGTAATCTCCCAATCTGAGGCTGCGAAGAATAGTTTTTGAGGATAACTTCCTTCATTTTCATGAGGATTTCCAGAACATCTTCCCGCACGCCCGGAACTGTGGCGAACTCATGTGAAACGCCTGCAATCCGCACTGCTGTAACTGCTGTACCTTCTAGATTAGACAGTAAAACCCGCCGCAGTGCGTTGCCAACAGTTGTTCCTTGACCGCGTTCGAGAGGTTCCAATACAAATTTACTGTAATGGTTCCGACTTTCTTCGGTATTCGACTCTACACATTCAATTTGAAACTGCGCCACGGATGAGCCTCCCTTTTTCTAAGGTGCTGCTAGCAGACAAATCAATTGCCTCCAGAATTGATTGCCAATTTTCGATTTTGGACTTTGGATTTTGGATTGTGCTTCTTTCGTTCATGCTCCGCCTCTGATTGGCGCAACAAATCTTAAATCATCAACTTAAAATCCACGAGGCCCAGCACCCTTATAGTCGGGTTCAATCTAAAATCGCAAATCTAAAATCCAAAATTGATTAATAATATTTTGGGTAGCCCGAAGCTTAACAGCTTTCCCAGCGGGAAAATCTGACACGCTTCTGGTTGCCCAAGCTTTCACCTAATTACAGTTTGCACGTTAGACGCTCAAGCGGTCATTGCTGGCTGTAACTTTTCGTCCTCACTGCCCAAGTTTTGGTGTTTAAACTCGACGGCGCTTGGGTGGACGACAACCATTGTGAGGAATCGGGGTAATATCCCGAATCAGTGTAATTTCCAGTCCTGCTCCTTGAAGCGCCCGGATAGCGGTTTCTCTACCTGCTCCTGGCCCACTGACCATTACCTCAATTTGGCGCATTCCTTGATCGATAGCTCGACGGGCTGCACTTTCAGCAGCGGTTTGCGCTGCAAAGGGAGTTCCCTTTTTTGCTCCCTTAAAACCGCTAGAACCAGCACTGGCCCAGGAGATGACATCTCCATTTTGATCAGTAATGGTGACAATGCTATTGTTGAAAGTAGACTGGATGTAGGCCATCCCACTGGGCACATTCCGTTTCTGCTTCTTGCTCCCGGATTTTTTAGTTGGTTGTCTCGCCATACTTGTTTAGTTGATTTAAGGTAAAACTTGCTCGGATTAGCAAGCGTTGCAAAATTATTTCCCTGGAGCCTTCTTCTTCCCGGCCACTGTCTGCCTTCTGCCTCGACGGGTTCTGGCATTTGTGCGAGTTCTTTGGCCTCTAACTGGTAAGCCCATGCGATGACGACGACCTCTGTAGGTACCAATGTCAACTAAGCGCTTGATGTTCAAAGACTCCAAGCGCCGCAAGTCGCCTTCAACTTGATAGTTGCTTTCTATTTCCCCTCGTAGGGCTGTCACATCAGCATCACTTAAGTCCTTAACGCGGGTGTCTGGGTTCACACCAGTTGCCGCTATAATTTCTTGAGAGCGTGATAATCCAATTCCGTAGATGTAAGTCAGACCGATCTCGACGCGTTTATCGCGTGGAAGGTCTACTCCGGCAATACGTGCCACAATGAACTCTCCCTATTGTTCTCGCAATTACTGTTGGTTGGAAAAACGTGATTAATCGCGTCTTTTCGTTTTAATGATGATATGCGTGTTACAACTCACTCTGTTGGTAAGAGTATTATCCTTGACGTTGCTTGTGCTTGGGGTTCACGCAAATCACCATAACGCGACCACGACGTTTGATCACGTTACATTTTTCACAAATTTTCTTGACTGAGGCTCTAACTTTCATGCCTTTTATTCTTTGACTCCAAATATAAAATTATAGCATTTCTAGGGAAATTAATCCAGTTAAATGACTGGTAAACAGTCAAAAAAATGGTTTTATGGTAAAATTCTCTACATATACTTACTTCTTTCGTAGTCGATAGGTAATTCTGCCTTTGGTCAAATCGTAGGGGGTTAACTCCACCTTGACGCGATCGCCGGGCAAAATCTTGATATAATTTCGGCGAATTTTGCCGGAAATGTGTGCTAGCACGTTAAAGCCATTGTCCAAGTCAACGCGAAACATCGCATTGGGCAAGGACTCTGTAACCGTGCCTTCCATTTCAATCAAATCTTGCTTAGACAATTTGTTTTTTCCTCAACTCAACAATTTCGTGTTCAGTTGCAGCGCTTCATCTGCAAATAAACACATTTTAAGAAATATATCAACAGTCTATTAATATATCTTAGCTAAAATTGATCTTTTTATTGATAGGGTGTATGTGGCATTGAGCATAGGGGAAAGAATTACTGTAGCTCTTTCCCTGCTCCCTCATCCCCTCCCCCTCTTTTTCAGGAAGCGATTACCTTTTGTAGTTCACTAGTGACATCTTCTTGGGACTGATTGCCATTGACTGTTAAGAGTTTTTTGCGATCGCCATAATAATCAATTAAAGGTGCAGTTTCAGCGCGGTACACTTCTAAACGACGACGAATCACCTCTTCGGTATCATCTTTTCGTCCTCTAGCTAGCAAACGTTCGATGACAATTTCATCTGGTGCATCTAAATTGACTACCCTTTCGCCACCTTGATGTATTGCTTCCAGTAACTTCTCCAGAAAAGCTGCTTGGGTCACTTTTCGGGGAAATCCATCTAGAATCCAACCATTTTTGGCATCTGGTTGACTGAGGCGCTCCTGTACCAAGTACTCCACTAGCTGGTCGGGTACTAACTCGCCGCTATCAACATAACTTTGAGCTTTGATTCCTAAAGGAGTCTGCTCTTTCATGGCTTGTCTTAATATTTCACCCGTAGAAATATGGGGAATATTCAAGTGTTCAGCCAAGGTTTGAGCTTGTGTTCCTTTACCCGCTCCAGGTGGCCCCAAGAAGATTAATCGCGTCACTATTATTTCACCATTCCTTCATAGCGCTGAGAGATGACATAAGTTTGGACTTGTTTGGCTGTCTCAATTGCCACACCAACTAAAATTAACAACGAGGTTGCACCTATTCCCCGGAAAGTTTTCACATTCAAAGCGCTTTCTACGGCTGTGGGGATAATAGCAACGAAGCCCAAAAAGATTGCACCCAAAAAAGTGAGTCGGTTGGATACGCGTTCGATATACTCGCTAGTTGCCTTGCCAGGACGAATCCCAGGAATACTAGAACCCATTTTCTTCAAGTTCTGCGCCACGTCTACCGGGTTGAGAATCAACGAAGAATAGAAGTAGCTAAAGAAAACAATGGAAACCATGTAGACCAAAGCATAGACCCAGGAGCTAGAACCGCTTGGACTCAAATAAGTGTTAACTATATTCGCCAAATCGGCATTTTTAGTAAAATTGGCGATTAGCAGTGGCAAACTGAGGATGGCAGCAGCAAAAATAATTGGCATTACGCCGCCTTGATTTAGCCGCAGGGGCAGATAACTCCGCTGTTCTGCCAAAACTCTTCGACCTACTTGACGACGAGCCGAAATAATTGGGATGCGGCGCATTCCTTCCTGCACAATCACAATCCCAACAATTGTTGCGAGGAAAACTAATATCAGCACGATCACCCGACCAACTGCTTCCCGACCGCCGACTTGCACCAAGTCGATGGTATCACCTAAAGCCTTTGGTAATGATGCAACAATGTTGACAAAAATCAATAATGATGCTCCATTGCCAATACCCCGTTCTGTAATCAGTTCTGATGCCCACATCACGAACATAGAACCAGCAGTCAGAGCGATCGCAGTTTCAGCGACAAATATAGGCCCTGGCTTGAGGGCGAATTGCTGGAGGAATAATGCCGAAAAAGCTGTACTTTGAAGGATTGCCCAACCTACAGTTACATAGCGGGTGATTTGCGATATTTTTCGCCGACCAGCTTCCCCTTCATTTTTCTGTAAATTTTCTAAAGTTGGAATCGCCGCCGTGAGTAATTGGATGATAATAGACGCATTAATGAAGGGCAAAATTCCTAAAGCAAAGACTCCCAAAGTCGAAAGTCCCCGCCCGGAAAATATATCCAATAAGCCGAATATGGAATTACTGCCCGATATGGCTTCGGCAAATCTCGGTCTATCAATACCTGGGACGGGTAAGAAAATACCCAGGCGAACCAAAATTAAAATACCGACGGTGACAAGCAGCCTACCTCTGAGGCCAGCTGCCTGTGCCATCTGCATAAAAGTTTCTTGAGCCGTTGGGGCTTTATCTCGACTGATCATAGAGTGCTACCTTTATAGTGAACCAAGCACTGGCAGCGAGTTGGCTTGCATTTAAGTGCGCTGTTCCGGCTCACTCATAAGACTTCACAACTACCACCAGCTGCCTCAATTTTGCTACGAGCTGAAACTGTAAAAGCTGCCGCTTGTACTTTGAGCGGAATGCTCAATTCCCCGTTACCTAAAACTTTTAATGGCCCTTTGACAGCAGTCAGAATACCTGCGGCTTTCAATGAGGTCAAAGTTACTTCCGTATTCGCGGGAAGGGAGGCTAGCTTCTCTACATTAATCGTAGTGTAAATCTTCTGATTAACAATCGGAAAGCCCTTCAGCTTAGGTAAGCGGCGGTACAATGGCTGTTGACCACCTTCAAAACCTGGTCGAGTCCCGCTACCAGAACGAGATTTTTGACCCCGCATACCTAAACCAGCACTAGCGCCTTGACCGGCAGAAATACCTCTAGCTACACGCTTCTTGCGTTTCTTTGAGCCTTTTTGCGGCTTAACATCATGGAGTCTCATAATTTATCAAGTTCTCATTTGTCGTTTGTCATTTGTCATTTGTCATTTGCCCTTTGTTATTCACTAATGACCAATGACTAATGACTAAATTAGATGTAGAGATTTTGAATAGGAATACCGCGATCTTCGGCGACTTCAGAAAGGGTACGCAGTGTAGATAAGGCATTAACTGCGGCTCTAGCATTATTGAGTGGATTGTTGGAGCCTAGTTGCTTGGCTAAAACGTTACGAACTCCTGCCAATTCCAACACAGTTCGCACAGCACCACCCGCAATTACTCCAGTACCAGGTGCGGCTGGACGCATAATCACTTTTGCCCCGCCACCGACGCCATCAATGGGATGGGGGATGGAGTTGGATTTGGTGATTGGGATATCAATCAGGTGTTTTTTGCCATCGGCTACGCCTTTTTTGACGGCGCCAATTACATCTGAAGCTTTGCCTACTCCGACTCCAACCTGACCGCGTTCGTTACCAACGACAACGATCGCTCGGAAGCTGAGTTTTTTACCACCTTTGACCACTTTACTTACGCGGCGGATTTGGATAACCCGCTCTTGCCAAGTGGTTTCTTCTTTTTTGGCACGCTTTGTTCTACTTTTACGCTCTGTTGCCATAATTTATGCTCTGGTGAACGTCATTTGTCTTTTGTCTTTTGTCCTTTGTCATTTGTCCTTTGTCATTTGTCCTTTGTTTATTCACTAATGACCAATGACTAATGACTAATGACCAATGACTAATGACTTTAGAAATCTAAACCAGCTTCTCGGGCTGCATCAGCTAGTGCTTTGACACGACCATGATATAAGTTACCACCGCGATCGAAGACTACTTTGGTAATGCCTTTTTCTAGCGACCGCACTGCGATCAACTTACCAACTTGCGCCGATGCGTCGCGGTTTGCACATGACCCTAAACTAGATTTCAAATCTGGTTCTACAGTCGATGCGGACACGATAGTTTGATGCTGAGTATCATCAATTAGCTGGGCATAAATATGCTCATTAGAACGAAACACCGCTAAACGTGGACGTTCTGGGGAGCCAATAACTTTGCCACGAACACGTCGATGACGACGGTTTTTTGATTCTCTACGAGTAAGTTTCATTTCTACTTCTTACCACCCTTACCAGTCTTACCAGCTTTCCGTCTGACCACTTCACCGGCATAGCGAATGCCTTTACCTTTGTAAGGTTCTGGTGGACGAACGGCGCGAATTTTGGCGGCTGTGTTGCCGACGATTTCTTTGTCATAGCCGCTGACAATGACGTTAGTGGTACCTTCTACTGCAAACTGAATTCCTTCTGGTGGTTCAATTTGCACTTGATGGCTATAACCCATATTCAAAACTAGGTTACGACCTTGAATTTGTGCCCTGTAACCAACGCCTTGAATTTCCAAGCGGCGCTGAAAACCTTGGGAGACTCCCTCAACCATGTTGGCAACTAAAGTCCGGCTCAAGCCGTGCAATTGCTTTGAGGTGCGAGTTTCATCCCGACGATTTACGTGTAATATTTCCCCCTCTTGAGAGAGTGAGACATTATCTCTGAGAGTGCGAGAAAGTTCTCCCTTCGGGCCTTTCACCACAATAGTTGTACCATCGATCGCCACTTGAACTTTGGCGGGAATAGTAATTGGACGTTTACCAATACGAGACATGACTTTTTGTCCTTTGTTATTTGTCCTTTGCCTTTTGTCCTTTGTCTTTCACTAATGACTAATGACAAATGACTAATGACCAATGACTACCAAACGTAACAAAGCACTTCGCCACCCAAGTTCTGACGCCGCGCTTCGCGGTCAGTCATAATGCCACTGGATGTAGAAATAATGGCAATGCCAATGCCGCCTAGTACCCTTGGTAATTCTTTTCGATTTGAATAAACACGCAAGCCAGGTTTGCTGACCCGCTTTAAGGCGGTGATCAGAGGCTGACGGTTTTTACCTTTGTATTTCAGGGAAATCACCAGATTGTGTTTTACCCCTTCTTCTGCTTCTTCGATTTCAGCAATAAAGCCTTCCTCCCGTAGCACTTTGGCAATGCTCCGGGTCATTTTCGTCGCTGGCACTTGTGTAGTTTGATGCCGCGCCAGGTTGGCATTGCGGATGCGCGTCAGCATATCTGCAATTGTGTCGTTAGCCGCCATCGTTCCCTCTATAGATGAACTTATTGATCGCGAAAGGGCATTCCTAATTCTTTAAGTAAGGCGCGTCCCTCTTCGTCGTTTTTTGCTGTGGTGATGATGGAAATATCCATCCCACGGACTTGATCGATGCTGTCGTATTCGACTTCTGGAAAAATTAGCTGTTCTCTTACACCCAAAGTGTAGTTACCGCGTCCGTCAAAGCTTTTAGGGCTAACGCCGCGAAAATCCCGAATTCTGGGTAGTGACAGGCTAACTAACCGATCGAAAAAGGCATACATCCGTTCGGCTCTGAGTGTCACCATGATCCCCACAGGCATCCCTTGACGAATCTTAAAGCCAGCGATTGCCTTTTTTGCCCGTGTCACCACTGGTTTTTGACCTGTTACCAGGGCAATTTCGTTGATGGATGCTTCTAGGGACTTTGCATTTTGAGCTGCTTCACCCAAACCTCGGTTAATCGTAACCTTTACCAACTTCGGTACTTGATGAACGTTGGTATATTGAAACTGATTAATCAGTTTGGGGACGATTGTCTCTTGATATAAGGTTTTGAGTCTTGTTGTCGGCATAGTTTTTTGTCCTGATATCCCTGGGCTTGGTCAGGGAAGCTTTAATTTTTGATTTTAGATTTTTGATTAAATTTAAAATCTAAAATCTCAAGTTGACTAATTCTTATTTATCGAGAATTTCGCCAGTTTTCTTGAGTTTTCTGACCTTTTTGCCTTCTGAGGTAAAGGTGTAACCAACACGACTGGCAACGTTTTGCTTGGTGGAATAAAGCATCACGTTGGAGCTATGAATTGGGAATTCTTGGGTAATAATTCGCCCTGATTCCCCTTCTTGCTGGGGTTTAACGTGCTTTGTTTTAATGTTGACACCTTTGACGATAACTTTACTCAGTTGGGGAAGTGCCTGAGTAATTTCGCCAATTTTTCCTTTATCTTTGCCAGCAATCACTTGTACAGTGTCGCCAGTTTTGACGTGCATTTTGTGGAATACTTTGGGCGTACCCTGTTTGGTTGCCATTAAAGCACCTCCGGAGCCAGAGAAACAATTTTGGTAAAGTTTTTATCGCGTAGTTCCCGTGCAACTGGGCCAAAAACCCGTGTGCCTCTGGGATTACCGTCTTTATTGATGATTACAGCGGCGTTATCATCAAAGCGAATACTCATGCCGCTGTCACGACTTACGGCTTTACGAGTCCTCACAATTACTGCTTCCACAACATCAGACTTTTTTACAGCCATGTTGGGTGTAGCATCTTTGACAACGGCGATAATTTTATCACCGATAAAACCATAACGACGATTGCCTCCGCCTAAGATGCGGATGCACATTAGTTTACGGGCGCCGCTATTATCTGCGACATTCAGGTAAGTCTGGGGTTGAATCACAATTATTCTCCCTTGTAATGTTGTTAGTTTCTAACAACGATGAGGTTTAAGCAGGCTTGACGTTCAGGACTTCTGTGATTTTCCAGCGCTTGGTTTTACTCAGGGGTCTAGTTTCCTGAATGCGAACGCGATCGCCTACTTTACACTGATTTTCTTCATCGTGAACTTTATATCGTTGGGTGTTAACCACAATCTTGCCGTACTTGGGGTGAGGAGCGCGGTTTTCTATGGCGACTACCACAGTTTTTTGCATTTTATCGCTCACTACCAAGCCAACTCGTTCTTTAACTGCCATAATCTCCTACTTTTTTTCTTTAGCCGATTGACTTGCTGCCCGTTTGCGTTCTGTTTCTAGCGTCAGCAATTGGGCTAGGCGGTGGCGCAATTGTCGAAACTGGTGGGGCTTTTCTAGTTGTCTGGTGGCTTTTTGCAAGCGCAACTGAAATAGTTGTCTTTTGATCGCGACAATTTCATCAGAGAGCTTCTCGTCGCTTAATTCTCTAGCTTCTGAAATCTTGGGAAGAGGCATAAGCTACTCCTGCTCCTGTGGTTGAGAGCGCACAATAAATTTAGTTTTGATGGGCAGTTTAAATGAAGCCAAACGCATAGCTTCACGGGCGATTTCTTCAGAAACCCCACCGATTTCAAACAAAATTCGTCCTGGCTTGACTACAGCTACCCAAAACTCTGGATTACCTTTACCAGAACCCATCCGGGTTTCAGCAGGACGCATGGTTACAGGTTTATCAGGGAAAATCCGAATCCAGATTTGTCCACCCCGACGAATATAACGAGTCATTGCCCGACGGGAAGCCTCGATTTGACGCGAGGTAATCCAAGCAGGTTCTTGGGCTTGGAGTGCAAAATCACCGAAGTTGAGGGTACTACCACGGGTGGCTAGTCCTTCCATCCGTCCGCGCTGTTGCTTGCGGAATTTAGTTCTTCTAGGGCTTAACATGATTGGCTACTGGGTACTAGGTACTGGGGATTAGGGATTGGGAATTAGGGATTGGGGATTGAGAATTCTTACCCAGTCCCCAGTCCCCATTCCCTAGTCCCCGTTTACCCTTCATTTGAGCGGTCTTCAAATTGCTGGCGACGACGTTGTTGTTGACGACGACGGGGTTCACGATCGCGATCACCACGATCGCGGGGATCGCGGGTTGCGGGTGGTAGCGGAGCTGGTTCCTGTCCAGGAATAATTTCTCCTTTAAACACCCATACCTTGATACCCAAAATGCCGTAAACAGTTTTTGCTGTGCAATAAGAGTAGTCAATGTCAGCCCGTAAGGTATGTAAAGGTACTCTACCTTCACGAGTCCACTCTGTCCGGGCAATTTCTGCACCGTTGAGCCGACCGCTGACCTGGATTTTAATTCCTTGCACACCAGCGCGTTGGGCACGCTGAATGGATTGTCGCACTACCCGCCGAAAGGAAACCCGACGTTCCAATTGTTGAGCAATGTATTCGGCAATTAGGTAGGCATCAGCATCAACTCGTTGGACTTCAACTACGTTAATGCGAATTTGGCGATTGCTACCCAACAGTCCTTGGAGTCCGGTACGTAAGGATTCAATGCCTTGACCACCACGACCTACTACTACGCCTGGTCTAGCTGTGCGTACTTCTAAGTCGATTTGGTCGGCTTTGCGCTCAATCCGTACTTCGGAAATTCCGGCGTTGTTTTGAGCCAGTCTACCCAGCTTTTGTTCTATGTATTGACGGAGTTTGTAGTCTTCTTGTAGAAGTTCTGGATAGCGATCAGGAACAGCAAACCAACGGGATTGATGTTCATGTGTAATACCCAGGCGAAAACCAACTGGATGAATCTTCTGTCCCACGAATGCTTCCTCTAAAATTTCTTACTTTACGCAATTTATTCGTGTAAAAAAGCTTATTTTTCTGGGGCGGCTGCAACAGCCACAGTAATATGACACGTCGGCTTGCGAATTTGGTAAGCTCGACCTTGCGCCCTCGGCTGAAACCGCTTCAATGGCGGTCCTTGATCGGCATAAGCCTGAGTAATCACAAGTTGAGTCCGATCTAACCCAGCGTTGTGTTCGGCATTGGCAGCAGCGCTTCTGAGAACCTTCAATATGGGATCAGTGGCGCGATAGGGCATGAATTCCAGGATGATTAACGCTTCTCGGTACGATCGCCCCCGGATTTGATCGAGTACCCGACGGACTTTGTAAGCCGAGATGCGGATAAAACGAGCGATCGCTTTTACTTCAGTAGTATCATTAGCCATAATTTTCTCCAATTTTGTCCTTCGTCCTTTATCCTTTGTCCTTTGTCTTTTGTCGAAAGCTAATAACTAATGACCCTTCGGGTGACGCTCCTGCGTCGCTATCGCTTCGCTAACGCCAGTTGCTCATGCGGGAAACCCCCAAGACCGCACTGGCTCACCAATGACTAATGACAAATGATCAATGACTAATAACTACCTACCTACCTGCTTTTTTGTCGCTTTTCCCATGACCCCTGTAGGTGCGTGTCGGGGCAAATTCACCCAACTTGTGTCCTACCATCTGTTCATTTACAAAAACGGGAACGTGTTGGCGTCCGTTGTGAACAGCTATGGTATGACCTACCATTAGAGGCAAAATTGTCGAAGCTCGTGACCAAGTTTTAATAACTTCTTTTCTGTTATTGTCGTTGAGCTTTTCAATTTTCTTGAGGAGATGATCCGCAACGAAAGGACCTTTTTTTAGAGAACGACCCATAGTTCAATTTTGGAATTAGGATTTAGGAATTAGGAATTAGAATTTCGGATTTTGGATAGTTAGGTGTCTGGTCAAGTTTCACAAATTTTCAATGTTCACAAGCAGACCCCAATCTAAAATCCAAAATCTAAAATCTAAAATTCTATGATTCACGACCACCGCGACCGCGTTTAGAAGACTTCCGGCGACGACGCACAATCAACTTGCTGCTAAGTTTCTTGCGATTGCGTGTCTTCGCACCCAATGTGGGTTTACCCCAAGGTGTAACAGGCCCCGATCTACCGATAGGCGCTCTACCTTCACCACCTCCATGTGGGTGATCCACTGGGTTCATGACGCTACCTCTAACCTTAGGACGGCGACCTTTCCAGCGATTTCGTCCGGCTTTACCTGCACTCAGGTTTCTTGCATCGGTGTTGCCTACTTGCCCAATGGTGGCGTAGCATTCGCGTCGAATCAAGCGGACTTCTCCTGAAGGCAACTTAAGAGTTACGTAATTACCTTCTTTTGCCACAACTTGGGCGCTAGCACCAGCAGCACGGACAATTTGACCACCTTTACCAGGTGTAAATTCTACGTTGTGAACACTAGTACCTAAGGGAATCTTCCAGAGCGGTAAAGCATTACCATCTTCAAAGGGAGAATCAGGCCCAGAAACAATTATTGTTCCAACTTTCAACCCGTTGGGGTGAAGGATGTACCGTTTTTCGCCGTCTTGGTAATACAAAAGGGCAATTCTGGCATTGCGGTTAGGATCGTATTCAATTGCTGCGACTTTGGCAGGAATATTATGTTTATCCCTTTTAAAATCGATGATCCGGTAAAGCTGTTTGTGTCCGCCGCCCCGGCGACGACTAGTAATCCGTCCGTGATTATTCCGACCTTTGGCGCGATGCTTCGAGGTTGTTAAGGATTTTTCTGGCTCGGTTCTGGTAATTTCCGCAAAGTCAGAGATCGTAACTTGGCGAGTGCTGGGGGTATAAGGGCGATAAGAACGAGTACCCATATTTTTAAGTGCTGAGTGCTGAGTGCTGAGTTTTAAGTTTTAAGTTTTGAGTTCAGTAACTCCTAACTCCTAACTCACAACTTTTTTAGACTTCTGGGAATAGAACTTGTCTAATCTTGTCTTCATCCCCAGGTGCGACGGTGACAATGGCTCGCTTATATTGGGGCTTATAACCAATAAATTTACCAACACGGCGCTTTTTACGCGGTGGTAGGATGGTGTTGACTTTTACAACCTTGACCTGAAATAAATCTTCGATCGCAGCCTTAATTTCTGGCTTTGATGCCTTGGGAATTACTTCAAAGGTGTACTTGTTTTGCTCCATCAAGATGGTCGCTTTTTCGGTGACGATTGGGCGACGCACTAAGTCGGCAAGATCACGGGGGTCAAAGCTAGGCACTGTAGACCTCCTGAATTTTTTCTAGGGCTGATGCCGTAACTACAATCTTGTCAGCGTGCAGTAAATCAAAAACATTTAGCTGGTCAGCTGCAATTAGTTTTAAATTTTCAATGTTGCGGGCTGACAGATAAACGTTATCTGTATCCGCAATCTCAGACAAAATTAACAGTGCCTTACTTTCTGGTACTACTCCCCAACGGGCAAGCGCTGCCACTAATTCTTTAGTCTTGGGGCGAGATAGCTCAGTGCTAAATTCTTCTACTACGATCAAGTCGTCAATGCGGCTGACAAATGCTGTCCGCAGTGCCAAACGTCGCTCTTTGCGGTTCAATTTAAGGTTGAAGTCTCTGGGTTTTGGCCCAAAGATCACACCACCACCACGCCACAATGGTGAACGAATAGACCCTGCACGAGCGCGACCAGTACCTTTTTGTCGCCAAGGTTTCCGACCGCCACCTCTGACTTCAGCACGAGTTTTTGTGCTGGCATTTCCTTGACGAGCATTGGTCAATTGCCGTACTAAGGCGCGATGCACAATATGAGACGCTGTTTGTTCCTTGGCAACGCGCAACTCGAAGGTCGTCTCGCCGACCTGTTCTCCTTGCCAATTTTTAACTACGCTTTCAACCATTTTTGTTATCTGTCCTTTGTCCTTTGTCATTGGTCATTTGTCTTTTATCACTTGTCCTTAGCCAATGACTTTTGACTAATGACTTTTGACTAATGACTTTTGACTATCCCACTATTTTTGCAGGCACAACACTGACGAGAGCGCCTGGTTTACCAGGAATAGCTCCCTTAATTAGTAATAAGTTGCGTTCTGGGTCAACTCGCACTATGGTCAACTTGCGGATTGTGATGCGTTTTCCACCTAAACGACCTGCCATCCGCTTACCTGGATAGACACGACCTGGTGTTGTACCAGCACCGATTGAACCGGGCGCTCTGTGGTTTTTAGAACCGTGTGACATTGGCCCGCGAGCAAAGTTGTTGCGCTTCTGGTTTCCCGCAAAGCCGCGACCGATGCTTGTGCCGACTACATCGACAATTTGACCTGCGCTAAAAATATCTGCTTTAATCTGTTGACCTAAAGCATAATCACTAGAGCTATCGGTGTGATATTCATTTAAATGACGCAATGCTGGGGCAGATGATTTAGCTAAATGACCCAGTAGTGGTCTGTTAAGTGCCTTTGGTTTGACTTCGCCATAACCAACTTGAATGGCAAAGTAACCGTCGGTTTGTTTCGTTTTAACTTGTGTAACGGTGCATGGCCCTGCTTGAATGACAGTCACAGGAATAGCTACTCCTGCTTCGTCAAATATTTGGGTCATGCCCAGCTTGGTGCCGAGAATACCTACAGACACAGTAACTGGTTCTCCTTTCTACTTGCTGACCTTGGAATTGGACTCTAGAGGACACGCTTTGTACGCATCAGTTTAGGCTGGATTAGCCTGCGAATTTTGGAATGGCTTATTTACATAAACCGCTCCAAAAGCTTTCGGACACAACAAACCGTGTCCGTACTGCTTGGTGAATCTGTTTAGCTTCACTCACTAGATCACCAGAACAGCCACAAGTCCCTTCCCATTGGGAAGGAGTAACTTCTGGAATCAATGCAAGGCGCTACAGCTTTTAGCTGTGTGCAGCAATGCTTTCGTCCAAGCAATTGCTCTGGCACTTTCTGGAGGCAGCGCTGTCGGCGGGTTTTCCGATTTGTACACGCCCGAAGGGCGGCTTCCCGGAGATTGGCTACTGCCGTGTTGCAGTTGGACTTAAGCAGTTTTTACCACCCAGTATCCGTTAACTGAGACTGACGTAATGCCATGAAACCAACATTGCTGCTCAGTTTTACTTCCTTAAACACCTTAAACTATTGTTTAAGACTTTGCCTACTTTTTCAGAGGGGCAGGAGTAAACTTACCTTGGAGCCTACATAAGCTCCAATGTTGACCTGAAAGCTTTCTTAGTTTACCAGTCTATGATCAATCTGAGTTAGATAATCCAATTTTGGATTAAGTCATTAGTTTTTGATGCTAACACTACTTCAGAATGACAGTAAAAAGTTAACTTATTTGCGTGTTTGGTCACAATCTAATAATATAAATTATTTATTTATGTTTGTCTAGTAGTTTATAGAGTTATTTTTGGAGAGTGGGGAAGAAGCAAGGGAGTAGGGCGCAGGTGGCAAAGGGGAGAATAAAGAATTACCTCTTTCCCCTTTGCTCCCTGCTCCCTACCCCTCTGCCTCTTTTCAATGCCCAAAAAAATGCTTTTAATCTATCGGTTCAGGGTAAATAATAGAGATATCTAAGTGGGATAAGACGAAAATCTATGGCACTAATTACCACTGGCAATGGTTTAATCCGCGATTTGGAAAAATTTGGCGCTCTTGGAGTGTATGTACCTCTAGAAGGGGGTTATGAAGGTCGATATCAGCGCCGATTACGTGCAGCTGGCTATACCACCCTCCACATTACTGCTAAAGGACTGGGTGATGTAGCTGCGTATCTCACAAGAATTCATGGAGTCAGACCTCCTCATCTTGGGAAAAAAAGCACTGGTAGTGGTGCAGCAGTGGGTCAGGTGTACTATCTGCCGCCAATTCTGAATTCTCATCTAGAACAACTACCACCAAAGTCAAAAGGGCTAGTCTTGTGGATTATTGAAGGGCATATTCTTTCCAATGAGGAAGTTGAGTATTTAACGAATTTGCCTCAGCTAGAACCACGAGTGAAAGTAGTCATGGAGAGAGGTGGCGATCGCACTTTCCGTTGGACTTCTCTAGAAAAAACTCTGTTAGCTAGTTAGTTCTTTGTCATTAGTCATTAGTCATTTGTTTATGACTAATGACTCAATTCAATCAGCAATGCTCATTAGCTGATAAGTTTTTTTGTAAATCCACGTAACCGGATTAACACTGGCTTTGCCCAATTTCCACCTAGCAAATCGTGCAGCAGAATATAAAAACAGGGGATGATAAACAACGTCAACATTGTTGCGATCGCCATCCCAAAGAAAACTACAATCCCTAAAGGCTGCAAAAACTCAGAACCTTCGCCAATACCCAATGCCAAAGGAAACAATCCCAAGATAGTGGTGACTGTGGTCATGATAATTGGGCGCAAGCGTTGAGGAGCAGCTTTCATAATCGCAATTTGGCGACTACAACCAACTTCATCCCGAATTTGGTTTGCTAGTTCTACCATGAGAATCCCTGCGTTCACCACAATTCCCACCAGCAGTACGACACCAACAATTACAGTTGCGCCAATTGCAGTATGGGTAATGTAAAGTCCAAAAATTCCCCCAGCTAAGGCTAGTGGTACGGTGAACATAATTACCAATGGGTCAATCAGCGAATTGTATTGTACCGCCATAACTACAAAGATTAAGAACGTTGCCAACGCCCCCAAAGTTTTTAAAGCATCTTGAAGTTGCTGATTAGTTTCTTGGGCAGAACTAGGCACAATTGAAACACCATCAGGTAAGTCTACATCTTTGAGTACCTCGTTTACTTCTGCGATCGCTTCACCAAGACTAGCTCCCTCGCTGAGATTTCCTGCGACAATAAAAGCTTGGCGCTGATTAATCCGTTGCACCTCACCAGGCGCTTGACCTTCTTGAATGTTCGCCACATCCGAAAGCCGGATTAGTTGATTGTTTTCTGTAAATAGCGGTAATTGCTCTAGCTGAGAAGGACGCTGAATTGCTTCTTTATTTAGCTGCACCCGCACATCAACTAAACGATTACCGCGTTGAATTTGCGTGGGAACTGAACCTTCAATTGCTGTTTGAACTGTTGCACCAATTTGTCCGGCGCTCAACCCTAAAGCTGAAACCCGTTCCCAGTCGGGGCGAATTTGAATTTCCGGTTGTCGGGGGTCGGCATCTGGTCGGAATGTCGCTAATTTTGCCCTTTCCTGCAATGCTTGCAGCACTTGGGCCCCTGCTTGCGTTAAGTTTTCTTCATTCTCACCTTGCAGAATCACGTCAACTTCTGACCCTTGCACTGGAGAATTACTCAAGATTAAACCCCGCACCTGGCCAGGATTGAGACGCAGTAGAATTCCGGCTAAGTTGAGTTTGTTAAATTCTTGAGTTACTTTTTTGACGAAAGCTTCGACATCCGTGCCTGGTTTCAGATTGATGGTGCTACTGGCACGTAAAGGATTTTCTGTAGTATTGCTGCCAAATAAATTACCACCCACAGTTGTGAAAGCAGACTCGGTTTCTGGTTGTTTAAGCAAAATGTCATCGACAATTTGCATAACTTTTTCAGAAGTTGCTAAAGGTGTACCAGGAGGAAACTGCGCTCTCAAGTTAGCTTGACCAGTACTGATGCGGGGTAAAATTTCTTGGGGAATTTGACCAAACATAAAGAAGCTACTGCCGCCTAAAATTAGCAAAGCAGCGGTCACTACGAGAAGCCGATAGCGTAAAACTTTGGTTAAGAAGTTTCCGTATCCGCGTGTCGCATCTTCAAATCGGTGATTAAACTGCCTAAGCAGCCAAAATTCGCTGATCCGACTAGACCAGCGAATTCCCAAGAGTCGGGAAGACAGCATCGGCACTATTGTAATTGCAACGACAAGGGAGGCTGCGACTGCGAAGCTAATTGTCAGAATCAGTTCATTAAATAGCAGTGCAATAAAGCCGCCAATTAAGAGAAATGGCACTACAGAAACTAAGTTGGCACCTGTAGCAGCAACTAAAGCAGATTCTACTTCTTGAGAAGCTGCGATCGCACTGTCAATAAAGAATTTTTTATTGAGGTTTCTCCCTCTTGCCTCTTCTCCCCCTTTCTCTTTGTCCATCTCTCTCTGATTGGGAGTCATGCCTGCTTTTTCAGAAATGTTCTCTAAGATCACAACCGATGTGTCAATTGCTTGGCCGACTCCTAATGTCAGACCTGCCAAACTAAAAACATTCAAGGTCAAACCAAAGATTTTCATCAAAGCGATCGCCGCTAGAGTACACAGCGGAATCGTCAAACTGATAATAAATGTTTGCCTGAAAGATCCCAAAAATAACAATACTGCTGCTGCTGCTAACAATGCCCCAGAAATCCCCGAAAAGATGACATCATTTAAAGAATTGCGGATGAAGACAGATTCATCTGTGGTGGGACTCAAAGTCATGTCTGCTGGAATTAAACCCGATTGCCGTAATTGTTCAATTCGCCGCTTAACAGCATCTACAACTGTGATTGTATTGGCCTCAGGCTGCTTTTGAATCGAAAATTTCACCGCAGGCTGACGGTTGAGGTAAACAAATACTCGTTGTTCTTCTGTATCGTCAATTACCTCTGCAAAGTCTCGCAAATAAACGCGGCGGGAAGGTGTAGGTGTAGGTGTAGTAGTGGTACTGGTAGTGGTATTACTACTATTAGTGGTATTAGCACTAGCAGGAGAAGAAACTTCCAAGGAAAGGTTTTCAATTTCTTTGGCATTTTGGAAGCGTCCGACAGTGCGAGTCAATGGCTCAGAATTTTGCCCCAGAATCCGACCACCAGAAGTATCTTGGTTACGGGCTGTTAATTCGTCTAAGACATCATTTAACCCCACACCCAAAGCTTGCAATCGGTTTAAGTCAACAAGCACTCGGACTTCTTCCTCTGCACCGCCAGATACGTCAACTGAGGCGACTCCTGGCACGACACTGAGTTCCCGGTTCAACTCTTCATCAGCAAATACCCGTAAATCTTTCCCTTGCAACGAAGCAGATGTCAGCGCCAATTCATAAACTGGCAATTGAGAGGGATCGACTTTGAATAAGCGCGGCTCCTCTATCGTATCTGGCAGTTGTCCTCGCCCTCGGTTAAAAGCAGCAGTAGCATCGTTTAAGGCTTGGTCAATATCGCCTCCTGGTTGGAAGTATAAATCGAGGCTTACCTGTCCCTCACGAGTCCGGGAAAAAACTTGTACTACATTCTCGGTTGCTGCTAAGGCTTCTTCTAAGGGTCTGGTGATTTCATCTACTGCTACTTCTGGGGAAATACCAGGGGCTTCTAGCCGAACCCCAATTCGGGGATAGGTAATCGACGGTAGAAGATCGACTTGGATCGTTGTGAGAAAAAATACCCCAATGACAATTACTGCCACAGTGAGCATGAGTGTGCCAATGTGTTGGCGAATAGCGATCGCACTGAGGCTAAATCCACCATTGCCATTATGATTATTTACCTGTTGCATGATACTAAGTGATAAGTGCTAAGTGCTGACTACTGTGTACTTTTTCATTCGGATGGTGGTTATTGCTCACCCTACTATTGCTTTTCTGAAAGAATTGAAAGACTTACAGTGTCACCTTCTTTTAACGGCTTACCACTACGAACAACATAGCGCTCTCCCGGTTGCAAACCGGATAAAATTTCCACTCTGCCATCGGCTCTTTTTCCCAACATTACGGCTCGTGCTGTTACCTTCGTTTTGCCTTCTGTGTCTTTGACAACAAATATTTCTCCACTTCGGTCTTGTGACTTTGCCTCTGCTATACCAGATGGGTTCGGTGGAGAAGAGTTTTGCGGTACATTTGTTTGCGTCTCCCCCGTACCCTTGGAGTTCTTACTGCCTGCTTGTTTCTGAATAGCTGTTTGCGGCACTACAACCCGCTGTTGTGTCTGGTTTTCAAAGTTGACTCGCGCCAGTAGTCCGCTGCCAATCTTGCCTTGAGTGTTGGGAATCACTACCTCTACAGGTATCAAGCGAGCTGTGGCATCGGCAGCTGGGGAAATGCGCGTAACTCTGCCAATTAATGTTTCGTTGGGGAAGGCATCTAAGCGCACTTGTACGGACTGTCCAACCTGAATTTGTGACAGTTCTAATTCGGAAACTTGTACAACGACTTTGACACGGTTAAAGTCTCCAATTTTCAAGACTTCGCTACCTGCTTGCAGAAGGTTGCCTGGTTCTGTCACCTTTTGTGTGACTACACCAGTGATGGGGGATGTCAGGCGAGCGTAAGACCTGCGCTCTTTGGTTTGAGCAACCAATGCCTGTTGGGCAAGTACTCTGCCTTGGGCAGCGGCGACGGCTTGCTGTTCTGTACGAACCTGCTCTTGGGCAGCCCGCAATGCCTGGGCGGCTGTTTTTGCCTGGGTACGTGCTTGCTGGGCAGTTTGTTCGGCGATCGCTCCAGCTTTGAATAAATTCTGTTGGCGCTCTGAATCTGCCTGAGCTTGTACCACTTCTAGCCGCGCCCGTTCAACCTCAGCACGAGCATTGCTTACCTGATTGCTTGCCCTAGCTACTTCTGATTTGAGGGCTGCTAGCTCTGCTTCTGTTTGCTTTAATTGGGTTGAAAGGATGGCATCATCTAACTGCCCGACGTTTTGCCCAAGCTTTACCGTATCGCCGACATCAAGATTCAAAGCCAACAATCGGGCTTCTACTTGCGATCGCACTGATACAATTCGGAAGGGTGTTGTATTACCTGTATACTCTGGTTGTTTTTGCAGCAAGTCAGTTCGAGCGATCGCCGCATCTATAGCCGTTGCACCACCACGTTGTCCATTACCAGGACTCTGAGATTGGGCATCAGCTGGTTCTTCCTTGGGTAGCGCTCCACAATTCGCACTCAATAGTCCTATGCCCAGCAAACAGGGAATCAATAATATGGATGCGAAAGGGGAAGACCCCTTTGTATCAACGCTACTCTTTGTATCTACAACAGCCATATCAGTTTTGACAACTGAATCTAACTGGGCATTAATTACCTGGTTAGCGGCTGCCAAAGGTGAGATTTTCACCTGCTTGTGCGGCTTTTTTCTGTCCAAAATCATTTATTTTTCTCGTATTTGGGGAGCTTTTTGGGTTTAAACAGCCGTGCATTACCAAGTAATTTTGAGACATTATGAATAGTGAAAAGCGGCGAGAGTCAACTAGCTATCTTCTTGCAGAATTTTGTATCAAAAATTACTTTTTTTCAAAAAAATTCTCACCACTTTAACTCATTACATTCAGTCGGCAGCTTTTTAGCTGTCGATGCAATTCTTAACTCAGTATAAATATTTTTAAATTTCTTGCAATCTGCCCCTAGTAGAAAACTTGCGTTTCCTGAATCAATCAGACTTTTACGCCCCTACTTTTAAAATCAGCAGTATCAAATAACTATATTTAAGCTTACATACTCAAACTTAGACATAGCAAAATCCCTAGTAATTTTTACGCTCTATCCAATATATTAAGAATAGTAAACATAAATTGCTTTTTTTGACGCTGTAATATTCTGGTCAAGCACTTGCATATACAGCAAAGAAAAGGGCGATATCTACTACAGCCACCAAATATTAGGTCAGGAAAGTTACAAGTGACACCATTGCTAAAAATTGCCCAAACTGCTGACGAATCCCAGATTTCCGAATTTTTCCAGGAATCAGCGGGTAAGTGGCGATCGCAACGCCGCTACTATACCCTCCCAGAGGGAGAAACTAAGGAGATGGAGAGTATAGTTACGATCAATTTTCTCGATCAGGGTTGTGATGAATTGCAAAAGCTAGCTCAGATGCACGATTTACCTGATACAGGTAGCTTGATCTGTGGTGCAGCAGTTACATGGGAAAGTACGGATCTGCTGAAGGACAGGAAAGAGTCGCAAGGTTCAACGATATTTGGGGTTATGGGAAACACTTTGTATCGCGATCGCGGTTTTGCCATATCCAAACCAGTCACTGCCCAGTATTATTTCTCCAACCCTAAAACACTGTGTTTGCGAACTGAGTACAACGGTTCAGTATTTGAAGAAGAGTTAAAGTTAATTGGCAGCAAGTACCGCACCAGACAAACCATTATCTCCCGTGCTGGTGATCAGTTGATGATTGGTCAATATTTAGAAAAGAGAGTGGATTAGTTTATCGCGTGGGTGCGGTTCACTATCGCTTCACCCATTTTAGAATTAGCCACCACCTAGCTACCAACTAAAAATATAACTTTTTATAACAGTTTTTCAAACTTTTACCCAGAAAGTTAGTTGCTATGTCATCATGGGAAGTGAAATGAGAATTAATTCGGCGACAGTGTTTGTTTTTAGTATTGACAGGCTTTTCCCTTTTGGTATTACAGACTTCTCTCCGAAATCTAAATCTCTACAAACTTATGATTTTGGAGACATTTAATGTCAATTTACGTAGGTAACCTCTCCTATGATGTTACACAAGATGCGCTAAGTGCTGTATTTGCAGAATATGGTGCTGTAAAGCGTGTTCAACTACCCACCGACCGTGAAACAGGTCGTTTACGCGGCTTTGCTTTCGTGGAAATGAGTTCAGAAGATGAAGAAGCAAAAGCCATTGAAGCTCTTGATGGTGCTGAATGGCTTGGTCGTGACCTGAAAGTAAATAAAGCCAAGCCCAGAGAAGACAGGGGTGGTGGTGGTTCCTTCGGTGGTGGTAACCGTGGCGGCGGCGGTGGCGGCTACAACCGTAATCGTTACTAAGCTGAATAGACGAAAGTAACTTAATTGAATCTAGAAAAGGCTCAGGCAGCATTGCTTGAGCCTTTTCTGTGGAAAACTTTGACTCTAAATAATTTTGGGCAATTACTTAGGAACTTCCAAGAAATAAATTATCCAATCTTGTGGGGTGGGCATCTTGCCATTAGTGTCAAGTTAAGCTCAAACTTCCTATGTCAATAAGTATTTATGCTTAACAATTTGGTTTGAAAGGGACAAAAAACGAACTTTTTCAGGGACTATTAATGCTTTGTTTATTAGCATCACTCCCAGCTTGCGTATAAAATTCAGAAAAAAGTTCACCTTTATACTTCGTTCCTAACAAAACCTATCGTTGACAAATGGGTTTTAACCTTAAGTTGACACTAATGGCATCTTGCCCGCCTTCGACTACGGGCGGGCGAGACGCCATTAGTGTCAACTTAAGCTCAAACTTCCTATGTCAATAAGCATTTAGGCTTAAAAATTCGGTTTGAAAGGGACAAAAAACGAACTTTTTCATGGACTATTAATGCTTTGTTTATTAGCATCACTACCAGCTTGCGTATAAAATTCAGAAAAAAGTTCACCTTTATACTTCGTTCCTAACAAAACCTATCGTTGACAAATGGGTTTTAACCTTAAGTTGACACTAATGGCGAGACGCCCACCCCACAATAAATAGTTGTACTAAAGGCGGCAAGATACCACCTTAAAAGATTGAATAATTTATTTCTTGGAAGTCCCCGATCATACCGCACCTATGATTCTCTAAGCAGAGTACCCTGATGAAAGATCATTTTCCATCGATGATTGTTCAATTTCCAGATGGAACTTCGCAGCGAATGAACAGACTGTTCGCCAGATATATGTCTGACTAGACGATAAGTTACTAAAACAACCCCTGTTGCTAAAACTAAGGTTTTGAATTCTGTGATCGATCTTCGAGTCAGGGGTTCGATGGGTTCATTCTGCAAGCTTTTGATAATTTGCTGTTTATCGAAAACATGCCCTGAGCTTCCAAACTCAATGAATTCATCAGCAAGTAAATCCATAATATCTTTAGCTGACTTTCGTACATCGGGTTGAAGCAAATGCTCCTCAAACTCACGAAAAAGCGATTCTTCTAAATAGTCTGCTTTCATAAGTGTTCTGAAGACTAAATTGGATGGTGGTAAATAGCATTAAGCGATTGCTCTCAACTACTTTTATTTTGCGATCGCCTTCGTGGCACTTGAACACTATTTGGCAGCAGAGTTTCTGATTTAATCTCAAATCTTAACTTTGATTTTTACGCGATCGCGCCCCTTAAAAAAGTTAAAAAAAACCCCGCTGATTGGTAGGGATTCCAGCGGGGTTAAATAATACAATTATTTTTTCAGAGAAACCAACACTAAACTTTATTACAGAGCTACTAGCAACTTTTATGACTAATAGTAACTATTTATAAGTTTTATGAGCTAGGTTTTTAGCATGATGCCTGTGATGTCTAGTGTGATGAACTTTACCAGATTTTACGCTAGCATGATGGATAGTTTTAGCTTGAGCTTGAGATGCAAAAACGGTTACAGGGGCAGCAAAGATTAGAGCCAAAAGTAAAGCTTTAGCGAACTTATTCACTTCAAAATCCTCATCAGGTAATCAACAATTTAACTATCCAATAGGTGTATGTCATAAGTTTGTAATTGATATGAACCTTTCATGTCTATTTTTACATCCGTAAAATATAGGACTTACGTGGAATACTTAGCTAAAAATACTTGCTGGCATTTCCAACCTAGATGTAACATTTTGGACATCATCCAAATAATTGGAATTTGGCAATGATGTCTGTGTTAATTTTAATTAAGAAATGCTGACAGCCATCAATTCTTCTGATACGTCAAAGTTAGCTGTGACATTTTGCACGTCATCCAAGCTTTCTAGAGTGTCAATTAATTTGAAAAGCGATCGCGCCTGATCCGGATCAGTAACTTCTACACTATTACTGGGAATCCAACGCAACTCGGCATCAATTACCTTAATGCCTTGATCTTTGAGTGTCTGGCTAAGGGTTTCTAAACTTGCAATGTCAGTAAATACCTCAGCCATCTCATCTTCAGTCATCTCATAAGACTCAGCACCACCTTCGAGAGATGCTTCTAAAAGCTGTTCTTCGTTAACCACACCCTGCACGACACAAACGCCTTTTTGGTGAAACATCCAGCTAACACAACCTGTTTCACCAAGATTGCCACCATTTTTACTAAAAGCTACACGCAAGTCAGCAGCAGTGCGATTGCGATTATCTGTGAGGGCTTCAATTAAAATCGCTACACCACAAGGGCCATAACCTTCGTAGCGAATCGCTTCAAAGGTAGCATTATCGCCGCCAAAAGTGCCTGCACCTTTAGCGATCGCTCGTTCAATATTATCATTGGGGATACTCGCAGCCTTTGCCTTGTCAATTGCCGTGCGAAGTTGAAAATTCAGCGCTGGATCTGGTACGCCGCTTCTAGCCGCAACGATAATCGCCCTGGATAACTGAGTGAAGGTTTTTCCCTTTTTTGCATCTACTACGGCCTTTTGGCGCTTAATATTTGCCCATTTACTGTGTCCTGCCATAATCTGAAATTATCAAAACTCTATTCAAGATTAGGATATACCTAGCTTTTGCCCTGATGCAAAGGTGCATTTGATAAAAGGGAGTGGGGAAGTAGTAGTACTGAGTGCAGGTTCTCACTTCTTTAATCATCACTGAGAACTCAGAACGGGCTAAAACTAGCTATCCGCTAACGGAACTGTTTTGCCCCATGCCCAATTTAATCAACATCATGCACGATTTTTTTCCCCTCCTCGCCATGCCAAGCGAAAAAGCAAGAAAGTGTCACACTACTTTCGGAGCTTATCAGAGCTTACTACTTGTAGTTTACTGCCGTAGGCATCGCATCCCGTTTAAATCACAAAAGGTTCAAGTTCACTGTTATACCACTCTTCTTTAACCCGTTCAGTAATCAGCGGTCTGATGATAAACTTGGGTGGGCGACCATCCAGAACATCAATCCGCACGCATGAATAAGGCAATCGATTCTGGAAATTGTAGTCATGACGACCCACAAAAAGCATTGAATCTGCAACTTTCCGAGTGGGTTTACCTGGAATCTCAGCAAAAGTCTCCATCAATTCAGTCCCCCCTCGCCGTTGATAACGGGGACGATGACCGCTACCACCAGAGATAATGCAGTTAATGTGGGAGTCAGCAAATCCGGTATCAGTTGTGCAAAGATGCTCCAAACAGTGAGCGTGACCGTTTAAAATCAAATCGACTATGGGACGTTCTTTAATTAGAGAACCAAGAGTTTCTGCCACTTGTTCAAACACCCAGCGCAAGCTGTGGCGAACCGCCAAGGTTTGTGCTTGATTCCACTTAGTAGCTTCTGTAACGTAGGGAGGATGGTGGAAAAAGATTACACGTCCGCGCACTTCAGAGGTGTTCCAAGATTCGATTAGTCTGCTTCGCAACCATTCAAGTTGTTCAAAGTCGTTCGCAGGCATTTTATGAGATGCTAATTGTTTCTCAATATCGATTTTGATCTCATTTATTTGGTCTAATTTGGCACTAAGCTCATCGAGTTGTTCCGCTTCGCTGGGTTTATCCGGGTTGAGGCGTAGCTTGCCGCCGTAGGCATCGCATATTTTCAAAATCTGCAATTCTTCTCGATCTATCTCATGACGACGCTTTCGCAATTCCTGACGATAAATTTCCCCTTCTTGAGTTGCAGGTAAAGGTGACGGTGTATTAAAGGTATTAGAATCCAGTGCGAAAAAGTCAATCCCACCGTAACGAAAGGTGTAATAGCGATTGGGTAAGCGGGTAAACTGTCCAGGTTCATAACGCAAACAGCGTCCTGTGTCGGTCTTAGCAGTGTAATGGCGATCTAAATGACGTTCTAACTCTGGTGGGGACATCGCCGCCGTGTAGTCCATAAATGCTCGTGCGTATGCATTCCCTTGATACGATCCATGCCAGCCAATCTCGATATCTTTGTAGCGGAACAGGCGACGTAGTGACGATGTTGTGCCAGTAAATAGACGGTACATCAATGGCACATCGTAGTAATCATGATTACCAAGTACTGGCAAGAACGGCAGATTAAACACCATCCGATCGTAGGGAATGCCTTTCGGGTTGTCGCCACCTACAAGAAATTCCCGATAAGGCTCAATAAAGTTTGTTGAATAATACTCTTGAGAACCCACCACATAGATTACATCGCCTGTGTGCAACACAAAACTGCAATCATCGCGGTGAGGAAGCATTAGTTCGGCAACTTTTCGTTGGGGGTGGTGTCGAGAATGGGATTTGGTACCGGAATCACCGAGAACCATAAAGGAAAATTCTGGATTATCCTGCCTGCGATCGTCAATAACTATACTGGTTTGGTCAATTCCCCGTTGCACAAAACTTGGATGCATCCACCGCACCCGTTCCTTCATCTTTTGAATTTTTACAGGAATCGGTGGATCGGAAATCAATTTCATGGCTGATAACTCTTGAATGCTTAACGCACACGCCGATTGTAACGAAATATTTATTTGTCATTTGTCATTTGTGAATAACCAATGCCCAATGAACAATCCTTACGGCAAATTTTCTCGCAGTAATGCTCGAAAACCTGCTTGTTGAAAATGCTCATCAGCAGTCAGTGCTTCAGTGATTCCGCTATATTCCATCACAATAAAAGATACGCAATCGACAAATCCCCATTCTTTCTCTGTTTGTTCGCGATATAGCTGAAAAGCACGTTCGTAGAGTTCTTGGGAGAGGGGGACAATTTCTACTTTGGAGTCTGCTACTAGAGAATTTAATAATATGATTGCCGCCTGACGATAAGGTTGTTGGGATAAGGCATTGCCAATTTCCAACATTACCGCCTGTGTTGTCACCAAACGAGTTTCTGCTGCTTGTAACATTTTAGCCAGATGTAAGGCTCGGTCGTGCAAGCGATCGCTCGGTGCAGATAAGGCAATGGCAAATGATGTATCAAGAAAGACTTCAGAATGCATGAAAAGTTTATTTACTGTACAAATATTTATCTATATTGGCAGACCAATCAGGTGGCCCATCTAAATTGAGCGATCGCGCCGTTTGCAAAAATGATACCGTTTCATGTTCACTTGGCGATAAAATTTCAATACTGATTCGCACGCGGGTATTGATTGGCAGTGCGATCGGTTCAGCCGGATAGAACACTTTGCCATTAAACACGGCTGTGATTTTTTCTACCATTTTCCTCAAAAATTGCTTCTAGTCTATCCTAAGCTGGTTGTAGTGATACGGGTAGGGTAGACAACGCTATAACTAGTGAAGATACGTATACTTCTCTTACAAATTATCTCGATTTTTCAACGGGTCGCGCCCAAAATTCCCCAATTTCAGCTTTAGCTTGTTGGGTAGGAATGGGCGATCTGGGACTGGGTACTGGGTACTGCAAGAAAATTTGCCAATACGATTTAGGCATTGGGAAGAAACTTGTTCAAAAATTCCCCCTTGTCCCTATTCATCTTTCCCAGTCCCCAATTCAAAATTGTCTAAGCCACTAACTGAACCACGCCCCACTGTCCATTTGTCAACCAAGAAGAGTCAGATTTTGCTACTTCCTCAATAACTTCTGGTTTTAAATCGACTGCTATTTCTGATTTCAGGGTGCGTAGAGCTACCATTGGCAGGGGTAAGTAGCAGACTATATCTGCAATGTTAGTGGTAAAGTCCCAGTGGCGTAGGTGCAGCGCGTCGTAGACATCGCCTAATAATTGGCGATAATTTGCATCTCCTTTGACTATAACCAAACTCGCATTGGCTAACTCATTTTTGAGGAGCATGAAAATAAAGTCTAAAAGCTGGGAATCCTGTTGCACAAGATCCTAGACACCTGCCAATTGAGGAACGTCATGCTAATGGTATTGACCTTTTAGCACAAAGTATTGACGAAGTTCTAGACCACCTAAAATAGAATAATATTCTTTTAAATGCTTGGAATTCAGACTGATCGCAAGCATTTTTAGCAGTGCGTTAAGCTGAGTGGTGAGCTATGAAAGATTGGGAATTGGAGACAGAAGTAAAGCTTTTATTAGAGAAATGCTAAAGTTATTGAAATACCGACCTAATTCTGCTGTAAATCCGTTACTAACTTGGCAAACCTATATTTTAGTTACATGAATCATTAGTATTGCCCAATGATGTCATTTGTAACTCTACCGCGTTGACGTAACTTGGATCATTCAAAACTTGCGCTGGTACTTTATTAGCCTTGACAGCAGCCTGAACCACATCTTTCGCAGTCAAGTTTCCGCTTTGGTATCTGAATAACAAAGTGCCTCCACTGGGAATACCCTGCTCTTTTAAATAACCTTGATAAGCTAGAAAAGCAATATTGAAGGGTTGCAGATATTTGGCATCTGTGGAATTTTTGCGTAAAGTATTAGAGTTGGCATCTGTATTTATTTGTCCGCCACCATTGTTAGGATTAGGTGTTTGAGCGCCAGCAATTCCAGGTGCAAAAGCAATAGAAGCAATGATAAATGCAGAGTTGAACAAGGTTGTGAGTTTCATAATTTTATCCTCAGTATTACTAGTTTAATTAGCGGTGAAACTGTAAAAAATATAAGTTACAGTTCAAAAGCACAAAAGTAACTTAGAATATTCAAAGATTACCAAAACCCATCATGTAATAGGCGATAAAAGCAGTATCAAAGGGTTTGAGATAATTGACATTCGGGGAATGTTTGGGGTAAGTGTCAGAAGTGATGGCTGTGTTGATTAATGGGCTATTGTGATTCTTGGCTTTATGAAGGCTAGTGATTTTAGGCATAGAACTAATCCCAGCAACAATATGTGCAAAATTTATCAAATTTATGAGTTTCATAGAGTTATCTCAATTAGAGCAAAGGGCAATCAGTATTCTCTAGTAATAGAGTCCACTGTTTTATTAGTCTCAACCTTTGATGGTCAGTTCATCTGATGGGTTGATTTGTTAATTATCCAGAGGGATGAGTCAAATTCACCCAAATTGGGGAAATTGGGAATTTGGATAAGGTTTAGTAAGAACTTAAAAAGCGCAAAGATGTACTAGATAAAATCCTTGACTAGTCAGCATTTATAGAAGTGCGATCGTTCTCTCAGATATCTAGATATTTTTTCCTTGAGGCTATAATCCGAAATCTAACTTTGTTTTGGCTAATTAACTTTCCATACCAATATGCTAGAAAATATTTCCGATATAAGCAAATGTTTTTAATTTTCAAATTAATAAATAAAAGTGATTCCAATTAATATCTAGAGGGAAATACCGACAACGCATTGCCTCTTCGTGACCTCTGAACTCTCTCAGCAGCGTCACAGGTTACATAAATTCACTACAAATAAGCTGATAGTGTCAAAATGTTATGTGTATAGTTTATTTACAAAGTCATTTATGCCGAAAGCAATTTGGAATGGAACTGTTTTAGCCGAGAGTGATAATACTGTAGTTGTGGAAGGCAACCATTATTTCCCTGTTGACACCATTAACAAGCAGTACTTCACCGAAAGTAATACCCACACTACTTGTCCTTGGAAAGGTGTCGCCAGTTACTACAGTATCGATGTTGATGGGCAAATCAATAAAGATGCCGCTTGGTACTATCCCAGCGCTAAGGAGAAGGCTAAGAATATTGAAGGCTATATCGCTTTCTGGAAGGGTGTAAAAGTCGAGGCTTAATAAAGGTTCCTGGAGTTATTTTAGCTTCAGGTAATTGATATTACGTCCGACTAATTGCTCATAAAATACTTAGCCTGCACAGGCGGGCTAAGTATTTAAACTACTTACGAATTTATTCTAGTACGTAATTATACCTTCGCCTTGCGAAATGCTGCTTGCTTTCTCTTCGCCAACCAACCCAGACTACTAGCAAATATAGTACCAGTGATCGCACTGGGTTCAGGTACTGGTCTTGAGATAAGAATATTATCGGTCATGAGAATTATACTGCCTCCATTATTGCTACCACCGCTAATTTGCCCAGAATTGCGGTTGGTGGTGCTATCAGGAATCGTTGCATTACTATCATTGATTATCGTCAGTTCACTAAACATTAATATCAATACTATTGTTGCTGCTGATAGTGCTATTGATAAATGTTAGCCTACCAATACCAGTATCTATTTTAACATTGTTGCAGGCTCAAAATCTAATTAAAAAATTTTCAGAAGGCTGTGAAATCTTGCCTTTATCGCTAGAAATGCTTCAATATGTAGCTAAATTGCGCTTAGGCATAGCCCGTCGTAGACATAACTACTTGTTCTCATTTTGAGATAGATAGTGTTATCGTTGCCAGTGGCATTCTAATTATGAATTATCAATTTTTAATTAGAAGCTGCCTTTCCGGCTACTGGAGAAATTATTTCCTCCAGCGTTTGAAGTAACTCTTGCTCGTTATAAGGTTTAGAAAAGTAAGCTCGCGCCCCCAATTGCATAGCTAGTTGCCGATGTTTATTACTGCTACGAGAAGTCAGCATCGCAACTGGAATATTTTTTGTATCAACGTCTGAATTTACCTTACCTAAAAAGCCATAACCATCAAGGCGAGGCATTTCAATATCACAAATAACTGCCTCAACTCTCAATCCACTATGGAGTTTTTCTAAAGCATCTTGACCATCTTTAGCTTGCTCTACTTGATACCCTCCTTTTTCCAGGGTCAGAGCTAAAAAGCGGCGAACATTAATCGAGTCATCTACGATTAAAATTGTGCCTTTCTGCTTAACAGATGCTGCTGATATTTTCTCTTCATCAAATATGAGGAACGGTGTTTTTAACCTTGCTGATGGTAATTGAGTACCTCTAGGAGTCCGCCGATTTGTAGCAATCCAATACAGTAACTCATTGACATTAACTAGTGGCACTACTCGACCATCACCGAGAATTGTGCAGTTACTAAAACCTTCAGGCAAAGGTATATTTCCCTCAACTTGGCGAATAGCAACTTCTTGTTCACCCCAGCAACGGTCTATTTGGATTGCTACTGGCTGATTATTGCCTTTTACGACTAAGACGCTGTTAGTATTAATGGCTGCTGGAGTTTCCAACTCTGGGCTATCATAGCGTAGGCAATTAAACTCTAAATAGCGAGTCAGGCGAATCAGTGGCAGCATGGTTCCTTGCCAATTTAGAACTTCGCTACCTGCCATTTGGAAAACTCGCTCGTCTTGGAGTAAAGATATTTCTGAAATGACATCTGTGGGAAATGCCAATAGAATCTTGTTGATTTCTACTAGCAGAACTCGGGCAACGGAAAGTGTAAAAGGTACTGATAAGGTGAAGGTAGTACCAACTCCTGGTTCTGTATCAACTTTGACATCTCCTCGAATTAGTTTGAGGTTGTTCCGAACCACGTCCATACCAACACCGCGACCAGATAATGCTGTGACTTGCTCGGAGGTGGTAAAACCTGGTTCAAAAATTAGTGATAACAGTTCTTCATCACTAGCATTAGCGAGTAGAGAAGCATCCAATCCCATCGCTAGGGCGCGGGTGCGAATTTTCTCCAGAGAAATGCCCCAACCATCATCACGGATAGTAATCAGCGTGCGATTACTGCGGTGAGTAGCTGTAATTTCAATCAATCCTTGTTCTGGTTTACCCAAAAGGCGACGCGTGGTAGAGTCTTCGATACCATGATCGAAGGCATTCCTTAACAGGTGCATTAAAGGTTCGTTTAAGGCTTCTAAAATGCTGCGTTCAATTAAAGTGTTGCCACCTTCAATTTTTAACTGGACATTTTTCCCATACTCTACATTTAAATCGCGTAAAGCTCTAGGAAAACGTTCGACTAAATCGGATAGTGGCCGCATCCTGATGTGATTTAGCTTTGTCTGTAACTGTTTCGATGTTTTGTTGAGTTTACGAGCAATATGGTCTGTATCATCTACACTAAGTTGCACATCTGTTGTGACTTCCTGTACCTGAACAATGGTTTCCATAACTTCCTGCGATCGCAGGTTTAAATCGTTATAGCGATCCATTTCTAAGGCATCAAATTCCCTGTCTGCGTCTTGTGTTTGGTGGCTATTTTCATCTTGCATTCGCACCCCAGTAAACATCGCAGCTTGAGTGGAAATTTTGTCGGATACTATACGTAATTCCTGGTTTTCGCGGTCGAGAACTTGGACTCGCTGGTTGAGGTTACGAACGAGTTTGCGTAATCTTTCTAGTTGCGAGTTTAACCCATTCCGCTGAACAATCAGTTCACTAAATAAATCATTAATCTGCTCTAGTTGTTTGCTAGGAACTCGGACGGTATTTTCATGAATTTCCCGATCTTTTGTAACGCCAACTGGCTCTCCTTTACTTTCACCAAATTTAGTATCAGGAGGATTATCTTCTCTAGCAAATATTGTATTGTGCTCGGTGACATTGACAGCATTTACATCATCGGCAAATTCTGCATCCACAAATGTAAATTTGGCTGCGATACTTGCGCTGGGCTGTGCCAACGCTTCATCCTTAATCCAAGTTTCTGGAGTTATTTCTCCTTGCCAAACAGCTGTTGGCACTACTTCTGTATCGAGGATATCTGTGGGGAGAAGTTGTGGTATTACTTCTGCTGGTAATAGTGGCTGGGATTGCGTATAACTACCCAAGTCAATTTCTGTAGGCAAGTTATCTAGCTGATTTGTCAGCACCAAAGCTTGCGATCGCCGCCATGCTTGCAATGCTAGGCGGGCAATTTCGGGAATGTGTTCCCCGAAGGGGTTGTCGTTGGCGTTCGTCGCAGACAAGCCTCTCGTAGAGAAGACATTGCTACTAACAGTTTCCAAATGCTGCGTTACTGACTCACAAAGCTTGGTAAAAGCTGGCAACTGGAGCATTTCCCCCAAACCACCCAATTCAGCTGCCATGATCACAACTTCTTCATGTAAACCGGGCTGTTCGCTATCTGCCAATATAGATTCTAAACGCTGCAAACACTCTTCTACTTCTGTTGCAAATAGCAAGGGGATAACGTCTTGCCCGTCCTCTGGGGATAGCATGGTTGAGGCATCCTCAGGGGTGGGGTCGCCCAAGCGATCGTGCAACTCATCAAAAATTGGGTAACAAAAGGTTGCTAACCACTGATCTTCGACAACATTCCCTTCTGCAAGCAATTCTACAATCTGACGCAGCCAGTCAACTCCAGATAGCAATAAACTTTGTAACTGAGTATCAATTTCTAGAGAATTTTTTTTAGTTTTTAAAACTTTAAAGGAATCTTCCAGACGATGAGATAAATCACTTAGCGATCTAAATCCCATCATCCCCGCGCCACCTTTGATAGAATGAGCGGCCCGGAGTGCAGCATTGATTTTATCCAAATCGATGCGGTTACTAGTATCGATTTCTAGTAATACAGTTTCTAAGGTATTTAAGTAATCAGTTGCTTCTTCCAGAAATTGCATCTGGATTTCTAGTTCTTTATCTTGTAGCATGGTTTTTGTCCTTAGTCATTGGTCATTGGTGAGCCAGTGTGGTCTTGGGGGTTTCCCCCATGAGCAACTGGCGAACCCGAAGGGTCATTGGTCATTGGTCATTAGTAAAAGGACAAATGACAACAGAAAAATAACAAAAGTCATTCGTCATTGGTCACTAGCAAAGGACAAAAGACAAATGACAAATGACAAACTTAACTAACTTTGAAAGCCTCGACAGTCTCTTGCAACTGCTGTGAAATCTCCACAGTTTGTTGCAGAGATTCGGAAACTTGTCGAGAAGAATCGCTGGTGCGTTGTGATATAGCAGCGATATCTTTCATCAATTGGCTAACACTTTGCGATGTTTCAACCTGAGATGCAGTTGCAGTAGAAATTGACTGCACCAAGGAGTCAATTTGAGACGATACATTCAAAATTTCACTCAGACTTTGTTTAGCATCTTCCACAATTCGAGTCCCTTCTACCACTTGGGTGGTTCCTATTTCCATCGCCTGCACCACTTCACTGGTTTCTCGTTGGATATTTTCAACAATTTGTTCAATTTCTTGGGTTGCTGCGGCACTCCTGACTGCTAATTCGCCGACTTCTTCAGCAACAACAGCAAAACCTTGACCTTCTTCACCCGCACGTGCTGCTTCAATACCGGCGTTGATGGCAAGCAAGTTGGTTTGAATAGCGATTTGGTTAATCAAAGAAACCACGCGAGAAATTTGTTGCGAAGACTCTCCCAAACGTTTCACTTTCTTAGCAGTTTCACCCACGGTTTCCCGTAAAGAGAGGATGTTTTGTACTGTTAAATCCATCGCGTGTCCACTCTTGGTGGCCGTGTGGGCGGCATGGTTAGCAATGAAAGCGGCTTTTTCGGCACTTTCGGCTACGGCTTGCATGGATTGGGTCATTTGGTCAACAGCATCAAGGGTGCGGTTGATTTCGGCAGCTTGGGTAAGTGCTTCTTCTGCTAGGTGGCGGATGGCTCCTTCGTTAGAGCCAATGGCACTATTCACATGGATGGCAGCTTGTTTAACTTGGGTAACAATATCCCGCAAGCTTTCGACAATGGAGTTGAAAAAGTCGGCAACAGTGCCTATTTCCCCAGCAGTTACGTCTGCACGCACTGTCAGGTCGCCTCTGGCTGCACCTTCTACGTCGTTGAGTAGTTGTAAAAGTTGTTGTTGCAGTGTTTCTTTTTCTTGCCGTTCTTCGTCTGACCCGGTTACAGGAACATTTCTGACTTGTTCTATCTCTTCTAATAACTTGGCTTGTTCTAAGGCATAGCCGACTTGAGTTGCTATCTGTTGAAACAAGTCAATTTCCGGCTGTTGCCAAACACGAGGAGTTTCGCAATGATGAGCAATTAATAAGCCTAAAAGTTTTCCTTGGGCAAGAATCGGTACGATTAAATGACCTTTGACGGCAAATTTTTCCAAAAGTTGGATGTAACCATCGGCATTTTTCAGGCTTTGGTCTTGATGAATATTGGCGACTGCTTGCACCTCTCCATCGTGGTCACTTTCTAGATAACGTTCTCGAAAATAGGGGTCATCAATTTGCACTCCCAGCATTTCCGGCCAATTACCAGTTACTGATTCTGCAACGACAACGCCAGCCAAAGTACCTGGATTCAGACTATAAATGATTACCCGGTCTGTTTTTAGGATTTGTTGAACTTCTTTGACTGCGGCGTGATAAATATCTTCAGTTTTGAGAACTTTCCGAATCCGTAGGGTAATATCTGCTAGTAATTTTGCCCCTTCAACGTCTAGTTCCTGTTGCTGTTCCTTAACTAAGACCTGCAATTGTTCGGCCATCAGGTTGATATTTGCACTCAATACCCCTAATTCGTCTTCTCTTTCAATTTCCAGACGGGTATTAAATTTACCTTGACCTAACTTTGCTAATGCCGCAGTGGCATTGAGAATTGGCTGTGTAGTCAGTTTCGCTAACCGAGATGCGATCGCACCCACAATCAATGCTGTCAGTGCTGTGCCGATGGCTATAGTCCACAGTAATTGTCTTTGCGGCTCAAATACAATTGCGGTATCTGTAGCTAAAAGTACCTGCCAGTTTAAATTTGGTAAACCATCTAGTGTACTAGCTGGTACATAGCTAACTAGTTCTTGTTTTTTGTAAGTTTTGGGAACTTCTATAAAACTATCTACCTTTTTGGCTGCTAGCAGTTTAGGTAAATTAGAATACTCTCCCTTGGCCTGTTTCCCTAATAATTCCTTTTGGGGACTTAAGAAAACTATTCCTGAAGCATCGAGCAAATGGTATTGTTGTCCGTTAGCTACGTAGTTTTTGATGACTTCCTCTAAAGATTTTACGGGCATACGTGCTTGTACCACGCCAATAGTTTGGCCCGTCCTTGTCTCTTTCACAGGTGCAGCTAGATAAATACTCACTACACCAGTATTTTTTGCCGCTTCCGGTTTGCTGATGACAGGAGTATCTTTTTGCAAAGCATCTTGAAAATAGGTACGGTCTTTTTGATTTTCCAGGGTTTCGCCTGTGGACTGCACAATCAAGTTACCTTGGCGATCAAAAACAGCAATACTGTCATAAGCTTTGTAAGCTTCGACAACCCGATCTAGAACTGCTTGCTTTTCTTGAGTAGTGATGCTGACACCAGCTTGGGGACTTGTCAAAAATAGCAAGTTTGATATTACCTGAATATCTCCGTAGCGTCCCAGCATGAAGCGGTTAACTTTATCGCTTAAGCCAGTGGCTTCGGCTTGTTGAGATTGGGTAATTTGCTTAGTAATGGATTTGTTAGCAAAACCAAAAGCGATCGCACCGATGCCCAAAACTGGTATTGTACCGATTGCGATCGCTAAAATAGTCGCTTTCTTAACCAATCCCAGCCTTGTAAAATAGGCAATACCCTGATTCAAAGAAGAATTATTAGCACTTTCAGTAGTCAGCTTAGTTGGTAGTTTTACTACAGTTCCAATAGCTTTTTGAGATGAAATCAATGATGCTCGATTTTGAGCGCTATTACCTTGATTCGTGTTGGTTTTATTAAACATAAAAGTAGTTCTCCTAAGTATGTGAATAAGAACACTAAAAAGCTGTTTTTAGTAGTACACTCTAATCACTGCGGAGAATGGAAGACTGCACAATCGCCTGTGCATCTAATACTAGTAATATTTCTTCTTGTTGCACAACGCACCCACATAAATAAGGAACTAAACTGGATGCCACTTGTCCTATAGGAGAATGAATATCATCAACTATGAACTTGGTTGTACCTTTTATTTCTTGTACAACTAAGCCCAACACTAATGATTCCACTTTAATAACGATCACATTGTACTGCCGCAGTCGATAATCTAGGGATTCTAAATTGAGTATTCTGGGCAAATCAACCACCCAAATTATCCGACTCCGCCAATTCATTAATCCTAATATGCAGGACGGCATATTGGGCATTGACGTAATAGATTCAACAGGCACAAGAATTGCTTCTTGCGTATGCTTCATTGATAAAACAGCAGTTGTTTGTTGATTTAGCTGAAACTTCAGATAACCATCTGCTAAATTATTTGGAATCGGTTTTGAAGAAAGAGTAATGTTTGTACTAGTCATTGATTCAAATTACCACTGATTTAATAGTACGTAGGAGATGTTCGCGGGTGTAAGGTTTAGTTATATAGGCATCTGCACCTTGTCTCATCGCCCACAAACGGTCAATTTCTTGATTTTTAGAACTACAAACCACAATCGGCACTTTTGCAGTAATTGGATTTCTTCTTAGATAACGACACAATTCAAATCCACTCATTTCTGGCATTACGACATCAGTAACGATCGCATCTGGTTTTGCTAACACAGCTTTTTCTAAACCTTCTTTTGCACCACTTGCTTTAATTACGTTGTAACCACTTTCTTTGAGATAATGGCTCATTAATTCCAATTCGCTGGGAGAATCTTCTACAATCAGAATTGTGCCAAGCAAAGTCAGGCTCACTATTAAATCTCCTAAAAAAATAAATTAAGCATATTTTATTATTTTTATTTACCTTGTTTAAATCAACCAAGATGTTTAAAAACCATTTTTAGCAATTCTGATTGCGTAAAAGGCTTGGTCAAATATCCTGATGATCTGACCATTTTAGCCTTTGCCCTGTCGATAAATCCTGTTCTACCTGTTACCATAATGATCGGTGTATTTTTAAAAGCTGAATGTTTACGTAATAAGGAACATAGCTCGTAACCATCTAAACTTGGCATTTCAACATCTAGCAAAATCAGATCGGGTTTACTCCGCAAAATTTGCATTAAAGCTTTTACCGGATCGTTGATCATCACAACTGAAAATGTGTTTTCATCCAAAAAGTGTTTGATGGAATTCAAAACTGTTTGGCTATCATCAATGCAGGCAATTGTATATAGTTTTTTGCCAACAGATGGCTGAGTAGTTTTATTATTCTCAGGAATATCAAAATTGATTGGTATCGGCAACTTTTGCCCAAGTTTTATTTGCAGTTGTGCCTGAACTTGAGACGGTTGTGTTGTAGACAAAACTTGGGAACCCCCACCAGCCGGAATTGATGACTGGATATTTTGCCGATTTCGTAACTGCTTTTGACAGTGTTCGACGAGTAACCGTAAGTCTAGGCGACAAAACTTTGGTAGTTCATCCAAAGAGCTTTCTGGACTGAATTCATAGCTACCTTCTTTTAAACACAGAAAGGATTCCATTACTTCTTTTGCCAATTCGTCTATCAGGCTTCCTGCTTGCACAGAGGTGATATAGTCCTGATTGACTAACCAACAAATAGCTTGGTAATCCGTATTTGGTATTGCTTGATGTTCATTCTTCGTCTCGAACATCAGCCGCATCTGCACGCGAGTGGCGCTGTTGAGAGCAGGAATTTGCTGGCTCAAGCGCCGCAAGTGACTGTCAAGGCGCTCAAACACTTTATCTGAATAGGAGGCATAAGTAAGTTTACCGTCCTCTAGATAGATTGACCAAGAAACTATCCCGGTAAATACGCTTAAGCAACCGGTAGCACGCCGACTAGTTAATTGTGCCAACAGAGATAGCGGATGTAGTTTCTGGAACAACCTGTAGCTACCTATAGGAGTTGTGCTCATTTTGCTTTTACTCAGCTAAATTCGATCCGTGTAAGCTAAATTCGTGCAGAGTTCTTCCACAATAAAAATTAAGTAAAAGGCTTCAAGATTTTGTATTTTAAAGTACACAATTTTGACCTCTAGGATTTGTGGTAAAACTCAACGAAAGCTGCGTTATTTTCAAATGCTCAAATCTCAGTAAATTCGTAAATTGTTATTAATTTACTTCCAGTTACTGAGATTTATAGACATTCTGGAAAAATAAGACATAGAAATGTCAAGACTAGATGAAGCCACTTTCCATTGAGTAACCCCATTCTGACCACAGGAATAATACTGATTTTCTTAAAATAATATCTTTGAACTTCTGTATTTACACTTAAGTAAAATATAGTCTTTAAGCATATAAGTACTAAAGAAAGCCACTTTTCATTAAGTAAACCCATTGTGACCACAGGAATAATACTGATTTTGTTGACAAAAATAAAACAAAAATCTAAAATCAGGAGTCAAAATGGTTTAAGTAAAATTTTATACTAAAAAGTTGTTTTATTGCTTTGGCACAACTGTTTGTCCAAAAAATTTGCGCTTAATTGTTGATGAATGCGATCGCGCACCTGAAGCACCTTGTCAAAAGATTCAATGCCAGTTTCAGATAACAGGAGGATGCGATCGCTCCCGGATTAGCATTCTGGAACTGTCATAAACTCCTTGATTCATCCGCTAGTCGCATAGAATTTATTCTGAATTCTTTCTTGATAAAAAACCTGCCATTCACAGGCAATACAATACAATGACAAAAATTGAGTAACATTATGCGTTATTCTGTATTGGCCACTGACTACGACGGTACACTAGCAACTGACAATCATGTAAATGAAAATACTTTGGCAGCACTTTCACGTCTGCGGAGTTTTGGTTACAAACTCATCTTAGTGACAGGTAGACAGCTAGACGAATTGCTGCAAGTTTTTGCACAAGTAGATTTATTTGATTATGTAGTAGCAGAAAACGGCGCTTTGCTGTACTCACCAGCCAACCGTCAGGAGAAACTATTAGGTTCGCAACCACCAGCAGAATTTATTAATGCATTGCGCGATCGCCAAGTCAAGTCCCTGTCAGTTGGTCGGGTAATTGTCGCCACTTGGCATCCCCAAGAAACCATAGTTTTAGAAACTATCCGCCACATGGGATTAGAATTACAAGTCATATTGAATAAAGGTGCAGTGATGGTGCTACCTTCAGGAATTAATAAAGCCACAGGGTTAGCAGCTGCTTTGGCTGAGATGCAGTTATCACTTGAAAATGTAGTCGGGATTGGTGATGCAGAAAATGACTATGATTTCCTGAGTGTTTGTGGTTGTTCAGTCGCAGTTGCCAATGCTTTACCCATGCTCAAAGAGCGTGTGGATTTTGTTACTAATGGTAGTCGTGGGGATGGTGTTACAGAACTAATTGAAAAACTCATCAACTCAAATTTAGCTGAATTGAAGCATTAATTTGAGCAGATTTATGCAAAAAAAGGAGAGTATTCCTACTCTCCTAACGTAATATGAGTAATATGAGTAAGTGAAAATTTTCAGCTTAGTGATGAAACCTCGCTTGACGTTCACGCAGTTCACGGGCTTGGCGTTCACGCAGTTCACGGGCTTGGCGTTCACGCAATTCACGGGCTTGGCGTTCACGCAATTCACGGGCTTGACGTTCACGTAATTCGCGAGCGCGTTGTTCACGGATTTGACGTTCGTGTTCGACTTTATTGTTATGAAAAGCTACAGTATTACCATTCAAATGATTGCGATCAGATTTAAATTCAGCAGCATTAGCATTTTGAGAAACAGCAGCAATTGAAGCAGCTGCTAATAAGCTTCCAAGAAGAATAGATTTAAAGCGGTTCATATATCCTTTTATCTGCCTTGCATTACTTGATTTGTACATTCTCAATGTAATCGGAATAATTAGGTACATGCCTGTATACAAAGTCATGTTTAAATAGTTACTTTTGTCATTCCTCAAACCAAATTCCAGTTTAAAATCCAAAAATCGAGCAGTATTGAAATAGGCGATGCCTGCCGCAGGCTACCCCAACGCACTCATTAAAAGATATTTTTAGAGGAAAGTGCGATCGCATAGCCTTGCCGTTAGCCATCACACTTTCCAGCAGATGGTAAAAATACTTGGAGAAAGCCCAAACTAAGAAATTCCTTGCTGGAGTTTATTACTAATAATAGTCAAGCACAGTGATAATAAGGCTTTTGAGAGCCAATACTCTTCACCCTTATTGCGCGATCAGGGGTCAGAAAATTCCGATTCATACAAAAAACCCCAATTTAGGATTGGCACAGTAGTCCCTAATCCCAATTTAAGCCACTCTGTTTTTTTAAAAAACTGACTTTTCTGCTTGCAATCGAGTATGAATTAATTCATCGATTTGCTACATGAACTTGTAGGCTCATGTAGCTTTCGGCGATTCAAAGTGCGGATGAAAGGACTTGAACCTTCACTCCTTTCGGAACTAGAACCTAAATCTAGCGCGTCTGCCAATTCCGCCACATCCGCATCATCAGTTTATAATCTTACCATAAGAAATTATTTTTGGGAATAGGGAATTGGGGAGAAGGCGAACCAAGGTCAGGAGAAGAATAACAATGCCTTATACCCAATGCCCAATTTACATAACTGCAACACGAGGCAGACGATGCTTGAATCCACAGAGAATTTCCCAAGAAATAGTATTTAATTGTTTTGCCCAGTCGTCGGCTGAAATTTGTTCTTTTCCCTGTTCCCCTAGCAAGGTGACTACTTCTCCTTCTTGGATATTGGGTATAGCACTCACATCCAGCATTAACTGATCCATTGTAATTGTCCCGATTTGCGACACCCGTTGACCGCGAATTAATGCCTGCATTTTGTTGGAGAGACTGCGAGGAACACCGTCAGCATAGCCAATTCCCACGACGGCGAGGCGAAGTTCACGTGGGGCAATAAATTGATGGCCGTAACTAACAGCTGTTCCTGCGGCAATTGTTTTAACTTGGGTGACTCGTGCCTTAAGTTGCAAAACTGGCTTGAGGTCGATCGCATTTTGTAAATGCGGCGCTGGATAGAGTCCGTAAACGGCTAAACCTACTCGCACAATGTCGTAGTGCAATGATGAATCTGTGAGTGTAGCGGCTGAGTTGGCCAAGTGCAAGCAGGGTATTTGAATTCCCATTGCTTTGATTTGAGCGATCGCTTCCTCAAATCGTTTATGCTGTTCTTCCATTACCGTCGGATCAAGATCATCTGCTGTTGCCAAGTGGGAATAAATACTGGCAATGGAAAGATGTGGTAAGCGCTGTACTAATTGCACAAATTCGCCAGCTTGCTGCCAATTAGTTCCCAACCTGGACATTCCCGTATCTAATTTGATATGTACGGGCACTGGAGAACCATGATTCATCGATTCCAGAGTATCAGAAAATACTAAAGCTTGTTTAGGGCTACACAGTGTAGGCTGAAGTTTCCATTGGGCGATCGCATGAATTTGTTCTGGTGTATGAGTTGCCCCTAAAATCAAAATGGGCGCTTGAATCCCGCCTTCTCGCAATTGAATAGCTTCTGGAACTGTAGCGACTCCCAGCCAACTAGCTCCCGATTGAATTACGGTTTGAGCGACTGTTACAGCTCCATGTCCATAGGCATCAGCTTTTACTACTGCCATCAACTGGGTATGCGGCGATAAAAACTGTACCAATTGCTGTACATTGTACGACAATGCCCCTAAATCAATTTCTACCCAAGCTCGTTGTGAAAACCACGCGTAGGTGTCGCACTGCTGATTAGAAACTACACCAGGGATTTGTTTGCCACTAAACATTTCTACTGACTCCTATCCCACCACGGCTAAACTTTCAAGTTATCTATCTTTACACGCTGCTAAAAGCCAGATCAGATTAAATAGGAAGTTTAACCTTCATATTGGAATTGATACAAGATGTTGCAGCACTAAAGCAAAAGTTAAGAGTTATGAGTGAAGAGTTAATGGAGTTTAGGACTTATACAAAAACGTTCTAAAAAAATGGCACTAAAATAAGCGCAAACACTTAATATAATTGGCTTTTGGGTCTAAAGGTTCCATCTAAAAAAGCGTGCCATTCAGCTAATGACCATCTACCCAGATGGAAACATCGTTCTTTACGTCAGGTTAGAAGTTTTACTTCCAAACTCCTAACTTCTCACTCCTAACTCCTAACTTTTCACTCATAACTTAATTTCCGAGTTCTCCCGAAAGTATAATTTATTCTCATCTCCCTAGCAGGGTGTATTTGTGTTAATATTTATGTAAAGCTAATACCCTGAGCGCAGATAAATGGGGAAGGTTTTAGTCTTAAACGCCTCTTACGAACCTCTCAATATAACGAGCTGGCGTCGCGCTGCGGTTCTGTTAATCAAGGGCAAAGCAGAACGCGTGGAACACAACGGTAAATTCCTTTACTCGGATTTCCCGCTGCCGACCGTGATCCGGTTGCGTCATTACGTACGTGTTCCTTATAAAGAAATTCCTCTGACTCGCCGAAATATATTGCACCGTGATGGTCATGCCTGTCAATACTGTGGTTACACAGGAGATGAGCTGACCCTAGACCATGTAATACCGCGATCGCGCGGGGGCGGCGATACCTGGGAGAATATTGTTACCGCTTGTGTCCGTTGCAATGTCAAAAAAGGCAGTCGGACTCCCCACGAAGCTCACATGCCTTTGCGTCATCCTCCCCGCCAACCTTATAGCAGCCTCTATTTTGAGGTCAGCAAACATCTTAAGAGTGGACTGCACACAGAGTGGCAAAAGTATGTTATAGGTCTTTGAACAAAAAAGCAGAGGAGTCGAGGAGAAAGAAGAAACACTCTTTTTCTTTGGGACATAACCAATAACTTTAGTTATGGAGTGTTAGAAAAATTGGCGGAATATGGCTGGCTTGCAACGAAGGCGAGTGCGTCAATGCTCAAGCCTCTACTTATTTATTTTAACCCTTTACTCCTTGTCTTCCCTGCCTTCTGCCTTCTTCTACCAGGCTTCGCTCTAAATTATCAGAATTATCAGAATTTTCAAAGGGGATACGAAACACCCATTGTTCATCAAAAATAATTGTTAATTGCTCAATAGTCACAATAATGAGAATATTAAGCATAAGAATATTTCAAATATCAAGGACTAATCCTAAAGTATTAAGATAGAAAGTATGCCCTAAGTCAGATAAAAATCCCGCTGATTCAATTTACGGAAGAGAAAAAAAGCTCCTAAAACAGATTTATGCTGCCAGATACAGCCCGATATCATAAACTTCTTTGCTGTATGCCCTTTAGTGGAAGTTAGTTGATTGTTAAGCGCTGTTACTGACAAAAAATATACTTAGATGTATAGTGCAATGTCTTGAGATTTTTGCGAAGATCATAATAATGTGGCTGAATTCAGGGAATTGCTGCTCGTAGTATTTCTGAATTAAAGGAGCCTCACACTTTAAAAAAGTTCCCTATGTACTTTAATTCTCCCGTTACTCAGTTTGAGAGTTTGTCATTGACCACAGAGCCAAACCCAGAGGAACCTGAAATCGAGAAAGCGCCAGTGGAAGTTGCATTTAAAAGTCCATCATTACCGCCATCGGTAGGTGATGGAGCTATATATCTCAGTCACCGTGGTAATTCTCTGGCACAACAAAAGTCAGAAGAATTGCAAAAAACCCTTTTGGCACACCGACACGATCGCCAACTGGTAATTCTGCAAGATTTTCCTGACCCTGATGCCCTTTCCTGTGCCTGGGCTTATCAGTTAATTGCCCAGCAATATGATATCAAATGTGAAATCATTTATGCTGGCGCATTGAGCCATCAAGAAAATATTGCCTTGGTAAGGCTGACTAATTTACCTATCCAACGCTGGACAACGCAAACCTTGAAAACAAAAGACTTGTCATCTTATCAAGGTTTTGTGCTAATTGACAACCAGGGAACCACTTCGCAACTACTGTCAGCGGTGCAGCAGGCTGGAATTCCTTTAGTGGTACTCATCGACCATCACAGTATCCAAGGCGATTTGCAATCAGAGTTTGAGGATATTCGTCCTTATGTAAGAGCAACGGCAACAATTTTTACTCAATACCTGCAAACAGGATTATTAGCATTAGATAGCAGCATAAATCAACACGTCAAATGCGCTACTGCCTTGATGCATGGCTTGCGATCGGATACAAATCGGCTCATGCAAGCGCAAGAAGAAGATTTTATGGCAGCGGCGTATTTAAGCCGATTTTATGACGCCCAACTGCTGAATGCCATTTTACAGGCCAACCGTTCCAAGCGGGTAATGGATGTGATCGAGCGATCGCTAAAAAATCGCATCGTCCAAAATAACTTTTCCATTGCTGGTGTTGGTTATCTACGCTACGAAGACCGTGATGCCATCCCCCAAGCGGCTGATTTTCTCGTCACCGAAGAAAACGTTCACACTGCCGTAGTTTATGGCATTGTTCACGATGAAGACGAAGAATTAGAAATAGTCATTGGCTCCCTGAGAACCAGCAAACTCACCCTTGACCCCGATGAATTCATTAAAGAAGCCTTTGGACAAGATAGTGCAGGGCGCTTTTTCGGCGGTGGAAGAACAAGCGCAGGTGGCTTTGAAATTCCAATGGGCTTCTTATCTGGCAGCAACGAAAATTCTGCTTATGCGAAAATGAAATGGGAAGTCTTCGACGCTCAAATTAAGCAAAAACTGTTGAGGTTAGTTAATCCGAGAGATAACCCGATTCAGTCGGAGTAGAGGGAACTCAAGAAGACAGGGAAAACTCCTAACCAATGCAGCAGTCAAAGTGTTTGGTCACATAGCATCCATTCCCGATTTTTGATAAAAGTCGGGAATTTGGGTTTTATGACAAATTCTGAACTAAATCAAAGTTAACTTGCGCCTACCTATTTATTCGCCAAGGAGAAGCGCCATGAAGATTATAGAACTGCAAATGTTACAAACTCTGTATGAGCAAGATTATTGTGCTTGGGTAGAGCAGATAGCAGAGCTTTTGCGATCGCATCAGTGGGACACGCTGGATTTAGAACACTTGATTGAGGAAGTGGTGGACTTGGGTAAGAGTCAACAGCGAGCGTTGCAAAGTGCGTTGCGGTTAATCTTATCGCATTTGTTGAAGTGGAAGTATCAACCCGAACGTCGTAGTCAGAGTTGGCAAGTGACCATTACCCGTGAGCGACTGAATATAGATGAATTGCTGCAAGAAAGTCCCAGCTTGCGCCGTTTTTTAAATGATTCCGAGTGGATAAATACTACCTATCAAAGAGCGCGGCGAGAGGCAATGGTGGAAACAAGTTTATCAGAAGATAACTTTGCGATCGCTTGTCCCTTTTCTGTTGATGAGATTTTAGACTTAGACTTTTATCCTAACCCTGACGAATAACCATGTAGAATTTTTGTATAAATGTAGATATGCTCAATATGATGAGTAATCATCTGTGAAAATTGCTGTAAATTTGTTAACTAATTATAAAAATATGCACTTGGGATGCGAATAATACCTTTTGAATTTCTCATTCCCAGACGACCTGTTTCGTTACAGACAAAGAAAAAATAAAACCTTCAGGCATGGAAGAATTTTGTACGCGTTGAAGCTCAAAAACTTTGGAAAAATCGCAGCGTCATTAAACAAGGTGATCTACAACTAACGCTAGTTTATCTTTGTGATGAGTTCCCGGCTGACACTGATAACATTATCAAGCCAATTCAGGATGCACTTGTAAACTTAGTTTTTGAAGATGATAATTTAGTATCAGATGTAGATAGTCATCGTCGATTTATATCTGACCCGATTGATATTAGAAATCTACCTTCCCTATTACAGCGTGCTGTAATCACAGGTAAAGAGTGTGTTTATGTAAAAGTGAGTGAATCTCAACCACTGGAAAAATACTTATGATTAACAATACTAAAACTCTATATGATGAAAAAGTAAAATCTTTGGCAGAGAAGTACGAAAGCCAAGGATTTCGTGTTTCCATTGAACCTAAAACAGATGAATTACCATTCGAGTTGGGTAACTACCAGCCAGATATGATTGCTATTAAAGACGACTCAGGTTTGGTAATTGAAGTAAAAACCAGCCTCAGCCGAATGTCAGTTGATCGTTTACAGGCTTTAGCAGAGGAAGTGAGTAAACATCCAGGCTGGCGTTTTTTATTGCTAACACTTGAAGACATAGAAGCTAAATCATTACCTGGAACATCCGAACAATTTCCTTCATGGCAAGAGCTAACTAATCGGTTTATCCAAGCACATAAGCTTATTGAAAATGATGAAACTGAGCCTGCTTTTCTTTTGATGTGGAGTCTATTTGAGGGGGCTTTAAGAAAGCGAGCAGTCGATGTGTCAATTCCTATTGAACGTTTCCCAGTTATAGGATTACTAAGACATCTGTACTCTTTGGGAGAGTTATCAATCTCTCAATTCGAGCTTGCTCAAGCTTGTTTTGAAGTTTGGAATCGGCTTGCTCACGGATATATTGAAAACCTAAATTTGCCAGTTGTACATAATTTTGACAATTTGGTTCGTGAATTATTAGGAAAATGGACAGTCGAACTCGCTATTAGTCAACTTTCATCAGAGAATCTAGCTGCTTTTCGTGCCTGGTTTGGGGAATTCGATGCAGCATCCTTGGATAAACGAGAAGAATTAAGGAGAAATTTAATCAATCAGACAAGCCTTCTTTTAGCGCAAGAATTAATAAGAAATGAGAAACTAAAGAAGGAATTAAACGTAAACGACGAACAGGTTATAAACGTCGAATTCGCTGTTAGTCTACTTTCACCAGCGGATCTCGCCGCATTTCGTACATGGTTTGCGGAATTCGATGCAGCAGCCTGGGATAAACAGATTGAAAAAGATGTGGCTGCTGGTCGGTTAGATGCATTGGCACAGAAAGCACTCAAACATCTGCGAGAAGGGCGTTGTACTGACCTGTGAAACATCGAGCAACCCCTGATTTTTGGTATTACTATCGCCAGTTACCAATTGATATCCAAGAACTTGCCGATCGATGTTATAAGTTTCTTCGGGAAAATCCCAAATATCCATCATTGCATTTCAAAAAAGTCGGTCAGTTTTGGTCAGTGCGTATTGGTATTATCGGGCGCTTGCTGTAAAAGAAGATGATAATTTTGTATGGTTTTGGATTGGATCACATCCAGAGTATGACAGATTGCTAAGTGGTGGATAGCGTTCTAACATTGCATAAGAGCAGCCTAATTGATAACTCATAATACAAAGTATGGAACTATACTTAATTCGTCATGGCATCGCCGAAGACAAGGAATTAGGCATCAAAGATGAGGAGCGCAGCCTAACCAAAGAAGGGCGGCAAAAAACTGAGAAAGTTGCCCAGAAACTTGTTAAATTAGGTTTAAACTTTGATTTAATTCTCACCAGTCCCTTAGTGCGGGCGCGCCAAACGGCTGAAATCCTCATAGCAGAAAAACTAAGCTCCCAGTTAGAGGAATCTAGCCACCTCGCACCCGATGGTCAAATTTCTAGTTGGCTCAAAGACTGGTTAGAACCAAGAAATTATTCCCAAAATACCCAACTAGCACTGGTTGGACACGAACCTAATTTGAGCAATTGGGCAGAAATTCTCCTGTGGGGAGAAGTCAAAGCAAGCTTAGTCTTGAAAAAAGCAGGTATGATTGGGATAAAACTACCAGAAACAGGTTCTCCTCTGGGTCGGAGTCAGATGTTTTGGTTGACACCACCCAAGTACCTGCTATAACAGTTTTTCAACATTTCCAATTGTTGTTAGAACGGCTACTGTTATGGCGACAATAAATTTCTGGTAAGTTAGCTTGATCAGATATTTCACAAAGCGAATGGTGTTGCCATGATGGTGTGCGAATACAAGCCTGGTTTAGAAGGCATTCCCGCCGCTCAATCAAGTATCAGCTATGTTGATGGGCAAAAGGGAATACTAGAATATCGTGGCATTAGGATTGAGGAACTAGCAGAAAAAAGTACATTCTTAGAAACTGCTTATCTCTTAATCTGGGGTAAACTGCCAAGCAAGGAAGAACTGGAAACATTTGAGCATGAAGTTCGTTACCACCGACGGATTAAGTACCGCATTCGGGACATGATGAAATGCTTTCCAGAAAGTGGCCACCCAATGGATGCCCTACAAGCTTCTGCTGCTGCTTTAGGCTTGTTTTATTCGCTCCGCGATTTGCACAATCCTGTCTACATTCGAGATTCAGTGGTGCGCCTGATAGCAACCATTCCCACGATGGTGGCGGCGTTCCAACTGATGCGGAAAGGCAATGATCCTGTGCGTCCCCGTGATGACTTAGACTATTCAGCCAACTTTTTATACATGCTCGATGAGCGAGAACCCGATCCTCTGATGGCGCGAGTTTTTGATATCTGCTTGATACTTCAAGTCGAGCATACAATGAATGCTTCTACTTTCAGTGCCAGGGTGACAGCTTCCACCTTGACTGATCCTTATGCTGTGGTTGCTAGTGCTGTGGGAACTTTGGGTGGGCCTCTGCATGGGGGAGCCAATGAAGAAGTAATTCAGATGTTGGAAAAAATTGGCTCTGTAGAAAATGTCCGTCCCTACATAGAGCATTGTCTGGAAACTAAATCTAAAATTATGGGCTTTGGACATCGTGTGTATAAAGTGAAAGACCCACGAGCCATAATTTTACAAGGACTAGCAGAGCAATTGTTTGAAAAGTTTGGCCATGACAAATTTTATGACATTGCTCAAGAAATGGAACGAGTGGTAGAGGAAAAACTTGGTAGCAAGGGAATTTATCCCAATATTGACTTTTATTCCGGTTTGGTGTATAGGAAGATGGGAATTCCCACCGACTTGTTTACGCCAATATTTGCGATCGCTCGTGTTGCCGGTTGGCTAGCCCACTGGAAAGAACAACTAGCAGAAAACCGGATTTTCCGTCCTACCCAGGTTTACAACGGTCTGCACGAAGTTACTTATACCCCCATTGACAAACGGTAAATGGGCATAGGGCATGGGGCATTGGGCATTGGGTACAAGAGGCAGAGGTGCGGAGGGGCAGAGGGGCAGAGGGGAAAGACTTACTGCAACTTCTCCTCTGCTCCCCTGCCCCCTTGCTCCCCTGCTCCCCCATCCCTCAATAGCCAATCTCAATGCCAACCATAAGTAGAAATTCTCATCTCGCTTCAGGGTGGTCAAACCATCCAACGATATACTAGGCATGGGAATTGGCAACAAATCTTCAATCGGGCGTCATCTGGGCAAAAATTAAAAATGGGTGAATTTACAGGTATTAATTTAACTAATAGTTGTAACTCACCATGACTCGATGTCTTAAAGAGCGGAAACATGAATTCAGGAATTGACCTCCAAGGAACTTTTATTGAATCCCTCCGGGATTTAGGCATACCAGCAGGAACAGCCAAAGCGATTTGGATGCCCTTGCCAATGATACTGATGCTGATTGGGGCAACAGTGGGGGTATTAGTTGCTACTTGGCTAGAACGGAAAATTTCTGCCTCCGCACAGCAGCGAATTGGGCCAGAATACCAGGGGCCTTTTGGGTTGCTGGTGCCTGTAGCGGATGGTCTGAAGTTGTTATTTAAAGAAGATATAGTACCAGCCAAATCTGACCCTTGGCTGTTTACCCTCGGGCCAATTATTGTTGTAATTCCGGTATTTCTGTCGTTCCTGATCGTTCCCTTTGGGCAGAATATCGTAGTTAGTAATGTGGGTATGGGCGTATTCTTGTGGATTGCCTTGTCAAGCATTCAACCCATTGGCTTGTTGATGGCTGGCTACGCATCTAATAATAAATACTCCCTCTTAGGGGGCTTGCGGGCAGCAGCGCAATCTATTAGTTATGAAATTCCCTTGGCGTTGGCGGTGTTAGCGATCGCTATGATGTCTAACAGCCTCAGCACCGTTGATATTGTCAATCAACAATCTGGCTACGGCATCCTGGGCTGGAACATTTGGCGACAACCAATCGGTTTTCTGATCTTTTGGATAGCCGCCCTAGCTGAATGCGAACGATTACCCTTTGACTTACCCGAAGCGGAAGAAGAAATCGTTGCAGGATATCAGACTGAATACTCAGGCATGAAATTCGGTCTGTTCTACCTGGGTTCCTACGTTAACTTGATCCTTTCTTCCCTACTAGTAGCAATTCTCTACCTGGGCGGTTGGGACTTTCCTATTCCTCTTAACCTCATCGCTGATTGGCTTGGAGTCAGTGAAGTAAATCCCGTGTTCCAGATAGTAACTGCTTCTTTGGGGATAACGATGACCGTCTTCAAAGCCTATCTACTAGTATTTGTCGCCATCCTGTTGCGCTGGACAGTGCCACGGGTACGGATTGACCAACTGTTAGATTTAGGATGGAAGTTTTTGTTACCAGTCGGCTTGGTTAATCTCCTATTAACCGCCGCCCTGAAACTAGCCTTTCCCTTCGCTTTTGGTGGTTAGTCATTAGTCATTAGTCGTTAGTCATTAGTACAAATGACTAATGACCAAGGACAAAGGACAAGGGACAAATAACGCTGATAGCTTAAAAAGAGAGAGTGAAACACAATGCTCAAGTTCCTAAAACAAGTTGGTGATTACGCCAAAGAAACGGTACAAGCTGCGCGTTATATTGGTCAGGGGCTTTCTGTCACCTTCGATCACATGCGGCGGCGTCCAATTACTGTCCAGTACCCTTACGAGAAACTGATTCCTGGTGAACGGTTTCGCGGTAGAATTCACTTTGAATTTGATAAGTGTATCGCTTGCGAAGTCTGTGTTCGCGTTTGTCCAATTAACTTGCCTGTAGTAGATTGGGAATTCGACAAAGCCAGCAAAAAGAAAAAACTCAACCACTACAGCATTGACTTTGGAGTTTGTATCTTTTGCGGTAATTGTGTGGAATTTTGCCCCACTAACTGTCTATCCATGACAGAAGAGTATGAGCTTGCTACTTACGATCGCCATGAATTGAACTATGACAACGTGGCGTTAGGTCGTCTGCCTTATAAGGTGACAGATGATCCAATGGTTACACCACTGCGCGAACTAGTTTACCTACCCAAAGGCGTCCTCGAACCACATGGACTGCCCGCAGATGCGCCACGTGCGGGTGCGCGTCCAGAAGACCTCGTAGAACAAACAGAAAAATAAATGTCATTTGTAATTTGTCCATTGTCATTTGTCCTTTGTTATTTGACCAATACTTCTCTACTAGAGGCTGTACCAACGGCAAAGCTCAGTACAAATGACCAATGACTAATGACCAATGACTAATGACCAATGACTAATGATCAATGACCCTTCGGGTGACGCTCCTGCGTCGCTATCGCTTCGCTAACGCCAGTTGCTCATGGGGGAAAGCCCCAAGACCGCACTGGCTCACCAATGACCAATGACTAAGGACAAAAAACAGTGAATCTAGCAGAAGGAGTACAGTTAGTATCACTTGGCATACTGAGCGTGATGATGATTGGGGCAGCCATTGGTGTGGTGCTGTTCTCTAACATTGTCTATTCTGCCTTTATGTTGGGGGGTGTGTTCATCAGCATAGCGGGAATCTACCTGTTGCTAAATGCTGATTTTGTTGCAGCTGCACAAATACTAATTTACGTTGGGGCGGTTAACGTGTTGATTTTGTTTGCCATTATGTTGGTGAACAAGCGAGAGAATTTTGTCGCATTTCCCAACTCTTGGGTGCGAAAAGTCCTAACAGGTATAGTTAGTGTAGGATTGTTTGGTCTTTTAAGTACGATGGTACTAGCTACTCCTTGGGTCTACTCAACAACTGCTCCTGTGGTGGGTGGTGAAAGTTCTATTATTTTGATTGGAGAGCATTTCTTCACTGACTTTTTACTACCTTTTGAACTGGCTTCCATTTTGCTGCTGATAGCGATGGTAGGAGCAATTATTTTGGCACGTCGCGAGTATTTGCCAGACCCACTGACACCATCCGATCTGCGGCAGACTGTTTTGACTTTGCAAGAACGCCCCAGAGAACTAGTATCAACAACTAGCGAAACAAAAGAGTAATATTTGCAACCTCAGTCGTAGATAGACAGCCAGCTTTTCCAGTAGGGATACTTAGATTCATGCAACTCCAGTACTTTTTGTTACTAGCAGCAGCTTTATTCTGCATCGGCATTTACGGTTTAATTACCAGCCGCAACGCTGTGCGGGTGCTGATGTCAATTGAATTACTGCTCAATGCTGTTAATCTGAATTTAATGGCATTTTCCAACTTCCTCGACTCAACATTAATTAAGGGTCAGGTTTTCACAGTATTTGTGATTACCGTGGCCGCAGCCGAGGCGGCGGTGGGTTTAGCGATCGTGCTGGCCATTTATCGCAACCGCGATACCGTCGATATGGAGCAGTTTAATCTCCTGAAATGGTAATTGTGCGTGCAACTCAAGCAGGTAATCATTGCTTATAAAGCGCGGGATGCCCGGAGTAAACAATGGGCAGAAATCTGTGCGAAACAACTAGAAAGTCGCGATTGCCAAGTGTTGATGGGGCCTAGCGGGCCGAAAGACAACCCCTATCCAGTCTTTTTGGCTTCAGCGGGTCAACCAATCGATCTCGCTTTGGTACTCGGCGGCGATGGTACTGTTTTAACTGGTGCCAGACATTTAGCCCCAGCTGGTATCCCAATTCTGGGAGTGAATGTGGGAGGACATCTGGGGTTTTTAACTGAGTCAGTGGAAGAGTTTCAGGATACAGAGAAAGTTTGGGATCGGCTGTTTGAGGATCGCTATGCTATCCAACGACGGATGATGTTACAAGCTGCGGTGTATGAGGGTCATGGGTCTAATTTAGAACCAGTGAGTGAGCATTACCTGGCTTTGAATGAATTTTGTGTCAAACCCGCCTCCGCTGACCGAATGATCACCTCAATTCTGGAAATGGAAATCGATGGTGAGGTAGTTGATCAATACGTCGGGGATGGGTTGATTATTTCCACTCCTACAGGTTCCACAGGTTACACCGTTTCTGCTAATGGGCCAATTATGCACGATGGTATGGAGGCGATTACCGTCACTCCCATTTGTGCAATGAGCCTTTCTAGTCGCTCCCTGGTTTTACCTCCTGGTTCTGTGGTGAGTATTTGGCCTTTGGGTGATTACGATTTGAGTACCAAGCTGTGGACAGATGGGGTTTTAGGGACTTCAATTTGGCCCGGACACCGTGTTGATGTGCGGATGGCAGATTGTCGGGCTAAATTTATTATTTTGCGCGAGAACAATTCCTACTATCAGACGCTACGGGAAAAGTTGCTGTGGGCAGGTACAAGGGTTCACTACAGCAATAATCACCGTAATTAATTAAGTATTTTAGAGTGCATTTACCGCAGATTGCGATCAGGCATCGCAACCAAAATTATCCAAGCCCCTGGATTCATCCGGGGGCTTTCTGCCTGATTTTGATTCTTTTAACTGACTTGCATTTATAGCGTATATCAAAGGAAAATTTTGTATCTTATTGCCAGATTTTTTAGGAATTAATGTCCATAATAAAAACACTCTACCTCTAATCCCAGAAAGTAAAAAAGTTCTCTAAAGGATCTTTTATCGAAAACCCTCTCAATCACCCTTCGACACATTAATGCATAATGTGAGCTACTTGTATAGCCCCTAAATCCTGGAAGGATATTTTCGCAAATCTAAGTAGGAAGATAGATGGAAGTTTCTGGACGCAACATCAATTACCCACTGAATCCTCTTCCCCCTCTTGAAGATTTTCCCGTCCTTAAAACTGAAAAATATATCCTACGACTTGCTTCAACTGAAGAAGAATTAGAATCAATTTTTCGGTTACGTTTTGAAGTTTTTAATCTGGAACTAGGCTTAGGATTCTCTACTTCCAACTTTACCCAGATGGATATAGATAAGTTTGATGCGATTTGCCATCATTTAATCCTGATCTCCAAGCAGACGGGTAAAACGATTGGAACATATCGGATGCAAACCTATACAATGGCTTCTCAAAGACTGGGCTTTGATGCTGCCGATATATTTAATCTTAATGGAATTCCTAATTCTGTGCTTCAAGTATCAGTAGAAGTTGGACGTGCATGTATAGCTAAAGAATATCGCAATAGTCAGGCACTTTTATTACTCTGGGAAGGGCTGGCAAATTATCTCATCTGGAGTAAAAACCAATATTTCTTTGGCTGTGCATCATTACTAACGCAATGTCCCTGGCAAGCTACTTGCGCTTATGATTATTTTCGGCAGAATGGCTTGATGCATCCAAGTATTTTGGTTTATCCAAATTCACAATCTTATCTAGAATTACCTCAAGATTGTCCAGATTCATATAATTTAGAAATTCCTAAAATTTTACAGGCATACTTGAATATTGGAGCGAAAATATGCAGTGTTCCAGCTATTGATTCACAGTTTAAAACTATTGATTTTTTAACTATATCTAATAGCAAAGACTTTGCTAGATGGCGTTACCAAATTTTGTGAAAATTCTCTTTTAAGCTAACAACAGTCAGTCGCAGGTAGCTAGAGGAACTAAAATTTGATGTTCATGACTCTAAATCTGGAGCGATCGCATCAACTTCAACTTCAATTAACATCCCTGGATCAACTAAGGATTTAACTTCTACCATAGTTGAAGCTGGTGGATTTTCTCCAAAGAATTCTTGATGTGCTCGTCCAAATTCAGCCCAACAGCTAATGTTTGTAACGAACATCCGAGTCCGCACAACATTGCTTTGATCGGCATCTAAGTCTTGTAAAGCTTTTTGGATAATTTCAAAACAGCGCTTTGCCTGTGCATAAGCATCGCCAGGAGCAAAAACACCTCCTGTGGTATCAACTGGTGCAGTACCAGAAATATAAATGTGGTTTCCGACTCTTATGCCTCGACAGTAACCTACTTTTGACTCCCAAGATGCATTAGAAAATGTCCGCTTGAGTTGCATGGTAACCCTAATTTATTACAAATTTATGATATTTTACTCCACATCTGCATCTCAGTTTCATAACCAAAGTGATTTTGGCGGTATTTGATACAACCTTGTGTAACTGTTTTCAGAGTTAATAGAAGAGAGATATTTATTGTCAATCTTTCAAATCATAATTACTCTCACTCAAAGTACTTTGGCTATGTCTGATGAACAAACTCAGATATAATTTTTAGCGATCGCACCTCGTTTCAGTCAGCCTGATTGGATTATTTTAGACAAATTCTTAGGAAAAATACTTATGCGCCATCTCAAATTTGCTCCGAGTTGGTTGCGATTTTTAATTATTTTTTTATTGACAATGAGTATATTGTTTCGCTTTTTTAATCTTGATAGTAAAGTTTTCTGGCATGATGAAACTTATGCCTTATTGCGAATTTCTGGTTACACAATTAATGAAGCAAAACAGCAACTTTTTAATAATCGTGTCATTGGTGGAGAAAGTTTTGCCCAGTTTCAAGGTGCAAATCCAGAAAAAAGCTTAAATGACACAATTATGTCTTTGGCAAAACAAGACTCTCAGCATCCACCGTTATATTACATAATAGCCAGATTGTGGATGGAAATCTTTGGTAATTCCGTGACGGCGATTAGAAGTTTATCTGCCTGCATCAGTTTGCTGGTTTTTCCTTGTGTTTATTGGCTATGCCGAGAATTATTTAATGTGCCATTATCGGTTTCTGGTGTTGCGATCGCACTCATGGCCATCTCTCCAATTCACCTAGTGTACGCCCAAGAAGCACAAGAATATATTCTTTGGTTAGTCACCATATTACTATCCAGTGCATCTCTGCTGCGAGCCATACGGCTAGAAGATGAGCTAGCAAAAGAACGACAACGACCAGATATATTCGCTATCTGGAGCATTTATGCAGTAACTTTAGCCATCAGTCTTTATACATTTCTCTGGAGTGCATTTATCGCAATTGCTCACGGAATTTATGTAATAATCACTGCCAAATTTCAGTTTACGGAAACTGTTAGAACTTATCTGCTAGCATCACTTGTAGGTTTTTTAGCCTTCATGCCTTGGATAACAGTTGTGATCGGTGACTTTTTTCAATTTTTGATTTCAGCAGATAAAACAACCACACAGTCATCTTTAATCCCTATATTTCCATTTTTGCTAATGCAGTTAAGCCGGATATTTTTTGATATAGACCTTAGTTCAGAAAATTATCTAGGCTATTTAATTACGCCATTTTTTTTAACTTTGGTAGGATATTCAATTTATTTTGTGTGTCGAACAACTAACTATAAAGTCTGGTCTTTTATCATCACATTGATTGTAGTACCAGCACTACCCCTAATAATGCCAGATTTTATTGCTGGAGGTATACGATCATCTACCGAACCATATTTAATCCCATCTTATTTAGGAATCCAAGTAGCTGTTGCTTATCTACTAGCTACACAAGTATATAATGGTAACGGGTCACGCCGGAGAATTTGGCACATAATCATGGCATTAGTGATTATTTCTGGGCTAATTTCTTCTAAGGTAAGTTCCCAGGCAGAAACTTGGTGGAATAAGGGTATGAACTATGGCAATCCACAAGTTGCCCAAATCATCAATCAAACGACTCGTCCACTTTTGATTAGTGATGCTTTGGGCAATAATTATGGCAATGTCTTTTCTTTAAGCTATCTTTTGGAACCAAAAGTGCGATTTCTGTTGGTGAATAATCAAAAAAATCCTAAAATTCCTGATAGCTTTACTGATGTGTTTTTACTTAATCCTTCAGATACTTGGCGCGAAACAATAGAAAAAAAGTATAAATCAAAGACAGACATTGTTTATAGTGATAACTATTATTCAATCTGGAAATTGGCTAAAACTCGTAATTTGCGCCGACGTAATATCTCACCTAATAATAAATTATCTCCTAGTTTATAGGATAATAGACTTTATATTATAAGCCTCAGTTAGATGGGCATATAAAGAGAATAGAATTATAACTTTTGGTGACAAAGAGTAACTATCATGTAGTTGTTTAGTTAAAGTGCATAATTGTGAACAAGTTATTATGAAATCTACTTATGCCGGATCTCAAACTTGCTCCAAATAGGTTGCGGTTTCTCATTATCCTTCTGTTAATGGTGGGTATATTTTTTCGCTTTTTTAACATTGATGGCAAAGTTTATTGGCACGATGAGACTTTCACTTCATTGCGGATTTCTGGTTATACGGCAAATGAAGTAAGGCAGCAAATATTTAATGGTCGCATAATTAATAAGGAAAGTTTTGCCAAATTCCAAAGTCTCAATGTGGAGAAAGGCTTAAATGACACAATTATGTCTTTGGAAACAGAAGATCCACAGCATCCACCACTGTACTATGTAATCGCTCGGTTTTGGGTGAGAATCTTTGGCAATTCGGTGGCGGTAATCAGAAGTTTATCTGCCTTTATCAGCTTGTTGATTTTTCCCAGTATTTATTGGCTATGTCGAGAATTATTTAAAGCATCGGTGTGGGTATCAGAGGTTGCGATCGCACTCATGGCAATCTCCCCTATTCACCTAGTATACGCCCAAGAAGCACGAGAATATATTCTCTGGATAGTGACTATATTAATATGCAGCGCCTCATTGCTACGAGCATTACGGCTGGAATCAAAAGATAAAGCACCACGCCGCATATTAACCTGGGGAATGTATGCAGTAACTTTAGCGCTCAGTCTTTATACATTTTTGTTGAGTGGATTTGTAGCAGTTGCTCATGGAATTTATGTAATTGCCACTGCAAAATTTAGGTTAAATCGGACAGTGAAAGCTTATCTATTAGCATCTTTAACAGGATTTTTGGCCTTCACACCTTGGATGCTGGTTGTGATAGATAACTTTTTGCAATTTGACAGTTCAACAGCCTGGACAAAGATGCAATTGCCCCTAGATATTTTAATTAAATCTTGGCTTTTACAGTTGAGCCGGATTTTTCTTGATTTAAACTTTGGCTTTGAAAATCTGTTTAGCTATGTAATTACGCCAATTTTTTTAACACTTGTTGGATATTCTATTTATTTTATTTGCCGAACAACTCACTATAAAGTCTGGCTGTTTATTGTAACGTTGATTGTGATTCCTGCACTACCTTTAGTGCTACCAGATTTAATTTTTGGGGGTATACGCTCACTTTCGGAACGTTATTTATTGCCTTCTTATTTGGGTATTCAGCTAGCTGTTACTTATTTACTGGCTACGCAGCTACATAATGCGAGTCTTGTACGCCGGAAAATCTGGCAAATAATCATAGGACTAGTTATTATTTGTGGGCTAGTTTCTTATGGAGTGAGTTCCCAGGCAGAAACTTGGTGGAGTAAGGTTATTAGCTATGGTAATCCACAAGTTGCAAAAATTATCAATCAGGTTGCTCATCCACTTTTGATTAGTAATGATTCTGGTATTAATTATGGGAATGTTTTTTCCCTCAGCTATCTTCTACAGCCAAAAGTACAGTTTCAATTAGTAAGAGACCAAAGTATCCCTAATATTCCTGATGATCTCACTGATATTTTTTTACTAAATCCTTCAGATAGCTGGCGCAGGCAAATAGAAAGAAGTTATCTATATAAAACAAATATTTTATATAGTGATAATCATTACTTGCTTTGGAAAGTAGAAAATCCTCACTAATTGCACTAACATGATATATCGCTATAAGAGAAATTATCCAGTTATTGATAAAATCTTGGCGAATTAGATTTACTACTTCAATAGTACTTACTTAAGCTCGTCTTTTTTAACCTAAAACTATTCTGAGAAAAAGTATTTTACCCGATTTTTGCGACGTATTCTTTTGAAAAATGCAACAAAATATTTCTCATAATATTTTATCTTAACAATCTATTATGTATTATTATATACATCAAACCCTTGTTGGTTAGAATCATTATATCTTATAAGATATTCAAATATTTGCTTTCTTAAAATAAGATAAAAATAAAAAAATAAATATTAAACAGATTCTTATCTAAAATTAATTTAAGTAATGGTACGATGCTTTAAATTGTCCTTTGTGATGAATTCGATGATTCATTGAAAGGTGTTCTATGCAATTAACAGATTTTCTTAGTCTTGTACATCCAGCGATCGCAATCATATTCGTCTTTCCACTCATTGGTACAGTGGTTAATTTTGCTTGGCAAACACGCCAACGAAGGTTGCAAACTTTAGTCGGAAGTAAGAGCAAAATTCCCCCAGTTGTGGGTGCAGAACATAAACAGTTAGGTGAAAGGTTAACAAGTGCAGTTGTCGGATTAACTTTAATCGGATTAAGCTACCCTATTGGCAAAAATATTATCACAAATCAATTATGGTAGAAAACGCCTTTTCAAGTTGTTTTTATGCTGTTAATATTTGCTGCAACCATTGCCTCTCTAGTATTTCTTTATCGGGCAAAGCAGCGGGGGTGGCGGGCACTTTTTGCAACTTTAACTGGTGCCGGTTTAGTAATTATAGGTTGTCAAGATGGAGTATATCGCCGCACGAATGAGTGGTATTGGTCACATTATTATATTGGGATTGCCGCAGCACTACTGATGATTTTTTCATTAGCAATTGTTCAAGATATTTATCAAGATAAGTCAAATCGCTGGCGTACCATCCATACGATTTTAAACTGCATTGCTTTGTTGCTATTTATTGGACAAGGCATGACAGGAACACGAGACTTATTAGAAATTCCCCTGAGTTGGCAAGAACCCTATATTTATCAGTGTGATTTTGCTAAAAAAACTTGCCCAACGCCAAATCCACAAGTGGCAAAATAGGCTGGGGAGTGGCGAGGTAAGGAAACAAGGGAGACAATGGGAATAACCTATGCCCAATACCCAACTCTTATGATAGTGCTTGAATTTACTTGCCTAATCATTGCAGTGGCAGAGTTACAATTACCGTTGTCCCAACATCCTGCTCACTTTTTAATTGAATATGACCACCATGTAGCTCTACACATTTTTTAACTATAGTGAGTCCTAGTCCTGTTCCTTGAATTACACCCACATTACTGGCGCGATAGAAAGTTTGAAATAGACGGGTTTGGTCTTTGAGGGGAATGCCCATCCCCCGATCTGTTACCTGGAAAGTTGCAAGGCGATCTTTGCAAATCAAATCAAACCAAATAGTGCTATTTTGAGGGGAATATTTGATGGCATTGGAAATCAAATTAGTTAAAATGCAATTCAGTAGGTCTTCATCCATTTGGGCTTGAGTCGATTCCCCTTGAAAAGTAAAGATAATACTATGCTGACTACCTGCATTAAGTTGAAGAATATCTGTGAGTTCGCTACAGAAATTTTCTAAATTTAAAAATGTAGGTTTGTATTCAAGTTTGGCTGCTTCCGTTTTACTTAAGAACAATATCTCATCTAAAAGATGAAGCATCTGGTTGATAGCATTTTGTATTCGATCAAAATATTTAGTTCTCCGCGCATAAGTTAGTTTATCGCTGTTGTATTCAAGGATATCTACAGCCGTCCGAATCGTAGTCATAGGGGTGCGGAACTCGTGGGAAACCATTGCTACAAAGTTCGACTTTAACTCGTTGAGTTCCTGTTCCTTTGCTAGCGCTAGACGGGTGCGTTCTTCACTCTCTCGTAGTTGGTTGATAATTTCACTCCTTTCAATGGCATAGCGAATGGCACGCACTAACCTTTGTATAGTCATTTGGTCTTTAACTAAATAGTCTTGTGCGCCTTCTGCTAATGCTTGCAGTGCTAAATCTTCATCATCAAGTCCTGTTAACACCACAACAGGGATATCGGGTACTGCTGTCCGAAATCCTTTCAACGTGTCCAGCCCAATAGAGTCTGGGAGGCTGAGGTCTAACAAAACTAGGTCGAATCTGCGTTGCCTTCGACTCACTATCTGAGAATTATCAAGAGTGGACGCAGAGTTTTCCTTGCTAGCATCTATTGCCTCAGATAGCCGTTCAACATGTAACATCTGCCATGGTTCTTGATCTGCATGTAAAAACATCCGGCGTAGCAGATGAGCATCACTGGCACTATCTTCTACCAATAGAATATGAATTGTGAGCTTTTCCATAGTACAGGGTTATATCAATTTTTTAGATAATCACCTGATTTTCTATTTGTCAGACAGGGCTTACTTCTCTAGTGTTGTAAGCAACAATCGAAATTTCCAACCCCATCATTCTCCTGGTGATGTTACTGCTATCAGCCAGAAATCTTTGCTCAACTGCACAACCTGAATGAACTGATAGATATCAATGGGTTTTGTTACATAGCAATTAGCACTGATATTATAAGAGTGGAGGATATCCTGCTCATCACTTGAAGTAGTAATTATGACAACAGGAATGCACTTAAGATTTGGGTCTGATTTGATTTCTGTTAACACTTCGCGCCCATCCATTCCTGGAAGATTAAGATCGAGTAAGATTAAATCTGGATGGGGAGCATTAGTAAACTCTTCTTGCTCCTGCAAGTAGTTCATAGCACTTTCACCATCTTCAACCCAGTGCAAGTTATTGGCGATTTGAGCATTTAAAAAGCCTTTGATGGTTAGATTAGCATCACTAGGAGAGTTTTCAACTAGCAAAACTTCAATGCGTCGTAATGCCTGATGATTAATCATGCGGTTATTAGAAAGCTATTAGGCAGTTGTTAAGTATATATATTTAAAGATACCTTAATTTGCGTTGAGGGTAAGATAAAATACTGTTCCTATACCCGGTTCTGACTTAGCCCAGATGCGACCACCATACCGCTCGACGGTTTTTTTGCAGATAGCTAGACCAATGCCTCTACCAGGAAATTATCGACGAGTATGAAGACGGGGGAAAACCTCAAAAATCCGCTCAAGATATTGAGACTTAATACCGATGCCATTATCCTGTAACCTAGATGAGCCATTTTGAGTGCTGAGTGAAGATTATTCGCCGATCTCTATGCTCCGATCAGCGATCGCTATTTGAGTTGACTTATGTAAACTTTTTTGCCCAACCAAATCGATGGATTGCTGAAGCAGGGAAAATTTCTGTGTAATCAGGGGTTCAAGTGGATCAAGCCGCTCTTGTTGGCTAGGATTATCGCTACTTAGCTGTCAGATGACTTTAAACACCTGATAGACGTTCTGCTTCTCCCCTTGATAAATTTCTTGGTAAACTGTGTTTTTCGTGAGAATGTATAGCGGCTGGCGACCCTTGATTGAAGAAGTACTGTGTTATTACGTAGATGTAAAATTATACATCTTGAAAGTTATGTTTATGCTGCCAGATACATTGGGGTTTCAGATTGCGATACCTGCGGTAAGCTACGCTAATGCACCTACGTAAAGATGATGCAGCTTCTCAAACAAAAAAATAAGTGGACAATTGTGGCTGTTACACCGCATATCCACTCGAAACTTACTGTATGAGAGTTACAATAAAATACCCCACGAGATGATTAAAACTTGGCAAAGTTCAAATCAATTAACGTGACTCAGTTCCTTGATTGGGGCTACCTGCTATACCATCCTCTCCTGGTGCTTCTGGAGTAGCTGTCGGTTTAGCATCACTCTTTTCAGCATCGCCAGTTTTGCGGGTACTTTCCTCAATGGTGGTTTGGTAACCGCCAGAAGAACTGGGCGTAGTTTCTTGATTATCAGATTTTTGTTTTTGTTCTTCAGCCATGACTACATTCCTATTTATTTAATCTTGGGATTATCTTAAGAAGATTAGAGGTGTTAGTGTATCTATCTAGAATATAGTTATGGCTGATTCTCACCTCTATCGGAAGTATTGTTTAGTACTAATCATGTATGCTTACAAAATTCCATAAATATAGGATTTGCTAACCTGAGAACGCTTGCTGTTGTTAAGGGAGAACTTGGAAGGGGTTTGATGTCCAAGATGCTTTTGAAATTGCTTTATTGATAGTTGACAGGAAATGGCAAATGATCTAAGTGAATAATATGATGTGATGATTGTGATACAAACTATCAATGTGTAATTAATGAACCAGAGCAATCTATCATTACCATTTGGGTGTATCCTTCGCAAGGCAACCTATGGGGATCAGTGGTCGATTAGATTGCTGGTGTTCTCAGCGAAACTCGATCCCACTCAATTAGATTGGCAGCAATTTTGGGTAATTGAATGCGATCAGAATCTTGTAGCTTGCGGACAGCTACGTAATTTTTCAGGGGCACAAGAACTTGGTAGTTTGGTCGTCGCATCAGCTTGGAGAGGTCGCGGTTTGGGTACTTTGCTAACCCAGCATTTGATTAATACAGCAACACAACCACTTTATCTTGAATGTTTAGGTGAGCGACTGGCGCAGTTTTACAGTCGCTTTGACTTTGTGCCAATATCTTTTGAAGACTTGCCACAATTTCCCAGGACAAAAGGCTTGTCTCCGCTCAAGGGTAAATTTAGATTCTCGCAATTAGCTAAAAGGCTGTTGAGAGTTCCTGTGGTGTTCATGGAATATCGAGGTCAGACTAATTCGTAATACTCGCCATTCGCGTAGCGTCTCGTAGAGAAGGCGAGAAGCAAGCTACGTAATTTTTAATTAAGATATGTTGCGGAACAAGGCTTGATACAAAATGTTTTCAAGACTTTACTCTCCGCCATTCCCTATTCCCTATTTTCAAATCGGAGGTTTAGCAAAAATCGTTAGTAAGACAGGCCCTAGTAAATAGTGGTGGTTCAAACACAATAACCCAGCAGAGGAGCCAAGAAGTTGACGTTGATTAGGGCTGTAGAGTCTAATTCCACGGGGAGAGATTGGCAATAATTGAGGTTCTGTCTCTTTTTTAGAAGTAATGTCAACCAAATAAAAGCGTCCACCGGGAGAAAGTACCCGTGCAATCTCACTAACCACCTGTTTAGGTTCCAAATAGTGTAAGAAGCTGATAGTGCTGAAAACAGCATCAAATTGACCATCAGCAAAGGGAAGAGACTCAGCTTTACCCTCGATATAAATTAATCGTGGACGGTGGCGGTTGCTCTGTCTTGCTACCCGCAACATATTAGCAGATAAATCCAATCCGGTGGCTCGTAGGTCGGGAAAATGAGTGGCAAGGCGCTCAAGTAAGCGTCCAGTACCACAGCCTATATCGAGTACATTTGCTGGCTCTGGTAAATCGACAAACTCCAACAAGCGTTTGTGGACGGCTCGATAAAACACTGAAGGAAAGAGCCAATCGTAACTTGGTGCCCATCGGTCAAAAAGGAACTTTTTGTTACTAAAAAAGTCATTAGTCATTAGTTTTCGCAGTTTCCCTGAAGCTAAATGCTTTTTTAAGGTAAGTGGCTGCGCCTCCAAGAAGTTATATCATGTTCGGGTAAAGACTTATCATTTAGACCGCAGGGGGGCAGGGGGCAGGGAGCAGGGAGAAAGAGGTTTTCCTGATTTTTGCACGGATGCGGTAATCATAAGTAATTAACCGCACTTGATATTAGTTAACTATAGTTTTGCAGTCCGGCAATATCTAGCCTAACGTTTGGCAAAAAAATACTTTTCCTCACTTTGGCAAATTATCTGGAATTTTGGCAGTTGAATATGTAGTTAAAAGCGTTCCTAAAGACTCATTATATCTTTGTAGAGAACCAAATAACGAGCAATGAGTGCATAAAACTATAGAACCCAACTGTATCTATTTATAGAGGTTCAAATACAACAAACTCAATCTAGTTTAAATTATCAAGGTAAAAAATTATGACAAGCTTTATTCAAGTCCAGTTACACAATGATCTACTGCACCCAGTCCGCGAGTGGTTGGAAACGATAGAAATTCATAACTCCAAATTGGCTCATTTCCTCTGCAAAGCTATTCCTGCTCAATGTCCCTTTGAGCGAGACATCACGCTATTTGGTCGGAAGCTATTTCACATTCCACCAATGTGTAAATTAAATCCTCTATACGAAGAAGTTGTTTGTTTGCGTTTTAAAGCGCTCTGTTATCTTGCTGATGAATGCGGTGAAGATGTCACAGTCTATTGCTAATAGCTAATTGGAGCGTTTTTTGATCGAGATGCCATCGGTAATTGCATACTTACGGTTGTTACTTACTCAGCTTTATACTAAGCTAACGTACACCTAATTAGATGTTTGGCTATTAAGTAGCTGACACCTCGAAGACAGTGTTTCCAGACCGTATTATTACTTACCGTACCCTGCTGAAATCATTAACATCATCATGACGCACATCTTACTGGTTGAAGATGAAGTCAAACTGGCACGATTTGTCGAATTGGAATTGAATTATGAAGGCTATCAAGTCAGTATTGCCTACGATGGATTAACTGCACTCACCGCAGCGCGTGAGTTACATCTAGATTTAGTAATTTTAGACTGGATGTTGCCGGGTTTGTCGGGGTTGGAAATTTGCCGTCGCCTGCGAAGTATTATTGATAAAGTGCCAATAATCTTATTAACCGTCAAAGATGAAGTGAGCGATCGCATTGCAGGCTTAGACGCTGGTGCTGATGATTACCTCGTTAAACCCTTCAGCGTTGATGAATTATTAGCCAGAGTTGGCGCTCACCTGCGAAGAAACCACCAAGCAGTTGCCGCAGATGTTTTAGAATTTAAAGACCTGAGTTTAAATCGTCGCACGCGGGAAGTGTACCGAGATCAGCGGTTAATTGAGTTAACTGCTAAGGAATTTGATTTACTAGAATATTTACTGGCCCATCCGCGACAGGTAATTACCTGCGATCGCATTTTAGAGGAAGTCTGGGGTTACGACTTCATAGGCGATGCCAATATTATTGAAGCTTACATCCGCTACTTGCGCCTGAAACTTGAAGCCAACAACGAAAAATGTCTCATTCAAACTGTGAGTGGTGTTGGCTACACATTGCATGATTGAATTTGGGCATTGGACATGGGGCATTGGGCAAAATAGTTGTCAAATAATTTCAAACCACAAAGGTTTCCATCTTAGGAAGATTTGGGGTTTTTGGCAATATCAGCAAAAACTCATCCAACTCAGAGTCAACTATACTAGGATGCACAAAGCTGTCATCATCTAAAATCTAAAATCCAAAATGGTATGACCTATCTAGAAACAGCAGCGCAATTCTACCGCGAAGTTGCTCAAACCCCCCAAGTTGGACTTTGTTGTGTGCAAAGTACGCCCCTGCAACTACCAGGATTGAAAATTCCTTTGCCAATGCAGGAAATGAACTATGGTTGTGGCACTACTGTTCACCCCACGGAACTAGGAAACCAACCGACTGTGCTGTATGTCGGTGTTGGTGGCGGCTTAGAGGCGTTGCAATTCGCTTATTTTTCTCGCCATGCAAGTGCTGTCATTGCTGTTGAACCAGTTGAGGCAATGCGGGAAGCAGCCGCACGTAATCTGGCAATTGCTGCTCAAGAAAACCCTTGGTTTGACACCAGCTTTGTAGAAATCCGCGAAGGTGATGCTTTTAATTTACCTGTTGCTGATGCTAGCGTTGATATCGTGGCACAGAATTGCCTTTTCAACATCTTTGAACCAGAAGATTTAACTCGTGCTTTAAAAGAAGCATATCGGGTATTAAAACCAGGTGGACGCTTGCAGATGAGCGATCCAATTGCTACTCGTCCAATTCCAGCACATCTTCAACAAGATGAGCGACTGAGAGCTATGTGTTTATCAGGTGCGCTCACATATCAAAAGTATACTGAACGAATTATAAATGCTGGTTTTGGTCAAATTGAAATTCGTGCCCGTCGTCCTTATCGCTTACTAGATTCCCAGACTTATAATTTAGAAGAAAGTCTACTTTTAGAAAGTTTAGATTCTGTCTCTTTTAAAGTTTTCATTCCAGAAGATGGTGCTTGCATTTTTACTGGTAAAACAGCAATTTATGCTGGTTCTGAACCTTTCTTTGATGATTCAGCAGGTCATCTACTTCAGTTAGGTATTCCCGCTGCGGTATGTGATAAAACCGCTGCTAAACTTGCTGCTATCAACCCATTAGAAATAATCGTTACCAATTCAACCTGGCATTATGGCGGTGGTGGTTGCTGTTAATTTATAAACCCCAAAATGTTGTTACTTAGTCTATTTTTAGCTACGCTTTTTTTAGCCTATTCAAATGGTGCAAATGATAATTTTAAAGGTGTAGCAACGCTGTTTGGTAGCAGAACTTGCAGCTATCAAACAGCAATTTTGTGGGCAACTTTTACAACTTTTGCTGGTGCAGTAGCTGCGACTTTTTTAGCAGGAGGATTAATAAAAAACTTCTCTGGAAAAGGATTATTGCCTGATGCGATCGCTAATGCCCCAGAGTTTCATCTTGCAGTAGCGATCGCGACTGGTTTAACTGTACTCATTGCCACCCTCATGGGGTTTCCCATTTCCACAACTCACAGTTTGACAGGTGCGATAGTTGGTGCTGGATTAGTAGTGTTCGGACTACAAGTTAATTTTGCCGCTTTGGGGACTTCCTTTATTTTGCCTTTATTACTCAGTCCAATCATTGCTATTCCCTTAGGAGCAGGAATTTACAGCTTATCTGGCTATATTAATTCCAAATGGTATCTACCAGTCAATCAGAAAATGATTGATACGTGCCATTTTCTCAGCGCTGGAATTGTCAGTTTTGCTAGAGGATTAAATGATACTCCTAAGATTGTTTCACTCCTTCTAATTATTGAGTATTTCTCGATTCAAGGAGGAATGATCACAATAGCGATCGCAATGGCACTTGGTGGTTTACTCAACTCCCAAAAAGTTGCAGTAACCATGAGTGAAAAGATTACCTCAATAAATCATACTCAAGGCTTATCAGCAAACATAGTAACTGGAGTTCTAGTCATTGCAGCTACTCGGTTTGGTCTTCCAGTTTCCACCACTCAAGTTTCAGTCGGTTCTATTTTTGGTGTGGGATTAATTAGCAAAAAATCTAAATCTAATCCGCGTGTTTTTTATCAGATTCTACTATCGTGGATTTTAACTTTACCAACTGCTGCAATTATTAGTGCAATAACCTACAGATTATTGCAAGGTTAGAAAAAATAAAATATTTGTGTAATTTTTTAGGAGTAGTAACTAATGCAAACTCAAACAAAAATTCTACTAGATACAGCAGTTACAGCTTTTAAGGACAAACTCAATTCACCTTTGACAAAAAAAGGTATCACAGTTTTACAAATTAATCTAGGTAGGCGTTGTAATCTTGCCTGTACACACTGTCATGTCGAAGCTGGGCCAAAACGTACAGAAGAACTTTCTCCTGAAATTTGTGAACAATTGATTTCACTAATCCATAAATTTCCCGAAATTAAAATTGTGGATTTGACTGGTGGCGCACCAGAAATGAATTATGGATTTAAGCCATTAGTAGAAGCAGCAAGAACAACTGGCAAACAAGTGATTGTCCGGTCTAATTTGACAATTTATTTTGAAGATGGATTTGGTGATTTACCAGAATACTTTGCTAAACACCAAGTGAGAATTGTGGCTTCCCTACCCTGTTACCTAGCAGATAATGTTGATAGAATGCGTGGTACTGGCGTTTTTGATAGTTCAATCAAAGCTTTGCAGTGGCTTAACCAACTCGGTTATGGTAAAGACGAAAATCTAATTTTGGACTTGGTATTTAATCCCCAGTTACCCAACGGGGAAAATTTTTCCTTAGCTCCTGAACAGAGCAATCTAGAAAAAGATTACAAAATGTTCTTACAAGAACATTTTAATATTGGGTTTAACAACCTCTTCACCATTACCAATCTACCAGTTGGTAGAACTAAAATGCATTTAGAACGGAGAAAACTATATACCAATTATTTGCAGTTTTTAGAGTTGCATTTTAATCCCAGCACAGTTGAACATTTAATGTGTCGGGATGAACTTTCAATTGACTATCTGGGCAATGTATATGATTGTGACTTTAACCAAATGATGAATTTGCCTGCAAAAACTCGCAATGGTAAAACTTTGACAGTTGGTAAATTGTTAGAAGCTGGCAATTTAGACCTGATTAGTGAGGTACAAACTGCTGCTTATTGCTATGGTTGTACCGCTGGGTGTGGTTCTAGTTGTGGTGGCGCTTTGCTCTAAGAACTAAAGCATTTACTTTTCTGGCCCGACATCTCTCAGAAAGAGTCAGCATTTGTACATCGCTTTGCAGTTTGACACTGCTGGCTTGGGCTGTTGAACATGCACAAACACTTAGTAAACGTTATTTACGTCTAGATTGCGATGATTCGTGTCCGCGCCTGAGAGCAGTATATAAAGGCTTTGGTTTCTGTTATCACAGCTAGAGACAAGTTGGTGCTTATTTTGTCTCTCGCTATGAATATCAAATATCTCCACAAGTTATCTAAATTGATATGTCTTTTATCGATGAAATTAATCCTGTCAATGCTTTGATTGTGGGAGCCAGCCAAGGTATTGGTTTGGGTTTTGTGAAAAAATTGCTACAAGATCACAGAATAGCTAAAATTTATGCAACTTCTCGTCAACCGGAATCGGCCTCAGAATTAATAGCTCTTGTAGACAAATATCCTGAGCGATTAATTTATTTAGAGATGGATATTACTGACGAGTTACAGATTATTGAAGCTGTTCAAAAAATACATACTCAAGTTGATAAACTGCATTTGGTAGTCAACTGTGTAGGACTGTTACATGAAGATACTTTACAACCTGAAAAAAGCTTAAGACAGATCAATTCAGAAAATTTGCTGCGCTACTTTCAGATAAATAGTATTGGTGCTGTCTTACTGGCTAAACATTTATTGCCTCTATTTCGTCATGGAGAACGCAGCGTGTTCGCCACTATTTCTGCTAAATTGGGCAGTATTGGCGATAACCAACTTGGTGGATGGTATGGCTATCGCGCTTCTAAAGCAGCACTCAATATGTTGATGCGAACTGCGGCAATTGAGTATAAAAGAAGTTGTCCGAAAGCATTAATAGTAACATTGCATCCTGGTACAACTGATACCCGCCTTTCTCGTCCTTTCCAGGGAAATGTACCTGCGGAAAAATTATTTTCAGTGGAACGCACTGTTACCCAATTATTGGCTGTCATCGAACAGCTTCAAGAAGGCGATAGTGGACACTTTTTCTCGTGGGATGGGAGCAGATTGCCTTGGTAACTGCGTTACGCTGATGCTAATGAAACCTACGTTATTTGTAACCTCAGCCTATGAAGTTTTTTGTCCCAGTAGCCAAGGATGATATCAAAGCAGAGCAAGTGTATAGTGCTCTTGCTCAGTCTCTTCAAGCACCAATAACCGAAAAGCGTATTTGGAAGTTACAGTGGCGCGATCGCAAAATTGATATGGAATGCGAGGTAGGTAAACCTTTATCATCCTCTTACCAAACAGGGAAAGAGCTAGTTCTGGCAATCTTTGAGTGTGAAAACCTTTATAAGATTTGTACTCTTACCCGTGGGGGAGTAAAGGGAGAACCTATTTTGGTTGGAAAAAACTCTCAATCCTCAGCAATATATTTTTCGGATAATACAAACAATTGACTATACATTTGAAGGTGCGATCGCAATGCTAACGTAGTAGATAAAATCGCCCACCAGATATCTCAAGCTATGACTAACATTCAGATTTTCTTACCTGAGTCAATGAAAGTCTTTGTCGAGGAACAAGCAGCTAAGGGCGGTTATAGTTCAGCCAGTGAATATCTTCAAGAGCTAATCTTTCAAGATCAACAGCGCAAAGGTCAAGAACGAAAACACGCTCAGTTGATGGCAAAGCTTCAGACACAGGATCAACTGAACAATGAGGAGTTTGAAGTCGTTGCAGATAAGTTAGCTGACGAATTTGCGCTATGTGTTGGGTCAAATTTACCAGTGCTGTCAGATTATGCTGTAACTCGTGAGAGTATTTATGAGGATCATCCTTAGCAGTGGTATACCTCATAGACACTAACATCCTACTGCGTTTTGTAGATCGCACTCACCCACAACATCCAATGATACGAACTGCGATCCGAAAACTGCGACGCGATGGACATACACTGCAAATCACCGTGCAAAACTGCGTTGAGTTTTGGAATGTTGCTACAAGACCAGCCACAAAAAACGGATTTGGCTTAACACCAACAGATGCAGATCGCCTGCTGCGGCTGATTGAACGCCTTTTTCCATTGTTGCCTGATATGCCTGCTATTTACCCTGAGTGGCGTAAGCTTGTTGTTGCATTCAGTGTGTCAGGTGTCCAAGTGCATGATGCTCGTCTCGTTGCTAATATGAAGGCAAATAGTGTGACGCATATTTTGACATTCAATACTAAAGATTTCGTTCGTTATGCGTCTGAAGGAATTGTAGCGGTTGATCCAACAACACTGTAGTTGTTATTTTTCAATATGCGATCGCTAGGATACTATAGCCATGATAACTCCAGAAATACTCATAAAACTCATAGGTGATGGCGAAACTCTGACTGTAGAGTTTAAGAGCGATCGCAAACCACTACCTGAGAACGAATTGGTAGATGCTGTAGTATGCCTTGCTAACAAGCATGGTGGCAAACTAGTTATTGGTGTGGAGGATGATGGCTGTATAACAGGCTTAAATCAAAAGCTTGCAGAATCTTCTCCAGGTTTGTTGTCTGCTTTGATAGCAAGTAAAACAACACCATCGGTGTCGGTAGAAACGGCAATGATTGATTTGCCTGAAGGACGCGTGGCTGTAATAAACGTACCCACTGCACCGCAATTGGTATCAACAAGCAATGGTCGAACGTTGATACGTCGATTAGATACGCGTGGAAAACCTCAATGCCAACCACTTTATGCGAGTGAAATAGATACTTGGTATGCTGACCGAGGTCAGCGTGATGTGACAGCACGGCTGATAACTGGAACTACCTGGAATGACCTCGATCCACTTGAGTTTGTTCGTCTCCGGCGATTGCTAACTGAATATCGTGGCGATATATCGCTTCAAGATTTATCTGACCGGGAATTAGCACAAGCTTTGGGTTTTGTACGGGGAGATGATTTAGTACCAACACTTGCGGGTTTACTTGTTATTGGACGAGAAAGTGTCTTGAGTGAGCAGGTTCCGACCCACGAAGTAGCTTTTCAAGTGTTAAGGGGTCAAGATGTTGCAATCAATGAATTTTATCGCTGGCCCTTATTGCGCGTTTTTGAGCGCATTATGGAAGCATTTAGCTTGCGAAATGAAGAAAATGAATTAACAGTTGACCTCTTTCGTGTAGGTGTTCCAGCTTATGATCCACGTGCATTTCGAGAAGCTGTTAATAATGCACTTACCCACCGCGATTACAATCGTATAGGAGCAGTTCATATTCAGACACACGATGATGCATTAGTTATTAGAAATCCAGGAGGTTTTGTTGAAGGCATTCAATTGGATTCTTTATTAGTTAGCGGCCCTTTACCAAGAAATCCATTACTCGCTGATATCTTCAAGCGAATAGGTTTGGTAGAACGTACTGGTCGTGGTATTGGACTTATATATTCTGGTCAATTACGCACTGGACATCCACTGCCAGATTATTCCGCTACTACCAATTCAAATGTCATCGTTCGGCTACCTGGTGGAAAAGCTGATTTAGATTTTGTAAAAATTATTTTAGCTGAGGAGAGGCGACTAAAACGGCTGCTTATCTTGGATGAACTAATACTCCTCAATTATCTTAGGCAAGAAGGAGAAATAAATATCGTTGAAGCAGGGCGTCTGACTCAAAAAGGAGAGTCCAATGCTCGCCGCGTCCTTGAAGAATTGATGGAGAATGGTTTGGTAGAGCGAATCAAGACTGCACGGCAGCGAGAGTACCATCTTAGTGCCTCAGTTTATCGCCAAATGGGTCGTCCAGCAGCATACGTTCGCCGTCGTGGTTTTGAAGAACTACAGATGGAACAGATGATTGTGCAATACATAAGTAAGCATGAACGTATTACACGAACACAAATAGCTGATTTATGCCGCATCAATGGTAGTCAAGCGAGTTACTTACTGAGTAAACTTGTCCGTCGAGGACTGCTACACCAAATGGGGATTGGAGGACGTAGTGCTTACTATATCTTGAACAAAGATGCCAACGTAACTCTAGACTCAATTGAAGATGCTAAACCACATACAACCTTGACCCAAAATATAGATATACCTACAAGTGATGACTCAAAAGTAACTTCTTTAAAACCCTCTGATGCAAAACCGCAGCCTGAGCAGAAAGAGCCAATACAGCTTAAGCTTGATTTGTAAATAATACCAACTCCAACTTCACCGTATTTGCGATAAAAATATCTTGAACCTTGAAAATTTTTAGACTTTTGTTGAATTCTAATTCATCATCTTGGGTCAACAATCTTACAACAATATTCGTATCAACTGCGACTATGCAATAAATTCTCTACACCTTGGCATACATATTGCATTATTCATATCCTTAAGCTTTGGGGCTACGACGCGCTACGCCTATGCATTGCTTAACGATAGAGTAATCAAGCCTCTGTACTGAAAGCTAAAAACTGGGAAACTCTAACTCACCACTTCCCCTTCCTAACTGTGCTGTTTCAGGTGCTAGATGTCGCTCTAACCAATCTTCCAAATCAGCCATTACCTCGCGGTAATTTATGTCACTCTGAATCTCGTGATAGGCTTCTGGATACTCAATTCTCAGCTTATCTGTGCAATTTACCCGTTGGTAAAAAATGTCGCTTCCTGCTGGCAAAGCCACTCGGTCTGCGCCACCGTGGAGAATCAATAATGGTAATTGCCAATCACCTGCATGAGCATTAATCCAATCAACTGTTGCAAAGAATTCTGTGGCTAGACGGGCAGTAGCACGAGTATGTCGCAGTGTGTCTTGGGCAAATGCGGCTAAAACCTGCTGATCTCGTGAACCAGCGCTGATGTCAATACCTGTATTTAAGGTGAAACGGGGCCAAATTCGTGAGAGCATTTTTCCTAAAAGTACCCGAATCGGTGAAACCCCAACTTTCCCCAAAGTTGGCGCGAGAGCGATCGCACCCTGCAATACTGATGCTTGTTGGGCATAGCGCAGAATGTAATCTAAGACAATCACCGCACCTAAACTGTGACCCAAGATAAAAACTGGACATCCAGGATTCTGAGTCTGAATTAACTGTAAAAAGGCTCCCAAGTCTTCGCGAAATTCACTCCAAGTGTTGATATAGCCTCGTTGACCCGGTGAGCGTCCATGACCACGCAAGTCTAAGGTGTAGACAGCATATTGCTTGGGTATCAACTGCTCAATTACATTACCATAGCGATCGCTGTGCGCTCCGAGTCCATGCGAAATTGCTAAGATTGCCCGCACTTTCCCCTCTGGATGCCAGCTTTGGTAATACAGATTAATTCCTCCAACACCTTGGAATGTGCCTTCTTGATGAGAAAGTATGCGATCGCTACGGTCAATCATAGGGTTAATTTTTTACGTATTTTCACAACAAGCTGTAGGAATCCTATATATTAAATAATTTATATACTAATTTTTGAAGATAGCTGGAATTCTACTAATACAATATCTGCTGCGATATTTCCATTAACTCGATAACGCATTAATTGCTCAAAGAATATTTTCAAAAATACAGTAGGGTTTTTTATTATTTCTTGGAATAATCTCAACTTAGATACTGTTTGATTTTTTCCAAATTTAGATAAACTAAAATTATTTGTTGTTCTTGCCATAACAGAATTTGCAGATGGCATATAAAATTTTATCTCACAGCCTAGTTGATGTGCTAGTTCTTCGTAAGATTTTTTACTCCAACGTAGCAGATGATGTGGTGGGTGATTTAATATATCAAACCAATCTGATTCAACCGACATAGGTGAATAAGGAGTACTGATAAATATACTACCCATCGGTTTAAGAACAGAAAGCATTGATGCAATAAATTGCTTTGGTTGACTAATATGTTCTAAGCAATGAAAAGACAATACATAGTTAAACGTTTCACTAGAAAATTTATTATAAAAACTCTCAATTGTTTCACAGTAAACTTCAAATCCTCTTGCCTGACATTGCTCAACAGATTCTGGAGTTGTATCCAAGCCAACTACACGAGTATTTGAAAGTTTTTTGGCAATTTCAATAAAATTTCCTCCTCCACAGCCCACATCTAAGATAGAAATCGAATTTTGTCTTTCTTGCTTATTTATTTGCTCTATTACCGCAAACCATTCCCATCTAGATTTTGTATAATAACCTGTTCTAGTAGTAACCCATTGGTAAAATGACTGACTACCTGCTTCTAGAGGTAAAGCATATTCCAGTGAGCAATTTTTACATTGCTGGATCTCATAGTCTATTATTTCAATTTTTTCTGGAGGTTTTTCAGCAAAATAATCTTCTAATTCGCTCATAATATTATTTTTAGATAATGAACGAATATGGATGCCTTCATGACTACAAATAGGACATTTGTTTGAGAGATTTTCAGTCATAATAAAGATTTAATTATCTATTTTTTATGTGTTCAGTTAAAGTCTACTATGTTTTTTATACTTTAGAGCAACCTTCTGCTGTTGAACAAGACTACGATGAAATCCGGTCGGGTGTACAAGTATAAAAAAACAATAATAAACCAGCATTTACAAACTGTCATACTCGGACTGAGAGCATCCCGGTAACAGTCAGCAGAGGGAATAGTAATTCATGCGATCCTTTCTGGTACTTCAGCTACGCGAACTACAAGATTTTATCGCTCTGCGTCCAAATGCGCTGAAAATAGCTTCTAGCTATAGAGTAATTACAATGAATTGATTTATCCTCTATTGTGGTGATAGATTATTGTTCTAAAAAGTTTGTAACTTTGAAATTTGATGTTCCCTCCCAACAGTGGTTTAAAAATGCGTTTACTTGAGCATCTGCTGAATCAACCGATTCCCTAGAAGCGTTAAATTGCACTGCTGTCACAATGTACTCAAAGATAATTACAAACTGCTTTTGGGGTGAAATTCTTTCGACTACAATTGTTTCACCTATCTTAGGAATCTGAGGCAAATTTACCACAAATGTCTCAATCTTCGGTTTATCTAGTGGATTTTTGAAATTGAAGTATTTACAGTAAACAATAATTTTCACTTAGACAACCACCAATAACTTTATAGATAATCAAAATTATCCTTTAATTGAAAAATTGTAAATATTATAATAGGTTATTAAAAAATATCTATTAGCTTATATCAATTCTCCAAAATTAGCCTACAGATGTAAAGCTGTAAACCAAAATAATATTTTACGAATTACGAATTAGTATTATTTCCCCTGCCATAGCCGCCGCAACGACTGAAAAATATTTACAATTCTCTCTTCTAGCCAGAGCATAACATAATCAAGCCATTCCAGAAGTTGCTCTAAGGGGTGCTTTTCATAGCCAGTTAAGGTTGCTTTGGTTTCTATCCAGTCTGGCTGTGCCTCAACTTGACTGCTTTGGTGAAACTGCTGTTGCAATATTTCCCCTTTACGACTCTCGCTTTTTGTTTGGGAAATGCGAGTTTGGGTTTGTTTAGCAGCAGCGACTTTTCCAGATGTTTTTTGACTAGAGGCGAGATTACTAGTTGGTTGTTTTCTTCGCACCAAGCCAGAACCGATTTTAGGTTGTTTAACACTCAAATTATGTTGTGGAAAATGCCTTACTGATAAACTTGGGGCTAAAGCAGGATTTTTCCTTTGAAAAAGTGGAACTGGCTTGTCAGTAGCATTTTCGGTGTCCCCAAATAAATCACTCCACGTTAGCCAAGGATCATCTGTTAAATGCTGGTTCTGCAACTGAGGGCTTTTAGACAAGGCTTTTCTTAGGTGTGATGAGAATAGTTTACCTGGCAATCGCTCATCACTGGTTGTTGGCTCAAGTGTTTTTCTACTACCAACACCAAAGAAGTAATTAAGCGCCGCCTCAATCAAAGCCTGAAGATTCAATGTATGAGTTTCTAACCCATCAGCATTGGCTGCAATTTCTCCCCTAGCAGCTAATTGCTCTTTGCCATAAAGAAATATGTTTAACTGAGTTTGGGCAACTTGGACAATTTCCTGGCTACGTTCTTGTGCTGGGACTAAAGCATTTGATTCCAACTTAGCAACGGCTATATCTAAAAATGCTAATAATTTATCTGTATTAATATTAAGTAAATCTTTTGGTATCCCCTCAGCTAAAACTGGTATTTTGGGTGGATTTCCGTCAGTAAGTTTTGCTAATAATCGGTCAATTTGTGGTAATAGCTGCGCTTCTTTTTTAGCTGTAATCAACCGCCAATATTCCCAGTATTTAGCAACTTCGTTAATAACTCGGTCTTCTAATTTTGCCTGCTGTTGGCGTGTCAAAATATCTAGAATTTCATTATCGGCAGTAACAAGTACTAAATTCCGATTCATCAAATTTGTGGCAATTCCTCGCACTATTGGAAGATGTTGTTCAAGGGCATTTTCTAACTGTGAAGGGTTGAGACTTCCGGCTTGATTCTTTGTAATATTTGATGATTGAGTCAGATTAGCGTTATTTGTAAAATTATTCTCAGCGGATTTCAGCCGAAAAACTCCCAAAACAGTCAATAAATTGAAAGGTTTAACTGTTTTTGCAGGGGTAGAGGCGGCTTCATCAGATGACAGATAATAGACTGCTTCTAGTACATGTTGAATGGGGCTATCAACATTTGGCAGAGTTTCGGGCTGAAAATCGGTATCATTTGGTTGTAACTTTAGTCTAGTTTGTGGTTCTTTGGTGTGTAGCGTTTTCCCGGATGATTCCGATGACTGTAACAGTAGATACACTGGGTAAAGTAATACCCCCACACCCCACTTAGTGGCAACTTGTAAATGTCGGAAGGTGTGTTCCCACTGTTGTGTCACCCGCCGAGATTGCTGGTGGACAAAGTTAAATAGTCTGCTTTGATAACGACCAGAGGAACCAGAAGACATAGTAGTAATTTTTTAGTTCAAGTCTTGTTAAGTTGTGAGACTCACGCCAAATAATAAAAACGACCAACACCTCATCTTAGCGAAAATATGACCCCGACTGTCTCTCAATCCCAGACAAAATTTCTCTCACAAGCAATTGAGCAATTGCGCTCTTTTTGTCAAGTTAATCTTCAGTCTAGGTGGCTATACGAGGAATCTGACCTGATTATTACTGATGTTGTAGCTGCTGATTTGTCTCATTGGCAACCTGTCCAGTTGAATGCTAAAGAACATATTGCTTGGACAGGCGGGAAAAAAGTGCTCTGGCTAGTGCAAAAATTGGTGGTTCCCCAAAATTTACAGGGTTATCCCTTAGCTGGGTTATCTTTGCGGCTAGCGTTGCTTTGGTGGGCAGATTCTGCTGAGATTTATGTGAATGGGGAGTTAGTGCTGGAGGGTGATTTATTTGATTGTTCGCCTAGAGTGCTTCTCAGTCGAGGGGTAACGCCAGGGGAAGAATTTACTGTGGCTTTGCGGTTAGTGAGTCCGGGACATTGTGATGGTGCTTTAGTGCGATCGCTCCTAGTTTATGAGTCTATTGTTGATAATAATCCCGATCCGGGTTTTGTGGCTGATGAGTTAGCTGTGGTGCAACTTTATTTGGAAAGGTTTGCGCCGGAGAAACTGGATGTTTTGGCGGCGATGGTGGGGGAAGTTACAAACCGCAGAGGCACAGTAGAAACGGAGGAAGAGAAGGGAGAGTTAGCAAAGTCGTTTTTATCTCTACGCCAAAACCTAATTCAATCTGACATTTTAGCCCCCCTTTTGAAGGGGGAGCAAAAATCTAAAATTTTTCTGTTGGGTCATGCTCATTTAGATTTAGCATGGCTATGGCCTGTGAGTGAAACTTGGAATGCGGCGCAAAACACTTTTGAGTCGGTTTTGAAGTTGCAAGAAGATTTTCCTGAGTTAATTTTCTGTCATTCGACTCCTGCACTTTATATTTGGATTGAAGAACATCGCCCGGATTTGTTTCAGGCTATTCAAGCACAGGTAGCTGCTGGACGTTGGGAAGTTGTTGGCGGAATGTGGGTGGAACCAGAACTCAACCTCATTGCTGGTGAATCAATAGTCCGTCAGCTATTGTATGGTCAACGCTACATCCAGGAGAAATTTGGCAAGCTTTCAACTGTGGAGTGGGTTCCAGATTCTTTTGGTTTCTGTGCAACTTTACCGCAGTTTTTCGCTAATGCCGGAATCGAGTATTTTGTGACGCAGAAGTTGCGGTGGAATGATACTACTAAATTTGATTATGGGGCTTTTTGGTGGCGATCGCCTGACGGGTGTGAAGTCTTTAGTTTGATGTCTGCACTCATCGGTCAAAGCATTGACCCAGTTAAAATGGCATCCTATGCTCTTGAATGGCAAACCCAAACTGGTTTATCAGAATCTCTCTGGCTTCCCGGTGTCGGCGACCACGGCGGCGGCCCCACCCGTGATATGTTAGAAACCGCCCAACGCTGGCAAAAGTCACCTTTCTTCCCAGATTTAGAATTCACGACGGCTGAAAAGTATTTACAGGAAATCAGTAAAGCAGGCAGAAGGCAGGAGGCAGAAAGTACTAGTTATAATTCTCCCCTATCCTCCCCTGCCTCCCCTGCCTCCCCTGCCCCCCCTGCCTCCCCTGCCTCCCCTGCCTCCCCTGCTTCTCCTGCCCCCTCATTCCCTACTTGGAATGACGAACTATACTTAGAATTTCATCGCGGTTGCTACACTACCCACGCAGATCAAAAACGTTGGAATCGTCGTTGTGAAAATTTATTGTATCAAGCTGAACTATTTGCTACCTTGGCAACTGTAAGCTGTGGTGTGACATATCCTAAAGCAGAAATTGAAGCAGCTTGGAAGCAAGTATTATTTCAACAGTTTCATGATATTTTACCTGGTTCTTCAATTACCCAAGTTTATTTAGATGCGTTGCCCCAGTGGCAGCAAGTGGAACAAGTAGGAACGAAGATATTACAGTCATCACTTTTAGCGATCGCATCTCACATTACCCGATCAGAACCACCAAAACCCAATAGTTTGCCTATTTTCGTTTTTAATTCTCTCAATTGGCAGCGTTCTGAGGTAATCTCTGTAGCCTTACCCACGCCAGAGGAATGGCAGATTTACGATACTTCTGGAAAGCAGCTTGTCTCCCAATTATCTGAACCATCAACGCTACTATTTCTCGCCACCGAAATTCCACCCGTAGGCTACCGCATATTTTGGCTTTCCCCTTCATCTCCCACCTTACAGGAAGCTACATCTCCCTCATCTCCCCCACTCCTGGCAGACTGGATTTTAGAAAATGAATTCTTGCGAGTTGTTATAGATCCTGATACTGGAGATTTATCAAGTGTTTTTGATAAAACTTATCAACGAGAAGTTTTGAGTGGGGCGGGGAATCAACTACAAGCTTTTAAAGACAGTGGTCAATATTGGGATGCATGGAATATAGACCCCAATTACGCTCAACATCCGTTACCCTCAACAAATCTTCAATCTATTCAGTGGTTAGAACAAGGGCCAGTGCAAAGTCGTCTGCGTGTGGTGCGTCAGTTGGGTGAATCAGAATTTTGCCAAGACTACATTCTGCAAGCTGGTTCACCTCTGCTAAAGATAGCTACTACCGTTAATTGGCAAGAAAATCATGTATTGGTGAAAGCTGCTTTTCCTCTGAATCTGGAAGCAGACTTTGCTACCTATGAAATTCCCTGTGGCGCGATTCGCCGCCCAACTAAACCAGAAACCCCCGCAGAACAGGCAAAATGGGAAGTTCCTGCTTTACGTTGGGCTGATTTGACAGCAGAAGATACAATCCCAAATCGTTATGGTGTCAGTTTGCTGAATGATTGTAAATACGGTTACGACAGCAAGCCAAATCAACTCCGCCTAACACTGCTACGCAGTCCTAATTGGCCAGACTCAGAGGCTGACCGAGGTTTTCACGAGTTCACATATACCTTGTATCCTCATGCAGGTAGCTGGGAATCAGCCCATACGGTACGACGTGGCTATGAATTGAATATCCCATTGCAAGTGATATTGAATCCACCCAGCACTGACAAAGGGCTAAACCCTAGCTATCCGCTAACAGCACAGGATAAACGCCCCGCTACGGCTAACAGCACTATTGAAGGGGTAAGCTTCCTAGATTTATCAGCTGAAAATTTAATCTTGATGGCCTTAAAGCCATCTGAGGATGACCCACAGCAATTAATTCTGCGGTGTTATGAATGTCACGGAGAAACAGTCGAGTTATCTTTGCAAAGTGATTTAGGGTTGAATCTAGGAGATAGAGTAGATTTGTTAGAGCGTTCCTCTGCTATTGAATTCTCATCTCAGCAACAAATCTTGACGATACAGCCTTGGAAAATCGCCAGTTTCAAGATGATACCAGCGATTAGTTCCAGGCTGGAGTGAGCCACTATTGCTGTGTCACTGGTCAATTATGGTTTTCCACAGACCAGTGACAAATGACAAATGACAAATGACAAATGACTAATGACTAATGACTCTTTTAATCTTCGTGGTCATCAAAGGGATCGTTCAATTGCTTGCTAGGAGGGCCAAAGGAGGTATAAATCGACAGTCCGGTGATGGCAACCACCACGGCAGCCACGGAAATGCTAAGAACTATTGCGGGTTCCATAATTGAGGGATAGATTATGAGTGCTATTCTTATAGAATATTACAGAAGATTAAAAAAAGCTTTGGCAAGTAATCTTAGGTGAACTATGGCACAAAGGACTAGGTTGGGAGATATCCTGAAACCACTTAACTCTGAGTATGGGAAAGTGGCTCCAGGTTGGGGTACTACCCCTGTGATGGCAGTTTTTATTTTGCTATTTTTCGTGTTTCTGCTGATTATTCTGCAACTTTACAATAGATCACTATTGGTTCAGGATGTATTTGTCGATTGGCGGAGTTTAGCACGCTAACGGATAGACAGCGATCAAGTTTGGATAACAAGTTAAGTTACACCCGGTTCTTCCGGGTTTTTTTGTCAGTTGCGATTTGCGACTGGGCAAGAAAGGGCGTAATATCAAGTCCGGTTAATTACTTATGATTACCGCATCTGTGCAAAAATCAGGAAAATCTCTTTCTCCCTGCTCCCTGCTCCCTGCTCCCTGCCCCCTGCACCCCTGCCCCCTGCACCCCTGCACCCCTGCACCCCTGCGGTCTAAATGATAAGTCTTTACCCGAACATGATATAAATCCTTGCGCCCCTTCTTGAAATAATTTGGGATAATTTATTTTTTGCAAGTCCCTTGAGGAACATAGCAAAATCCCGCAGGCTAAAGAGCTTAGATTTGCTTAAGCTGAACTACTATCGCAAATTCACTGGCACTGCTAATATCAACTATAGTTTTGTATAAACACTACTTAGAATAAGTATTACAGCAGATTTAAACCAACTTGTTCAAGTACAAAATCTAAGTCTGATAGCATTGCGTTCAGCCTATTTTACTTCTCAATTCTGAGATAATCTTTATTATAAGCAGGGATATGCTGTACTGCGGGGCGGTTCCTGGATCAACAATCCTAAAAACTGCCGTTCCGCGTCCCGCAACAACAACAATAGGGCGGAGCGCGACAACATCAACAACAATATTGGTTTTCGTGTTGTCTGCGCGGTTGGGATGTCTCTTCACCGCGAGAGTCGGCAGGTGGGAATCTGTCGAGAGTGCAACCGAAGAGTCCAGCCTACACCTGTGATGTCGGTGACGATATCCGAAAATCAAACTGGGTTGAGTAGCTTGGTAGGTGCAAACCGAACAGTTGCTCAACTCTCAATATTGAGTAGACTACATAATAATATGTGAGTTTCTGTAGTAGTTCCATAGTTTACAGGAGACAAAATGAATATATTTGGTATTGGTCTGCCGGAAATGGGTGTAATTATGGTAGTGGCGCTGTTAATCTTTGGCCCAAAGAAGTTGCCAGAGATTGGTCGGAGTGTCGGTAAAACAATTCGTAGTTTCCAAGAAGCTTCTAAGGAGTTTCAAACGGAGTTTCAAAAAGAAGCAGAACAGTTAGAAGAAGCTGTAAAGACTACTGCTGAATTGGAACCTAAGCAAATCTACCCTGCTAAATCTGAGCAGGATACCGCTAGTTCTTCCCAACTTAGCTAGGGGACTGGTGCATATCAATTGACTGTAGGCAAAATGACAGAAGCTGTTACGCAACAAGCTTTGGTGATTCCCCAGCTAATTGTTGGGTTGGGGAATCCAGAAAGCAAGTACGACCAAACACGCCATAATATCGGCTTTGCTGCTGTAGAAACTCTCTCCCGTTCTTGGCGCATTCCCTTAGCAGAAAACCGCAAGTTTCAGGGTGAATATGGCGAGGGTATGGCCCCAGGTGGAGGTAAGATTCGCTTGCTGAAGCCGTTAACTTATATGAATCGCTCAGGACAAGCAATACAAGCGGTGACAAGTTGGTATAAATTGCCGCCTGAGTCGGTGCTGGTGATTTATGACGATATGGATTTGCCCTTGGGAAAAACTCGTCTGCGCTTATCTGGTTCGGCTGGGGGACATAACGGCATGAAAAGTGCGATCGCACATCTTAGTACCCAAAACTTTCCCCGTTTGCGAATTGGTATTGGTAAACCCAAAGATGCAGCTAATAACGATGATTCCGGTGCTATCTCTCATGTACTAGGAAGATTTTCTGCTGCCGAAAATCAGCAGATGTCTCTTGTACTTCAGTTCGTAGTTGAATGTCTTGAACTAAGTCTCAAACAGGGAGTAGAAAAGGCGATGAATGTTTGTAATAGCCGCACCATTAATAATTCTGAGTCTTAGGGTTGGATGAATACTGCCCTATCAGCTTGCCAAAGGCAGCTAACCGATGTTTAAAGGCGCTTATTTTGGTTGATGGTTAGCGATTTTAGCTTCTTCCATCCAACCAAGATAAAGCCCTTAACGCTCTCTATGTATAGGAAAAGTAACTCATCTCCACCCTAATTGGCGGTGCGGCAGACTTTGCTTAATTTGTGTAAGAATAATGGCGCTCGATCTGTTGCCTGTTTGCGGTCAGAACCTCAAGCAACGTCAGTACCAAACCAAATAGGTTTATTTAAAACGTCTTGTGCGTCTAGCTGCTACTGCCTTACGTTTGCGTTTCTCTATCGGTGTTTCAAAGTGCCGATGATATTTCACATCAGCTAATATCCCAGCTTTGGAAACCTGGCGTTTAAACCGACGCAAAGCTGAGTCTATTCCTTCGTTCTCTCCTAGAACCACCTGGGTCATTCTTGGCTTTTCCTCATCATCAATAGTTTCCATTCTAATATTACCGTCAACCTGAGTAAAACCCCTCTGAGCTAAAGTCATGATTAAGAGGCTATTCGTCTGGCTGAGGCGGGTTATGTGTGCTTATCGCTCGTGAAGTCGGCACTTAACTAAAAGTTAATCTAAGTAGCATAATGCACTCTCAGAGGCAATAGAGAAGATGGGAAAATTATAATAGTAAATTTTTCTGGCTGTACGATGAACTGGTGAATAATGTAATCTTAGCTACTAATGTAGATGAGAAAATATGATTATATTTGCAGATTTTAAAAGTTGATTCTACCCTCGTTAAATAATTTATATCCGACTGTTAATGAGGCGAAAGCAACAAATAAATTCCATAAGCTAAGTAGGTGGGCATAAAAAAACCAGACTATGTAAAGATAAGTAAATACAGAGAATGCATCGACATGAGGTGACTTATATATGGGCGCTCGTTTAAGAGTATTTCTAACTCGTGAGCAAGATCAAACTCTGT
>NZ_JABXKQ010000034.1 GCF_017114945.1 Nostoc sp. JL34
ATGCTCAAAAGACTAGCTGCTAGCTAGCTAAAAAAGATATCAAATGGGTTCTATAAGGCAATAGGGTTGGGTTAAAGAAAATCGTAGGTTGGGTTGAGGAACGAAACCCAATATTTGCAGTGGTTTGTGGGGTTTCACTTCGTACCCCTACAGGGAAGCAAGCTACAAACCAACCTACGCAGTTTATGGTTTTTGACGCAAAATTCCAGATAGTTGTCAAGAAAATCAGAATGAAGTAGCAGCAGAAAGGAATAATTAACTAAATATGGCATAATTAGCTTTTCCCTGCCGTTTAGCTCGGTACATAGCAATATCAGCATCCCGCAGCAGAGTTGCAGGCTCCTCTTCATTGCTAAAATTCCAAGTAATACCAATGCTAGCTGTAGTAGATAATTGATATCCATTCAGGTTAAGTGGCAATCTTAAGGAGTCTTGAATACGTTTGGCAACATTGGTGGCGTCAGTAATGTCTTTAATATCCTCCAAAAGAACAGTAAACTCATCACCACCAAATCGTGCTACAGTATCGCCACTGCGTAAGCACGACTCTAAACGTCTAGCGATCGCTACTAAAAAATCATCCCCTATTCCATGCCCAAAGCGATCGTTAATCTCTTTGAAGCCATCTAAATCCAAAAATAAAACTGCAAAATAATAATCGCTTCTGCGTTTACTACGTTCAATGGTTTGTCTGAGCCGATCTAAAAATAAAACACGATTCGGTAATGCGGTTAGCCCATCGTAAAACGCATTGCGGATCAATTGCGCCTCTGTCTGCTTGCGTTTGGTGATGTCTTGAAAAACTAAAACCGCGCCAGTAATATTGCCATTTTGATCGCGGATGGGTGCAACATTATCCCCAATCGCTATTTCTTTACCGTCTTTGGTAATCAATGTACAGTTTTCTGGTAAATTCAAAATTTCACCTGCTTCCATTACATCTGTGGCTAGATTTTGAATTGTTTCTCCTACATCTTTGTCAACTAAGTTAACGACTTCTACTAAATCTTTCCCAAACGCTTCACTTTGTTTCCAGCCAGTGATTATTTCTGCTCTGGGATTCATCATTTGAATACAACCATTTGTATATGTCACAATTACTGCACAGCCCATACTGTTAATAATTGCCGTTAGCCTCTGTTTCTCTTCGTGTAATATCTTTTTGCTCTGATGTTTGTACAGAGTCATTTCAATCGCAAAATGTAAATCACTTTCAATAAATGGTTTGACTATGTAACTAAAAGGTTCACTTAGCTGATTTTTATGTAATGTTTTATATTCTGAATATTCTGTTAGATATACTACAGGCACATGGAACTGATTCTGGATAATATCCACTACGTGTACACCGTCAATTTCCCCAGCTAGGCAGATATCAATTAATACTAAATGTGGATGAATTTCTGCTACCTTTTTTATTGCCTCTTCACCAGAATTAGTTATTTCTGAAACGGAATAACCTAATTTTTGTAAACTTTTTCTAATATTTGAAGCTAGGATTTTCTCATCCTCAACAATTAGGATTTTTCGGGCGAACATGTTTAAACAACCTGTTTGCTAAGGTTCAGATTTTTGTTGTGGGTGTCAAATGCGATCGTAAAGCTTTTATTTGATCATCAACAATCTTTAACTACCCCGTATTTTTGCTTGATAATAAATACTGACTAACGCTCAAATAGTAATGTTATTATCCTCCAATAATTTCTCTGTTTGTCAAAGCTAATGCTGATTATTACATGCAGCTAATATCATGTTATTAACGTGAATGTATAAATTACCATGTAATTACCAGCAAGAAAAAACTGAATTTCAAAAATATGCAATAATTTTTCTTAAGGAAAGTATAAATACTAAGTATAGTATTTATGTAAAAATTAATCAAGAATAAAAATTCAGAAAATCACAGTATACTACTTTCATATAAGTTGAAAAACTTCAGAGAGTGTGTTGTACGTAATATAATAATATGCATTACCTAAATCACTACTAAAAATTAATCATTATCTGAAATTAAAGAATTGAATACCACTTTGTGTACAAACAGTTTTTGTCTAAGTCTGGCTCTAAATTCCCATCTGAAACTGTCTTAAATTTTGCATATAAGTGAAATGATGTTACTTGTAATTATTCATTGCTTCAGGTTAATACTTAATCACATAAATCCTGCGATCTGAAAATATGCAAATTAAATGCTTATCAGCAGATCGCGGGATTTTTTAGTTTTTTAAGAATGAGTAAGTGCTGGGGGCAATGGCAGGAAAGATTCTCTTTGTGAGATATTTCCAGGCTCCATGTAAACCTCTTATCTTTGCTAGGTGATAGATATTGAAAAAAAACACGTTTTGTGATTTTTTAGAGATTGGACTTACTTTTAGTCAGTTCAATGCTAATTTTGCCACCAAAGTCTGGAATAGGTGCAGCAGGTTTGCTGAGAGTTACTTGGACTTTTGTTACACGATCGCATTCTTGGAGGATAGAATCTGCGATCGTTGTTACCAATTTCTCCACCAAAACAAATTTAGATGTTTTGATCAGATGTTGTATCAAGCTAATGACGCTGCGATAATCTAAAGTGTCTTCGATCGCGTCAGTCTTGGCCGCTGTGGAGATATCCAACCATAACCTCACATCCACCTCAAACCATTGTCCTAGCACCTGTTCTTCTGGTAGATACCCAGTGTAGCCATAGCCCCGAATTCCCGTTAAATGAATGCAGTCCATAAAAGTTTGAGAGCAAATTGTGCATTTTGTAGAAAGTGGAGCAAGTTTGCTGGGAGATTTCCTTGCCCAGAAACTCGCGTGGTGGTGATGGAACTCAACACCGCATTGATGGATTTTAAATTGAATTTCCCTAGACAAAATCTAAAATTGTTTTATAGCTATGTTTGATTTAATGCCAATCGCTTATAGGAATGTTAATCAACTTTGGGCTTATATTTTAACAGAGACGCTAAAGCGGTTGGGATTGACTTGTGCCATCATTTGTCCTGGATCGCGCTCAACACCGTTAGCGATCGCTTTTGCTCAACAAGTACCTGAGATTGAAGCAATTTCCATTCTCGATGAACGTTCCGCCGCCTTTTTTGCTTTGGGACAAGCTAAAGCAACCGGACGCCCGGTGGTATTAGTTTGCACTTCTGGTACAGCAGGGGCAAACTTTTATTCAGCAGTAATAGAAGCTTCATATAGTCACGTACCACTGTTGGTATTAACCACCGATAGACCTCCAGAATTGCGAGATTGTCACTCTGGGCAAACTGTAGATCAATTGAGATTATATGGAAACTACCCAAATTGGCAAACAGAGTTAGCCTTACCCTCCGCCGATCTGGGAATGCTAGCTTACTTGCGACAAACAGTAATTCATAGCTGGGAAAGAGCGCAAACTCCTACAAAGGGGCCAGTACATTTGAATATTCCCTTTCGCGATCCTTTAGCGCCTCTACCTGATGGAACTGATTTGAGTTATTTGCGATCGCAGTTTCACCCAGAAGACTTTTTCGCAGGAATAGCAAACCCATGCCCCATACCCTATGCCCCATGTCCCATGCCCAAAGAATGGAAAGAATGCGATCGCGGCATTATTATCGCAGGTGTTGCCCAACCGTCGCAACCACAGGAATATTGTAGAGCGATCGCGCACCTTTCCCAAACTCTCAAATGGCCTGTGCTAGCTGAGGGACTCTCCCCAGTGAGAAATTATGCCCAACTCAACCCTTATTTAATTTCCACTTATGACCTAATTTTGCGAAATCAGCAACTAGCAAAGCAGCTAGCACCCGAAATGGTGATTCAGGTGGGAGAAATGCCTACGAGTAAAGAACTGCGTACCTGGATAGATGCAACCCAACCCCGACGCTGGGTGATTGACAAGAGCGATCAAAACCTCGACCCTTTACATGGGAGAACGACGCATTTACGCATATCTGTAGAAGATATAAACACAGAGGAGACAAATTTATCTTTCTCGTCAGACTATTTGCAGCAATGGTGTGATGCGGAAGCTAAAGTCAGGTTAGTCGTTGACCAGACGATGGGGAAAATAGATGAAATTCTTGAGAGTAAAGCAGCTTGGTTAATTTCTCAGATTTTACCACCAGAAACGCCTCTGTTTATTGCCAATAGTATGCCTGTGCGGGATGTGGAATATTTCTGGAAACCGAATAATTTAGAAGTGCGATCGCACTTTAACCGGGGTGCAAATGGCATAGATGGCACATTATCCACTGCTTTAGGAATTGCCCATCGCCAGCAAAGTAGTGTGATCTTAACGGGAGATTTAGCACTGTTGCATGACACTAATGGTTTTTTAATCCGCAATAAGTTTGTCGGACATCTGACGATTGTGTTGATCAATAACAATGGCGGTGGGATTTTTGAAATGTTACCCATTGCCAAATTTGACCCACCATTTGAAGAGTTTTTCGGCACTCCCCAGGATATTGATTTCGCTCAGTTGTGTGCTACTTATAATGTGCAGCATGAATTGATTACTTCTTGGCAGCAATTGCAGCAAAGATTAAACCCATTACCAGCTAAAGGAATTCAGGTTTTAGAGTTGCAGACAAATAGGAAATTGGATGCCAAGTGGCGACAAGAGAATTTAGGGAAGTTTGCGGGAGATATTGCGATTTAGTTATTCTGAAGATTAAGCGAAACCTTGCCTAAAATTAACAAGATTGAAAAATGCTGGTCTTGGCTAAAAAGTCGAATCCGCAAAAAACTGGAGTAGTTTGATTGTTTATGAGATCCCATTGAGGATGTCTTGCATTTTAAGTTCTAACCACCTTGATAGTTGCTGTATCCTAAAATACTATAGAGATTCTTATGTAGATGCAATAGGTTTTAGGGGCATAAAAATGAAATCTCTAGTGGATTTAACGCAGATGAAACAGAGGAATTTCGGAAATTACTTAAAAAATATCCCCTTTTCAGGATTTTCAGTTATGGGCTTGAAGTAACTAAACATAGATGCTCAAAGTGCTTGTAGGTTGTGAGTTATCGGATAATCACATAATATGAGCATTTTAAATACAAAAAGACCAGCCTCCCACAGCTGGCCTATAAAATATTTTTTTTGCGTTGTCTTCTCAAGAGAGTTAAAACCCAATTGCGCGTTCCCAAAATGCAACGGGCAACTTTTCTTAACAATATTGTAACAGCCAACACAGATTTTTCCAGAATATTCATCAAAAAAAGATATGGACAAAGCTTAAAAGCCTCTATCTATCAGGAGAATTCAGCAGATCGTAGGGTATAGATGGGAGAAATAAAGGGAGATAAGGGAGAAAATTTTACCTTGTCTCCCTTGTCCCTCTTATCCCCGCATCAGTCTTAACCAATCAATTTCAACTCGACACGCTACTGATACTGGGAGCGATTTCTGCATCTACTGATGTTTCGCCTACGCGGAGGATTTTAGCCCCCAATTGCTGCAACTTCATATCAAGTCGATCGTAGCCGCGATCGAGGTGCTGTAATCCTTGAATCGTGGTTTGTCCTTCTGCTGCCAGTCCTGCTATGACTAACGCTGCCGATGCTCGTAAATCTGTGCCTAATACTGGTGCGCCAGATAACTTCGGTACTCCCCGAACGAAAGCAGCGTTGCCTTTAACACGAATGTCTGCCCCCAAGCGATTCAACTCTGAGGCATGACGCAAGCGATTTTCAAAGACGGATTCGTTAATCACACTGTCGCCTTCTGCCAATGTCAGCAAAGCCATGAATGGCGCTTGCATATCTGTGGGAAAACCTGGATGGTATTGGGTTTCAATATCTGTTGCCTTGAGGGTTTCCGCTGGCAGAATGTGTAAGTGTTCAGGCTTTTCCTCAATTATTGTCACCCCAATATCCCGCAGCTTGGCAATCACTGGTACAAGATGTTCTGGAGCCACCGGCGAGAGAATAAGTTCTGAGCGAGTAATTGCTGCTGCCAACAAAAACGTCCCAGCCTCAATGCGATCGGGAATAATGCTGTAATCAACAGAATGCAACTTGGGGACTCCTTCGATAATAATCCTGCTAGTCCCCGCGCCCTTAATTTTCGCTCCCATAGCGTTACAAAAGTTAGCTAGATCAACTACTTCTGGTTCTCTAGCAGCATTTTCGATGATTGTTTCACCCTCTGCCAGGGTAGCCGCCATCATCAAGTTTTCCGTCGCTCCAACGCTGGCGATATCTAAGTAAATCTTCGCACCTTTTAATCTCCGGCTGCTGCCAGGGACATAGGCATTACAAATGCCATGCTCAATTTGTACTTCTGCTCCCATTGCTTGCAGTCCTCGAACATGCAAGTCAACTGGTCTTGCGCCAATGGCACAACCGCCTGGTAAGGGCATCTGTGCTACTCCTAGTCTTGCCAGAATAGCTCCAATGGCGAAAAAACTTGCTCTCAACTGGGTAACTAGTTCGTAGGGAGCTTTTGATGTTTTAATCTCGCTGGCATTGATGTCTAAAATGTCACCTTGTCGGGTTAATTGTACACCTAAAGCCGATAACACCTGAGCCATCCGCTCTACGTCCGCTAATAAAGGGACATTACGAATACGACAATCGCCCGGACACAGCAAGGCTCCAGCCATGATTACCAGTGCTGAATTTTTTGCCCCGCTAATTTTCACATGACCCCGCAAAGGATGCCCACCCCAAATTTGCAAGACTGAGGAGTCTGCTTCTGGAGAAATTTTGGCATCTGGTAAGCTGGTAGAAGGATTAATAAGCCTACCTCCAAAAGTAATACGTATTTTATATGTTTGAAGTTGGTTTTGATTCTACAGTAAAGATTCAAAATGTCCACGTTTTAGAGCAGCGTCTTGCATAAAAAAATTGTTTTTGGGGTGAGATATATGGGCTGTAAAGAAGCAATAGTAAGCTTTTTGAGCTTTTGAAAAATTTAACAAAAAATAATGAATAAGTAGTAGTTTTAAGCAAAAATAAATACTCAGTAAAATAACTTAAGTGTTCTCTAAAAATCAATGCTGTGCTGTTCAGTTAATATTTTAATTTCACCTATCGCCTGAATCACTCGTTTTCAGTTTGAGATTCTCTCTTAAACGAGGCACTATATTTAACTTGACAAAGGTAAAAAATTACGCAATAATAAGAAATTGTCGATAAGTTTGAGTGCCGGCGGAACTGGCGGAATTGGCAGACGCGCTAGATTCAGGTTCTAGTGCCGCAAGGCTTCCGGGTTCAAGTCCCGGGTTCCGCATATCAATTTTGGATTTTAGATTGCCGATTTTGGTGAAGCAGCGCGGTCTTCTCACTAGGGGAGACAGCAAAGGCGATAGCGCAGCCTTACTTAGTGAGTCCGCCAGCGTCTGGGGGTTTCCTCTCCATAAGCGACTGCTGAACCCGAAGGGATTAATCTAAAATCCAAAATCCAAAATCTAAAATCGTGTTGACCAGTTTACAAAATTCATTAGTCAAGCAAATTCGCAAACTCCACTCCACCAAGGAGCGGCACAAGCAGCAGTTATTTTTACTAGAAGGGACACACCTCTTAGAAGAAGCTTGTGCGGTCAATTACCCACTAGAAACAGTGTGTTGTACCCCAGATTGGCAAGTAGCCCATCCTTCACTGTGGGATGAAGCTTGTAGCCGATGCGATCGCGCCGAAATTGTCAGTAGAGAAGTCTTGGATGCGATCGCTACCACAGTCCAACCAGATGGTGTGGTGGCAACGGCAAAACGAAGCCAACGCCAAACTCAACTACCATTTACTGGTTTAGTGCTAGCTTTAGAGACAATACAAGATCCCGGCAACCTGGGTACGATGATCCGCACTGCTGCCGCTGCCGGAGCATCGGGTTTGTGGGTAAGTGGAGATAGTGTAGATTTAGATAGCCCCAAAGTTCTACGGGCTTCAGCAGGGCAATGGTTTCGCCTAGCAACAGCCGTAACCGAAGATTTAAAAGCAACAGTTCAACAAAGTCAGCAGGCAGGAATGCAGGTAGTGGCAACTTTACCCACTGCGACTTTAACTTATTGGGAAGTGGACTGGCGAAAACCCAGTCTGATTTTATTGGGAAATGAAGGTGCTGGATTGTCAGCAGATTTAGCAGCGATCGCAGATCGGCAAGTTAGAATTCCTTTGAGTCCTGGGGTGGAATCTTTGAACGTGGCGATCGCAGCCGCTTTAATGTTGTACGAAGCTCAACGGCAATTGATTTGTCAATAATGAATTTTAACTTTTTACCCCAATTGGGTTTTTGTTTTTTCTTCGAGATATTGTTCAATATCAGCAACTGCGTCCTCAAGAGCCGCTAAATCAATATCTATCAAGTCTTGATCGAGTTCGACTTCAGTGAAAGTACTAGTATGAAATTTGGGGATCTCTTCTTCCTCAATCGAACTTTCTTGTAAGATATCCTCTAACTGTTCGAGGGATTGTTGAAATACTTGATCGGCAGCGCGGCGCTGTTCTGGCTGATTTTGCTCCATAATATTAGCTTGAAAATCCTGATTTACTGACTTAATTTTGATTCTAGTTCCTACAGATTTAAATTTTGCACTCATAACATCATAGTTGTGTGCTGTATCAACTTTAGCAGTGGTTATCAAGAATATCGATACCTATCTCCAATTGCTAAGACTGGAGATTTATCGCGATCGCTACGAGTAAACTCAATCAAATTTGGCTACATTTTGGTAAGTTTTATAAAAAAGGTCTAATACTTAATTTGATAGACTATCTTAAATTTGAAATTATAAAAACTGGTAGCTCAGGGCTGATAACTAACTATGAGTGAAGCCTTATTCTGTATCGAAAATCTGCGAGTTGCCTATCCTGCTCGGAGTGGAGAAGAAGCAAGCTGGGCGGTTGATGATGTATCTTTCACCTTGAAACCAGGTGAAAGAATGGGATTAGTGGGAGAGTCAGGTTGTGGGAAGTCAACTATTGGACGGGCAGTAATGCGTTTACTACCAGCCTCTAGCCGGATTGAGGGACAGGTGACATTTCAAGGACAGTCAGTGTTAGACTTGACACCTAACCACCTGCGGAAATTTCGGGGAGAGGCGATCGCCTTAATTTTTCAAGATCCCATGACACGCCTCGATCCGTTGATGACAATTGGTAAGCATTGTATCGAAACTCTCCAGGCGCACTCACCACAATTATCAACGCGGGAAGCTAAAGAAAAAGCACTTGCTACCTTGGCAAAGGTGAATATTCCAGTCAGTCGCTGGAATCAGTATCCCCATGAGTTTAGCGGTGGAATGCGACAACGGGTAGCGATCGCCTTAGCTTTACTCCTCAACCCCAAGTTAATTGTTGCCGATGAACCCACCACCAGTCTAGATGTCACCGTTTCCGCGCAGATATTGCAAGAATTAACTCGCCTGTGCGGTGAAGAAAACATGGGATTGTTGTTGATATCTCATGATTTAGCAATGGTGGCTGAATATTGCGATCGCATTGGCGTGATGTACAACGGCAAGATGGTGGAAATGGGTGCTACAGAAACCGTATTTAGACAACCTCAACATGAATACACGCGATCGCTTTTAAAAGCAGCTTTACACATTCAAGCAGTAAATGATAGTGGAGAATTGATAATTGCCAATGACGGAGAAAAACAATTACCGATTATTAATGAAAAATCTCCAATTTTGAGTGTTACAGAACTCAAGCAACACTACACCATCGAACCTAACTTTATCGAACGACTGCTTAACACACAAGCGCAGACAATTAAAGCAGTAGATGGGATCAACCTGGATATTTATTCAGGAGAAATTCTTGGCTTGGTTGGGGAATCAGGTTGTGGTAAAAGTACGCTATCACGAACAATTTTGCAATTAATTCGCCCCACTAGTGGCAAAGTTGAATTTTTAGGACAGGATTTAACTAAACTGTCGCGTCAAGAAATTCGTTCTTCACGGCGACAAATACAAATGGTTTTTCAAGATCCTCATGCTTGTCTCAATCCAGCTATGACGGTGGGGCAAAGTATCGCAGATCCTTTATTTATCCATAATCTTGCCAATCCTGCCAAGGCAAAAGAACAGGTTTTATGGATGCTAAATAAAGTTGGGTTAACACCGCCAGAAGTGTATTATGAGCGCTATCCGTCGGATTTGTCTGGTGGACAACAGCAAAGAGTTGCGATCGCTCGTGCTTTGATTACTCACCCTAAACTTTTAATCTGCGATGAACCCGTGAGTATGTTAGATGCCAGTGTGCAGTCGCAAGTGCTGGATTTGATGTTGCAACTAAAGAAAGAATTTGAGTTAACTTATCTATTCATCACTCACGATCTTTGGTTAGCTCGATTTTTGTGCGATCGTATTGCCGTAATGAATGGCGGTAAAATTGTCGAACTTGGTCTTACAAAAAAGATTTTTGCAAATCCTCAGCACCCTTATACCAAAACCTTACTAGCTGCTGCTCCCTTACTAGCACGTACATAAATCAGGAGTTATGAGTTTAAAATTCCTAACTCTTAACTTCTAACTCGTATAACAAGTACGATAGAAGCCGTAGAATTGCTACTGTTAACACTGTATTATTTTTGAATATTTTCTGAAAATTTTTTCCGAGACTGTAGCAATGACTATTCGCCATGCGGCTGAAACTGACTTACCTGCAATTGTGGCAATTTACAATGCCGCAGTTCCCAGCCGCATGGCAACGGCTGACTTAGATCCAGTATCTGTGGAAAGTCGCCTTGCTTGGTTTAAAGGGCGATCGCCTTCGCAACGCCCACTTTGGGTAATTGAAATAGACGGAATAATCGCTGGATGGCTTAGTTTCCAATCCTTTTATGGGCGACCCGCCTATAGTAAGACTGCCGAAATTAGTATTTACATAGCCCCTCACTTTCATCGGTCTGGCTTGGGACGGCAACTCTTAGCACGAGCAATTAACGAAAGTCCTAGTTTAGGTCTAAAGAGCCTAGTATGCTTCATTTTTGCCCACAATCAGCCCAGTTTAAAACTCTTTGAAACCTTTGGTTTTGAACGCTGGGGACATTTACCTAACATTGCCGAACTTGATAGTGTTGAACGGGACTTAGTGATCATGGGACTGCGAATTAGTAAACCTGTTGTTTAAGGCGATCGCTATTTTCTTAAACTTATAAATTAAATTCGGTCACAATTGGTCTGGATTAATTCCCCGTTCTTGTAGTAAAGCACGGAGAGCTTCTAACTGGGCTTCAGCTTGCTCTGCTCGTTGTCTTTCTTGCTGTCGTTGTCGGTCTAATTCCAAAAAGGTGAGAAAGCGATCGCCATCAGGACGATAAATTTGCAGTTCTTCCTCAGTAAAATCGAAACGCACCCCCAATCTAGGGCTGATCCAACCAACAATTTGGTCAATCACTTCTAATCTTGAGTTCCGTCGCTGCCAGCCTGTAAAGTCAACCACATCAGGTTCATACAAATAATATTCTTCCACACCGTAGCACTCATAAAACTCTAATTTTTTCGCCATTTTAGAGATCCGGTTTCCAGGCGACCAAATTTCAAATACCACCTGCGGGGGAATGTTGTCTTCAAGCCACTGTTTATAAGAACCTCGGTATCCTTTTGGTCTACCAAATACTACCATCACATCAGGAGCTTGGCGGAGCTTGTTATCATCTTCCACCGAATACCACAACAAATCTCCAGCGACAAACACATTTGGGTCATTGCCAAACAGCAGTTCTAAATTATTTTTAATCCAGACAATTAATTCAAACTGCTTAGTGTTGTCTGCAATTGGTTGTCCATCGCTGTTTTAGGCTTTGATCCTCCAAAAATGCGACATTACACCGACTTTACAATAGGGTGATTCACCTCATGACATTTAAATTACAATCCTCATACTCAAATCCAACCACTTCGACTGAGTAATCGGCGCACTGCTAGAAATATAGTCAACACCCGTTTCCGCCACACCGCGAATCGTTTCCAAAGTCACATTCCCCGAAGCTTCAATTTTCACCCGGCTATCCTGCTGGCGAATCAACTGCACCGCCTGACGCATCATATCCAAAGGCATATTGTCCAACATAATAATTTCAGCCTTGTGCTGCAAAGCTTCTTTCACCTGCTCTAAACTTTCCGTCTCTACCTCAATTGTCAAGGGATAAGGAATCTGAGAACGAATACGGGTAATAGCTTTTCCAATTCCCCCAGCAGCCGCAATGTGATTATCCTTAATCATCACCGCATCATCCAACCCCATACGGTGATTAATCGCCCCACCCAAAGCAGTCGCGTACTTTTCCAAAAGTCTCAGCCCTGGTGTAGTTTTGCGCGTGTCCACCAACTGAGCAGGTAAATCAGCAATTTTCTCTACATATATATTAGTCAACGTAGCAATCCCACTCAAGCGCATAGCCAAGTTGAGCGCCACCCGTTCCCCCATCAGTAGCGCATCCAGCGAACCATGAATTTCAGCTACGATTTGTCCCGGCTCACACCATGCACCCTCAGCCGCAACCGCCACAAAGCTGACTTTTTCATTCAAAATCTGAAACACCCTAGCTGCAACAGGTAAGCCAGCAATAATCCCAGAAGCTTTAGCGATCCATTTCGCAGAGCCTAACGTCACATTTTCTACTAGTAGCGTATTTGTAGTGCGATCGCCCCTGCCAATATCCTCTATCAACCAGCCGTGTAATAGTGGATCTAAAACCAGCCAAGGGGGCAAAACACCAGAATTATTCACAATTTTAATTGCTTCCTTAGTAAGTTCCAGCCATACTATAGCCTAAAACCCTTACTATCCAAGGTTTTGATAGTGACTCCAAAGCCATTCCAAATTAATTTGGAAAAAGTAGTTGACACAAAGAGATAG
>NZ_JABXKQ010000143.1 GCF_017114945.1 Nostoc sp. JL34
TGGCGCTCGGTGCGGCTGCGCCGCACCATCGCTTGTGACAGTTGCGTAAGTCCTGACTATTTTGGATATGTTAAAAAAATTTAGCTGATGCATAATTGGGAATTAGCTCCGAACAGTTCACAGACGCTTATTTTCAATTCGGATCGCCGTAACTTTAATTAGCTATCAGCCCAACAATATTGAATTTCCCAAATTTTATATTTCTAGTCAACTTCGCTGTTGTTGGTTTCAGATCCTTGTAGAGCGATTTCAAAATTCATTCTCTGTTCAGCGTTACGCAAGAAATAACCACTAATCATAGCAGAAGCAAGAAGCCGACCCAGATTTTCCCGATTTGTAGTTACAGTAACACCAAAGTGTTCTGAAGGTAGATTACCCAATAGCCCTGTAATATTCCGTTCCATCACCTGAAAGACTTCCGCAGACGTGGGTTTAGATAGCTGGGTAACGGCCTCTGGACTCAAGGATTTAACGTATTGCCATAGTAAATCGTTAGTTTCTGATTCGCTATTAAAAAATTCTGAGACACGATTGGATGGGTTACTCATTATTTAGCTCCTTAACTACCACTATTGGCTGCGGTGCTTGTGATTTGAATATTAAAGGTCTGTTTTGGATTTGACTTAGTTATTTTCTCTTCCTGTCAACTAATGTAACAGCCTAGCGTCAGAGTGGAAGTAGGTGTAACCGTACAAAAGTCAGCGTATTTTCTCACCCCAATAAATAGAGTCAGGAGTGAGGAGTTAATTAAAAACTCATCACTCCTAAATCCTAACTACTAACTTCCCCTAACTTGCCAAATATTCATCCATGTTGGCTTTAGACTTGCGAAGTTTAGTTAAAGCTTCCCGCTCAATTTGCCGGACTCGTTCTCGGCTGATATTGAGTATTTCACCAATTCTAGCCAGAGTCAGCGCTTGCCCATCAGTTAACCCAAAGCGCAACGTGATCACTTCCCTCTGTTGTGGTGTGAGATCACCCATCAGGCGATCTAAGTCATAAGACAGGGAAGATTGCATGACGAACTCTTCTGGAGATGCTCCTGGATCTTCGAGCATTTCTCCAAGTTCGGTGTCGTAGTTATCACCCAGCCGCAAATCTAAGGAAAGGGGCAAACGCGCCTTTTCTAGATACTCTCGTACTTGTTTGGGAGTCAATTCTAATTCTTGAGCTAGCTCCCCAGCTGTTGGAGCGCGTCCCAACTTTTGAGACAATTGGCGCTGTGCTTTTTTAATCTTATTTAATTTTTCGGTGATATGGATAGGCAGCCGAATGGTACGGGCTTTTTCGGCTATTGCACGAGTAATCGCTTGCCGAATCCACCAATAGGCATAAGTAGAAAATCTGTACCCTTTGGTGGGGTCAAACTTTTCTACACCCCGTTGCATACCAATACTACCTTCTTGGATCAAGTCCAGTAAATCGACGTTGCGCTTGATGTACTTTTTGGCAACGGACACTACCAAGCGCAAATTGGCTTCTACCATCTTGCGCTTGGCAATTTCACCATCTGCGATCGCTTCGTTCAACTCTGCTGGTTGTAGCTTTGTCGCTTTGGCCCACTCTTCTAAAGTCGGTTGACGATCTAACTGGGTGGCAAGACTTTCCCTTGATTCGTGCAAAGCGCAGGAACGTTGCACCTGTTTACCATAGAAAATCTCTTCCTCGTGGGTTAAGAGTGGCACACGGCCAATCTCACGCAGGTAAGTCCGCACGAGGTCTGTGGCTGTCTGAGCGGTCTTCATGGCGCTACTCTTTGGTAATGATAGGTTTGGCGGTAGGGTCATTAACGGATAGATGCTTTATTTATTAGGGTGCTACCCAGTCAGACTGGGAAACATACTATGGTTTGCAACTTACGCGCCCGAGATACTCGGCTGCTCATAATAATCAAATTTAGGCTTCTTAACTGCTAAAACTACAGTTATTTGCTATTTTTCACAAGTATCTACGGTTAGATAAAAGGTCGCTTTTTAAACATTTTTCTATGGGAATCTTATTAATAATTGTAACATTTATGAGAATGTTTTGGCTAGATAGCGACATTAAATTTCCTGGTTGTTCCAGTTAATACAACGTCGCCCTCTATCTTAAGACTGACTAGAAGTCAATTTAAGAAATTATCTGGTTCAAATAATTTTCCTCATATTTGTTAAAGTATCTCAATGAGAACTATATTCATTCTCTTATAACAATTGTTTAATTTTTCTGGGATTAGGGAAGGTGGGGCCCCCTCTGGGGATAAGGGGTAATGGGGATTGAGTATTTGAAAAACTTTTTCCTAGTCCCCAGTCCCCAATCCCCAATTCCTATTGCTACTCCTTCGCGCAGTAATCTTGGATGGTTTTTACGTCCAAAGTCGTATTTTGTAAAGAACGGATGGCGGCGACGGTAGCTTTTGCACCGGCAATGGTAGTTATGATGGGAATTTTGTAAGCTAAGGCTGTGCGGCGGATTAACCTTGCATCAGTCTGGGCTTCTTCCCCTGATGGTGTGTTGATAATAAGTTGGATTTTCTGGTTTTTGATCGCATCTAGGACGTGGGGACGACCTTCATGGAGTTTTAACACTAATTCAATATTTAACCCCTGTTCAATAAGAACTCGGCGTGTACCAAGAGTAGCCATCACTCTAAAGCCCAAATCGATAAATTCCTTCACCACACCACTTGCAGCAGCTTTATCGCGATCGCTCATTGATACAAATACAGTTCCCGTCAGTGGTAAACGCTCCCCAGCACCCAATTCCGCTTTGGCAAAGGCCCGGCCAAAGTCGCTATCAATCCCCATCACCTCACCAGTGGATCTCATTTCTGGGCCCAATATTGTATCAGTTCCTGGGAATTTATTAAAGGGTAATACAGCTTCTTTTACAGCAATGTGGGTTGGGATAACTTCCTCAGTGAAGTGCAGCTCCTCTAAGGTTTTGCCAGACATAATCAAGGATGCTAATTTCGCCAACTGTACGCCCGTTGCTTTAGATACAAAGGGGACTGTGCGGGAGGCGCGGGGATTAGCTTCTAGAATATAAACTTGGGGAGAATAGCTGCTTGCACCCACAACGGCAAACTGAATATTCATCAACCCTACAACTGACAGCGCTTGTGCTAGCTGTACTGTCCAAGTGCGAATTTGATTGAGAACTGCTGGTGATAAGGAAATGGAGGGTAAGGAACAAGCGGAATCTCCTGAGTGAATTCCTGCCTGTTCAATGTGTTCCATAATGCCACCAATCACTACCCGTCCGGTATGATCAGCGATCGCATCGACATCGACTTCAATGGCGTTTTCCAAAAACTTATCAATTAAAATTGGATGTTCTGGTTCCACTAGTACCGCAAAGGTCATGTAGCGTTCCAACTCAGCATCGGAAAAGACGATTTCCATCGCCCGTCCCCCCAACACATAGCTGGGACGCACCACGACTGGATAGCCTATGCGTTTGGCAACAATCAGCGCATCTTCGTAACTCCGAGCGATACCATTAGGCGGTTGGGCAATATTCAACTGTTGGAGAATCTTTTCAAACCGTTCCCGGTTTTCTGCCATGTCGATGGAATCTGGTGATGTACCCCAAATTTTAGTGACCAGTCCAGAAGTGTTATTGCTAAGAAATTCTTGTAATGGAATAGCCAACTTCAGCGGGGTTTGTCCGCCAAACTGGATAATCACCCCAACTGGATTTTCAGTTTCGATAATGTTAAGAACATCTTCTTTTGTTAAAGGCTCAAAGTAAAGGCGATCGCTGGTATCGTAATCTGTCGAAACTGTCTCTGGGTTAGAGTTGACCATAATCGTCTCATAACCCGCATCCTTCAAGGCATAAGCGGCGTGACAACAACAATAATCAAACTCAATTCCCTGGCCAATGCGGTTGGGGCCACCACCCAAAATCAATACTTTTGGCTTGGTTGCAGGCAAAACCTCTGTTTCTTCTTCGTAGGTAGAATAGTAGTAGGGGGTAAATGCTTCAAACTCAGCGGCGCAGGTATCCACTGTTTTGTAAACTGGGATAATTCCTAATGACTTGCGGTAAGCGCGAACTTCATCTTCGGTAGTTTTGGTGGCATAAGCAATCTGGCGATCGCTATATCCGTCCCGCTTCACTTCATAAAGTTGCTCTTTTGTCAATTGCTGCAAGGGTGTCCGCTTCAGAAATTTTTCGACCTCTAACAGTTGTTGCAATTTATCCAGGAACCAGCGGTCAATACCAGTGAGTTCATAGATTTCTTCAATGGTCATCCCTTGCTGCAAGGCATGACGCACGGCGAAAATGCGATCGGGGTTAGGTGTTCGTAGTTGAGCGCGAATTTGTTCACCACTGGGTAATTTTTCGGCTTTGTCGCAACCCCAACCAGCACGTCCAGTTTCGAGCGATCGCAGTGCCTTTTGGAAGGATTCGTTGAACGTCCGCCCAATTGCCATTGCTTCCCCGACAGACTTCATTTGGGTTGTCAGCACTGGGTCGGAACCGGGGAACTTTTCAAAAGCGAAGCGGGGGATTTTTGTCACCACATAGTCGATTGTCGGCTCAAAAGACGCCGGAGTTTTCTTGGTGATGTCATTTTTAATTTCATCCAAGGTATAACCCACAGCCAATTTTGCGGCCATTTTAGCGATGGGAAAACCTGTGGCTTTGGAAGATAAAGCCGAACTGCGGGAAACGCGGGGGTTCATCTCAATTACGACCACATCGCCATTCAGCGGATTGACAGCAAACTGGATATTAGAACCGCCAGTTTCCACACCGATCTCGCGGATGATTTTAATTGCCATATCCCGCAGCCTTTGATATTCTTTATCAGTGAGGGTTTGCGCGGGAGCGACGGTAATGGAGTCCCCGGTGTGAATGCCCATAGGGTCAAGGTTTTCGATGGAGCAGATAATCACTACGTTATCTGCCAAGTCACGCATCACTTCAAGTTCATATTCTTTCCAGCCGAGTAAAGACTGGTCAATGAGAATTTGCGAAACAGGGCTGGCATCTATACCTACCTGGGCCATTTCTTCAAATTCTTCTTGGTTGTAGGCAATACCACCGCCACTTCCACCCATTGTGAAAGCTGGACGAATAATTAGGGGATAAGTACCAATTTGGCGGGCAACAGCTTTGGCTTCTTCTAAAGATTCGGCTGTGTCGCTGGGACACACAGCTACCCCAATCCTTGCCATTGCCTGACCAAACAGTTTTCGATCTTCGGCTTTTTCGATGGCTGGTAGTTTAGCGCCGATTAACTCAACGCTGTACTTTTCCAGCACACCATTTTTGGCTAAAGCAACGGCGAGGTTGAGGGCGGTTTGTCCTCCCATTGTCGGTAGTAGGGCATCAGGGCGTTCTTTTTCGATGACTTTTTCGACTAATTCCGGTGTCAGCGGCTCAATGTAAGTGCGATCGGCCGTTTCCGGGTCGGTCATAATCGTTGCAGGATTGGAGTTGACCAAAACCACTTCATAGCCTTCTTCTCGCAGCGCTTTGCAGGCTTGAGTGCCAGAGTAGTCAAACTCACAGGCTTGTCCAATCACAATTGGGCCAGAGCCTAATAGTAGAATCTTCCTGAGGTCGTCACGGCGGGGCATAGTCGTTGCCTTGGAGTATGAGAATACAAATCCTGATTATTTTAAGGGTCTTTACACCCTGTCGTGCTTTTTATTATTAAGTTTTCTAAGTTTGATGACAAAGTGGAGAGTGAGGAGTAGCAGTACTGAGTGCTGTTAGCAAATAGCTAGGGTTTAGCCCGTGCTGAGTAGGGAATCTCACTTCTTTAGTCAGAACTGGGAACTTGGAACTGTTTTGCCCCATGCCAATGCTCGATGCTCAACAATTATTTTGTATTTCTAATTTTATTTAATTGTCATGCTCAAACTTCTCAAGCTTTTGGGAATATTTATTATTTAAGTTGATGAGAGCTTACAACAAATTATCATTTATTCTGGCATATATCTGTCTGCTTATTCAGCACAAATAGATTACTTAGATAAAAATCTATTTTCACTAGCTAATTGCTAAATATTTTCAACATTAAATATTATGTGAATATGTTTACTTATATTAAAAATGGCAGAGAGATAGAGATACCATCTTCTGCCATTTTTTATAATATTTTAAGAGTTAGTACGGCCAACTTTTTCTTTCGGTCTAGGTAGACAAATCTAGATTATGGGAGTTTTAGCTTTGAGCAGCTTGGACAAACCCTAATGTTAAGCTGTCTTTCGCGAGGAAGTGAGATAAATGATAAGCACGTTCCTCAGTTTTCAACAAAATCTTTTCGTACAGATAGCGTGTGCCCCGATCGCCTAGACTCTCTGCCTGAGCAGCTTGACGACGAATTACGCCAAGAATAGCTTGTTCTGCGGCTAGGTCATTTTCTACCATTTGGCGAGAGGAATATACGCCTTCAGACTCTTGCTCAAAACAGGTTAATTCTGCTAATTTGCTAAAGGTCGCTACTGGCACACCACCTAGTCCATCCAAGCGTTCTCCAATTTCATGGATATGGTCTTGTACTTGGTTGTAGCTTTCGTTAAAAAACTCATGCAGAGAATAAAATTCTGAGCCTTCAACTACAAAATGATGCTTTTGGTACTGCAAGTATAGTGCCTGGAAACTAGCTAATACAACGTTGAATCCTTCTGTAACTGGAGCAGTTACGCTGTGATCCAGCAACACGGGATTGTCATATACATGACCAAAATTTCGTAACACAGTTTGCGTTTCAGACATTGTTCTCCTCGCTTTTGAGCAGTTATAGATTTTAACTGCTTATTCTTTACATATTAACATTTTAATAATAAGAGCAAGGCAATTTGCCATCACAATATTTTGTATTTTTGCTTACTAAAAGTCTCAAGTTTATTGTTTGCTGGATTATGGTATGCTCATCAAGTTATATGTATTTATTATTATTGTTGACATACAAATTCAAATGTGTTTAGGGGAACTGGGGAAGACAGAGTAGAATTATCTCCCTCATCTCCCTTGTTCCCCTTGTGCCAATACGCTTCGGTTAAGGATAATCGTAGGTTGGGTTGAAAAACGAAACCCAACCTACGGAGATTAAGGTTTTTCTGGCTAACACCAAGCGTATTGCCCCTTGTTCCCCTCATCTCCCTGATGGGATGACTGCAAGAATTTTATTTTTTTTCTAAAATTAATGAGAATTGTTTGCACTTAAGGTATGCTGGTTTTAAGAGGTTACACTCCTAAGACTTTCAAAAAGCAGAGAGTTAAATCGCGGTAGTTACTGCAAGTTTGTTGCACTTTGAGGGCAATTTTCTTGAAATCGTTTAGTTCAGAAATAGAAAGCAATCACCTTGTAGAGGTGAATTGGGCAGACCGCTGGCAAGTCTATCAACGCCTAAAGGAGTTAGATATTCCCTGTAGTTGTACGGCTAACCAGCCATTGAAAGTTGAAATTGGCTCTCCTATGACAGCTGTTCAACTTTGGAGTGTGATACGGCGATTAACAGCCTCTCGTCAAGACCAGATTTGGACTCTTGAGTGCTGCTGGCAAAGTCGCTACCAACAGTTCTAATTTTTAGCTGCTGAGAATATCTCGCTTGATAGGTTGTATTAGTTAAAAGGAGGTCAAAAGAATGGGTGCATCTCAGAGTATGGAAGTATCAGAATTTTGCCTTGAGGGCAGATTTATAAATTTTGTTATAAAAGATGGCTATAAGCTTAAAGGCATAATGCTGGGGACTCATGAGGGTGAGTCTTACATTAAACTAGCTAAACATTTACGGGCTGCTTTTGATTTACGGCTACCACCAGGGACTTGGCTGCAAGTTGTTGGTTATAAAAAGCATGATTTGAAGGATGGCACAGTCACTCTGAAAGCTGAACGGGTTATGGCGGCGCGTTCTGAGATAGGGAGAGTTGAAACGATCGCTCCAGTACAAGAACCCCCATCTATTGATAATGTCAAAGTAAAACCAGCTAAGACTAAAGCCACGATTTTGGTGTGTCAAAAGTCTGATTGTATGAAACGCGGTGGTAAAGGAGTTTGTCAAGCGTTGGAGGCGGCTTTAAGCGATCGCGGTTTAGAAGACCAAGTTACAATCAAGGGCACTGCTTGCATGAAAAACTGTAAAGCTGGGCCTAACCTAGTAATGCCAGACAAAACGCGCCATAGCCGAATTCAAGCGGCACAAATCCCTGCGTTGATGAATCAGCATTTTGGTGACAAGAGTTTGTCAGCACAGCCTGAAAATTCAAGGGACGTGGCAATATTTAATGGCAAGTTTTGCTGAAGTAAGTAGGTAGGCATGAATAAACGTAACTATGCAACAAAATGTAATATTGCTGAAATCTTTGTGATTGCTTTTCTAAGAAATGCTCTGCATAGCTTGCTTCTTGGCAGGAATACGTTTCACTCTCAATGACGTACTTGTGGATTTTCCCACCCACCTATTTAGTTAAATCTTGACATTTTAATGAGAAAGTTTAATAATATTTTCTCAAGTGTGTTCCATTAATACTCGGCATTAGACTTTTGCCAAGTATTTGCAAGAGTTTCAAATTAAGCGATCGCCTACGATTTGTCATAAGCAAGGCAAAGTAGTAGTTGCGATCGCTTAATATTTTATGTAATTGGCTTTAGCGATCGCAACTATTGGTAGCACTGTCTATCCTCATGTACCAAGTCATCTATAAATGGCTCACGTTCATCTTCTGACATACTTTCCTAATCTAAGCCACATTCAGCACACAAGTTACGTAATTTGGTTTGAGCGTACTCTATACGAAAATTGCGCTTTTGCTCACCTTGCTTTGCGAGGGCTAATAATACTATTTGTTTACTTTTTGGCGGTAGTTGCTTGAAGGACTTGTGCTAACTTTCATCTTTATCATCTACATCATCAATTCTTTTTAAGAATGCGTAAATTTCATCTAAAGTACTGTCATAAGGTTGATGTAACAGTACGTTAATATCTTTAGTTAACTGTTCTCTTTCGTGTGCTGGTTTCATTTTAATCATCCAAGCTTGGTTTGAGTTTTTTTAGATTCTTATTTCAGGGTATTAATAGATTTGACTGGTGATGCCAGTGGCGGGCTACGCCTACGCTTACACCCTTTCATTAGAAAGGCACAGTTGTAAAAGCGATCGCTTTATATTTTTAGTGGAAATTACATCACCTCAGTTAGAGAAGACTGCAACAACTGTCGCATAGATGTAGCCTGCACATGGTTAGGTAACACAGTTAAAAAGCCATTCAGGTCTTGGATTGCTATTTGGATTGCTATACGGATATCTAAGGAAGCACCTTGAGATAAGGTATGCCGATATAACTGCTCGGCTGGTTGATTATATTGAGCAGCCAAATAGTAAAGAGCTAAGTTAAAGGCATTACGCCAGTTTTTAGTATCTTTTTCGTAATGCTCTTTAGCCAGCTTCATAGCAAGCGCCAAGTCAGCCCGTGCTTTGTCTAATTGATTAAGTACTAAATAAGTTAAAGCACGCTCGTAGAAATACCAATCATCTTGGTAATGTCGGTTAAGTACAATGGCGCGGTCTAAATCTTGCGGTGCTTCATGGTAGCGCTGCATTTGTTGGTAAATAAAACCCCTAAATCCCGTGGCTGGTTTCCATTGGAAATTGCCGTCAAGTTCAATGGCACGGTTAAAGTCTTGCAGTGCCTCATTATAGCGTTGCATACAGCGGTAAATTACACCTCGATGTGCCAGCGCCCATTGATTATTGGGGTCAAGTTGAATGGCACAGTTTAAGTCTTGCAGTGATTCTGGGTAACGCTGCATAAAGCAGTAAATTACACCTCGATGTGCCAGCGCCCATTGGTCATTAGGGTCGAGTTGAATGGCACGGTTAAAGTCTTGCAGTGCTTCTTGGTAGCGTTTCATTAGGCGGTAAGCGATACCCCGAGTAGCGATCGCCCATTGATAATTTGGGTTAAGCTCAATAACACGGTTAAAGTCCAGTAGTGCTTCTTGGTAGCGCTGCATTTGGCAGTAAGTAATACCTCGAACTGTTAAATACTCAACTTCTTCAGGTACTAACTTTATCGCTTGGGTTAAATCTTCCAAAGCTTTTGAGTATTGATTAGATTGAGAGTAAATATAACTACGCCAATCTAACGCTACTGCACGTAATTTGTCTTCAAGACTAGCATCCCTTAACAGTGTCGTGAGCATTTCAGCCGCAGCTTCATAACGTTTGTCTTCATAAGTTTTTAACCAATTGGCTAGTTGCTCACCCCAACGCTGAACTTCAGCAGAATCCACATCTTTACCAGCCTGAAGCATTGTTGCTGCCCAATATTGGGCAAAAGTCCGTTGATTTTTGAGAGCAGCAAGAAATTCGTTGAGAGCTACAGGTAAGTACTTTTGTGGTGATTGGCATAAGCGGTGATACAAAACATTGAGTTTATGGCTTTGCCAAGTTTGATCTCGCCAAGTTTTTACTTGTTCTAATTGCAATTCCTTACCTAGCATGTCGTAATATTCTGCCAACTTGCTATGTAACTCAGCCCAACCTTGCGGCGATGAAAGGCGCTTGTGGCGTAACATTTGCGTTTTAACCACATCATGGTAAGCCCAGCCATCGGTGCGTTCGTTGACAAAGGATGTTTCTTTTAGCCAAGTAAATAGTTCATCTGCTTCTTGTTCTCCTCTTAACTGAGCTATAACATCTTGATTCAAACACCGTGGAATAGCAGCATCAAGCGCCACTTGTCGCCGCTTGGGGTCATCAACCCATTTTAAAAAGCGTTCTACAGCATTACTGCTAGGCTCAACTACTTGGTTAGGGTCATTGGGATGAGCATCTGCTAGCATTCCTACCAACAGAGGCAAATTTCCAGAAAGGCGCAAAATCACTTCAATAATGCGATTGTCTGTAATACCTTTCCGAGTTAGATATTGTTGGGCTTCTTCTTCTGTAAACTGTTCCAGAGGGAAACGAACAATTAACCCCTCGTAAGGGGCCCAATTATTTTTATCTAATTCCTGCCGACCGGCGATCGTTATCAATATATTGAGAGATACTTCACCGTGGCGACCCTCTAGAATTTCCCGTAGCCAGTTATCTAAGAACTCTCCGGTGCGTTCATAGGTATCAAAAAACAAAACAACACCAGTTTTCTCAGCAATTTTTAAAATATCTTGCAAAAATAGCGGAGTCAGAACTTCTTCAGGTTCTTGAACTAATAGCACCTCATTTTTATTTGTTATTTTTTTGGCAACATAAGATGCCCATTCTCCAGCTTGAGTAGCGAAAGCATCTTCATCTACAAAGTCAAATACAGCACCGCCAACGGGAACTCGACGCGCTAGACGCACACCAGTTTTTACCATAGTTTTCCCTACAAAAGCGGAAAAGCCTTGAGGAGCTTCTGGATCGGTTTCTAATTCGTGGCGTTTTTGGCGGTAAACTTTGTAGCGATCGCTAAACTGCGTTAGTTTGTGACCTTGGCGTTCTAACTCTTCAGCTAAACGACCCATGACTTCAGGTACAGTTTTTTCAGCTTCATCAATGTAAGCCGAAATAATTTTTGCTTCGTCGGCAATTTTGCGAAACTGCCGTAACAGTGTGCTTTTACCAACTCCACCTTGACCCCAAACGTTAAATAGAAAACGACGGCGATTGTCTTCTAATGGTAAAGCCAGATTTTGGCGAAATTGATTTACTTGGTCTTCACGACCCACAAAACCTGATTGTTGGCGCTGCTTAAGAATATCTTGTAGACTCTTGGGCTTGTTTTGTGGGTTCATTACAAGATTCAATTTTCAGGTGCTAGTGTTTACAAAATAACTACAAAATATACAAGGTGTATTTCGGAATTTACCAAATTTTTCTAGGTAATTTTTATGCGTTGACCTTCTGAGGCTCGATGTTGACCTTCTGAGGCTTAAAAATGCCTTTGCGACTGGAAGTCGCGGCTACACAGACAAAACCCGCCTGCGCGGGTTCCAAAAATGTTTTGATTTTAAAACACGAAAAGGGCATAACAATGTTATGCCCTTAGAAATGACGTGTATTTTAGCAAATAGGCAATTATATTAGTTGCCTATTTTAATTTTTAGCTTGCTGCGGTTTCGGGTTGCTTTTTCTTAGAACGGCGGTTAAACCTGCGTCCCATCTCATCAATAACTGCATCTAAACCTGTGACATCTCCGCTAGCTTTGGCATAGCTATAAACTGCTAATGCTGCTGCATACGCTTCGCTAGCAGCAGCTATACAGGTATCATCTACCAATTCTTGCAGTTGTGTTAGAGACAACAGCACCGGATACAAGTCCTCGTATATTTCCAAGTCCCGACGCATCTCTTCTAAATCAAAGTAACGAGGCAAAAAGTTAGGGTTCTGTGTCGCCACTTCTAAAGCTTTGCTGACAAAAGCCCGGCTTTTATCTCCCATTTTCAGCATTGTTCGCCGATCTTCGGGGGTCAAATCAACCAAAAATGGTAACTTTTCTTTAATTGTAGCGATCGCCTGCATGACTGCTTCTTTATCGGCTGGGGCTAAACTGGCACTGATCCTATTTTTTGCCATTTTTAATACTCCTTTAGGGTACTTAATTTCAGTATTCCCAAAGTTAGGATTTATGTAAAAATAACTTGAACAATTAAGTGACTACTTTGGGTTTGATAATATAGT
>NZ_JABXKQ010000062.1 GCF_017114945.1 Nostoc sp. JL34
GCAAGATGCTATTGAGCAGGCGTTGATTGATTAGTTGAAACTCATGTGATTATTCCCATACAAGATATGCTGTGGGCTTCGCAGCAAAAGCCCTCTGTTACGCAATTGTGGCAAGAATGCTGGGCGGTTGACCCTTACGGTTCTCGCTGGATGCCTTTGACCTCAGCTTTAGGATACAGTACTTTTATCTCTGCGAAGAAAATTCTCTCTGAAAGCGGGTTGTTCATTTTCAAGCCGGACAAGTCAATTCAAGACGGCCGGGAAACGATGAGGTGGACTGTCAAAAATCTACATGGAAGCAGGATAAAGGATTTTTGGGAAAAAGGGGATTCCGCGAAACAAGAACCAAATTCTGAAAAACGAGAATCAAATGCTGGGGACTCAGAGATAGATGCTGGCTGTGAAGAAATGGGTACTTTGTATGAAGCATCTATTTTAGGTAAAGACCAGTCAGAGCAAGGGTTCTGTGAACCCTCACGAACTACTCAGGAACAGTTCACGAACTCTTCAAAAGAGTTTGTGAACTGTGTCTCTGACACGCTTACAGGAAATTCGCGTGAGGAGGAGACGGCTCATGCGCCCTTGGGGGGCGCGTCGCCTCAGACTGTTGAAAGCGTGTCAGAGAATAAGGAAGACTCGCCTACGGCGAATGACTGCACGACGCTAGCGCTTGTGGATGCTGTACCAAGTCAACCTGCTCCGTTGTTGGCTAAAAAGCAGGACTGTGGTGTTGAGCCGAGAGACTGCCATGAAGGTGCTTGTTCCGCCGCGCCCGTCGCTCAAAATGAATATTCTTGCAAGGAAGCGATCGCTAATCAAACACTAGCGCAAGTAGAACAGGGTAATCCCACTTCGTTGTTAGCTGAAAACTCGGTTTCGGGTGGAGAAGTCAAAGCAGTTGATGAAGGTGAAAGCTCCGCCTTGCCTATGCCAAATACTGAAAAGTGGTCGCATGAGGCGATTGTTGCAAGGTCAAATATGCGACCGGAGCGGATGCAGAAACTCAAGGTTGCGGCGAATTTGGGGGAGAATCCGAGGTTTGACTTTTTGCAGGAATGCTGGAATGATGACCCTGCTTTGCAGATTGTGATTAAGAAACTATTGGCGAACTTTCCGCAGTGGGGAATTGCGTGTGTAGATGGGGTGCTGGTGAAGTGGGATGAGTAGCGATAGCTTATCCATATCATACCGCACCTGCACATACCACCCGGAAACCGATATGGAAGCCGAGGTGGCGGCTCCAGTTACCGAGGCGATAAGCACAACGGCAAATGTCCTTACTGCCGATCCACGTACCTCCACGCATCAGCCTGTCACCGTTATGATTGTCACTAACAGGCTCTATCCACGCACCACCATCTGTAGGCGCTCCTTCATAATTTTCATGCCAATGGTCTGCACACCATTCAAATACATTACCGTGCATATCGTATAACCCAAAGGCATTTGCTATACCAAAACTTCCTACAACTGTAGTTTCTTTTCGATAAATATCTTTAGATCCTTGACCACAAGAACTTGACAATTGATATTCTTCATCCTCTGTACCGTTGTAATTAGCGACATCAGTTGTGATTGTCTCGCCAAAATGAAAGGGGGTGGTGGTTCCAGCACGACACGTATATTCCCATTCTGCTTCACTAGGCAAGCGATACTGTCTTTTTGTATGGGTGGTAAGGCGATCGCAAAACTCAACTGCACAGTGCCAAGAAACTCCTTCTACAGGTCGTTTATCCCCTTTAAAATATGATGGATCAGGTTTTAGCTGAATATTTACACCCCAATTAATAACGCTACTTTAACCATCCTTCACTTGGAAACTGGTGAGGTCGTGTACACGCCAGAAGGTGAGGCGATGACGGTTGAGGAGATGATGCGGCGGTTTCCGATACAGGAGTAAGGGTTTTGCATCTGTCCCAAATTCTCAAAAATGGTCAAACAGAGAATTTTGTTTGTAGAGTTGAGCAACTGTTCGGCTATGACACCTACCAAGCTATCCAACTGGGTTTGATTTTTGGATACCGTCACCGATATCACAGGAACAAGGGCTGGACTCTTCTTCGGCACGCTCGACGCATTCACATCCGTCAACTCTGGCACAGAAGAGCGCTCGCCGCACCACCATCACACACAACCCGAAAACCAATATTGTTGTTGCGGTTGTCGCGGTTGTTGTTGTTGCGAGAAGCACAACGGCAGTTTTCAGGATTGTTGTTCCAAGAACCACCGCGCAGCAGTCGGTTTAGCCTGTCCCTTCTCTACTCCCTCGTCCAAGCGAGTGAAGTAAATATCTGTTGGCGTAATTGCCAAGTATCTCCATGTTCAAAATGAGCAAACCAACTTTGAATTGATTGGGATATTTTATCAGAATTAATTTTACCTTGAGCAGACTTTCTTTGCATAAACTTTAATCTGCGTCTGGCTCGTCTTAAATTTTCAGTGCGAACTTGAATACAGTTCGGTAAAATCCGAAAACCTACATAATTAGCACCAATTCTTGTCTCAAATAATTGGCTTTTGATAGGATGTATTCTCAACCTCAAATTATTAGCTAAATACTCCTCAATGGCTAGTCTAGCGTTAGATAAAAATTGCCAATCATCTGAGAACAGCGAAAAATCATCAACGTAGCGGAGGTACTTTTTAACGCGAAGTTCTTCTTTAACAAAATGGTCAAAGCCATTAAGATAAACGTTAGCAAAAAACTGACTTGTGAGATTACCTACTGGTAAACCTCGTCTTCTTTCGATGGGAGTTAACAAACTATCTCCTGCAAAATGCTCCACCACTAATAATTGTTCGTTACTGTTATCGATAATAGTGTCAATTAACCAGAGCGTATCAGAGCATTTGATTTTTCGCCGCAGTAAACTTTTGAGAATTTCATGGTCAATACTGGGGAAATATTTTTGAATATTGCATTGTAGAACATAGTGACTAGAACGAGCAAACTCAGTAAATCGATGTAAAGCACGATGAGTACCAAATCCCACTCGATTAGCGTAAGAATCAGCAATAAATGTTGGTTCAATTAAAGGAAGAATAATATTACATAAAGCATGATGTACTACCCTATCTCTATATGGAGCAGCCGAAATCATCCGAGTTTTTGGTTCTTTAATATAAAAAGTTCTATAATTTCCTGGTTGATAATTTTTATTACCTAATTCATCTTGCAATTTTATTAATTCTGGTTCTAGGTTATTATTAAAATTCAAGACATTATCTCTAAACCGCTTTCCTTTTTGGGCTTTTTTAGCCGCTGCTAGAATATTCTCAAATTCAATAATTTGGGAATAAATATTTCCATAACGCTTCATCAAATTTATTTAATATTCTTGTTTATTTACTTTGATGTTTAATCCAACCGCCTAATTCAATACCAATTTCATTGATTAGCTTACCAGCAAACTCATATCGATTTACTGGTATTAACTTAAAATCAAATAAAAGACGAGTTTGATATCTTAAAATATCTAATTGGCTCCTAATTGACTCTAATTGCTTTAACTTATCTTTATTATAACGTGCAATCAGTAAGCCTTCTAATAAATTGTACAAGCCATTTATCATTCTATCTCCTAAAGCGAATTTATGGAGCTTCGGTAACCGATTGAGAATCGGAACATACCATTTAATCAAATCGTAAGTTTTTTGGATAATTGGTAATTCTTCCATTCATTTAGAGAAAAAGCCTATCTGTAATTCAGATAATAAAATTTCTGTGTTCCACTAACTTTCGTTAATTAATAAATTAACCTTTGTTTTCTTAACTTTATTTTTTGAAAAAAAAATTTAGATCGCTCCGCTAAAAAGAGCAAAGAAAAAAGAGTGCAAAGCGCAAAGAGCTAAAGCGCAAAGGGCTAAAGAGTCATCGCCGCACCACCCCACCATCACACACAACCCGAAAACCAAAATTGCTGCCGCGGATGACGCGGTTGACGTTGCCGCGATAAGCACAACGGCAGACAACAGGATTGTCGTTCCAAGATCCGCCGCGCAACAGACGATAAGTATTATCACTCTCATTTATCCAAGGATTGCCATCTGTAGGTGCGCCATTATAATTGTCATGCCAAGTATCTTGACACCACTCCCAAACATTGCCGTGCATATCGTATAAGCCAAAGGCATTTGGGAGAAAGCTACCTACTGGTGTTGTTTGTTGACGATATTGACCTGTTGGTGCAGAAGCATTAGCTTGAGTGGCATTATAACTGACTAAATCTGCTGTAATTGTTTCCCCGAAATAAAATGGCGTAGTTGTTCCAGCGCGACAAGCATATTCCCATTCGGCTTCGCTGGGCAAGCGATAATTGCGTCTTGTTCTTTGACTTAACTTTTGACAAAACTTTACCGCATCATTCCAAGTCACTGTTTCTACAGGTCGGGTATCACCTTTGAAATTAGCAGGATTATTGCCCATAATTGCTTGATACTGAGCTTGGGTAATTTCGTATCTTCCCATGAAAAAAGGGTTAACTGTAACATTGTGCTGAGGACTTTCATCATCGCTTCGTCTCGCCTCTGCTGCTGGTGAACCCATCACAAAAGAACCACCAGGAATCGCCACCATTTGTAAAGTCACGCCATTACCTAAATCCTCTACAAAATACTGTGCAGTACGCACAGCTCTGGCAGTAATTCTCCCCTGTGTATTGACTCTAACTGTTTCAAAATTAAAGTTCTGTAACGGAGTCGTATTAGAATTGGGTACAAGATTCAAATTTTGACTAGACTTTTGAGTAACTTGATGCGCGACAACAGATGCCAACAAACCTGCTCCTCCCCAACCCAGCCATTGCAAAAATTGTCTGCGATTGATTAACGATAAAGTAGAGTTAGCTGATTGTGTAAAACTCGGCTGGTGGATTGTTGGTTTAATCTTGATTCCTAGTTTTCGTAATCCTTGCATCCACCAATAATTTCTTTTCTGCCTTTGTAGTGAGCGACTAAATTCATCTGATACCTGCATAGCAAGTAGAGATTGGCCTTTCATAAATCCTAAAAAGATATAATCCCGTAATGGGCTATCAATAGCCGCTTTCTTAGATAATAAATTAAGTATTGGATTAGCCAGTTTAGGTAATAAGCTGTGATACTGCTTTGCTATCTCTAATTGGAATTTGCTGGTAGAACCTTGAACAGAGGTAATTAGTAAATTTTGCAGAGCATTCCGAATTATTTGCTGTTGTTCTGGGGTGAGTGTGCTAATTAGGTAAACACGCAACCAATTTGGTATATAGCCATAACGAAACCAGGGTAAACGAGCCAAATCAGTTAAGGAACATACTTCTATCAAGGATTTTCCTGACTGTGTTTTCAGAACATTACCTAAATAAATGGTGATATTCCAATCCAAATCTGGAAAAACTGCACAAGCACTCAGCCAATAAAAGCTATTTTGCCCAAGATATTTTTCTAGAGAATCCAACATAGCATTAATTTGCTCAGTTGGTGGCGGATTACGTTCTATCCAGTGATAAGGTTGTTTCTGCAAGGAATATGGTAGAGGTATTTGCATTTCTTCTGTAAACACATCAATGGCGAATCTTTGAGATAATCTTTGACTTAATATCTCCAATCCTTTAATTGTTGCAGGTAAAATCATAAATTGTTGGGCAAGCGAAAATTCCTGCTTTCCCCAATTTTGTACCGGAGTCGATGTTAAAATTGCTCGGTTTTCCCAGTTATTCAACTGATTTACCCAAGGTTCTAATTCGCCAGTAATAGTACTAAAAAATTTGCTTGTATCAGAGATAATCACTAAAGAGTGCTGGCTATATTGTGATATAATTTCTCTGAGTTTCAAGGGAAGACTTGTATCAGAATCGGGAAAACAGATGCGGGGGTCATCATCAAAAAAATAAATAGTAATAAATACACCTTCGTTTCGTAATCTCTGAATTATTTCTTCTACAAATTTCGCTTGATGATCTCGGTAGCTGGCGCGATTTATTAGAAATAGATACTCTGGGAGAACTTGATAATTCCGATAGATAGGAGTTAACCAGCCACCATTTCTCAAAGTTGCATCAATCGTCCTTTCCACATCAATTTCACGAGCAGGAATACGAATTCGATATCGGAAATTTCTAGCAATTTTTAAGAGTACTAAACTAGAAACTAGATTTTCCTCAAATCCAGTAATCGAGATTGTTTGTAAATCCGGTTGTTGTGTTGTACTATGACGTTGCAAAAATAATTTAGCACGCCACAACCACCATAAACGCCAAATGAAAACTACAACAATGTAAAAAGTTAGCAACAACAGTAGTATTTGCCAGGTAAAGGATAAGTTTGTTGAAGGTTCTGTATTAGTTTTACTTGGCAATTGTCTGAGAGGTACTGTTGGGAGTACACCTGTTGGTGTGGGAATAGAATCTACTGATGTTGGTGGTAATGTGGATGACGGTTGTATAAATGGCTTTTTATTTGTATGGGATGCAGATAAGAGAATAGAGAGAATAGAGATAAAAATAGATATTGTCGCCAGCACTATTAGACGCTGCATTTGAGAATAAAGTGTGCGTTCTGTTGCGAGTTCCTCTGAAAGTACTTTAGCTTCTACGTCTAAGTTTTCTGTGACAAGATTAGTTTTACTAAATAATTTCACCCAATAGTCAAAACGCTGTTGAAAATCCTCCTGTTCGATTGGCGAACTACAAAAAATCGGCCCTAATAAATTTCTGAGTGTTTTAGGATTATCCAGAGTTTCCCCTTGAGCCAGTAATATTAAAATTAAATTCTGGGCTGCAATATACTGAGCTATACCAATTTTGTAGCCTGCTTCCCTGAGTTCATCAATGAAATGTATCAAGACATCAGGTTTGAGCCAATCTAGGTCTAGGTTGTTTGCTTCTGTTCCTGTATCCACTGTTCTATAAATTTTTTAGCTTTTTCTCGATCTTCCGCTGTTTTAATTAAGCTACTCATAGTAGCAAAGACTATTTCCCTTTGCATTAAAGGATTTTCTGATTCACGAGTGAATTTTTGTAAAACGATCAGCCAACCCAATAATTCAGAAGTTGCAGGTTTTTTTCTCAACCCAACTTCGGGGGAACGTAATCTGTAAAATAAACTGAGAGCAGCTTGCAAAAAAGGACTACTACCTACATTTATTCCCAAACGATTAGTGACAATTTCTGCTAATCGCTCCCCTTCTGGAAAAGGAATGTTGTAATAAATACACCGCCTCAAAAAAGCATCTGGTAAATCTTTTTCAGAATTACTAGTAATAATTACAATTGGCTGTAGATTTAGCTCTGCTGCTATTTTTTCGTTTCCTAGCTCTGGAATCCGAAAATACATCAATTCCAATTCATTGAGTAAATCATTGGGAAAGTCACGAGGTGCTTTATCAATTTCATCAATTAAAACTACAGAACGGGATTTGTGAGAATGTATAATATCTGATGGTAATAAATGTTTAACATCATCAGGATGTTGACTGCGTAAAATTGCTAGTCCTAAAGCTTGGTAAACGATGTAATCTAAGGTTGTAGCCGAGACATTACCACTCTGCACATCTTGGAAACGTCTTAAAGCATCATAACTATAGAATAAGTCACGGGCAGCAGTATTTGACTTAGTTTCAAACTTCAACGGTGGCTCAAGTCCAAGTTCCCATGCCAAACTGTAAGCTAGTTGAGTTTTACCCGTTCCTGGTTCACCCGTAATCAATAGAGGTTGTCCTAATAAAAGTGCTACATTACACGCATCTGTTAAACCTGAATCTGCAATATAATTCTCTGGCTTAAGTAATTGAGAACGTGGAGAAACTGGTAAAGTGATTGGTAACTCCGATTGTTGACGGTTTGCCATCCCTGAATAAAAAGGGTATTTCATGCTGACTTCCCTTGTTTCATTAGTAATTGCTCTAATTTTTCAGCTAACTCATACATAGGTATTGTGTCAGATGCTTTTTGCTCTTCCCAAGTTGCAAACATTTCTCCTACTTTTTGAATTAATGGTTCAATCATAGCTTCTCCTACCAATTGTTTAATATATTCACTTCGTACCCAATTTTCAACTTCTGTCTTATTGATTCCTTCCAATTCTGGGAGAACAATTACTGATATAGGCTGAAGATGACTCAGGTCTGAGTTGGATATATCTTGCAGATATTTGCGACTTCTTCGATTAGTTTGCTGATAGCGATATTGTTTCAAAAAAGCACCTACATAAGTAAATATCCGCTTGAGCCAAGAGATTTTATAATTATTTTTTCGAGTGATTTTATATTTAATGCATATACAAATAATTAACTTTTGGTTAATGATATTTTTCGATAAAGAGTGACAAAATTTCAAAAGTCTATCTAAACTATCTAATCCTTGCTTGTACAAATCTTCAGTGAGTAAGTATGTCTGAATAATTATAGGGTTAGGAGAATAAGTGCTGAGTAAATCGTTGATTTTTGCTAGCGAATGAAAACTATTGCCTGAAACCCCTTGTGCTAGATTTTTGCATAAATGATTGTCTAGATTCTGCAAATCCTTTAATTTTTCAGGCCATGCCATCTCAAATTTAGGAATCATTGGTTGCTGTGGGTCTAACTCTAATAGTTTACGAAGATATAACTGTCGTATTCGCTCTACAAAATTGTAATGGCATTGCAGCTCATCACCATGAATAATACAAACAAGATGATTAGCTGGAGTTTGTTCCAAAAATGTCTGTAATACTTCAGATAGCTGCGATTCTTGCTCTCTGCGGTTGGCTAAATATGGTAACAAAGGTGGGAGTGGTTGTGAACTGGCAAATGAATTTTGTGGACTACTAGAGTATTGGAGCGTGCGATCGCCTCCGGCGGGGCGTAGCCCATCGCTGTCTAAATTTAGCCGAGAATCTACAAGAGTTTGCAACTTTTGTTCTGTTGCTGCCAAAGTGCCACTAAGCTCTTCGAGTATGGATTCTTCTTGCTGAAGCTCTTTTTCGTACTTAAATTTTTCGGAGGGGTCTGTTTCAAGTACCCATGCGTTTCGTATGCGTCCAACTTTCTGCAATTGAGTTTCGCGGCTTTTTTCTAGGGATTCTATTTCGTGCTGCAATCGCGTTCTTTGGTTTGGCGGTGGAGATGGATTATCTGATGTCACCGACTCCTCTCCAGATAAATATTGTAGACATCTTTGCCAATTTGTCCTGTATTTTTACTCTGCCAGCATTAATCAACCCACCGCTACACTGGGCATTGAGTAAGTCATTATTATTGACTTGCTTTGGCTTTTGTAAAATCGACATGGCCCGGTTTGAGCAGTTTTAAGCGTTATTCTTATGGATATTACCATCTATTGCATGTGTATTAACTATCTCCGCTTTAATTATGCTGGAAGCAATTTGAGAAGCTCTGCTTCATCTGTAGCCACACATTCAACTTCCCAATGCCTATTTTCATTCATCTAAACGCTGTGCGATCGCCTTTGATAATTCGTCAAAATCTGACTCACTATGAATGTCTGGAGTTAGCGTATTCATATCTTTGAGCAGGTTGGTCAGTTCGGCAATGGTGTTGCGAATTTCGGTGTATAAATCAATTTCTTCTCTAAATCCTTGTAAATTAGCAGCAGAAACACCTTTTATCGCTTCGTCTAATTCTTTAATTTGCTCTTCCCAATGTTTAATATATTTAATTCTTTCAATCGGTTTATAAATTTGGACATCTGGTAACATAATTGGGAAAATTCGGTCATAAAAATCACCATTCTTAGCAATTTGCACCAATTCAAACATACAGTTTGGCGATTTTAAATACCTATCACTAATCACAGCAATGACACATTTACCGCGTCCAATCTTTTCCATGAAAGCTTTGATTAGTCCTTTGTAACCCAAGTCTCGCTTATCTCTAATAATGGCGATACCTTTGGATTCTAAAACTTCGTCTAAGTGATTTACATAGGTTTCGCTGTCTCCACCCCAAGCATAGGAAATGAAGATTTCTTTCTCATATTTGAGTTTTCCCCTTTCTTGTTCTAGCTCCTTCTGTAACTGTTCTTGTTTATCTACCTGTTTGCTATGAGGAAAATCACTAGTTTGCAACTGTTGTTCAATTGCATCCAACTTGTCAACAAGTTCCTTCAGTGCGCGTTCCTCTGACTGAAGCTGTTGTTCGTATTGAAACTTGCGCGATACATCGGTTTCAATAACCAACGCTGTTCGTAGATTTGAAACTTTCTGGCTTTGAAGGGTGTAAGCTTTTTCAAGTGAATCTTTTTCGGACTGCGATCGCTGTCGTTGGTTCTGTGATTGGACTGAATTACCTGATGCTGCCGTCTGCTGTCCAAGGTGAATGTTGTAGATATCGCCACCAATTTGCCCAGCGTTTACTGTGCCAGCGTTAATCAACCCACCGCCAAACTGGGCATTGCGTAAGTCGTTGTTGTCGGCTTGCTTTGGGTCTTGTGAGTCGGGCATGGGTTAAGCTTGAGCAGGTTTAAGCGACATTGTTGTAAATAATATCACCATTGTTTTTTAGGACAATAGATGCAAATTTTTTCTTAATCTCGCTTGAAATCCATTTGTGCGAAGTGGTCTTGCAGCAGTTTGTGGATGAAGCGGTAGCGGCCGCCGACACGCTGGAGTAACATACGCTCGGTGCAGTAGTCGAGGAATCGGGCGTAGTTCCAGGGGATGTAGCCGTTGAAGTAGAGGATGAGGCGTAAAATGAAGTGTTGAATGGTGGCATCTCCACCAGCAACTAAACCAAAAATCAATCCAAAAGTTATACCGCTAATTCCCCCTTCTGTAGGAATATGAATTATTGCTACAAATAGTCCTATAGGTGTTCCTATAATTAAAGCTGAAAGAAAAGCATTATGTACCGACTGCCAAATATCTTGATTTGGAATTATATTTTTTTCTATGCTTTTATCAGGCTGCCCAAGAAGTAAACCTGTAAGTAGAGGAAACATTATACCTATTATAATTATATAAATTTGCCCTTGATGTCTTTGTAATAATATCCATGATAATGAGCTTGGAAATATTACAACACCTATTCCTACAGCCAAACCTATAAGTAATTTTCTTTTATTCAGCTCTGATAAAGATATTGTTTTTATAATGACTACTTTTTGTGAAGGCAACCAATAAGTGATACCTAAAATAATTCCTACTATTATTCCAATAATACTCCTTTGATACAGCAGTTTAAATATTATTCCTATAGATATACCAATAATCAAGCTTAACAAAACTTTATATAATATTTTTGAGGCTTGATTTTTTAACCAAGATGGCTGTATTTCTTCTATTAAAAACTCAGTTTTATATTCTCGCTGCATTTGTCCTGCTAACCAAACAAGCCACATTCGCGTTTTTCTGGTATTAGGAGTTTTATTGTTCAAATATGCCCTACTGTTCAAATCTCGTGCCAACATCCGTCCTATGTAGGCATCTAACAAATACTGAATCTCGTCTGCTGTAGAGTTTAAATGCTGCCATTCCTCAAAAGATAGTTTTTGTGACGCTAAAACAGTAATGCTGAGTAATAAAGGAATTTTAACTAATTCTAGTAAGTCTAAGTCACTACTGATGGTTGACCACAATTCTATAGAATTTATAGAGGTTAGATAATCACAAATTTGGTTGTTAGTTAAAGGCTCTAAATAGATAGCACTGTTAAGTTGTAATTGAGTAATGTAGTTTCTATATTCTTCACTTCGACTACAAACAACTAGATAAAACGGTCTAGTTTCACCTGCTAGAAACTGATTAATTGCTTGAACACAAAGTTCTTGACGTTGTGGTTCAAGTTCATTCAGACCATCAAGCAATGGTAGTAATTGGTAATTGTCAGCCCACTCTTGACCAAGCTTTTTTGAAACCCCATATTTAGATTTAAGTTCAGCCACCAACCAATCAGTTATGGGCTGTCGGTTGTCTTTCCAAGAAGATAAGTTAAATAAAACGGGAATGGGATAATCAAACTGTTCTTCGGCACGGTTAACTAAAACTTGAGCTAGTTCCAATTGTGTAGTTGTTTTTCCTGATCCTGGCGCACCCAAAATTAGTAATTTGCCTGCAATATCAGGGGAATCAAAAACTTCTACAATTGTTGTAGTCTCTGGCAGAGGAACAGCCGGCTTTAAACCAATTTTTATTTCTGCATCCCAAGGACGTTTAACCTGTTGAGGTTGCGACTCTTTACCCAAATTAATCAGCACGGCATTGTGTAGAGATTGCCTTAACCGTGAGGTCACTTCTTGCTTAACTGCGGCCAGTAGTATACGCTCGTTCTTTGGTCGAGCCGGATTGCCAACTGGTGTTGTCTGCTGCCCAAAGAAAATATTCCAGATGTCCCCGCCAATTCGTCCAGCATTAACATTCTCAGCATTAATAAACCCGCCACCAAATTGGGCATTGCGTAAGTCGTTGTTATTGACTTGCTTGGGGTCTTCGGAGTCCGGCATGGGTCAACTGGGGAAGTCTTCAGTGTCGTTGTTTTGAATGTTACCACCTATCTGCTGTGCGTCAACATTAATCGCATCCACAATACCGCCTGCAAACTGTGGATTGTCCATATAATAATTAGAAACTTTCCTTGGATTTTCTGCTAGTGCTTTTTGAACTGACCCTTGTTGTTCTACTATGTCGAACAGACGATTAATT
>NZ_JABXKQ010000042.1 GCF_017114945.1 Nostoc sp. JL34
ATGGTAAGAAGCCTTGGGCTACTGTTCCCATATATGCTGCATGTTGAGGTTGCAGATTGTCGAGAAATACGAAACTGCGTAATTCTATTCCCAAGATTTTGCTCTCCAGTCGTGAGGGTAAAAGTTATCTATTGCAAGAGACAAGCGTCTAGCTAGCGTCTAGCTTGACAATATATGGTGTAATTAGGCGCAAATTCCGTTTAACGGATTTACACCCGTGTGTCAAATTGCAATTATAAAAACCAATACTTATTTAAAAGATCCTTGTCGTAGGATAAAATTTGCTTTGATCGCACGACATAATTTTTGTTTAACACAGCTACTTTGTAAACACCTTGACCCTTTTACATTACCCCAGTTTTACCCCAAAATTGACTATTAAATTAACTATTGGGGTAAACACCTTGATATTACATTTTTACTGTCGATTGCCAAATTATTTAACCTCAAAGACATTACAAATCTGAAGCCAACCGCCAATTAGGAGAATTGGAGTTAGGGCAATATGTAGACTGATTAGCGTGGCGATCGCCTGCTGCAATTCTCTGGCTTCACCATCGCCTTAACTAGTCACTGCATCGTAAAAATAGATCGAGTTGATTTTAGTAAGCAAAAAGGCATATTGCCTTCTCAATATGCGCGATCGCCTTCTCATTTCAGTAGATCGCGCACTCATTAAGGCATATTGCCTTCTCAATATGCGCGATCGCCTTCTCATTTCAGTAGATCGCGCACTCATTTTGGTATTTTCCGCAAGTAAATAGGCATATTGCCTTCTCAATATGCGCGATCGCTTTCTCATTTCAGTAGATCGCGCACTCATTTTGGTGTTTTCCGCAAGCAAACAGGCAAATTGTTTTCAAATTTACCTGTTTGCTAACTCATTTCAGTAATTTCTGCACTGATGACAACTATCGCGCTTGTAGCAAAAGGCATTGCAGATTTGCCAAAATTCTCTCAAGCCAATTGATACGTAAGTTTTTTAAGGTAAAGAATATTAACCGTACTATATTACGAGGTCTATATCATGGCTCGTCAAAAAAGAACCTCTAAGATGTTAGAAAAAGCAGTGCGCCGTGCTGCTGGCATTAATTCAATCGATCCAAATTTAGATTTAGGCAATGGACTCACCCTAACTGCCTTCTCAACTCTCATTGAGACGATGCGAACCAGAGAGAATACATACAACAGCGCCCTTTCCAGCTTAGATAAGTTCTACCGGGAAATGCTAGAAACAGAGTGCGAGTTGGCAGATATGGCAGAACACATGCTGTTAGGAGTTGCAACTCGATATGGCAAAAGCAGTGTAGAGTACGGCATGGCGGGAGGAGTTCCAAAGAACCAGCACCGTAAGGGACTGCGAGGCGAGTCGTCAACTTCTAGTTCACAGCAACCGTCATTTATTGCCAATGTGGACAGCAACGGAAATGGAAAGGAACCAGCAGCAACAAGTTAGAATGTGCGCTATTCCTCAAAATTTTGTTAACAAACTTAAATCTACCGTCCCCACCAAGAATCAAACAGCTTAACGCTTGCCTTCAAGGGCGATCGCACTTCAGCAACAGTTACTTTCAGAACAAAATTGTCGAGATTTAGGAATTCCATATAATGAGTGCTGAGTCAAGACTCATTGCAATACTGCGTAGGTTTTGCCTAAAAAAGCACTCCGAGGTAGGTTGGGTTTCGTTCCTCAATCCAACCTACGAATTGTAAATTCACCATACATAATTTCCTCAGAAAGTCCTTAGATTTCTTCTCTATAGTGACAACAAAGGTTCAGCTCTGGGAGGATAGCAACGTTGTCTTTGCTACTTACAAAACCCAGTTTATAGGTTGGATTCACAACACTCAAGTATAGATAGGAGACTTAAAATTATGGCACTCGTTCGTTGGGAACCTTTCCGAGAAGTTGAAACTTTGCAACGGCAGTTCAACCGCTTGTTTGATGAAATAGTACCGACAGGTCGTAGAACAGAGGAAGGCATTGCTTTTATCCCCCCCGCCGAGATAGAAGAAACCCCCGATGCGGTTCATCTTAAGGTAGAAATTCCCGGTCTAGACCGCAAAGACCTAGATGTGCAGGTATCGCCAGAGGCAGTGTCTATTTCCGGTGAGCGCAAGTCAGAAATCAAAACCGAAGAAAGAGGCATCACCCGCACCGAATTCCGCTATGGCAGGTTTCAACGCGTGATTCCGCTGCCTACCCGTGTCCAGCACGATCAGGTACAAGCAGAATACAAAGATGGCATTCTCAAGCTGAGGCTGCCCAAGGCTGAAGAAGATAAGAACAAGGTTGTGAAAGTAAACTTAGGTGACGGGCACAGGGGCAACGGGCAAGGGCAGTGACGCAATTGCAAAAGCTATGACTTCTGAAAATTTTCGAGACACTAAAGCAAATTTAGGATGGTCAATTGTCTTAGGAACTTTGATGATTCTGCTAGGAATTGCAGCGATTGCAGAACCATTTATTGCCACTATTGCCATCACAATCGTCTTTTCCTGGACTTTAATTATTGCTGGTATCGTCCGAATTGTTCATGCATTTCAATCACGTCACAAACGAGGCTTCTGGACAAAGCTAGTAGTTGGCATTCTATACGCAATTGGTGGAATTTTGTTAATTACCAACATCTTTGGTGCTGCACTTTCTCTCACCTTAGCTTTTGGAATTGTCATTTTTACTGAGGGTGTATTGGAGGTGATTGCAGCATTTCAAATGCGTCGAGATCCAAACTGGGGTTGGGTACTATTTAGCGGGATCATGGCTATTATTCTAGGAATTTTTATTCTGGCTCGATGGCCTGTCAGCGCAGTTTGGGTATTGGGAGCATTTGTAGGGATTAATTTTTTGTTTACGGGCGTTTGGATGATCGTGCTTCCATTAGCTTCTCGTAGCCTTCCTGACCATAGGGCAAGAGTTTAGTCTAAATCTCCAACTCAAACTTAGCTCGAGTTTATCCAAAATTAAGAACTTAGTTATCTTGATACGGCAAAAACCAAAAACCTTAGCTTTTTGGCAGAAAGTTTTTCGATGTCACTGATTATCGGTGAAATCGAAAAAGTAAAACTACTGTCCTACAAAGGTTTCAGCGTCAGCTTGAGCGTTGTCAAAAAATGGATAAAGTCGAGCTAAGAGGATGTTTGAAAAGTTTTTTTGGTAACATCTAAGCCTCAAAAACCTAACCCCCCAGCCCCCCTTCCCTACAAGGGAATGGGGGTCTCAAAACCTCTTGACCTTTCGGGGAGAGGAATGGAAGGGGGGTTTTGAGTATACTTTATAACCTTTCAAACAACCTCTAATACTTTTTAAATTTGCCGCGATCGCACTGCAAAAGGCGATCGCAGCTTCCAAGTACAACATTTCTTCAATATTCAATATGAGATTGACGATGATAACTCTTTTACCTATCAAAAAGGAGATACAAAGATGACAGATACGAATGAACTCCTCAAGACTGGTGGCGGTGTTGACCATTTATCCTCTTACTTGTTTCACCTTGAAGCTTTGCCCTCTAATCAGCACGAAGGAGGGAACTTACGTGGTGCAAACGAAGAAAATTGGCCGGTTCTTGTCGGACAAAATGGTGCTGTCTATTTAATTCGGCTCGAGCCTGGCGGCGTTCGGGAACCACATTGGCATCCAAACGCATGGGAGATAAACTACGTTATATCAGGTTCGGCTAAGTGGGTGATTCTTGGTACTCAACAAGAGAATTATACATTTGAAGCACGTAAGGGCGATGTAGTATTTGCCCCTCAAGGCTTCTTTCACTACTTTGAAAATGCTAGTGATAATGAAGAACTTGTTGTCTTTATTGTCTTTAACAGTAGTACGTCAGAGGCATACAACGACATCGGGATTGTCAACTCAATCAGCCTTATACCGAACGATATTTTGGCTACGTTGTTCGGTGTTTCTCCCGATTTCTTTAACAACCTACCAAAGATTGTGAAGCCTGTCACCATTGTCAAGAAGCGGTCATCTCATTCCTAATTCTATTTAGCAAAAACCCAAATCAACCTCAGATTTTCCTTAGATTTGCCAACTAGCATTAGAGGTTGTTTGAAAAGTTGTAAAGTATACTCAAAACCCCGCTTCCATTCCTCTCCCTGAAAGGTCAAGAGGCTTTGAAACCCCCATTCCTTTGTAGGGAAGGGGGGCTGGGGGGTTAGGTTTTCGAGGCTTAGATGTTACTAAAAAAACTTTTCAAACATCCTCTTAGATTCAGATTAGTTAATTTGTTCAAGTTCAGCAAACAATCTCTATGTTATCGCTGGATTATCGCCCTCTAACCTCACCACCCCAGTTGCTCAATAATCTGCTCGCCAAGCTGCAAGACATTGAACGGCTTCAGGATCACTCCAACAAAGTCAGAGGGGTCAAATTCCAGCGAATCAAATGACGGGTCTGTAGCGGTAAACAAAATAACCGGAATAGACTGCGTAGCCGGATTAGTTTTCAAAGATTGCAGCATGGTCAGTCCATCTTCACCATACAAGCTCAGATCGAGCAAAATCACGTCCGGTTGCTGCATTTTTGCCTGCATCAGTCCTGCCTGTGCAGACTCAGCGGTGAAGATTTTCCAGTTTTTAAGGTGTTCTAGGGTGAACTTGACAATGGTACATAGGTCGGGTTCGTCGTCAATCACCAGAATGCATCGATTTGTATAAGAGGACATAATACCAATTTGTAATTCGTAATTCGTAATGAAAGGGCGTCAAATTTAATCTAGTTTCATGCGATCCAACTTGCGTATAAATCGGATTTTCTTCCAACACAAGGGGAAGAAAATCTGATTTATTTTATTGAAGTCCAGTCTCAAACTGACACAGAAATTTATTCACTCCTATTTTCAGAAATTTCTTTATACTTACGCCAAAATAAACCTAAAAATTCTTGCGAGGAGTAGTTATCTATCCCAATCGCAGGCTAGACACAGCAGATATCAAGAATTACAGTGAATTTGTCACTAGCAAGCGCGTCAGTCGCATTTATCTTAATGAATTAGGTGAAACAGCATCATTGCCCGTTGCAATTGCTACGATCAAATTAGTGGTCGATGAAGAGGAGACAGCAATTACATCTGCTAGGCAGTTAATAGACAGAACCCAGCAAGAAATCAACATCGAACCACAACGGCGGCAGTTACCCTTCGGGTGCGCCAGTTATTCATGGGGAAACCCCCATCGCCCTTGGCGTCTCCCCTTGGGAGAAGACCACACTGGCTTACTATTATTAGAATTGATAGAGACAATATTAGTTTACAAGTTTCCGGCGATGAGTCGAGAGGAGATTGAAGGTATGTTTGGGTTAAGTGATTTGAAACAAATAAATATTCCTGCTATTTTCCATTCCTATAATTTTTAATTTTTTCTATGATTTCGCTCTCTCCCATTCTCCAAGCTAGACTCTCCCAACCCCTCAAAATTGGCTCCTTCGAGGTAAAAAGTCGGGTTCTCCAGTCGCCTTTATCTGGAGTTACGGATCTGGTGTTTCGCCGTCTTGTCCGTCGCTATGCGCCAGATTCGATGATGTATACCGAAATGGTGAATGCTACGGGGTTGCATTATGTTAAGCAGTTACCCAAAATCATGGAGGTAGACCCCAATGAACGCCCAATTAGCGTTCAACTATTTGATTGTCGTCCAGATTTTTTAGCAGAAGCAGCAATCAAGGCAGTTGCCGAAGGTGCTGATACTGTTGATATTAATATGGGTTGTCCGGTTAATAAAATCACTAAAAATGGTGGCGGTTCTTCGTTGTTGCGGCAACCAGAAGTAGCAGAGGCAATTGTGCGGGAAGTGGTAAAAGCTGTTGATGTCCCTGTGACAGTAAAAACCCGTATTGGCTGGAATGATAACGAAATTACTATTCTCGACTTTGCCAAGCGGATGGAAGATGCCGGGGCGAAAATGATTACGGTACATGGACGCACTCGTGCCCAAGGGTACAATGGCAATGCGCGTTGGGAATGGATTACCCGTGTAAAAGAAGTGCTTTCTATCCCAGTGATTGGGAACGGAGATATTTTTTCTGTTGAAGCGGCGGTGAAATGTTTAGAACAAACTGGCGCTGATGGTGTGATGTGTTCCCGTGGAACTTTGGGTTATCCATTTTTGGTGGGAGAAATTGATCACTTCCTGAAAACTGGGGAGATATTACCGCCACCAACCCCAATTGGACGTTTGGAATGTGCAAGAGATCATTTACAAGCCTTGTGGGAATATAAAGGCGATCGCGGTGTGCGTCAAGCCCGCAAGCACATGACTTGGTATGCTAAGGGTTTCGTTGGTGCTGCCGAACTCCGAGGACAGCTAAGTTTAGTTGAAAAAGTTGATCAAGGTTTGGCAATGATTGACCAAGCAATTGAAAAATTGGCTAATGGTTATGAACTAGAGGAAGAAGCAGAAGGTAGCTTGGTAATGCTTTAAAAAGTTGACTTTATCACATAAATCTATGTCAACTATAACACTTTTGATATCGATTAACTGTGAGGTTGCATAGTACAAAAGGCTTAAGCCCCAAGTATTTCCCAGCCTGATTTTGTGCAGCTAGACGAATTATTAGCTTGAAAATGAATGTAGATAGAAATTTGATAAAAAAGCAGCTTCCAGGATGAATCCCCAAGAAGCTTCAAACCCAATAACGCTGCTAAAAAAGAAAGTTACCTATCGTTTCCGAGAGCGAATTTCTCTTAAACTCCGTCTCAACTGCTCTAGTTTATGACTGGAATATCTTACCATCAGAGTACAAAATGCCGTGGAAATGAAGCCTGTAGCAGTTGTGGCAGTTCCTTCGTGAGCTTTGCCACAAAATAATAGGACTGCTCCAATTGCACTAATAAATAGGGAAGTGTAAATCGCCACTTGACATAAATTAAATGTCTGTTGTGCTTGACGCAGATATTCTTGTAAGATAAGCTCTTCAAATTTCTGGGACTGATAAGAATCGGGTTGGGGCATGTTGGACAGTGAAGATTTACTGCTCATAATAGAGTTGTTTGAGTGTGTAAGTACTGTGCAAAAATAAAGTTGTAGTAAACATGAAAACCTTGAAAAAGAATGCACAATTCTGCATTCTTTCTGTGGGCATTCAGACTAGCCACTACGAAAGTTGACCACCAAATTTTCAATTTTTTGATGGTGCAAAAATGCCGATTATTCATCCGCCAGTCGTACAGAATTCAGAATGAATTATGATAACTGACACCTTTATTCTGTTTTGATAAAAAAACCTACTTTGCCTCTGGCTAATGCCAAGGACTTTGCTCTTTTTCTAGAAGGTAGTTAGTGGAGTTAAAGCAAGAATCTTGGATAACTTAGTACACGTCACTGCAAAAAAGGGTCGGAAATCAAAATTTTCACGAACCTAGCACAGTTCATCCATAATGAATAATTCCGTACCTGATTTATGAAATGCTGTACTTAGATAAAATTTAGATAACCTCTTAAGCTGCATCACCAGCTAGGCTGTCAGGTTTAATTCCACCATGCTTTGAAAAATAATCTGGTCTTGCCACTAAAAACAATTTCTTCTCTTGATTAAACCTTTGGTCATTGCTGAATCGAAGGATGAAGTTTTAGTTTTAACTATTAAAATGTAAAACTCCTTATTCTCTCTGCGTTTGTACGCCTCTATGTGAGAAATATCATCTTGCAAATATGCAACACCAACCTTTTTACCAAATCAACACCGTCACCCCAAATAGAGACTTTAGGCTAGATATTCCTTAAAAGTTACCAGTGGGGTGGGTGTGTTAACCATTTAGATTAACTGTTTAACCTTAATTTACCAAGTCAGGGAATACCTCTTGCACAGCGGGATGTACTAAGTGATGATTCTGCACATTCACACCCTTAGCTAATGCTGGGTTAACTTCCAGTGCCAAAATTCCCAAATTCGCCAACTGGACAACATAAGGTAATGTACTGTTATTGAGTGCCTGAGTTGCTGTCCAAGGTACTGCTCCTGGCATATTGGGAACGCCATAATGCACCACGCCCTCTTCAATATATACCGGATTTGTGTGGGAAGTGGGGTGTAAGGTTTCTATACAACCACCTTGGTCAACAGCAACATCAACTATTACCGAACCAGGACGCATTTGTTTGACCAATTCGCGGGATACTAGTATTGGCGCTCTACGTCCTAGCACTAAAACTGCACCGATAAGCAAATCGGCTTCTTTGACTGCGGCTTCAATGTGAGCAGAGTTGCTGTAAAGCAATTCGACTCTAGAGCCAAAGAGGGTTTCTAAATAAGATAAGCGCTCGACACTCACATCTAAAATCTGGACGCTAGCACCCACGCCTACAGCAATTTTAGCTGCTTCTGTGCCGACAACGCCGCCACCTAAAATTACTACTTTGCCTGGTTTAACTCCAGGGACACCACCCAAAAGCACACCTCTACCACCTTGCTGACGTTCTAGGAATCTGGCCCCAAATTGTACTGCTAGCCGACCGGCAATCACGCTCATGGGGGTGAGCAAGGGTAGTCTGTTAGCACCAGGTTGTTCTACAGTTTCGTAAGCGATCGCAGTTGTGCCACAATCAATTAAATGTTCTGTTAATTTGCGATCGGCTGCTAAATGTAAATAAGTAAATAATATCTGCCCTTTCTGCAAAAATTTATACTCAGATGTCAGCGGCTCTTTGACTTTAACAACCAATTCCCGATTCCAAGCTGTTTCTGATGTAGGGACAATCTCGGCTCCAGAACTTCTGTAGTCGTCATCTGAGAATCCAGCACCATTCCCTGCTTGCGTCTCGACGAAGATGCTATGACCATTTTCTCGCAGCACCCGTACACTCGAAGGACTTAACCCTACCCGAAACTCTTGATCCTTATTTTCCTTGGGAACGCCGATTTCCATATATCGCCTCTGATAATTTTTTTTGTTTAACTGTAGCCTGCTAATCTCAAGCTTGCTACTTCCGTCTTGCTAGTTCCGTATTAGAGATAGCGGGATTAGAGATAGCTAATCTCTGTTCTCAGTTTCTCAATTCAATCTGAGTAGCCCAAACTCTTACCCTTGACTATTGCCCCAGTATTTATACAATATATAAAGAATAGTAACAATTTATTAAAAGAGCGATTGTATAGCTCCCTACTCGGAAGCGTTTGCTGAATTTATCAAATCATCTTGGTATTCAAGCACTACAACCAGCTTTTAAGCTATCAAGTGGAGGGTAAAAGTTAAGGGGAAAAAACGAGTCTATTCCTTTAACCTTACCGCTTATACCTACTTTCCCTGACTTCTGCCAGAAGTCTGATATCAAGTCCCGTCTGCCGAAAAAAGGTTTCTTAAACATGACACAAACACAACCAACGATTACACCTAAACTAGAGCAGCCTAAGTTTGGCTTTAACGAATATGCCGAACGCTTGAATGGTCGAGCTGCAATGATTGGCTTCGCTTTGATGCTGGTGATTGAATATACAACTAATCAAGGGGTGCTATCATGGCTGGGTCTGAAGTAGTGCCAATCAACAAGCACAAGGTGGAAGCTTTTAGGAGTGCTGATTGCCAAGTCCTGAGTAAAAAGTAATACTAAACTCTCCGCCAAGACACTCACTACTCATAACTGTTGAGTGCGATTATTGCTTTTTTTACTCTCAGCCAAGTTCCTGGGCACTAGTTCAACGCCCCGCTACCGCTAACAGTACTGTTTCAGTAAGCTATTAATTAAAAGAGTTTCAACCAGCTGGAACAACCAGTTGGTTTGGACTTCAACAATTGATAGCGGAGTACTTCAGCCTAGATACTTTAATTCGACTTATTCATAAATAATTGCCCTAGAATGTAAGCAAGAGAGGAATAGAAATACCTATTAGTGATTGAAATATCATAGACTTGCAACTAGTATATACAATGCGATTAATGAGTAAACTTCCTCCCCTACTAAAGAAAATCATAATTAGTGTCTGCCTTGAATGAGAAAGGCAAATTACGGGTGAGGTATTCTTGGTAAATATACACAAAAGGTGAACTGGAACCAACCAAGCTGTGATGAATGCTGTATTACCTCGTTTTTTGAAGTCAACCTACCGAAAAGAGCCACTAATCAGTGTATTGATGACGATGGGCGTTATGGATGCCCTGATTGGCGGATTGAATGATAGCTGGTCGTTGTTCGCTTTTGGTTTGGGAACGGCAGGGATAGCGCTAGGCTTTAAGTTGTGGCGTTTCCAGCAGCGTCGTCCTTTACCAGAGGAACCTGTAGTGCAACATTATTTGCCCTCTCGTTCTTCTAGTGCGCCTTTACCAATGTTGAGCGTTTCTAAGAAAAAACCACCTCTTTAGGATGTGCAGAGTTATTTAAATAATAACTCTGCAAAATTTATTGGATTAACTGTATCTATAAAAGTGAGGAAAAAGTGTGAGTAGCGAGGGAAGAGGTGGCGGTATTTTTCTGCGGCCGGATATTATCTTGGCATTTATGGCCGCTGTTGCCCTTCCAGTGACTACCTGGCAAGGGTTTTATATTCATCAAGCTCATGCTGCTATTGAAGTAACACCAAACTCCCAAGCTACTAGCAGCTTTGCTAATGCCCAACTACTTTACACACTTAGAGGACATAACGGAACTGTTAAATCCCTCGCTTTTACTCCAGATAGCAGAGTTCTCGTGAGTGGAGGTGCAGAAAACGAGGGTGTAATTCGCCTGTGGAATCCAGCAAACGGCAAAAAATTGGGGAATATTACCAAAGCACACAAAGCAGCCGTAGAATCTTTAGTGATTTCGCCAGATGGGCAAACCCTTGCTAGCTGTAGTGATGACAATACGATTAACCTCTGGAGCCTGAAAAATTTAAAATTTAGCCGCTCTTTTGTAGGACATACCAGTAACGTACTATCTTTAGCGGTATCTCCTGATAGTAAAGTTCTCATCAGTGGAGCTTTGGATGGGATTCGTCTCTGGGATTTACTACAGCAACGCCCTCTAGGGACTCTAGTACGCTTTGATAATTTGATTTATACCCTAGCCATTAGTCCTGATGGACAGACCTTGGCTAGTGGTGATAATAAGGGTGTAATCAAGCTGTGGAATTTGAGTACTGGTAAACTAATCAGTGAATTTGTAGCTCATTCTAATGCTGTTAGCGCTGTCATCTTTACACCAGACGGACAAACATTAGTTAGTGCTAGCCGCGATCGCACCGTCAAACTGTGGAATATTAATACTGGAGAATTAGTCCGCACCCTCACAGGACATAATAATTGGGTAAATGCGATCGCTATTAATCCCGATGGACAAACCCTGGCTAGTGCCGGCAGAGATGGGATTAAGTTGTGGAATTTAACTACAGGTGAGTTAATAAATACACTGAGTGGGCATACAGATTGGGTGAGTGCGATCGCTTTTAGTCCAAATGGTAAAATTCTTGCTAGTGGTGGATTTGACCAACAAATCAAGATTTGGGGGATTCCACTAAAACGTAAGTAATAGCGATCGTACAAAATAATTGTGAACTAAATCCCCGACTTCTTAAAGAAGTCGGGGATTTAACTCTTTTCAGATTTTGACTGAAAAGGTGACCGAGGACTGGATATCAGGAAAAAGACAGTCCCCGTTAATGGACAGAACACCTGAATTTATTCATGGGGTTCCCAATCCCCAGTCCCCTACACAGCGGACGCTCCTTCCATCCAGGTTTCTAGCCTGATGGTGATTTTTAGACAAAAGAGTTATCAGCATTTATCAGGTTATCTAAACTTTGGTATTGCATTTTTAGAGTTTTTATAGTAAAAAATCAACCAAAGCTTAGATAAAATTTTGCCATAACTAGCCAAAATTAATGATGGTATCAACCAAGAGCGATGTCTACGACGGGCTACGCCTACCCCAAATGTTGAATAACTGTGAATACTTGATGAAAATACAGCCTAGCTAATATCTTATCCAGCAAATTACTGTAAGTATAAACATAGGTAACTTCAAATCATCTATGCAGCTACTTGCCCTCTAGAATCGGAACAATTTCTGAACTTAGACAATCTTAGAAATGGTCATCGTCAGTAAATGCACTCAGGTAAAAATTACTATCTCGGCTGAAGCAAAGGTTTGTAGCGCTTAAACGCTATTTGAAACGTAGGATAACTTGCTACTTAAATGATGTTTAATTTTCCCGAACTGCTTTTGATCCCCATTTCGATAGAATAACTAGTCAGAACCCTAAAACTAAAAACCGCTTTTGACTGCGACGCCCATGAATCAATTGAACAATGGTTTTACGCTATTTTTAAGTCTGCTAGTCGAGGCGATGCCTTTTTTGCTTCTTGGGGTTTTATTCTCCAGTTTGCTGCTATTTTTTGTTGATGAGCGCAAATTAGTAGAAAAAATGCCCAAAAATCCGCTGCTGGGTGCTTTAGTTGGCAGTATGATCGGCTTTTTATTTCCGGTGTGTGAGTGCGGGAATGTACCGGTAGCGCGGCGGTTCCTAATTCAGGGAGTACCCACACCAGTCGCGATTGGTTTTTTGCTAGCAGCACCAACAATTAACCCAATTGTAATTTGGTCAACTTGGACAGCATTTCGAGATCAGCCAGAAATAGTGGTCTTACGAGTTGTATTTTCCTTAGTAATCGCCACAATTATCGGGTATGTTTTCAGTTTTCAAAAGGACTTAGATCCCATAGTCCAACCTGCGATCGCTCGTTATATGAAGTTTAATCCACCCGCGCAGCCTGAAACCAAGCGCCGTGGTCAGCGTTATCAAGCGCAAGAGGAAGCAACAGTACCGAATCTCTTGCAATCTGGGACTTATATCTTAGGAGGAAAAGCAGGTATACCACTGCGGATAGATGCTAATTTAGTGCCGCCTACCTCAGCCTCTACTTCCAATAAACCGTTGGCAGCTAAACTGCGTCTAGTGGTGGATAATAGCATCCAAGAATTCCGAGAACTGGGTGGAGTCATGGTTTTAGGAAGTGCGATCGCAGCAGCTATTCAAGTTCTAGCTCCCCGTGAATTAATTCTCAGTTTGGGGGCTGGGCCCATTACTTCAATTGTGGTCATGCTGATACTAGCAGTAGTGGTGTCAATTTGCTCTACAGTCGATTCTTTCTTCGCCCTATCTTTTGCTTCAACCTTTAGCAGCGGTTCATTGTTGGCATTTCTGGTGTTTGGGCCAATGATTGATATCAAAGGTATTGGTTTGATGTTATCCATTTTTAAACCCAAAACTGTTTTTTACTTATTTGCTTTAGCAGCACAATTAACATTTGTATTCACCCTTTTCCTGAACTTGCACGTCCTTTAAAAAATTAGTCATTTGTCATTTGTTAATGACCAATGACCAATGACCAATGCTCAATGCCTAATGAATAACAAAAATCCCAAATCTAAAATCCCAAATCTGTTACTCCCTTGGCTGGATGCTATAGCAATTACAGCTTGGGGCGTTTTGATGTTGAGATATTGGCTAACTAACAAACTGAACCTGTTGATTCACCCAAATTACATTTGGTTCGTAGTCGTGACTGGTATCAGCTTGATCATTATCGGTTTCTTCAAGATGCAGGAACTTTGGCAACGCCGTCGTCGCCGTGATGTGACGCCAAACAGCCAGCATATTAGTTTATTTCCCCCTGGTTGGGGCAGTGCTTTGTTGTTGAGTACAGCGATTCTAGGTTTTATCATCACACCGCAAGTTTTTGCTAGTGACAAAGCACTGCAAAGGGGTGTAACGGCTGATTTATTGGGAAGCACACGTGTCAAACCCCAAGCCTTTCGGGCTACTGTTCGCCCAGAGGAGCGATCGCTTGTAGACTGGGTACGTACCGTCAATGTCTATCCAGAGCCAGACACATATACAGGACAAAAAGTCAAGGTGCAGGGATTTGTCATCCACCCGCCGGATATAGGAAAAGAATATTTGTTCTTAGCACGATTTGTCTTAACTTGCTGTGCAGCAGATGCTTACCCTGTGGGATTACCCGTCAAACTACAAAATCAAGAGCCTTACTCTGCTGATACCTGGCTGGAAGTAGAAGGACAAATGGTGACAGAAAATTTGGCAGGTAAACGCCAACTTACCATTGCCGCTACCTCTCTCAAAAAGATTCCTCAACCGCAGAATCCTTATAGTTATTAGTCATTAGTCATTTGTTGATGCCTAATGACCAATGCCCAATGCCCAATGCCCAATGCTTAACGACAAATGACTAAATTTAAAGCATTTATCCAACCACTGGATCGCATAGCGATCGCACTGATGCTACTGCTAAGTGTGCTGATTGGGTTAATTATTTTGCAAGGTGATGTGGTAACTGCTCGTGTCCGGGAATTTACCTGGCAAAATCAACAAATTGGGGCAGAAGATAACTCTTTCACCCTCACCTTCAGCCGCCCAATGGAAGTAAAAAGTGTCGAGGATAACTTGAAAATCGAGCCACCCCTAGCAGGTAAATTCAGTTGGGCAGGGCGGCGGATGGTTTATACACTGGTGACACCAGCACCCTACGGTACGAATTATAAAGTGCAGTTGCAGGGAGCCAAAGATAAGTTTGCCCAGCAAGAAGGCAAAAATCGGGTGATACAGCCCTTTACAGGTAGCTTCCGCACACGCGATCGCGTCATCCTTTACATCGGAACCGATCAAGAAGAACAGGGACGGTTAGTTCTTTACAACTTGACCCAAGAGCAAAAAAGGGTACTTACCCCTAAAGACTTAGTAGTAATGGACTTTGAGTCGTTTCCTGATGGGGAGAAAATTTTATTTTCTGCTCGCGCCGCAAACAACCCAGAATTACTTTCAGCCCAATTGTACACAGTGACAACAGGCGTTTCTAGTAAATCTGGACAAAAAGCAGAATCAGGAGGCAAAATTGACCTGACTTTAGATAGTAAAGATTATCAAAATCTGAAATTTGACTTATCACCTGATGGGCAAACTATTGTCATCCAGCGGGGAAACAAAACTAATCCTGGCGACTTTGGACTCTGGTTTATGCCAGCAATCAGCGACCCTTCAGCAGAAAAACCCACCCCGAAACGTCTGCAAAGCCAACCGGGGGGAGACTTTATGATCACACCAGATAGTAAAGCCGTTGCAGTTGCCCAAGGACAGGGAGCAGCAATTTTACCACTGCAAAGTGATGCTAATAAACCCTTGGATTTTCTGCCGCAGTTTGGTTTGGTACAGGCTTTCTCCAAAGATGGCTCTCAAGCAGCAATGGTCAAGTTTAATACAGATTACACGCGAGATTTGTTTTTAGTGACAAACCAAGGTGTTCAAAAACAACTATTAAAAACAACAGGTTCAATTGTCGGTTGCCAATTTGACATCGCCTCACCCACCCTCTACTGTTTGCTGACACAGCTAGTATCTAAGGAACAATATATAGAACAGCCTTATGTGGTGGCAATTGATTTGAAAACCGGGCAACAAAAACCACTGCTAGTACTGCCTCCCGCTCAACGGAATGTGCAAATGAGTTTATCTGCCGATGGTTTGGGCTTATTATTTGACCAAGTAGTACCGCAGACAAATACGACAGCATCATTACCCACAAACACTTTGAAAACTGATGATGGAGATACGATCGCTACGAGTAGTCTGTGGTTAATGCCTCTGTTGCCCATCGCTGATGCTACGACTGTTGAAATTAGACCAGAACAACTCCCCTTAGCCGGATTTCATCCCCGGTGGCTACCTTGAGAGAATAATTCGTAAGTAGATTTCGGAAGGTCAGTTAAGGTGTCGTCACTAAAACTCAAGTTCATCCTAATGCAGTTCAGTTCCATCCTTACGGAGCAGATAGCGATCGCTAATCAACTTCAAGACTACTCTACCTATTTCTGGGTGCGTTTTCTCAATGATCGGTTGCACAACAACGCCTTCCATAATGCAATTGGGACTGACTACACTATTGGCATTATTGAACTGAGACACCGCTTCCCAAGTGTAAGCACCGATATAAAGCACAGGTACTCTCGGCAAAGCAAATTCCTCGCAAAAAGCCACAAAATCGCTGTAATTGAGAAAATAACTGCCGCGACGCACAGCAAATATAGCAATTCCAATATTCCCATTATTCAAGCCATATTTGATATCTTGTACGCCGTAGATTTCTCCAAAAATCTGAGTTCCTGGTGGAAGTTTCTGGAAAGCCTCGTTTTCGTTATAAGCACGAATATAAACTAATTTTTTGTTGACTTCGCTGTTTTTCCAGAAGTAATTATGGCTGCCAATTTTAGTTGTGCCATCAGCATCAACTAAGACAGTGAAGTTAGTTCCGTGCAACTTCTCGGTTACAACAACTTCTTCACCTTCAATGAGGATGTTTTGGTAACGTTTCAGATTTTCTGGACTGGGGAATTTGTAATGTCCAATAAAATTTTCTGCTTCCCCGCTCATCCCTTGAGGTATTGGATATTCGTATTTTGTGACACCAAAATACTCCGTGTAGTCGTCTCCGACATTTCCCATAAAGTCATTACCAACGGGAATAAGCAAACCCTCAGAAAAAATTCCGCGAAGTTTGGCAGCACGGAGTTTTTTCGAGTAGTAGTTACGAATACCAAATTTATCTAAAAAATTTTCTGGAATAACACTATCAATAGGAAAGTAAAAAGCTAAATCTCCAGGACGCAAGTTACCTTTGACTATAATTACTTGATACCCCATGTCTTCAATAGAGGCAATATCTAGCCGATCAGCATTGGGATGAGGATTAATACTGTTGATTTTGACAACTTCAACTTTAAAAATACTCATATTTCAGCTCTTTGAAAAACATCCAAATTACAAACTAGGAACTATTTGTTGATAATTTGTCCAAGCTTCCCAAAAAATATAAATTGATAGTATTCCTAAGAAAATACGAAGCACTAAACTCACAGTATAATCTGGTAGTTTTGGCAATGTACGAGTACTCATCTGAACACCTAAAAGACCGCCACATCCTAAAACTATACCTTGAGCAAACAGAATATTTCCCTCTAATGTGTGTCCTGTGCAAGCAGCTAAAGCAGTGATGACAATCACACCCAAACTAGTTTGAATTGCTACTTTAATTTCTTCTCCCAGTAGCAACATTTGCAGCGGCACCATAATCGTCCCGCCACCTAAGCCAAATAAACCTGCTAAAATTCCTGCTGCTCCCCCAGTACCAATTTTAGAAACCAATGGGTTAAATACTGGGGCTGTATCCTCTGTTTCTTTGAAAGCCAATTGCTTACGAAGCTCAATCAGATAGATATTAGCAAGTAGTATGATGCCAAATGTAAAGAGTATTATATAGGATGGAATTTTATTGGCGAAATATACACCTATTCCAGTAGTTAGAAAAGCTGGAATTCCTAAATAGATTACTCGTTTAAAGTCAAAGTAGCCCATCCACCAATTCTGCAAACTTCCAGAAATTGAAGTAATCACAATAGCAAGACTACTAGTAGCGATCGCCTGAACGGGAGTATAACCTAGTGTGACTAAAAGAGGAATTGTGATAATACCGCCACCTATTCCTAAAAGTCCAGCTATAACTCCAGATATTAGACCCCCCATCACTAAAATCAACCAACTAAAATCAATCATAAATAGGTCTTTTTCTAAATAACTGACTTGGATGTAATTAACCTTGTACTGTCACCGGATGCCTAACAACACCTCCATAGAGCAATCCAGAATCATTCCACGGAACTGTACTAGGTTGTGTATTACCTAAATTGTCAGTAGCACGAGCTTGGAGAAAATATTCCCCAGGAAGTGGGTTCCATTCAATGTCCCAGCGTACCCATGCAAATGGAAAATTTGGTTCTCTCAATCGTGCAAGTTGCCAAGTTTTACCGCCATCCAGGCTGACTTCCACACGCACAATCTTTCCTTTCCCTGACCAAGAACGTCCACGTAGTAAGTGGCTTCTCGCAGAAAGCGTAGCTGGCCAAGCCAACTCAAAGGCGCTCTTGACATTTTGGTAGGTAATCAGCTTACCTTTATAGGGAGCGATCGCTGGGTAATCTGCACCAACCAGCACCATCTGCTCCGTCACCCACTGGGTATATATCGGCGTTTGGGAAACTTCAATTCGCTCAATCCATTTAACGTTGGCATTTCCTCCCCAACCAGGGAATAAGGCACGGCACGGCTGACCATGATCTGGAGGTAATGGTTCTCCATTCATTGCATAGACGATGAGCGAGTTATCTGCTAGTGCTTTGGCAATCGGAACTACGTTGTTGAACTTGGATTTATTTGTCCCCTTTGAGTCCAGCGAATCCACATCTGCACCCTCAACGAGTACATCTTTTGCTGTGGATTTCAGTCCAGCTTGCTCTAATAACATGCCAAGTGGTACACCAGTCCACTCAGCCACACCAATAGCCCCAAGCCTCCATCGTGTTCCAGATAGTGGTGTGTTGTAAGCTTCTTCAAAAAATCGCCGACCATTAGCAGCGCACTCAATGGCACAAGTGACTGAGATGGACGGCATGGCGACGATTTGATCGTAAGTGAACTCGCAAGGTGCAGAAACGCCAGTTCCGTGAATCTGCAAACGCCATGTAGACGGGTCAAAAGGGGGAGGCGTACTGCGGTTGTGAACATAGAACCAATCGTTTGGTACTAAATAACCACGCCCATACATCGCTTCCCAGTTCATCTCTAATGTGCCTTTGCTATGAGAGATATACCCTGGTGGCAATGGCTTAAGTATTTTACTGCCCTTGGTTTTAACAGCTGCCTGACTGTGAGCAGGTGCAGGTTTAGCTAACCCTCCGATGGCTGTTGCGCCAACCATAGTGGCTAGTATTTGCAGAAAGCGCTGGCGCGAAATACCTGCATCTGTACTTTTTTGCCAAATGCACTGATCAACCCGTGCCTGTAGATAATCCTCCTGGTCAAAGAGGTTTTCATCGCTCAAGCTATTACCTCCTTGTAATTCGTAATTAAGATACACACAATAAGGCTTGATGAAGCAGCAAGAGAAATAGGGGAAGGAGAACTATTGATATACTGCCCAATGCCCTCAAATAACTAACTGTTTATTGCTGTCCAAACACCAGTAATCTGATCTTGTGTGTAGTTGGGCAAATAGTGAGCCAATCCGTTTTTAGCTATTTGTGCGATCGCATCTATAAAGCGATCGCAATCTTCTAATGTATTATATACAGCAAAGCTGGCTCGGATAATACTAGGAATATTGCGCGTAATTCCTCTATCTACTTCCTTGGCAATCTCACAGTCTTGCTCGTCTGAAACATTCTTGAGTTTGCGAATGTATTCATAAGTGCAGAAAGCCCCAGCCCGAACGCCAATGCCGTATTCTTGTGCCAGAATTTCTGCTACTAAGCGTCCATCAAACCCATCAATATCAAAGGGGATAACATGGGCTAAATTATCTCCGGGGATATGTAATTTGACTTCAGGAATCAGCCCCAGCCGTGTATATGTGAATTCAACTAAAGAGTGTTCATACTGAGCAATGCGATCGCGCCCTAGTGCTTCGATAATTTCAATCGCCTTGGCAATAGCGATCGCACCCATTGCGTTTGGTGTTCCAGGATCATGGGCCCGTTCTGTATAAAATCGCTTTATCTCTAGATTTCTGGTGATATAAGGCAGGTTTCCACCCCCGATTTGATAAGGGTAGGAACTATCAAAAAATTCCTTTGGCCCTAGCAAAACCCCGGTTCCATAAGGGGCATACATCTTGTGTCCAGAGAATGCCACAAAATCTAAATGACATGGGTCATCATCTGCACGCATATCTACTCGTTCATGCTGGATTAACTGACACACGTCGGCAAATATCTTCGCACCATACTGATGTGCTAAAGCTGCAATTTCGTAAATCGGGGGTCTATAACCTGTAATTGTGGAAGCACCTGTAATAGTTACTAACTTAATTTGCTCGGCTTCGGGGAGATTTTTGTGTGCCTTGAAGATATCTTCAATTTCTGCAACACTTACACTTCCATCCGACTGGGTTCTGTACTGTACAACTTCGTCTCTAGTAACCCAAGGCAGCAGGTTTGATGAATGCTCGATATCAGAAACTAAGATTTTCCCAGGTTTTTTTGCCCACAGTGTGGCGGCTCCATTAATTGCTTCTGTTGTATTCTTCGCAAAGATTACATAGTTGTCTGAAGATGACCCCACAAAGTCCCGAATGATGTTCCGACTGTCGTCATATTCTCGTGTAGTGATGATGGACTTTTGCCCAGAACCTCGATGCACGCTGCCATAGGTGTCAAGCATTTCGTTCACATGCTGTTTGAGGGTGGCAAAGGGAGTGGTTGTAGCCCCATTATCCAAGTTGACGTACTTGACATAGTTTCCGTTAAGAGTTTTCACCGTGAAAGATAGAGACTCATCTGTAAATAACGGCCTGATTTCTTTGTCCCAAAAGCTATCACAATTGTCTACAAGCAGCGGTAATTTAACAGTCTCTTGCTTGATATTTGCGCCCATTGCAAGTACGTCAGTCATCTTTAACACCCCTATTTTAAATTTGGATTTTTTGGACAAACTTAACTGCTACAACGCTTTATTTCACGCCAAAATCATATCGATTGGCAGTAATTATGGTCTTTATAATTACTTTGTTCCTAAGAGAAAACTCGGCTATTCCAATTATTCTTTAATAAACTAATTAAAAATGATATCCGCATTGATACTTGATTAAAATATTTTTATTGTAAATAAGCATACATTGTAATCTATATTCATAAGTAGTCAAGTATACTTTAAACAATTTTCTTGTAGTCATTAAACAAACTTGACGAATTGAAGACAAGTTGATAGAAAAAGCTTTTCACTAACGAAGCTTAGAATTAATTACTGGGACTGTATTTAACGATAAAAAAGCCCCGACTAAGTTGAGATTACTCTTTAAAAAATCTTTATTATTTTACTTAGGCTTCTCGTTACTTATTAAACAAAAAAATATCCGTGTTTTTTCGTATTTGTCATGTTTTGCTAACATTGCAGTCATCGCAGAAGCTCTTAGTTGTTTGCTGACATTAAATAGCGATCGCCCAGGATCATAGAATTATCATCGAATAGTAGATACTTCTACGGACATCTATCCTGAGTAAGAAATAAGCCAGTATAAAAATGTGTTGAAGGACACATTTTTATTTATATCCTAAGACAGATGCGGCTATAAGAAATAAAATGTAATGTGAGGCAGTTTTTTGATGTAGAAAAACTTCATCAGCCAATAGCTAATACAGTTTAGTTTTTAACGTATTGGATTTCTCCTCTCTGCTGCCTATCCTCAAAGGCGGATCGAGTTCCCCTTCTGCTTGCCTCTTCTTGACGGGAAAGAGCATCATAGTGTTATAACGGCATCAGTCTAGATACAAAATGGGGAACACCAATTGATGATTAATTGCTGGTGCTTGGAGAGAGTTAAACTTAGCTTCTAGAGCAAACCCTGATTAGACACAGTTGATAAGCAATGCTAATGCCAGCACTGCTGAATATTTTTAAGCAGGTGAGTCAAGAGTGATGAATGAAGCTGACACCTCAAACAAGGGGGCTGTGATGGAATCCCTAAATTCTGCTAATTCGCCACAATCAGAGCAGGCGAGTTGTCCCTTTTACTCAGTTGTGCCTAATGACAATGTGGCAGTTAGACAACTGCCACTCCTAATGCCAGCTGAAGATATACAATTTTCACAAGATACCCAAGATACCACCCAGCAGGACTGGGTTGCAGAGCCTGAAAGCGGCAAACAAGCACTTATTGACTCGGAATTTCAGAACCTGCTGGCATTGAACGAAGAATTACGTGCGGCTAACAATAATTTGTATGCACAAGTGGAGCAGCTAAAAGACAACCTAGCTGAGTCAGAAAAGGTTTTGCAGTGGCAGAAAACGCGTTCTAGCGTTACTGAGTCGATGCTCAACCAACATACTCAGGAATTAGCTGCGGCTCAAGAACAAATAAAGTCTCTATTTCAACAATTAGAAACTGCTGTACAAACTGTTCAACGCCAGGAAATTTTCACTGATACTTATAAAGCACAGCTACAAATTAGCCAACAACGCCTTGCCCAGTTAGAGCGAGAATGTACGTTGCTACACACTAACAACAACGAACAGTCTCAGGAGTTATTGCAATCGGAAAATGCTTGTCGGGAGTTACGTACTAGACTGATGCGACAACAACGCCAGACTCTGCAATTCAAAGCAGCTCTGGAAAAATGTCTAGATACATCCGTTCCTAGCTATGATTCCCTAGAGGATACTGCCAAACATCCCAAAGATATAACTAGTAGCCAAGGAAGATTCTCTAGAAAAGCTCGGTCTTTGTTTCCTAACGCACATCCAATTCAACCTTGGTCAGCAGAACCAGAATCCTTGAGTGAGGAACTAGATAATTCTTGGGGCGAACCCTCTACACCACTGCCATTCCAAAGAAATGAAGCTACTCCGCCGCCATCATCTTCTTGGAACTGGACAGTTAAGAAAGATACCCCAACACCAACAGACTCAGGGTCATCTCCAGAAATTGATGATGCCCCACAGATAGCGGAAGCTGTTTCACCTTTGGGTTCATCAAATCTAGATCAGCAATTAGATACTCTAATTCAAATGTTTTTCACTTCCCAGCCTGCATCGACATCCCCACCACCTGCTGCGAAAACGGATGTAGGTGATGCGCCCTGGGAGACTTTAGCAACAATCTTAGAAGACGATGAAGAACAAGAAAATCCACAGGAGGGGGAGTTGGAAGCAGAAATGAATCCTCCTGCAACTACCTCCACTTCTTGGACAACAGATTCTATGCTTTCACCAGCCAATAACTTACTAGTTTCTTCTACTTCACCTCACACCGAGACGCCTATTGGAGAAACTGAAGACTATTGGTCTGAAGTTTCACAATTGTCGGCAACTGATTTCTCCCCAGAGTCATTAGGTGATAACACCAATGATGCCAATTCACCTAATTCACCCTCACCAGTAGTTTATCCCCGGCGTCCACCTAAGGGGCGTAAGTCATTGGCATCTGTGGAACTGCCGAATTTTCGCCCTAAGAGTTAATAGTCATTTGTCCTTAGTCATTTGTCTAAATACTAATGACCAATGACCAATGACTAATGACTAATTTAGAATCCTTGCTTCTGACTTCGGAATTATGGCTTCGGGGTTAGATTTTACTACCTGACTGCGCGATCGCGGTTTGCCTGTAGCGATCGCATAATTAATCGCCAACAGCCACAGCCACAATCCCGGATTCCGAGGTTCCAGCCAAAAACCTACCCGATTCAAGAAGCGCCCAAACCACGGACTCAGTAAAGCGCTAATCAGAGCATGACGACCGAAGTTGAAATAACTACCAAGCCATCGCACTAAATCTCTAGGGCCAGCAAGTTCCCAAATCCATAAAAGCAAGGCAGGATTTTTTCTAGCTGCTTTCAGTGCTAGGCGGTTAAAGGTTAACCAATCACACTTATCTTTGATGAAATTATCTGCGACTTCTGGCGGTTCGTCTGCTAACAGCCCAAAAAAGGTGTTGAGCATGGAGTTAATCCGCTGCGGGGGTAAAAATTTCCCTGTGGGTACCATCATGCCTTTAGAAAATAGCCAAGTCACTGAAACGTTGCTTTGGTAAGCCCGAATTTGGTTCAAGTGTCGGAAACTCAACAAGTCATGTTTAAGAGCAGTATCCAACAGCGCTGTTAAGCGCTCTAAGTTGCGAACTAGCGAACCAAAACCGGTGAAGACGAGGGGAGACTGGAGTGATGCAGCATCACCGATCGCAATCAATCGATCAAAGGCAACTTTGCGATCGCGACTTCCGACACTAAAATGCCCCGGTATATACCCAAATGTCGGCTTCTTCCACACCAACTTGTCCATATCGCATCTACGATACTCTGGCAAAATCGTGAAAAAATCCTCGTACATCTCTAGCAAGGAACCGGGATTTTCAGCATTGACTTCGTGGTAATGAAATAAATAAATCGTCAGTTCATCACCTGCTCCAGGAAACAGTTCCCAAATCAACTGCCTTCCCCGCGAAATATCCCCATGACTGTAAAGAACGTCCCCATACTGGGAATCCCACACTTCTGGCTCAAATCCGCTTTCAATTGCCGCTCCCACTGTCGGACATACACTATCAAAGGCACGACCACCATTTAATTGCCAAGCGATAGGGGACGCAGTTCCCATTGCATCTATTAGCAGTCGTCCACTTACTTGCTTCTCAATTTGACTGGGTAAGTGCTTGACTTGGAGAAGTACTTGTGATATATCAATATCTGCACGGATAAACTCTGTTTCATCCCAAATTTCACCGCCTGCCGCTTGCAGTTTTTGCCCACACATTTGGAGCCATTTTTCGGAATCTAAGCCTAAATTTAGCACTGTGGGTGTGTGGAGGACGGGCGATCGCAGTTTGGCTGGATTATTAGCATCAAAAAACTTATTGAATCCGTCTTTGTATTCCCTGGCAATGATGGTTTCTAACTCAGCGGGGGTGACTAAACCCAAGTTAACCAAGCTTTGAATCTCGTCGCGGGCTATATTCCATTCTCGGTTCATCCGTCCAAAGGGCATTCGTTCCACCAGCAGGACTTTATATCCTAGTTTTGCCATCAGTGCTGCATGAATCGCGCCTAGTGCGCCACCGATGTAAATGATGTCGTACTGGGGATTAGGGATTGGAGATTGGGGATTGGGATTACCTTTTCCCCAGTCCCCTTGACTGGAAAATACGACTTGACGCGGCTGCTGCGGATTCCGTACTCCCTCGCGCCATCGTTGTTCCCACCAATAGGCACGAGTTAGGTCGTATTCACCGTTGGGCATTTTCTGAAAATATTTGACGGTGAGGGGGTAAGCAGAGCCTAGTGCTGCAAAAATCGATTGCTGGGCTAAATCAATTGCTGGCGGTTCTGGGTAATGATGCGGAAAACGGCTTCTGATTTCCTTGGTTAGACGTTGCAGGATTTGTCCCTCACTGGGAAAGGGTTGTTCTGCCCAACGAAACACTTTTAAATAGGTAGTTCGTTGCACCGACCAAACAAATACCGAAAGTTCCGCAGGCAAGTTTTCGGAAAGAGTCACCCCAGCAATTGTAGTAGCACTGGGTATTCTGAGGCGAAAGCCTTCCGAGGTAAGCACTTTTTCTCCATTTCCGGGTTCAAAATCTGTTTGTAACCAGCTACGCACAGTTGCTATATCCGGAGTTGGAATTTCTAAATAAAGGATTTCTCTCATTTGTTCCCTGACATTTCCGTTCAATCTATTCACTAAGACAGATTTTATGAAGGCACAAAGTAAGGTAGACTCCGCCCTATTAGTTTCGTAAAGATTCAGTGAAGAAATTTTAAGATTTTGTCAAATTTATTGTTCATTTTGTAAAAGTGTAAACCCACGCTATGAATTATCCCATTCCAGACAGTCCCCAGGAAATTGTTGCCCTACGACAACAGCCGATTGATGAAGAACTAGTTGCCAGTGCGATCGCTGGAGTTATTAAAATTGTCCGCGCTCAGGGTCAATCTTTGGAAGAATTAACCGCTCAGTTGCTAGCAGACGATCCCCTGCTGGATCAGCAACAACGTCGGTGGTTAAGCCAATTAGTCGCCCAATCGTGGGAAAAGTTCTCCTAAAACCTTTTATATAATGAAGTTTTTGTCGCAGCATTAGATTTCTAGGTCTGTATCTAAATATTGGAATATTGGCGATGCCTGCGGCGGGCTGTGCCTACGCATTTTTAGGTACAGGAGTCACAATAATTGTCAGTATGGGATTGGCAATTGGGTTGCTATTTTTGCATTCATGGCACAGAAACCACTAAATTAACCATATCAGCGTTTTACCCTGCTAATGAAAAACTCCACATCTAATGAAAACTCCACATCTAATGGGACGGAATTTTTTGTTGGGCATTGGTAATTCTTCTCAATGCCTTATTTGGCCTGTTTGACTTAAGAGTTGGGACGCCTATCCCTCTCCACACCCAAGGTGATAGAGTTTTCCGCTGCTTTTATATAAATTAATCCAATCTTGTGAGGTGGGCGTCTTGTCAGCCTTTGGCTACGGGCGGGTGAGATGCCCATTCTCACAAGAAGTAATTGAGTATTTTTTATTTGGAAGTCCCTATGCTGATCAGAATTAATGATATACCACAAGAATTGCAGTATTTCGTTGTTATAGGAATCTGATTTGAGGCGATGTCTAGGAGGAACTCTGACGCTCGGTCTCCCTTTGATATCAAGTCCGGTTAATTACTTATGATTACCGCATCCGTGCAAAAAAAAATCAGGAAAACCTCTTTCTCCCTGCCCCCTGCACCCCTGCGGTCTAAATGATAAGTCTTTATCCGAACATGATATGAGAGATGACTCGCTATCGGTAACACAGTAGTTTGAAACCGTATATTGATGTATGTTAAGTTGTGAACCAGCATTCAATCTTTATGGATAAAAACTGTTTATGAAAGCCGATAGTAGACCAAATCATACAATTTTAGAAGTTCAAGAACTTGATGTTAATTATGGCGGCATTCAAGCTCTAAAAAAGATTAATTTAATTATTCAAAAAGGCGAGGTAGTGACTCTAATTGGTGCTAACGGTGCTGGGAAAACTACTACACTCCGCGCCATCTCTAAAGTAGTTAATCCTAAGAGTGGTGTAATTATCTATAATGGACATAATATTAACCGCCGTCAAACTCACGAAGTTGTCCAACTTGGTATCGCCCATTGTCCTGAAGGACGTAGAGTATTAGCGCGGCAAACAGTACTTGATAATTTACTTTTGGGTGCTTATATTCGTTCCAATCAAGCAGAGATAAAGGCAGACATTCAGCGTCAATTTGAGCTATTTCCCCGCTTGTCACAAAGACGCAATCAACTAGCAGGAACTCTCAGTGGTGGCGAACAACAAATGTTAGCGATCGCTCGTGCTGTCATGAGTAAACCACAACTCTTACTTTTAGACGAGCCTAGCTTGGGTTTAGCACCTGCGATCGTCCGGGAAATCTTCTCAATTATTGAAAATCTCCGGGCTACAGGCGTGACTATTTTGTTAGTTGAACAAAACGCGAATTTGGCGCTGCAAATTGCCGATCGCGGTTATGTTTTGGAAGCTGGTTCTATTACTTTAACAGGCGCAGCATCAGAATTGATTAGTGATGAGCGAGTTAAAAAAGCTTATTTAGGATAAATAATTAAATGAAAATTTTGGAGGTAGAAGCAGATGGTAAAATCATCAACTAAACCCGTAACTTTGGAAGAATTTTTAAAACTACCAGAAGCAAAACCTAGCTCAGAATACATCAACGGTCAAATTATTCAAAAGCCAATGCCACAGGGAAAACATAGTATTCTTCAGGGTGAACTAGTCAGTAATATCAATTCTGTAGCGAAACCTCAAAGAATTGCCCTTACATTTCCAGAATTAAGGTGTACTTTTGGCGGACGTTCAATTGTTCCTGATGTAGCTGTATTTGCTTGGGAACGGATTCCCACAGATGAACGTGGCGATGTGGCGAATGTCTTTAAGACACATCCAGACTGGACAATTGAGATTCTTTCGCCAGAACAAAGCCAGACTAAAGTAACCGGAAATATTTTACATTGTTTAAAACATGGTAGTCGTTTAGGTTGGTTAATTGATCCAGGCGATCGCTCTGTTTTAGTCTATCCACCAAAGCAGCAACCAGAACTTTTACAAGAAGAACAAGAAATATTACCAGTTCCCGATTTAGTTAGCGATTTTCAATTAACTGTAGGGCAACTATTTGGATGGTTGAAGTTGTAAGCAATTGTTTATATTCATGTCTAGCTTTGGGAATACTAAAGATAGTAATTTACTCAAGTTAGAGTCAGATAATGGATTTCGTGAATTTAATAAAAACGGGTAATAGTTGGAAATTTGCGACTGAAGCTGATTTAGAAGATTTTGTCTGGGCGAATTTAAAGGAACTTTTCGGATTAATTCCGTTAAAGCGACAATATTATGTTAAAGGTCAAATTTGCGACATTTTAGCATTGAGAGAAAATAAACAGTTAGTGGTGTTGGAATTGAAAAATGTTGAAGATAGATATATTGTTCAGCAGCTAACTCGATATTATGACGCTTTACAGGAAGTAAAACCTTTAGAAGACGAAATAGACTATCAACAACCTATTAGCTTAATAGCAATTAAGCCTAATTTCCATAGAGATAATTTTACAGATAAAAAATATCATAATTTGTCTATTGACTTTTTTGAATTTGCAGTTTTAGCAGATGAGTTTAACTATTATTTACAGATAAAAAATTTAGATTTAGATAATGAAAAAGTTTTAAAAATAGAAATTGCTCATCAGGACAGAGAAAGACGTGAAGATATACCTTCACCTTCTAGAGGGCTGATGAGCCATCTAGCTAAATGCTCTTCTGAACAACAAGAAGGAATATTAAAATTTCGTCAAAAGATTCTTAGCTTTGATAAACGGATGGAAGAAATATCTTCTGCTGTTAGTTTTAAATATGGAAATGGTAATAGTAAAACAAGTAAATTCTGCACTGAATTTTACTTTGATAGTAAAGGAATACCAATTATATTTTTATGGTTAGGTTTAAAAAATAATAGTAGTGACCGTATAAGTAGAGCAAGGATTTGGACAGATTGGCAAGGCAATGCTTTGTTAGAGGGATATGTACCAAGTGGAATTGGTACAAAGATAAATTTATCCAAAAAGACACTTTCAACTAGAATAAAAATAATGAATTAAATAGTAGAAAATAAAGGTTCTAAGGATCACAAAGGATATAAAGACATGCTCCAACATTCTAAAGATAGAAACCGAATAGCTAGAAAGCTTAATAACTCGGAACCTTTAACATCCGAGGAAAGGAAATTACTAGAAATAGATGCAAATGAATTTACTCATGTTATTGGGGGTGGAAGACTTAATACATATAAATTTGATCGCTATGATTCTCTAAATGGATTAGTTGAGGTAGCTTTAGAAAAATGGCTAAAAAGGCTATAAGCAAAGTATTACTATCGCAATCTTAAACATTTTAGCAGATTACTATAGTCGATATTGCTTTAGAAACTTGGCTAAAAAGGCTTTAATAAAAGCTATATTGACAGCATTTATAACTTTTCCTAATCATTAGTATTATTAAATATTATTACGATTTTTGTCATATATTAATACTTACAGCGCTCCTTGCAGATATCTATATATTTGTTTAGCGGCGAATTCTATTCACGGAATAATTAAACTTATGAGTCAAATAGTCTGGATAGCAAGACACGCTAACCGCCTCGATTTCGTAAACCCTGATTGGTTTCTCACTGCCGAACGACGCTACGATCCACCCTTGTCTGATGATGGTATGGTGCAGGCACAACAATTAGCTAAACGATTGAAAGGAGAAAATATTGGCCATATTTTCGCTTCTCCTTTCCTGCGAACTGTACAAACAGCAAACGCAGTTGCAGAAATGCTCAACTTGCCAATCAAACTCGAAACAGGCTTGAGTGAATGGCTAAATCCAGTTTGGATGACAGAAGAACCTGACAGACTCTCAACTCCAGCATTAGCAGAGTTATTCCCCAGAATTGACAGCAGCTATACCTCGCGCATCGCCGCAAAATTTCCTGAAACTCACGAAAAAGTGCGAGAACGTTCTGGACAAACTGCTAGATGTTTAGCTACTGAGTTCTTTCCAGAGGATATTTTGCTCATAGCACATGGTGCATCTGTATTGGGGGGAGCAATGGGGCTAGTGGGGGAAATTGCCAAAACAGAAGTTAAAGCTTCTTTATGTTCTCTGGTAAAAGTGGTACGCCAAGACCCAGAATGGTTATTAGAACTAACGGGAGATACTTCCCATTTAACCCACATAGAAGAAGTTATTCGATTTGCTTAAACCTTTGATAGAGATTTGCGTTCATGGCTTCTGGTACGTTGGGTATGTCCTACAAAAAAAGTAATTAATTCGCGAATAAATTCTATGACTTTATTACTAGCAGGAGACATTGGCGGGACGAAAACTATTCTGCAATTGGTTGAAAAATCAGATTCACCAGCTTTACATACTATTTATCAGGAAAGTTATCACAGTGCTGATTTTCCTGATTTAGTACCCATAGTGCAGCAGTTTTTGCTCAAAGCTAATACACCAATACCAGAAAAGGCTTGTTTTGCGATCGCAGGCCCCATTGTCAAAAATACTGCCAAACTGACAAATTTAGCCTGGTTCCTGGATACCGAACGTCTACAAGAAGAATTGGGTATCCCGCACATTTCTTTGATTAACGACTTCGCCGCCGTTGGGCATGGCATTTCAGGTTTACAAAAACAAGACTTGCACACGTTGCAAATTGGCAAATCTCAACCCGATGCTCCCATTGGAATTATTGGTGCTGGTACTGGCTTAGGACAAGGATTTTTAATTAAACATGGAAACGACTATCAAGTTTTTCCCTCAGAAGGTGGACACGCTGACTTTGCCCCTCGTAACGAGATCGAGTTTCAACTGTTGAAATACCTGCTGGGTAAACATGATATCCAGCGCATTTCTGTGGAACGCGTGGTTTCTGGAATGGGAATTGTGGCAATTTACCAATTTTTACGCGATCGCAAATTTGCCACTGAATCACCAGATATTGCCCAAGTTGTCAGAACTTGGGAACAAGAAGCGGGACAGGAAGAGAAAAGTGTTGATGCTGGTGCTGCTATTGGTACAGCTGCATTACAAGGTAGCGATCGCCTCTCGGAACAAACTTTGCAACTATTTATAGAAGCTTACGGTGCAGAAGCCGGCAATCTCGCCCTGAAACTCCTACCTTACGGTGGCTTATACATTGCTGGGGGAATTGCACCCAAAATCCTGCCCTTAATCCAAAATAGCGGTTTCTTATTAAATTTCACCCAAAAAGGTAGGATGCGCCGCCTCCTGGAAGAGATCCCCGTGTATATTATCCTCAACTCGCAAGTCGGCCTAATTGGTGCTGCTTTATGTGCTGCTAGGTTATAACAGCTGGCATCATCAGTGAGATCAGCATCTCAAAAGGCAAAAAATATGACAGTTAAAAGTCTGTTGCCACTAATCGCCGCCACCATTGTCTGTGGTGGCTCTGTTTTGGTGGAAGCGCGTCAACCCAAACCTCCGGCAGCTGTTGTCAAACCAAAGGTTTCTCAACCCGTGCAGCCACAATGGAAGTTATACACTCCTCCAGATGGGCGCTTTAGTATTTTGATGCCGGGAAGCCCCAACAGAAATACTCAATCCCAAAAAACTTATATGGGGGAAATTAACCTAGAAATATTTGTCGCTCAACCACCAAAACAGCAAGTAGCATACATAGTTGCTTACAATGATTTTCCTTATAGTTACGGTCAAATGGCTGACCCCCAAGCTGTACTTAATAATGCACGAGATATGGCTTTAAAGACTACAAAAAGTAATTTAATTAGTCAACGAAACATTCGTAGTTCCAATAATCATCCCGGCAAAGAAATTGAGTACATCAATTCTGGAGGTAAAATTACTATCAGTAGAATGTATGTTGCCGAAGGAAGACTATATCAAGTAATGGCAATAACTACAAAAAAACAGCAGAAGACACTAGCTAAAACGATTACTGGGTATTTAAATTCTTTCCATGTAGTTTTGAAAAAGTGAAATAACTAAAACCTCTACTATATTAGCCTTGTAATCAATTGCAGGGCTAATAGGTAGGTGAGCATCGATAGTTAATATAGTGTATAATGTTTTACAATTTAGGACATATATCGCAAACCAAATAAAAAAATTTTGATTGTAGGTAATAAGATTTTCCATTGACTCCTAAATTCTGCTATATTTTAGGTTTTTAGCCCATATCATACAACTTATACGCTACTCAACCGCTTACTGAAACACGATTTCTAACACTAGGATGTCATGCTGAAATAATTAGCAAATTACACATAACCAAGTGAAATAAATGGCTGATATTAGGGATACTGCCGTTACCGCTAGTTCTTTTAGCACCCTGGTTGATGCAATCAAGGCTGCCAATTTGATAGATACTCTTAAAGGTGTTGACTCGTTTATCGCCTCTGCATCCACAGATCAAGCCTTTGCAAAGCTTCCACCAGATACTATAGAGACATTGCTTAACAATATTAATAAGCTCCAGGAACTTTTAACATATCACATCGTTTCCGGCAAAGTGATGCCCATAAAGCCGATTGAAAGTTCAAGTTTTAAAATTGACCCTTTCCATAATGTCAATATTGATCATGCTCCACAGCCTCAAAACCCGATGCTGCTAATGATAACGGTGTCATCCACATCATTATTGATTCCTCAGTAAATAAATAAAATATATAGATGACAAATAATATCTGTGGGGTAGAAACTATTTATAGTCACTACCTCATTACTGTCTAAATATATTTGAAGTAACTCAACTTCATTAAATATCATACCTCTCTCATTTTAGGAGAAAGGCTTTGACTCCTCCTTGCTATTGGGGGAGGTTAGGTCTGTTTTATATTTTTTAAGGGTATTTCACTTAGTCAATACTTTAGAGGTTGTTTGAAAAGTTGTAAAGTATACTCAAAAGCCCGCTGCCATTCCTCTCCCCGAAAGTTCAAGAGGCTTTGAAACCCCCATTCCCTTGTAGGGAAGGGGGGCTGGGGGGTTAGGTTTTCGAGGCTTAGATGTTACCAAAAAAACTTTTCAAACAACCTCTTAGACGCTGATATCATTTATCTTCAAATTTGCCCTAACAATAAAAATATTATCAGCTAAATAAACTTAAGAGTTGAGGCTTTGAAAATGAAATATTTATTTACTAGACAGAATAATTTAATTACTCTTCATAGCCCCAATGATCTATCTACAGAAATCAGTCGATTTATGAATAGTAATTATACTTGTCTTTGCTGTTCACATACCTTACTACGTCACGTAAGTTCGGGTAGAATTTACTGGCGTTGTAGCTCCTGCTATCAGGAAATGCCAGTTTATAAAACGACATAACTAAAATTGAAGAATGGAATATCTCTATATCAAACTGGACTTTAATCTGTGAGCCAAAATTCGTTGTCTTACCTTATAAATGAATACTATCTTGAATCAAATTCAATTAATCATTGGTATCTATCATGAATTTATTTCAATCTAATCAGTTAGAGTTTGCCTGGTGGGTAGAAATAAATACCTCTATTCCACATTGCACTTATTACTTTGGCCATTTTGATAGTGAAAAAGAGGCACAACTTTCTAGAAGTGGCTACGTCGAAGACTTATATCAAGAAGAAGCCAGAGATATCATTGCACTAGTCAAGCAATGTCAGCCTGATGTCCTGACGATTTTTTAGGATAAAGCAGAAGTCCAAATATTTAGTTTTTGAAGCCCGTCTCGCAAATATTTTGCTAAAAGGGGTCTTTCGATAATATAACTGGTTGCATACTTTTCAGGTATAAGCTCTACTACTTGTTTAAGCAAATTTTGGAAGTCTTCTAATTGTCCATCTGACATACCTCGACCAAGCCACATCAGAGCTATTAACTCTGCTTTTTCTTCCTGGGAAAATTTGTTAATATATTTATGTAATATGTTGACTGAATATCTTTCTGCTATTTTGAAATCTTCTAAATAATTAGACAATTGCTCTATAAATATTTCTGGTTGTTTTTTTATCCCAGATCCCGTTGATCCATAAACTAATTCGGCAATTTCAATAACGTTATCTATTTTATTAATTGATAAATAAGTCATGTTTTTATATTCAGATTAGAGTGAATAAACACAAACAAAATAATAGAGATAACTTAGCAATTTTACTACCAAAACTTTCTCAATACAAAGGTATACTGAGATAATATCTATATTATGCAGCTAGAGATTTTTAATCTAGCAAGTAACCACTAAGTAATTCTTCAGCCTGTACTTAAGTATTACAGACACGTGTTTAAATTCAGGTGTTGTCAAAAGCTTGAAATGTATAAGATGAACGTATAATGTTTGATTTTGTGACAAAAGTTTAAAAATTTGAGAGTGTTTCTTGGGTTTTGTATAACTTTAAAGGAGTAGAATGTTACTATCACAGAAAAAGCTATAAAATTGCAGATATTTATAAAAGTTAAAGTTCATGATTTGAGGAGCAGGGTTTTTGTCCTATGGTCAAGCGATCGCTCCAAGCATCACTCATTGGGATTCAACAGGCTAAAAGAGCATTTGCTCTTAAGGGATGGACACAAGACAATCTAGCAGCAGAAGTTAACCTCAAAACTAGACAACCTATTTGGCGGTTTTTCAGTGGTCGTCCGGTTGAGCGTCATACCTTTATTGAGATTTGCTTGGTTTTGCAACTGAATTGGCGGGAGATTGCTACCAATCCTCCAGCAGAATTCTTGGAAATAGAAGAATATACTCAGCCAACTGTACCGGATATTGATACATTAGTGCAACAAGTGCGATCGCAGCGCTTCGACAAAATTCAATACCAGTGTGGCATTTTGCAGTTATTGGATATTAGCCGTCCCGTTGCGATCGATGACATATATATAGATGTAAATGTTTTGCAGGAGATTGCCAGTTTTCAGTGGTTAGAAATCACTGATTTGCAAAACCTTGATCCCAAAGAATTTGACCGTTTTGGTTTAGGTGAGGCTGACCAGAACCAAATACCTGGTATACAGGCAGTTGAAACATACACCAAACTCAGGGTGCTAGGCAAACCAGGAGTAGGTAAAACCACCTTTTTGAAATATCTCGCCATTCAGTCTAACCAGAACGCATTTGCGGCGAATCAGGTGCCGATCTTCATCACACTGAGAAACTTTGCTGAAGAATCTAAAGTCACCAATGAGTTCAGCCTATTAAACTACATTCGCCAGGAGTTTTTCACCTCTGGAATTTCCGATCCCTCAGTCATTGAAACTTTGCTGAATGAAGGCAGGGTGTTACTGTTACTTGATGGTATGGATGAAGTTCTTAAGCAACAAAGCAATGCTGTCTTAAGCGAAATTCGGAGGTTTTCAGAGAAGTATCACAAAAATCAGCTGGTGGCCACCTGTCGAACAGCAGCTCAAAAACTCAGAATCCGAGGCTTTACCGATGTTGAAATTGCTCCATTTACCTTAGAACAAATCCGAGCCTTCGCTCAAAAATGGTTTGTGGCCTTTACCAAGACCAACACTGAAGATGGTAAGGCCCAGTCCGTTGAGTTTATTGAGAAGTTGGAATTAGCTGAAAACTGGCAATTTCGCCAACTCGTCGTCACACCCTTATTTCTGCATCTTGCCTGCTGGGTGTTCCACGGTCAAGAAAAATTTCCGGCTAAACGGACTGACTTTTATAAGGAAGGTTTAGACCTTCTATTGGGCAAATGGGATGAAGCCAGAGGCATAGAACGGGATGACGTTTACCGAGGGTTTTTATTACCACAAAAGCTCAAATTATTGAGTCAAATTGCCGCAGCGACGTTTGAGCAAGGTCACTACTTTTTTGAGCAACGTGTTGTTGAGCAATACATTGGTGACTATATTCAGAATCTGACTAACGTGCCAATAGATGCAGAGTCACTGCAAATCGAAAGTGAAGCGGCGCTGAAGTCAATGGAGGCTCAACATGGGCTACTGGCAGAACGGGCGCGGGGAATTTTTTCCTTCTCCTATCTGGCCTTTCAAGAATACTTCACAGCCAGGAAAATCGTTGCCAGCCATAACCTACAGGCATTTGAGCAAGCACTTGAAGGTCTGGTCAGTCACATCACTGACCCGCACTGGCGCGAAATCTTCTTGTTGACAGCTACCATGCTCCGTAGTGCAGACTCTCTAGTACAGTTGATGAAGCAACAGATTGATGCACTGGTTGCCGAAGACGCTTATTTACAAGAGTTTTTGACCTGGGCTAGCCAAAAATCTCGCAGTATTCTCACCCAACCAAAAGATGCAACAGTTCGAGCATTTTACCTGGCCTTGAGTCGGACTCCTCACGTAGCTTCTCACTTTGCCCTAGCCGCTAGCCTTGACCAAGGGATGTTTCTGGATGCGGCATTAGATGACCTGTTGCTGGAGTGTGCAATTGATGAGAGCCAGGACTTTGCCCACATCCACGCCTGTGGAGATGCTCTGTCGAACATTCTGGGCATTGTTCTCGATGTTGGACTCTATAAATCTCTAGAACAACTCTCTGACCAATTGCCAAATCCTCATCATAGTCAAGAACAGTTTCGGCTATGGTCGCAAACCAACTATTCAGCCTGGGCTGAACAGTTAAAGATCACGGTGATTAATTATCGCAATATTAACCACCAGTGGCAGTTTAGCCCTGAACAAGAGCAAGTGCTGCAACGCTACTATGATGCTAATCAGTTACTACTCGATTGCCTGCATAGCAATTCTGAAGTGACGCCTGCTATCAGGCAGGAAATTGAAGCCACCTTATTGTTGCCTCAGAAGGAACTTGAGGACAGGGAATGGCAATAATTCTTTTAGTTAATTCTTCAAAGAGGTTTGGATTGCAAAAACAACTTTTACTACATTTTGTGTCGTAGTTAATCAACTCATTCATCAAATCAAACAATGCCAACTTTATAGTACAGGAACAGAAACATTCAAGAGATTCTCTCTTACTTTTGATTTTAGTAGTTGGTTATTTAGCGTTTTTGAAATTAACTGATTTACTATATCTAAGGGCAACCTGAGAACGGACTCTCAAAAATCTAGATTTTCGCTATCAGGATTTTTATATGGATGACTACAATCAGCGAGACAAAAATAATTTTCTCTACCATCGATACCTGGGTGAATTCACACCCCAGAAGTTTGTATTCAATGCTAATCTTCAGGAATTTTCTCAAAGAGTCTATTACATCTCCAATTTACAGAGTGAAGAAAAACTTTCTTTACAGGAGTGCTACGAGAAAATTGAGTTCCTCTGGCAGCAGTTAACACAGAGCTTTGAGGCACTAGAAATTGAGAAAAATACAACTGAATGATTTGCTGTTGAGAACTGTTGTGTATCGCTAGTAAGTATGGTGCGGGTTAGAAAAAGCTTGATATTTTGTTAGCCCAAGTGGTCTACCCTACGGAAAGCCGCTCTGCATCTATGTTTGTATAGCGGTGAATTCTATTCACCCTAGCTCTAAGTTGACACTAATGATCATTCTCGTGCCCTTCTTTGAAAAGTTTTACTACGTTTTGTGTCGTAGTTAATCAACTCATTTAGGAAATCAAACAACACCCGCTCATAGTACAAAAACAAAATCTAGTAATCTTAACCATTAAGTGGTTCCTCTGCTACTTTTTATTTGACCTATCCGGTTGTCTCATCTCTTTAAGAGTACAGATTTTTCAGATCGCTTTGCCCTTAAAGTCTTAATCGCAGGTCTTATTATGAATTTAATCAATGACTTTTGCTTGACAGTTGGGATACTCAAAGGTGTACAAGTACTGGTTGTAGATAACGATCGCGATAGTAGAGATTTGTACGCAATTTTACTCAAAGACCTGAGCGCAAATGTGATTACGGCTGGTTCCGTAAAAGAAGCTTTAGAAATCCTGAGTTGGTTCACACCCAACATTATTGTCTGTGAAATTAGGTTTTTAGGTGAAAGTATTTATACATTGCTAAGTACATTGAATGCTATAGAAGCAGACAATGGTAATCATATTCCAATCATTGTGACTTCAACATCTACCACAGGTACTTGTGAGCAGATTCCAGATGTAGAGTTTGAAGAATATTTACTTAAGCCATTAGACCTTGACAAATTTGTTTCTACGATTATGAATCAAGTACAGAAAAAAGTCGCGGAAAATTTTTGCCACAAACTACTAGCTTTAGAGTGCTATAGCAGTGGTCAGATAGCTTAGCTTAGGACATTGGCAAATCCTCAGAGAGCGGCTGTTACAGTTATCCATAGCAGACTTGTGCCTAACCGGATGGCAGCCTTTATAAGTAAGTTTAAGCATCTGCATTGTTTACCCGCCCTGAAATAAATTTATAGACTGCATAGCTAAACAAACCCTTGCTCAGGGTACAACTGTAGGTTGAACACAGCCTACAATGTAAACAGATGGGTTCAAGCGAATGATAAGCAGTGCCCACAAAAGTTGCAAAGATACTTATTCATCCACCTCAGAACTCCGTTCATCCACCTCAGAACTCCGTTCATCCACCTTTGAACTCCGTTAATCCACCTCAGAACTCCGTTCATCCACCTCAGAACTCCGTTCATCCACCTCAGAACTGGATTCATCCACCTCAGAACTCCGTTCATCCACCTTAAAGACTGGTTTTGTTAAAGTAGACCATCGGTGCATTACCCTCCGGCGTAACACACCCTATGAGAATTGTTAGTAAGGATGCAGTTAAAGCTCTGCTGTCAGCTTAGTGCTGGAAAATGAAACTTGTATGATCGTTGTTAAAGTTCCTCTTTCGCAATATTATGAGCGAATTACAGACCCAACTAGCAACCAATACCTGGATAGCAGCAACTTGGGATGAATATATCCAAATAATTGAAAATCCTGCCTACGAAAAAGCCAAAGGCTACTACCAAAATGGACAGATGAGGATTGAAATGCCGCCAATCGGGAATGACCATGCCAGCGACCATACAATTATTATCTTTGCTGTTAACTTGTTTGCGAGCATTAAAGGCATTGCTCTAAATGGTAAGGATAATTGTACATATCGGAAAACAGGCTTTAAGGAAGCTCAACCTGATGTGTCTTACTATATTGGTGAAAATGCTGATGTCATTCCCTACGGTACTTCTATCATCAATTTAGATATATATTCACCACCAGATTTAGTTATTGAAGTGGCTAATACTTCACTTGCTGACGCTCAAGGTGAAAAACGACTTTTATACGAAGATTTAGGAGTGAAAGAATACTGGATTTTAAATGTCCAGAATGTCCAAGTTATGGCTTTTGCTATTGAAAACCAAGGTAGTAGGCGGATTACAGAATCTCAGGTATTACCAGGATTAGCAATTTCTTTATTAAACGATGCATTACGGCGAACTCGTCAAATAAATCAAAGTCAAGTTGGTGCTTGGTTATTAACCCAATTTCAGCAATAATTACAAACTGCTTTGCGGTAGGAAATGGGGAGTAGGGAAAAAGAAAAGGATACAGAGCAACTAAAAGAGGATGTTTGAAAAGTTTTTTGGTAACATCTAAGCCTCGAAAACCTAACCCCCCAGCCCCCATTCCCTTGTAGGGAAGGGGGGTTTCAAAGCCTCTTGACCTTTCGGGGAGAGGAATGGAAGCGGGGTTTTGAGTATACTTTACAACTTTTCAAACAACCTCTAAAGCGCGATCGCACTATAGCAATCCTATCTGATTTGTGAGAATTGCCAGCCGTAGATTCCCAGCTTCTCAAAAAAGTCGGGGTTCTTGTTTCTCACGAATAGTTCAAAATTGCACTAATATGCTGTGGCTAAAGTCACCCTTTCAGGTGAAGACATACAGAAATACTAATGCCTAGTATGAAGGAAGATTAAGCAACTATGAAGCGAATTATGCGTCTGGTTGTTAATTCACTCATAAAAATTTAATCTCAAAGCTTTAACAACTCCGTATTATTCACTTGTCCTCTAACTAAAAAATATTCTTATACAGCAAGATTTACAGGCTTCTATAGTATGGCTACGCACATAGAAATTCCAGTTATTGGCAAAGTTAAGTATCCATTGCGCTGGCTGGTGGGGCTGATGGCAGGGAGTGCCTTGGTTGTCGGTACTATAACAACTTACACTTTGGTAAATCAAGGGACAAACAAAGAAGATATTGCTCAATTAACTGTGCCAGTTGCAGCACAAAATGTCACGTTGCGGATTACAGCTAGTGGCAAAGTCGTACCGGTTCAGAGCGTAAATATTAGTCCGAAGAATCCCGGAGTGCTGTCGCGATTATACGTGGAACAGGGCGATCGCATTCAACAAGGGCAAATTCTCGCGCGGATGGATAGCGCCGGTATTGAGGCTCAAAGGAGCCAGTACCGTGCCAACTTAGCCCAAAGTCAAGCACAGCTAGCCCAAGCCCTTGCTGGTAGTCGTCCTCAAGAAATCGCTCAAGCAAGGGCCCGATTAGCACAATCTCAAGCCCAATTAGCCGCAGCTAAGGCTGGTAATCGTCCCCAAGAGATTGCTCAATCTCAATCCCAAGTAGATGCGGCTCAAGCAAGGGTAAATTACACCAGCGAACAGGTAAAGCGTTATCAATATCTATATAAAGAGGGAGCAGAGAAAAAACAATTACTCGATCAAGCCGTCAGCGACGACAAAAGTGCTAGAGCCAATTTAGAAGAAGCGAAAAAACGGTTTTCTTTAGTCCAAAGTGGGACTCGGACTGAGGAAATCGACCAACGCCAAGCCGCTGTTAACGAAGCACGGGCAGCCTTGGTACTGTTAGAAGATGGCACTCGTTCTGAAGAAATTGTCCAGCGTCAAGCCGCTGTTGCATCCGCTGAGGCTCAGTTAAAGGGTGTACAAGTGCAGTTGGAAGATACTATTATTCGCGCTCCTCTGTCGGGAATTGTTACCCAGAAGTATGCTGAACCAGGCGCGTTTGTCACACCCACAACCTCTGCTTCTACTAGTGCATCGGCAACTTCCAGTTCAATTGTCGCTGTAGCACGCGGTTTAGAAATATTAGCTCAAGTTCCCGAAGCCGATCTTGGCAGAATGAAACAGGGACAGCAGGTGGAAATTGTCGCCGATGCCTATCCCGATCAAGTTTTTAAAGGTCATGTGCGCTTGATTGCTCCAGAAGCAGTGGTGGAACAAGGTGTGACATCCTTCCAGGTGCGGGTTGCTCTCGATACTGGTATAGATAAACTGCGTTCTGGCTTAAATGTGGATCTGACTTTTTTAGGCGATCGCGTTAATAATGCCTTGGTATTACCAACGGTGTCAATCGTCACCGAAAAGGGTAAAACTGGCGTCCTCGTACCCGATGCAAAGAATAAACCCCAGTTCCGCGAAATTACAGTTGGGGCACAAATTCAAGACCAAACTCAGATTTTAGAGGGAGTTAAAGAAGGCGATCGCATTTTTGTTAACCCACCCAAAGATTACAAAATCGAAAAGGCCAAAGAAAAAAATAATTCGTAATTCGTAATTCGTAATTCGTAATTATATTAAGATATGAATTTTCTCGAAAGCATGACAATGGCGGGGAAAACCCTGCTGTCAAATAAACTGCGTAGCGCCCTCACTATGTTGGGTATAGTTATTGGCAACGCTTCGGTGATTGCCATGATTGGTATTGGCGAAGGTGGGCAAAAGTATGTGAATAAACAGTTGGAGTCATTAGGGCCAAATGTGCTATTTGTGATTCCAGGTAATCGAGAAACTCAGCGGATCTCCTTTGAAGTGCCAAAAACTCTGGTGTTGCAAGATGCGGATGCGATCGCTTCTCAAGTACCAACTGTAGTAGGAGTTGCACCAGAGTTAAACACAAGACAGGTAATTACCTACCGCAACAGAAACACCGATGTCAACATCATTGGTACAACTCCCTCTTTCCTATCAGTGCGGGATTTTGAAACTGCTAAAGGCAGGTTTTTCTCTGAGATAGATATTAAGCGCAGTAACCAAGTCGTTGTGCTGGGTGGAGACTTGGCAGAAAAACTATTCGGTAGTAGTAACGCTGTAGGTCAGCAATTGCGAATCGGAAATACCAGCTTTCAAGTGATTGGGACGTTAACAACTAAAGGTTCCAGCGTGGGAGCAGATTATGATGATGCTGCCTTAATACCAATCACCACATCAGCAAACCGACTTGTGGGCAAGAATTCTCCTTATGGTATCGCCTTAGATTACCTCGTTGCTGCGGCTCGTGATTCCGATAGCGTGGATGCAGCAGAGTTTCAAATTACTAATTTGCTGCGTCTACGACACAAAATTAATGGTGAAGATGACTTTACCCTTCGTACCCAGAAAGATGCTTTGCAAACTGTCGGTCAAATTACAGGTGCATTAACAATTATGCTAGCTGCGATCGCTGGCATATCCTTGTTTGTCGGTGGCATTGGCATTATGAATATTATGTTAGTCTCCGTCACCGAACGCACTCAAGAAATCGGATTGCGAAAAGCGATCGGGGCAACTGAACAAGATATTTTGCTACAGTTCATCATTGAGGCAGTAATAGTTTCCGCAGCTGGCGGTTTAGTTGGGACTGCCGTTGGTGTTAGTGGCATCCTGTTAGTGGGAGCCTTGACTCCTTTAGAAGCGAGTCTTTCTCCTGTAGCGATTACTATGGCAGTTGGTGTATCTGGTGGTATTGGTTTATTTTTTGGCGTTGTTCCTGCACGTCGCGCTGCTAAACTCGACCCGATTGTGGCTTTGAGAAGTGCTTAGTGATGGAGATGGCGAAACTTAATCTTCCTGATTGGATTGAGGTAAAGAGATATTTCTTAAGTAATTCACTAAATCATTTGGACTGGAGAAATCTAACAGCCCCTCCGCTAACTCTTTTAGTTGAGTTATATAGCAGTTTGCAGTTGAGTCGAATACAGACCAAGACCTTCCCTACTAGCGTTGGGGAGAGGCCAAAATGTATTACATACAAACGAGTCTAGACGCAGAGCGGCTTGGTGTAAGACATCGCTATAATTGCGTCTCTATTAACTAATAACTAAATCCTTATGGCAAATACTATTTCAATTACCGATTCTCTAGTTCCCAATCCCATCCCCAAATCAACAATTATTCGTTTGGAGAATATCTTTAAAATATATGGCAGTGGCGAAACCGAAGTCAAAGCCCTCAACGATGTGAATTTGACTATCCACGAGGGCGAATATTGTTCAATTATGGGGCCTTCTGGTTCAGGCAAATCCACAGCCATGAATATTATTGGCTGTCTAGATCGCCCGACAGGCGGACATTATTACTTAGATAATATTGATGTGGCGCAGATGGACGATCGCTCATTAGCACACATTCGCAATAAAAAGCTGGGGTTTGTCTTCCAACAATTCCATTTATTACCCCAACTCACAGCATTAGAAAATGTGATGCTACCAATGGTGTATGCTAGCGTGAATCCAAAAGAAAGAAGCGATCGCGCAACAGAAGCATTGACGCGAGTAGGTTTAGCAAATCGCCTCAACAACAAACCAACTCAACTCTCAGGTGGACAACAACAAAGAGTTGCGATCGCCCGAGCGATCGTCAATCGTCCGGTAGTACTCCTAGCCGATGAACCCACAGGCGCACTTGATTCGCGCACAACCCAAGAAGTTTTAGATATCTTTGGCGAACTCAATGCCAGTGGAATCACCGTTGTCATGGTAACCCATGAACCAGAAGTTGCTCGTCAAACTCAGCGCATCGTTTGGTTCCGTGATGGTCAAGTAGTACACTCTAACCTCACCCCAGCCGACTTGAGTCAGTTGGCCATGTCATAACTTATTAAAGTTCGCCTACGCTGCGGCTTCTCCGTACTCCTTCGGGGATCTTGCTACGTATAGCCTCCTGTAGGGAAGGAGTAGGCAAACCAGAGTTTGGGTAGCTGCGAGTTCTAGTCCTTGGGACTGATAAATGCGGTTTTGAGATGATTACAGACTTGATGTTTTGCCAGTTTCTGCTTGTGTTGCGATCGGCTTAACATCGGTGTAACCTAATTCACCAGATATTGTTCGGAATACCGAAATTTGCTCTTCAAATTCTAATCCTTCAATTTGCGAAAGCAAATCATTAATTTCTTTACTTGGCTGGTAGGTGCTTGGCAAATCAACCACCGTATCTCCCATAGCTACCGCCCAAGCATACCAAACTAAAAGTTGATTGTTTTCTTTTATCGCCCCATAAGCACGGGAATACTCTGTATCCTTGCGGTTGACTATATCCCGCATAATCGCTAGTTGCTCGTCATCTGACAATTCAAAATAGTCTCCTAGCAAAATTGGTGCTAATTCTGGTTCCGCCGCAGCAGGAGCGGCTGGAGTCACAGAGTCACCCATTTTTTTATAAACTAAATAGAACCAAGCTAGTTTAGCATCAGTGTCTAAGGCGTTAAACCCATCCACCAATTTTTGGGTTTCATTGCTCTGGGCTTGAGAAATAGTTTTATCGTAACTTGCAGTCATAAATTTGTTTCCAAGAAAATTTAACAGGCCAAACTAAGTGTTACCAGAGTTTGAGAATCAGATTCTACTACCCATAGAATGAGTTAAATTAATTAAAAATTGCAGTTTTAATCTGCCTTTTAATAGAGGTAAAAGTCTCCCCCAAGAGGCAAGAAAGCAGCACATTATTTCGCTATAATTTCACCAAGAATGAATAAAAAATTTACCTAAGGACTTAATTATGCCTGATGAAGAAGTGAAGCCCAATTTAAATCAAGCTTCCACCCAGGATGCACAATTAGCTGCTGAAAGCATAGCTAGTGGTGAAGAAAAAGCGCCAACGGTCGATTTTGATGCTGATTATGCAGCGGCACAACAATTCAGCGTTAGTGAAGTTGACCGCACAGGTAAAGGTGCAGCAGCAGCCGAAGCCGCGACTGCACCTCAACAGAAAACCTCTCAGCCACAAGAGACAAAAACTCAAACACAGTCAACTGGCAATCCTGATGATTTTCTAGAGTCAGCAAAAGAAGTTGGAAATTCTCAGACTGGGGGTGCAAATAATGTCAGTGATGATTTAGTACAAAAAGCTTTAGAAAAGGGTGAACGGAAAAACTAATTTTTCCTGACATCTTGCTATTTTGTAAGATGGGCAATGTCACAAATATGAAAATTGAAGTTCTCCGCATTAGTAGACATTGCCCACTCTACTGTTTTGATAAATCGTCAATAGTTAAGATTTTCACTATCGACTTTTGACTATTGGTTAATTAATGAGCATTCATAACTTCTAGGAGTTCGCTAGGTTGCTGAATCAAATAATCTGGATTTTGCTTTGCTAGTACTTCCGGTGAGTTAAAGCCCCAAGTCACTGCAATTACTTGGATATTTGCTTTCTTTGATGCTTCAATATCTCTGGTTTCATCTCCAACATAAATAACTTCTTGAGGTTTGAGTTGTTTTTGCCTCAAGACATTATTTATAATAGTTGTTTTACCAAAAATTGTAATTCCTGAGTAGATAAAATCAAATAGGTGATTTAAATCATTGATTGTGAGGAATTGCGTAACGTTTTCTTTAGAATTAGAAGTGATAATACCCAGTTTATATCCTTGATTTTGCAGTTCTGTTAATGCTTCTTTAATTCCCGGAATTGGCTTTAATTCTGGAATTTTGTTTTTTAATTCCCCTTTAACTTTTTTAACTAAAAAAGGTATTTTAAATAGAGAAACTCCTGAGTATTTAATTATTTCCCTAGATGTTAAGTTCTTGAGGAGGGCTAATTGCTCTGGGCTTATGTGTCTATAACCAAAGTCTACAGCTAGACGATTAGCAATACTTACAAGGGCATCTACTGTATCAGCAATTGTGCCATCAAAATCAAAAATAATTACTTTTGGGGTCATTCTTTGCCTGGATGCGTCAAGATTAGCTAGGGCGTTGCGTCGTAACATTTCTGGCTTAATCCGCCGCAAGGCAGATACTGGAAATCGTTTATCCCAATCCTGATCTGAGATTTGGGCTAATTCTAGCAGGTGGGGAGCAATATTCCCAGGATAAGGCTGAAACTCTGCAATATCAGTTGTGCTGGCAAAACGTTGATTCCAAGGACAAACATCTTGACAAATATCGCAACCAGCGACCCAGCCTTGCAAATGAGGTGTGACTGTCTCTGGCAATTCCTCTGCCCGATTTTCAATCGTATGATAAGCAATGCAGCGATTAGCATCCACGACAAACGGCTGAGTAATTGCACCTGTAGGACAAGCCTGAAGACAACGAGTACAGCTACCGCAGTGTTCTGTATGCGGGCGATCGCTCTCTAATTCCAAATTGGTCAACACTTCTCCTAAAAATACCCAAGAGCCATATTCCCGTGTAATCACATTACCATTCTTGGCAATCCAACCAATTCCGGCAAGTTGAGCCAACACTTTATCTTGCACCGGGCCAGTATCTGCATAATAACGAGCTAGTACACCTGCATCAAGTGATTTTAGCCATATAGCTAACTGCTTGAGTTTTTTATGCATTACCTTGTGATAATCCCTTCCCCAGCCATAACGGGAAATTTTGGCGTATTCTTCACCTTCAGGACGTTGGTGCGGTGTGTAGTAGTTCAGCGCCACACATACTAGCGATCGCGCTTCTGGCATCACTAAGCGAATATCTTGACGCTTTGGGTTAGCCATCCATTCCATATCGGCCTGATAACCCAGTTCAATCCATGCTTGCAACCTCTGCGCTTCTGTGGCATCTACTCTATCTACAGCAGCAATTCCAACTTTGTGAAAGCCCAACTCGCTGGCTTTTCCTTTCACTACACTACTGCTTGTTACGGAATACTGGTTCATTTTTTTATTTGGATTTTGCCTAACTAAAGGCGTTTATATTATACATTACATAGTCAATACCTTTGATTAACATTTGTCCTTTATCATACATATAAGTTTTATTTATAGTTTAATGCACTGCCTCCTTGATCCTGGAGTGAGCTTAATTTCCTCCTTTTAAAGGAGAGGTAGGAAAAATCAAGTCTTAACCCAGGCATATTGATTTATAGCTGGAAACTAATTCTTTAGAAGATGCTAATTCCGGCTTGTCTCAATTACAGCGGATTGAAATTTAGTGAAGTATACAACCTCAGTCTCCAAGCTAGATATAAAAACCTGTTTGTTCTGTAAAACTTCCATCGTAGGGAAGATTTAGCAATATGTAGCAATCTATCTCAACAGCAGCTTTTTTTTTACCTATTTTTGTATTGAAATTAATATTTATATAGCATAATGCAGGTAATTTTATGACCTCTGCTGAATTTATATCCCCAGCGCAGTTTCAAGAAGAATTCCAGATTGAGGGAATTATAGAACCAAGTGTACTGCGTTATTTTGAAACCTTAAATGCAGGAGAATTTGAGGCAACTGCTGCCTTATTTGCGGTAGATGGTGTGATGCGTCCACCATTTGAATCTGATATTGTGGGGACAGATGCGATCGCAGCCTACTTAAAACAAGAAGGCCAAAACATTAAGGCTTACCCCAAGACAGGAATAGCCGAGACTTTAGAAAATGGTAAAATCCAAGTCCAGGTAACAGGCAAAGCACAAACTTCGTGGTGTAGTGTGAATGTCTTGTGGTTATTTATCCTCAACCAACAACGGCAAATTTTCTATACTAGAATTAAACTTTTAGCTTCTCCCCAAGAGTTACTTTCTTTACGTCGTGAAAAGTAGCAAATAAGTATAATGGCTTAGGCAACGTTTGCTCGTACCCAAAACAAAATCAAGCCATCAAAATCCCTATAAATCACATGACTTGAAAAATAGTAACTTTTGTCTATTGGACTAACTCAGGTAAAGTAGCTTCTAACTTGAGACAGTTAGCACCATTAATCTGCAACTGGTAATCTACTTTATCCATGAGACGATTCATAATCAGCCAACCATAACCACCTTCTTGTTTTTCCATAGGGTTGGGAGCGTAGTAGTTAGACATATCAAAACCTTCGCCGTAGTCCCAAATTTCTAGGGCAAAATCCCGGTCTTTCACTTCCAAACGCAGTAAAATCGGTAAATTTGGTTTGTCCTTGTGGGCATGACGGACTGCATTTGAGTAGGCCTCCACTAAAGCCAGTCTCAAACGACTTGATTGCCGCGACCAATCCACAGATTCCCCTAACTGGATTTTCAAACATCCCAGCAACCAGTTTTCAACAATATTAAGAAAATTCAAGTCACTTGGTACATGAAGCTCACTTTTCATGACTTACAAAATCTCCAGTGAAAGTATAGTTTGATCGTCTTCTTGAACGTGATTATCTGCCTGGATGCGAGCTAGTAAATGGTTAAGAGAAAGTGGTTTCTGCTCCTGTTGTAAGAGTTGCCAAAGACCATCTTGATTCAGCATAGAACGGTTTATCGGCTCAACCCCAGTCACTGTTTTTCCGGCTGAGTCAGAATCATTTGATATCATTGCTTCCGTAATTCCATCGCTAGCTAGTAACAATGTGTCTCCAGCAGCGAGAACCAAGCGACCAGATTGTGCCTGCCACTTAGGCAAGATTCCCAGAGGAACACTGCGGACTTTGAGGTAATTGGGATTGTCGGCTAAAGCCGAGCAGTTTGACCATAATAGTGGATAGATATGACCGGCATTAGTGTAGACGAGTTCCTTAGTGCTAGGGGTATAACAAGCTAACACAAGGGTGATGAAATAATTGTTGCTAATTAAATCTTCACTGAGAGCGTGGTTGAGGTTCTGCATGACCACATTCGGCTCGGCTGGCGCTTCTTGAGATAATTCTCGGCGCAAGACTGAAATAATACTAGCCATGAATAAAGCCGCTGGGACACCCTTACCAGAAACATCACCCACTGCCAACCATAAGTCACCTTTGGGATGGACAAAAACTTCAAAAAAATCTCCTCCTACTTCCCGCGCTGGGTAACAGCAAGCTTGCACCTTCACACCTTTAATGTCAGGTAAACTTTGGCGTAGCAAGTTGTATTGAATTTGGCGAGCCACCTCCAACTCAGTGTGAATTTGCTGTTGCTTTTCTTGGAGGCGCTGGTAGAGTTTTGCTTGGGAGAGGGCTAAAGCTGCTTGTTCGGCAACACCTGCAATCAGTTGGATGTCTTCGTCTTGCCAGGGGCGATCGCTTCCCCATTGGTGGAGAGCCAGCACAGCCAACAGATGCTGCTGGTAGCTAAGTGGGACAACCAGGTGGTGACAAGGATTACCGTTATATACATCTTGAGCAAGTTGATAATGACAGGTTTCCAGCACCTTTTCAATTAAAACACTGGGGTCGAAGAAGCAATCGGATACAGGGGATTCAGGATTGTGGTAAAAAAACTGGTCTTGTGTGAGGCGATCGCCCTCTACTGGTTTAAGCAAGCAACTGGTAGCTTCAAATGTTTGTCCAATAGTTGCTACAATTTTTTGCAGCATACTGTCGTAGTCTAAAGACTCCCGAATTGCTGTTGTTACCGCATTAAACAAAGATTCTCGCCGTAGGGCCCGACGCAACTCTTGGGTGCGCTTCTTAACTAGGCGATATGTATCAGTGGCTTGCTCAACTAACGCTCTCAGCCGATCCGGATTCCAGGGTTTGGTAATGTACTTGAATACCTGACCAGAGTTAATCGCATCCACCAAATCTTCGACATCAGTAAAACCAGTTAATAAAATCCGAATCGTGTCTGGAAAGCGCTCTACAGTGCGACTAAAAAATTCGGTGCCATTCATTTCTGGCATTCTTTGGTCAGAAATAATCACTGCCATTTCGCCAAATTGATCCAATATTTCCAGAGCATTAAAAGCATCATTGGCTTTATATACTTGAAAATCTCGTCTAAAAGTGCGGTAGAGTAAATCTAAGTTATCTGGCTCATCATCTACCACCATGAGCTTAAGTTTTTCCACCCCGATCTCAGCCATATTTGACTTTTGTTTTCACATATTTGAATGGCGAGATAGCATAATGTTTATCTCACCTGATAAATAACAGAAAATCAGAGAATTCATTCACTTTGAAAATATCACTTTCTCAAAGTTCTGAGTTTCCCTCGATCATCCTCAATTGTCCAGACTAAAATTGACTTTATCCAACTAACCCAGAACGCAAGGCGCGGACTGCTGCTTGGGTACGGTCATCGGCACATAGCTTATTCAAAATATTGCGAACGTGAGTTTTAACAGTCCCAACAGTGATGTAAAGTCTTTCTGCAATTAATGCATTACTACAACCTTCGACAATCAACTGTAACACTTCCAATTCCCTTTCTGTCAGGGTGTAAGGTTGAATTCCTTCGAGATTCTCAAAAGAATCAGGGTTAGAGGCAATAGTCTTGGAATCGACAAAAGCTGATTCCAACTTTTGGGGATTTTGTTGTGCTTGTTGTAATACAATCCGAGCGATCGCTGGATCGATCCAGGCGTTGCCATTGTAAGTTACTCGCACTGCTTCCAGCAAATTATCAAATTTGATATCTTTCATGCAGTAAGAGTCTGCGCCAGCAGCAAAAGCTGCCAACACCGCTTCTTTGTTATCCCGCAGCGTCAAAATTAACACCTTTGTAAGTAGCTGTTGCCCGTTAGTAGTAGATTTTACCTCCCGTGTTAACTCAATGCCATCTTTATCTGGTAAACCAATATCTACAATGGCAATATCTGGTTGTAGCATTTTTAACATTTTTAGCCCCTCGACAGCATTGGCAGCTTCACCTACAACTTCAATTTCATCCTTTTGCTGTAGTGCTGTCCGAATACCTACACGAGTTAGGTCATGATCTTCAATCAGAGCGATACGAATTTTACTCATAGCCAACTTCAGCCCGTTACACTACCTTAACCATAAAGTCGAGTTTCGTGACATACTCCCACACTAACTGTAAGCAGTATAGTGGGGGCTTCTGTTCCCGGAACCAGAGTTGCAAGTTGAGCGTTTTATACTGAGTGAATATTACACTTTAACAATAAAAGTTGGACTGGTTCAGTCCAAGTACAAGCGCCCAAGACTAATTAGTTTAATTATGCTTTCTATTCTTGCTGGGCAATGGAGTATCTCTCCTGCCTCTTACTTTTCACAGCATCTGTAAAACCTCACTTCCATTCATCTCCCCTACAAGGAGAGAGGCTTTGATTTTTTCCTCTTCCCTACTAGGAAAGCTTGCTCGGAGGTTAGGTTTTTCGTTGGTTTTTCCACATGACGTGGAAAGTAAGATACTGTCTAAGTTCTAATATAAAAAAATTTGATAAACTTAACATTCAAGCGAAATCTGGTGTGAGGGTTACTTAAGAATAGGCTATGTCTAACGACAATCAAGCATTTTCAGTGTTGGGAATACCAGTTCATGTGATGACTAACTATCCAGGCTGGTTGTTAGAATGCCTGCACGCAGGCAAAGGAACTCATGTAGTAACGCTCAATGCAGAAATGACTATGCAGGCAGAGCGAAATCAATTATTAGCTCAGGTCATTAAAAATGCTGAACTTGTGATTCCAGATGGAGCCGGGGTTGTTCTGTATTTGCGGTGGCTATTATGGCAAAAAGTGCAGCGTTATCCAGGGATTGAATTAGCAGAAAAACTTTTGCAAGAACTTGGGCAACAGAAGACAGGGGCAAAGGTATTTTTCTATGGAGGAGCGCCTGGAGTAGCTGCAAATGCGGCAGATTTTTGGCAGCAGCAAATTCCAGATTTGAGTATAGTAGGCACTCATTCAGGCTATCATTCCCCAGAAGAAGAAGCGCAATTGCGACAAACTCTTGCTCAATTGCAGCCACAAGTGATTTTTGTCGGTTTGGGAGTGCCACGTCAAGAGTTATGGATTGCCGAAAACCGCCATTTGTGTCCTCAATCAATTTGGATTGGCGTTGGTGGCAGTTTTGATATTTGGTCGGGAACTAAAACTCGTGCTCCCGCCTGGTTAGGAAATAATAATTTGGAATGGTTGTATCGCCTTTATCAAGAACCTTGGCGCTGGCGACGGATGTTGGCTTTGCCAGCGTTTGCGGTGAAAGCGTTTGTTTATCGTGTGACAGCAAGGGGGGCAATTAGTTAAGAGTGCTGAATTCTGAGTGTTATTACTTAGTTAGTATTAAGGTCTTCAAAAAATTTTAAATTTTCTTTGTTGAATTTTAAATTCCCAGGCGAAACCTGGGAATCCTTATTTTTGAGAGGAATGTCACATCTAAGCAGGCAAACTGTTTGGTTTTGGGTATGAGGAAAATTTAACAATGCCAGTATTAACAACTCAAGCTAAGAAAGACAAATCCCTTCATAGAGAGGACTGTAAAACTCAACAGCACGGAGGCCATACTACTGCAAAGGTGCAATTGCAATCTGTAAGCAAGACCTATACTAACGGCACTCACGCCTTGTTGAATGCGAACCTTGAGGTAAAAAAGGGAGAATTTCTGTTTATCACGGGGCCAAGTGGTTCTGGTAAATCAACGCTCTTGAAACTGCTGTATGGCCAGGAGTTGCCTACACAGGGAGAAGTAATTGTTGATGAATGTAATGTAGCGGATTTGCGGGGCGATCGCTTGTCATTATTGCGGCGACGGATTGGCATTGTGTTTCAAGACTACAAACTGATTACCCAACGAACAGTAGCGGAAAATGTGACTTTTGTGCTGCAAGCTCAAGGGTATACCCGTAAAGAAATTCAACGACGCCTAGAACCAACCTTGAAGCTGGTAGGTTTGCTGAATAAAGCTGACTGTTTTCCAGATCAACTGTCTGGAGGAGAGCAACAGCGGGTGAGTATTGCCCGTGCGATCGTTGGGACACCACCCCTGCTATTGGCAGATGAGCCGACTGGAAATCTCGATCCAGATAATTCCTGGCAAGTTATCCAGATTCTCCAGAAGTTAAATTCCTTTGGAGCTACAGTAATTGTTACCACCCACGATGAACAATTGGTGCGGCGATGCAATCATCCAGTAGTGCAAGTTCGCAATGGACGGCTGTCTCAAAAATAGTCATTAGTCATTTGCAAAGGTCAGAGGACAAAGGACTAATAAACATGGTGTTTGACTTTTGCTGATACAGGTACAAAAGTTGCTGCTGTTTTGGGGGGTAAAACTTGTAGGCGATCGCAGGCTTGTAAACTCTTAAAAGCTGCCTCTCGAACTACAACTTCTTCCTCTCGACTGAGTAGGAGTTGCAAGCATTCGACAATATCTTGCTCCACTGAAGAATCAACTCGCTTACGGCTGATCAATTTAGTTAGTTGACGTAGGGCAATTAACCGCTTCAATGGATCTTTTTCTGTTAAATTGACCAACAGCTGATCGAGGTAGTCTTCTTCTCGATTTTCATAAAAGTTGACAATTTGCCATACCAATAAAATTAAAGTTAACAGTGTTCCCACACCTTGCACAATAGCACCAGCGGCAATCCAGGAACTGTGAGAGTCAACCCATATTGCGGCTGCCATGTAAGTGCTGACAGTAGCAAGACCACCACTGACGACTGCTAAAACTAACCGACGATTTGAACTGTTTAAGAACTTACGTATTTTAGACCAGCGCAATTGCCAGTCCCACTCCTGCATTGAGTAAACCAATACCATTACTCCAACGCCGATCAAGAGAGCCAATAGCAGTTTCCAGTTCCACAACAACATGGCAACGACGATTGTCAGGAACCCAAGAAAGCCCCCAGGCCCAGAGAAGCGCTTAAATGTTTGCTGCTTTGTAGCTCCTTTTGTCTTGGATTTTGTCAGCGACCAGTTCCAGTTGGGAATCTGGTTGATCAATTGCTGCCAAGAAGATGAAGCCTGTGCCACAGTGTTTACCTACTTGATGATGAAATTACCTATTGTATAAGTTTTACTAGGGATGAAGAAAGGGTGAAGCCCCAAACTACAAGATGCCCGGTTTTCATGGACGGATAGTAGACTATTACAGCACGGCGGAAATTAAGATACCATTTTCAATGGCTTAGAGCAAGGGCATAAAGACTTTTTAAAGTTTGAATTTTAGGAATTAGCTTAAAAACAAAAACGAAAGCGATCAAGGGTGAATTGACCATCAAAAGCACAAAAAGTAATGCTGTAGATGTTATTCCCAGTTATAGATAATAAAGTATTGGGGGAAATTGTCGAGTCTGAATTGGCAAGATTAGAGCCTGGTAGTGCAGTTTGAGCGAGCAGTTGGCGATCGCGATCGTAGGCGGAAAGCACTAGCCGTTGCGAACTAGTGACAAAGGCGCTAACCGAGTTAACGGGACGCAAGAAAGTAGCTTCTAAAAATCCGCTTTTGGGCGCTCCCATTAAGACTGTTAGCCCTGAATAGGTTGGAAATGCTGGATTTGATGGCTGTATTGCTAGAGAATTGTGAAAAATGACTCCCCAGCGTTCATACTGGCGCTCTACTGCTTCAAAATACTTTAAGTCTTCTAAGTCTAAACAAATACAAGTAGGTACAGTCACTCCGGCAGGGTCAATAGCTGATTCGACCTGACCCTGCCAAGCTGAAGCTTTAATTTCACTTTGTATATTAAACTTGTCAAGCGCAAATTTAGCGTCTTCAATCGTTGGTAATTTATTTGATTGAAGAGTAGCCTGCTTTCCCATGACATCCCGCCTTACTATTACTTAGACAATAATTAGATTAGTTATACATAAAATGCTATTTCCTCTACATATAGAAGTAGAATTAATAGCTTAATTAGAATAAGCGTTTTAACTATTTTTGCCACTCAAAATTATTTATGCTTTTTTTGATAGATTACCATATAAACTTATGCTAGATTCACGGTTGAGTGATACTCACTACCATGAGAAAGCCTTATAAAACAGTAATTACAACGTTAAGTTACTTTTGATGGTGAAAAAAAATCACCAAATCTTTACAAGTAATCTAATAGTTTTACATCTACTTAATCTGACGGTAGCAAGAAGTCTTAAAGTGATTGGTTCGCTGATAATAACAATGAGTGGGGAGTTTGAACTAAACACGTAAATCCAGCGTAACTACAGAAGACGCAAGGACGCGGATAAATTATTAAATACTCTCTCCGTGTCATGGTGTCTCTGCGTACTAGGTTTCTTCTTTCACTTGTGTCAACGAATCACTACAGTCAACAATACTTATGTTTCAACCATTAGGATTTGAACAACATTCCATAAATACCTCACTAGGTAGAATGGTATATTATATTGCCGCTGGGTCACCTTGGCAGGACAACGTAACTGCCAAAGATGATCGGGAAACTTTGGTGTTCCTACACGGCTTTGGTGGTGGATCTTCTGCTTATGAGTGGTCGAAAGTTTATCCAGCTTTTGCCGCTGAATATCGGGTAATTGCACCAGATTTGATCGGTTGGGGTAGGTCTGAGCATCCAGCCCGGAGTTATAAGATTGAGGATTATTTGACAACGATTCGGGAGTTTTTCGAGCAAACTTGTAGCGGGCCAGTAACTGCGATCGCTTCTTCTTTGACCGCAGCATTTACAATTCGAGTAGCAGCAGATCATCCTGATTTATTCAAGTCTTTAATTCTTACCACCCCCGCCGGACTTTCCGACTTTGGTGAAGACTATTCCCGTAGTTTTTTTGCTCAGTTAGTTAGCGTTCCCATTGTTGATCGTTTACTTTATAGCACTGGAATTGCTACTAGTGGTGGCATTCGCGGCTTCCTAGAGCAACGGCAATTTGCCCAACCCAATCGAATCTACCAGGAAATTGTAGATGCTTATCTACAATCCGCTCAACAGCCTAATGCTGAGTATGCAGCACTGTCCTTTGTCCGTGGTGATTTATGCTTTGATTTATCTCTTTACATTCACCAGTTGACCACTCCTACTGCCATTATTTGGGGACAAAAGTCAGAATTTACAGGCCCCTCAATTGGTCGCCGTCTTGCCGAAATTAATCCCCAAGCGATCCGATTTTTTCAAGAGTTGGAAGATGCCGGGTTAACACCACAGTTGGAATTGCCCGCAGTGACAATCGGGTTAATTCGCAAATTTTTGCCCTTGCTTAATTAATATCAAAAACGCTGTCCACGTTGTGGTTCCAGGATATTATGTAGCAATCCTGAATCATTGGTAATAAACAAGATCCCCAACTTTTGAAATAAGTCGGGGATCTGCGGATTGTAATTCTCACAAATCAAATAGGATTGCAAAAGAAAATATTATTAACAAAAGTGATAATACTATTTGTCTTTCAATCTGATATCAATAACAGTTGCATTGAAGTTGTAGTTAAAGCCTTCTAACTCAAATGGCATCCCAATTTTCACTTTACTGTTACCCAGAACTGGCCCATTTTCTGTAACTTGGGCTTTACCATCTAAAGTCAAAAGTAAATCTGTACTATAGTTGTTGGCTTTTGGATCTGGTAGTTCTTTAACAGTCCCATCAGGTTGAGAAACATTTACTGTTCTGGGTAGCTGTTGAACAGATTTAATTTCAATCTGTCCATAAGGTTGGTTGCGGATAATCACATTAGTTTTCCCGCCTTTTTTTAACCCGTTGTCAATTAATTTTTCCGGGTCACGGACATTCAAACCACGAACTACTAAGTCTACTTCTATAGGTACTGTTTTCGCACCGACTTGGGCAACAGAACCAGAAGTGCCAGGAAAGACAAAGATGCCAAATATAACTAGCAGAATTACCAGCGCAGCACCTAAATCTAGGAGGTTGATTTTGCCGAACAAGCGACCTTTTGAATCTAAAATAGCCATAAAAACTTTTCCGAGGTAATAGCGAAGTAATTGATTGTAGCAAGAAGGTTTTCGATGGGAACGGCAATTTTCCCTATTTGGTAATAACTCAAAATATCTGGGGGTTGCGGTTATGCGACAGTTTATCACGAGTTCGTAAGTTCCAAGTCGAGGTAGGTAACCCTCAAACTTTTACCTGTTAAGACTGACGCACCTAGAAAGTAAAATCTAGTGTTTAAGCCTGTCTCTAGAGAGAATCCCTAGCCCGCCGCAATTCGGTAGATTTGCGTAAGGATTATCTGTATCACAACTCCTTTGGTCTGGAGTTAAGAATGCAACTTAGAATACTCTAAATCCGTCTCCTAATTTGTCTCATTATTTTATGTTCTCCCGAAATAATCTTCAAAGCCTATTATGTTCAACTGGAAAGATTTTGTTGCAAATTACCGTATATGGCGGCGTCGCTGGTATTATCCCCTAATTTCGGTGGTAGTCGCCCTGAGTCTGTGCCTGAGTACACCCTTGCCTGGAAGAACTTTAGATTTCTTGCCTCTTTTACTCCAAGGATTTCAGGCATTTCAGCTTTCTAATATATCTCCTAATCAAGAAGTTGATCTCGGTAAGCAGATTAATCAGGAATTAGTCGGCAGTCAAGTCCGGCTTTACCGCAATCCTGAAGTTAATCGTTATGTAGATCAAGTTGGTCGGCGTTTAGCAGCTAATAGCGATCGCCCCGATCTCCCCTATACCTTCCAGATAGTTCAGGATGACGCTATTAACGCCTTTGCAACTTTGGGCGGCTATGTATATGTCCACACGGGTTTGCTGAAAACCGCAGACAATGAAGCGGAACTGGCAAGTGTACTCGCCCATGAAATTGGTCACATTGGCGGGAAACACGTAGTCAAACAGATGCAGCAAAAAGCCCTCGAAAGTGGTCTATTAACAGCAGCTGGCTTAGATCGAAATTCAGCAGTGCAAATTGGCGTACAGTTAGCGCGAGACTTGCCACGCAGTCGTAAAAATGAATTTGAGGCTGATCAAAGAGGACTACGAACCTTGACACGTACTGGTTATGCCCAGTCTGGGATGGTTTCTTTTATGCAAAAACTGCTAAAAAAGGGTGGTTCTGCTCCAACATTTTTGAGTACACACCCCGGAACTAGCGATCGCATTGATGCCCTCAGACGGGCAATTAACTCTCAACCTAGTAATGGAAAATATGGCTTGGATAACGCTAGTTATAAAGCTAATATTCGAGCATTAGCGGGGTCTTGAGGGAATTGGGCATTGGGAAAGGGAAGGCAGAAGTTCTTGAATTTTGAATTGATTTCTCCCCACTCCCCCTCATCTCAAATATTGCTCAATTCTGATTGCGGCGATCGACTTTGATTTTGGCTGGATCAACGTTAATTACAACCTCTTCTAAAGGCAAGGTACGGATATAGTTTTTAAAGATATTAACTTGATAAACCAAATGATTTGTGACATCCAGTCCAGTCAACCAGCCACTACGGGGATGATAAGCGCCAGTATCTATGTCTAGCCATCCCTGTCCTTGTGCCAGTTTCCCAGGAGAAACTCCCGGCAGGGTAAAGGTAATGGTGTGACCGATGATAATTTGCTTATCTGGGAAGTAGGGTTTTTCAATGCTGTGAAATTCCTCTCGTATCCAGCACAGTTCATCGGCAGTTTGTTCTATCACCGACTTAGAAGGGTCAACACCAGCATGAGTTAACCAAATGTCTCCCAAGTCAAGGTATGTAGGTAAAGTTTTTAACCAATCCAGATGGTCATCAGGAATTGGAGCCTCTTGGTAACTGGCCACGGTAGCTTGCCCTCCACCATACAGCCATGCTTGCATCGTTGAAGAGGAAGTCCTTTCATTGGTCAGAATGTTTAATAACATCTGCTCATGATTTCCTAGCAAACATGGGTAGTTATTTCGCTTGACAAAATTAACTACTTGTGCGCTATGAGGCCCGCGATCAATTAAGTCTCCCAGAAAATAGATTTGATCATCTGACGTGGGGGCGATCGCCTCCAACAATGTCATTAAACCTTCATAGTGTCCATGCACATCCCCAATTACAATTCGTCTGGGGCTAATTTCGCTCATTGTCTCTTAGCTGCAATAGTTTTGGCTAATACTTCTGCTACAGTTTACGCTGTCTGCTTTCCGCAATGAAAGGTGAAAATACTGGATAATGTTTATTTTAATTTAATTGTTGTACGAGTCATAAACTTAACTTATCAAATATATACAACGGCAATTGTTTTTCAGATATGACTTATAATAGCGATGGCGTCAGACCAGCTTTTTTTGCTAATTTGAAATATCAGCGAATTTCATATACTTAGCGGAAAATTTAGGCTCTTGCCATATTGATCACTTTCAACTTCACAATGTCAAAGGATTTCTCTACTGAAATTAGTTCGCGCATCTGCAAACACATGAATGATGATCATGCTGATGCTGTAGTTATTTATGCTAAAGCTTTTGGCGGTGTAACAGATGCAAGTGCAGCCGAAATGCTGTCGATTGATGCACAAGGTATGGATTTAACAGCGCAAGTAAATGGGGAAACTGTACCAGTTCGTATTCAGTTTGATCATGTATTAACAGATGCGGAAGATGCCCATCAAACTCTGATTGCGATGGTGAAGCAGGCGCGGGTGAAGGCTAAGTAAGTTACATAGGTTTTCAATTTAATAGACTACACGCGTAGGGGCACAATATATTGTGCCCCTACAGTAATTTTTATTTCACTTATTTGAAAATTATTTTTATCTCTATGCATAAAATTCTGTTTGTGGATTTATTTTCAGGAATAGGGGGAATTAGATTAGCCTAACATCAATAAAACGGTCTTGGTCTAGTCCATTCTTTGGTGTTGCTTTCACATTCACAACGTAGGAGGCTTGTTTACTTCCGGAGCGAAATGGCATAACAATTAAGGTAATTATGACTTTGAGTATCTATAATTAATTTTTAGTATTACTATTTAGTATGACTTTATCATCATCCAAAATTTACTAAACTCATACACCTCATCTATTCTATATAGACAAATTACAGTAAAGTGAAAACATGTAGTGTCTTGCAGTCAGAAATCGCTTTAGTCTATTTTTTTGACTACAGAAATTAGGCGGACACATGTTTTTGGTAATTAATATCAATTTTCTGACCGCAATAACCAAAAGCCGCTATAAGTCATACCAGAATCATCGGGTTGAACTAACAAAAAATGCAATCCTCGACTTTGCTGTTTTCGTTGTTCAAATGCTTGGGCTGCTGTTGTAACTTCTGGATCTTCAAAAGTGGCAACAATCCATCTATCCACCAAGCCAGCTTCTAATATTAAGCCATCCGGTGCGCCAGAAATATAGTTCAAGGCTACAGAACGGGCTTGCTGCAACCACCGTGCTAGACGCATTGATTGCCGTCCACCATAAATTACTACACCAGGAACGGGAACTGTTGATGCCAAACCCAAATTGATCGGTTTAAGATGTTCTGGGATGTGCAAAATGGGAATAGGGCGATCGCTAAATCTTGTTTCCACATCACTAGCAGCTAGAGTTGCAAAACGCCACTGTTCTCCCCAGAGGTTTTCTGGTAATGGCGCTGGGGGTGGTTTATCCAGCGCTGAGGGATATTGCTTTTCTTGTAACCACTGCTTTAACGCCAAGGTGTGGCGGGTAGGTTCGACATTAATACTTAAATGGCGTCCAGCCGCCTCAATTAAACTTAGAGACTGAGGACGAAACACCTGAATCACATCTGGCAATTTTTCGCCAGCAGCTAGCTCAAGTTGAGTCGCAACCCAATTAGAATTTGCTGCTGACTGGAGACAGGTGGCTTCATACTTAAAGCTGCGAGTTGCGTCACAAATCAACAACTCCCATAAAACTTGTCCAGATGTATCCTGTAAGGGACGACGATAAAAATCAACCTGCCAAATTTTCATAAGTGGGGAGTGGGGAGAAATCAATTCAAAATTCAAAATTCAAAATTCAAAATTGAAGAAAAAGACAAAGGGAGATGTAGCTTCAGCTTTCCGCAGAGTGGAGGATGAGGGAGAGTTAAAACTGAAAGTTTCAAGTTCAAAGGCTCAACCTCCAAGCTCATCTCCCCATACCCAACACCAATTTAAAAAGCCTGAATCCATTCTTTGACAGAATATTCAGTCCAGATGCCATTTTTCCAGTAAGGGTCATTTTCAATCAACTGGCGCACAGTGGCTTCGTCTTCAGCTTCGTAAATCCCAAAAACTTTTGTGACATCCTTGGTGGGGCCAATAGTAATCAGCACACCGGATTCTTTCTGTTTTGCTAATCCGTCTAAATGAGCTTGACGGTGGGGGGCGCGTTTTTCGAGAACGTCTTCGCAGTAAGTTCCCCAGAGTACATATTTAGGCATAGCTAAGACTATTTTGGATTTTAGATTTTGGATTTTAGATTTTGCAGCCAGTGCATAGGGGAGTGAGGAATTATTAATTTCTCACTCCTAGCGAATGACAAATGACTAACTTCTGAGGTTTACGCCGAATTTTTCCACCAAGGCTTCGCGGACTTTATTGTGTACTGGTTGTACTTCTGCCTCAGTAAGAGTCCGATCGCTAGCCCGATAAACTAAGCGAAATGCTAAACTCCGTTGTCCTTCGGGGACATTTTCGCCACGATATTCATCAAATAATTCCACCGATTCGAGCAAATCTTTGCCCGCTTTGGTAATTACTTTTTGAATTTCGGTAACTGAGATTTTTACGGGTGCGAAAAAGGCGATATCGCGATCGCTAGCTGGATAGGTAGAATAGGGCTGGAATGTTGGAACGAGAACCTCATCTTGTTCTAGAGAATCTAAAAGCACATCTAGATCCAACTGAAAAACATAAACGGAATCTGGTAAGCCTTTTTCTCGCCGCAATTGGGGATGGAGTTGCCCAAAAATACCCAGTCTGCTACCCCGAATCCACAGGGAAGCGGTACGTCCTGGATGTAAGCGATCGTCGCGGCGATCGGGTTGAAATTCTACCTGCAAGCTAAGTTGCCGAAATACACTTTCTAAAATACCTTTAGCTTCAAACCAGGTGATGGGTTGTTCGCGTCCACTTTTTGACCATTTGCCAAGGGAAATATCCCCTCCCACAATCCCCGCCAGGGTTTCTGTTTCTTGCAAACCGTCTTCTTCTTGCCAGAAAATTTGCCCGATTTCAAAGCCGTTAAGGGCACCATTACCTTGCTCTAAATTGTATTGAAAGGCATCAATTAACCCAGATATCAAATCAGTTCGCAGCGCTGAATATTCGACAAATAAGGGGTTTGACAATACTATGTTTCTGTCTTCTCCTGGTTTGACTAAAGAATAGTGGATTAATTCTGTCAATCCTTCAGCCCGCAGGAAAGCTCGTAACTTGCGAATTAGTTCCTGATCTAAAGGCAAATAGCCAGCTTCCGCTTTTTCTGGTAATGTATCGCAGAATTTGTTGTAGCCATAGAGACGGGCAATTTCTTCAATTAAATCAATTTCCCGCTCTAAATCGCGGTAACGATAGGGTGGGACAGAGACAGACCATGTGGGTTGATGGCTGCTATCTTCTCCTGAAGGAGTTAACTTACATCCCAATGCAGTCAAGATGCGCTCAACATCTTGTTCTTGGAGTTCACCTGCGTCCTCTTCCAATTCGATTGGCCCCAGTATTTGATTAACTCGGTCTAAACGCAGTTCGATGGAACGACTCCAGGTAGACGGATCGGGGCGGGTGTCGGCAATTTCCTGCTGGACAATAATTCCACTCGCTAATTCGTTAATTAAAGATAAGGCGCGGCGATTAGCTATTTCCAACTCAGCGCGGTTAACTCCCCGTTCATATCTCCCAGAAGCCTCACTTCTTAACCCTACACTCCGGGAAGAACGGCGAATTGCCACGGAATCAAATAAAGCTGCTTCTAAAACTAGGCTTTGAGTCCCTTCATGGACTTCTGTTTCTTCCCCGCCCATAACTCCCGCTAGTGCAACGGGTTTGTCGTTAGCGGTGATTAACAAATTTTGGGATGCTAGGGTGCGAGTTTGTCCATCTAAGGTTTTCAGGGATTCTCCATTATTGGCGAAGCGAACACCGATGGTTAAATTTTTGCTACTTGCAACAGATTGTATGCGATCGCCATCAAAGGCGTGCAGTGGTTGTCCCCATTCCAACAAAACGTAGTTAGTAATATCCACTACATTACTGATGGGACGTACCCCAGCCGCCCGCAAACGCTGTTGCAGCCATTCGGGAGATGGAGCAATTTGCACCTGTTCAATTACCGTACCAATGTATGCAGGACAAGCTTGGGTATCGGCAATTTTTAAAGTTAAATTTCCGGTATTTTTGGGAATAGAGACTTCACCAGGTTCAGGAATGCTCAACTTTCCACCCGTCAAAGCTGCTACTTCTCTGGCTACGCCTACCATACTCAGAGCATCAGCGCGATTGGCAGTTGCGGTTAGGTCTAAAATTACATCATCTAGACCTAACAACGGTCGCACATCACTACCCAATGGTAAATTTTCCTGGGTAAAAATATGAATTCCATCGACATCAGTGGGCAAACCAAGTTCTTTTAAAGAACAAATCATGCCCTGAGATGGGACACCACGGAGTTTTGCAGGTTTAATTTTTAAATCGATATTGGGTAAGTAAGTACCCGTAGTTGCCACTGGCACATAGATATCTGCCTTCACATTGGCAGCACCACAGACAATATTTAAAATCTCATCTGCACCGATATCCACTTGGCAAACACTCAATTTATCGGCGTTGGGATGGGGTTGACGCTCAAGTACTTTCCCTATAACCACGCCATTTGCCCAAGTGCGCCGATCTTCAATTTCTTCAACCTCAAACCCCGCCATTGTCAGGGTTTCGGCTAATTCTTCTGGACTAAGTTTTATCTCTACTAGTTCGCGCAGCCAATTTAGAGAAATACGCATGGAGTGTGCTTGTTTTAGGAATCGTCTTTTGTTCTCATTTTAGGGTGCAAGAAGCGATCGATAGCTACTCTTCCCGCAAGGCGTACCCTTTCACTTGAACAATCCTACTACGTTAGACTGGCAGAACAATATCGCTTTTTTACTTTATCTTTACATTTTTGGCGATCGCCCCTAGTAAGCCGCAACACTTCTAGATTAAAACTTATGTAGCTTGTGAATGCAGATAACATTGTTCCATCTAATCTACGGAGAATTTTTATGAGTTCTTTGCACACTCTAGAAGAACTTGAGCAGATTATTGAAAACGATAGAAAGTACGGTAATTTGACATAACTTCAGATTTATGATTATCTTCAACTGCTTCTATATGCATAAAAAACTCATTGGGGTGGTTAATTTAAGTCAAATGCATAAAGACTATTTTCAGTAATTCGGCGCGAGTAAACGGTTTAGTCAGATATCCAGATGCCCCGACCAATTTCGCTTTTACTTTGTCTACAATTCCTTTACTACCAGTAACAAAGATGATAGGAGTCTTTTGAAATATGGGATTATTTCGGATAATTCGACACAACTCATAACCATCAATTCCTAACATATTTAAATCCAGCAAAATTAAGTCTGGTTTGTGCCTTATAATTGACAAAACGGCTTTCACCGGATCGTTAATAGTCACTACAGAAAAATTTTCATTTTCTAAGAAATAACTAATTTCTTTAAGAATGGTGGGGCTATCATCTACAGAAACGATTTTGTGGACTTTTTGTGCCGTTACAGTAGCAGCCGTTACTCTTTGGGAAGCAGGATTTATGTTATTTGATATTGTTGGTTCCTGAAAGTTCTCTTTTGGAGGAGTAGAAATCTGTGGTAATTGCTGAACAGGAGCTATATTCTCTTCAGAAATATTTGGGTAAGAGTTGACGGTAACACTTAATTCTTCTTTGGTGTCAACTACCTCTGGAATCAATTTTGAGAAAAGCGTAGGCGTAGCCCGTCGTAGACATCGCTCTTCAAAAATCTTTGGTAATTTATCAAATGGTGGATCGGGTTCATGCAAAATAATTGCACCCTTAAGGATATAAGGGTATAAATTACGAGCCAGTTGGATCTCATCTTGATTCAAAATTGCAGCTAGATGACATAGGCTAAAGCCCTTCATCCAGTTAGTTAAATCTGGCTGGAGGTTTGGTAAATCTTGGTTCTCAAGTTTACTGTTAATCAACAGATATGGACGTTGATATGGAGAAGAGATTTGGGGAATAAAAGCCTGCCAATTCTGTAATCTTACTTGGCAACGGTCTAGAATTTTTTCTGCATCTAGCCTACAAATTCTTGGCATTCTATCAAGTGGTTCTGTTAATTCATAAGTACCTTCTTTGATGAGCAAAAATGATTCAATCACCTCTTTAACTAATTCCTGAACTAGCACTGCTGCTTGTGTAGAATGTAAATGTTGTTGACTAACAAGCCAGGATATAGCTTGATATTCAGGAGGATGGATTCTCGAATTGCTGTCATCTTCGATTAACTGACTGTGTGAGTCAGCTTCAAACATCAGTCGTACTTGAACACGAACCTCACTAGTAAGGAGTGGAATTTGGTAACTGAGGCGACGCAAATGGCGTTCTAGTCGATCAAAGGGTTCCACTGAATGGGTAGCGTAAGTTATTTTGCCCTGTTCTAAGTAAATCGACCAAATAACGGAGTTACTCAATGCTTGTAAACAAGTACTATCGGAGCAATTGGATAACTGTCTTAACAAACTTAAAGGACGTAATTTAGTGAATGCACCTGAGTTATTCATATTTTTCAAGTTTTTTTTGCGGAATCAACAACCGAACATTTGTAGATTGAAAATATGAGCTATGAAGTATTTTGTTCTTTGTAATATTTCTCTACGCACAAACTATTTCTTTTAAAATATGTATATATATTAAAAGTTATAAGTTTTATAACCTATTTGTTACATTTGGTACGCTCTACTTAATTTATCTCAAAAAACAAGTAGGTGGGTATGAATAAAGGTAAACACTTATTATGACTAGACTAACAGTAGATGTTAGTTGCTTCTAAACTTTACTCACTACCGACAACTCTTGTATAAAGACCTTAATTGATGACGTTTATTTATGCCCACTCACTTAAAAAGCCAAATGGGATTCTAAGTTGGCGCAGTTACACTGGTATGCTTCTAGAGTTGATGATTTTAATTATGGTTAATTACTTTTCGAGAAAGGAACTATTTTCCTACATAAAATCTTTAAAAAGTTATATAGGAAAGTTTACGTATTTATTGTACTGTAGGTTTAATGGATATAAATTTTTGGTAGATACATTACAACACGTAATGCTGAATTTTGCTAAACTCTTTTTTGCTAAACTAAGCTGTCCTCAAGTTCATCTTAAATATATAGAGAACTTCATGAAAATAATTTGTTTAATAAAGATTAGACCATCTATCACTAGATACTATATTCTATAGTCGCCTCGGCGACTGGAATTATATACTCTGAGCAAAGGGAAATAAAGCTTTGAACTTTAACATAACACAAAAAGTTATGCATGATACATTAAGACTTGATGAAGTAGTAGAATTTGCTGAGAACCCAGAACCACGTTGTCCTTGTGTACTTTTACTAGATACATCTGGGTCGATGCAAGGAGATCCGATCGAGGCTTTAAATCAGGGTTTACTGAGTTTGAAGGATGAATTAGTCAAAAATTCCTTAGCCGCCAGACGGGTGGAAGTAGCGATCGTCACTTTTGATAGTAATATCAATGTAGTACAAGACTTTGTGACTGCCGATCAATTCAATCCGCCTATTTTGACAGCACAGGGCTTGACTACGATGGGTGCAGGAATTCATAAAGCTTTGGACATAATTCAAGAGCGGAAATCTCAGTATCGTGCCAATGGCATTGCTTACTATCGTCCTTGGGTATTTATGATTACTGATGGAGAACCGCAAGGGGAGTTAGATCATGTGGTAGAGCAAGCATCCCAGCGCCTACAGGGAGATGAAGCAAATAAGCGCGTAGCATTTTTTACAGTGGGTGTAGAGAATGCGAATATGACGCGTTTAAATCAGATAACTGTGCGGACTCCCCTGAAGCTCAAGGGATTAAATTTTATCGAGATGTTTGTCTGGCTGTCAACTAGTATGTCAGCTGTTTCTCATTCACAGGTAGACGAACAGGTAGCACTACCGCCGATTGGTTGGGGGACTGTTTAATTAAAAATTGCAGCTTGATGTTTACACAGCTGGCTGCTGGAAAAAACCTATGAATATATCAAAACAGATTGCTCAATGGCGGATTGTGGCTGCGTCTGTATGTGGTACAAGTCATTTAAAAAACAAGCAGTTATGTCAGGATGCTCATCACTGGCAGATATTGTCAGATAATGTTTTAGTGGCGGCCGCAGCAGATGGTGCTGGTTCTGCTAGCCTTGGGAAAGTGGGAGCGATGATTGCTGTGGAAACAGCAATAGAAGACATTTCCACTAAAGGACTGACCCGAAAAAGTTTGACTGATGATGCCTATGTGCGATCGCTTTTAAATGATGCCATATTAGCGGCTAAAAAAGCTGTGGAAGCTGAAGCGGTTACTTCTGACAAACAGCCTCAAGATTTAGCAACTACCTTAATTATCATGGTGGCCACACCAGAAGTTGTAGCTGTGGTACAGATAGGTGATGGTTTAGCAGTGGCAAAAGATCGTATGGGCAACCTGCTGGCACTGACTATGCCTGACAGCGGTGAATACATCAACGAAACCACTTTTTTAACTTCGCCTAGTGCCTTAGATACAGCGCAGATGAGATTGTGGCGCACAGAAATAGTAAATGTTGGTATTATCACCGACGGACTACAAATGCTGGCTTTGAATATGGTTGTTGGCGAACCTCACAAACCCTTCTTTTTTCCGCTGTTTGAATTTGTAGCCAATACCGAAGATAAGACAGAAGCGAAAGAGCAGTTGGTAAAATTTTTACGTTCTGAGCGGATTACGCAACGCACTGATGATGATTTGACACTCATTATAGCCGCATTCAACGACTCATGAGCAAAAAATCTACAGGTTTGACATCTTACAATAACTCCCGTTAGCGGTAATTTCATTATGCAGGTACTACGTTGTTCCCCTAGAAAAGAAATCCTTAGCCTCAATGTCAGTTTGGGGCGTGGCGGTGAAGCTTGTGTTTACACAGTGCCATCCGATAGCAACTTGGTGGCGAAAATTTACCACAAGCCAACCACTGCTCATGCTGATAAACTTCAGGCAATGCTTGCCAACCCGCCAGAAAATCCCACGGCTAGTTTGGGGCATATATCTATCGCTTGGCCAGAGGATTTATTGCGGGCGGCAGATGGCAAAAATAGCATTCTGGGCTTTTTGATGCCACGGATTGAGGGGATGCGTCCAATCATCGACTTTTACAACCCCAGAACCCGTCGCCAACACTGCCCCCTATTCAACTATCAGTACCTGCTCCGCACGGCTCGTAACCTAGCGGCAGCTTTTGCAGCTTTACACGCTAGTGGATATTGTATTGGTGATGTGAACGAGTCTAATATCCTCGTCAGTGACACCGCACTAGTGACTTTGATAGACACAGACTCTTTCCAAGTAACCGACCCAAACAACAATGTTGTTTATCGCTGTCCAGTGGGGAAACCAGAGTTTACTCCACCAGAACTACAGAATAAAACTTTTGCCCAGCACGATCGCGAAATCTCTCACGATTTATTTGGGTTAGCGGTGCTGGTATTTCAACTCTTAATGGAAGGCACGCACCCATTTTCGGGAATATTTCAAGGTGCTATTGAGCCACCACCTTACGAAGCACGCATTGCATCCGGTCATTTCACTTACAGCGAAAAGCGTTACGTACCCTACCTACCGACCCCCATTGCACCGCCTTGGGAAATTCTCCATCCCAGCTTACAAGAACTATTTGTCCGTTGTTTTGAAGAGGGTCACAATAACCCACAGCTGCGTCCCAGTGCCCAAACTTGGCTCTCAGCAATAGCTGAAGCCGAAGATTCCTTAATTACCTGCACGACAAATCCCCAGCATCGCTACAACAACCACATGCGTAGCTGTCCGTGGTGTGAACGGACCGTGCGATTAGGTGGACGCGACCCCTTTCCATCACATCGGGCTATAGAAGCTAGAGAACATCTACAACCGCGAATCAAACCGAGAAAGCACTACACCCAGACACCGCGTTTTCCACAGCGGGCTATGTCATCGCACCTAGCTAATTACTGGCAGCCAGTAATGACTCCCAGTCGTTCATCATATAAACCTTCCAATAAGTCAAAATTGTACCCGATTATTTGTTGCTTGTTGGGTTTTGGTTTATTGGGATATGCGGACATAATGATTAAATTTACTCAGCCGTTGGTTTCCCAAAATGCTTACACCCAACAAACATTGAAGTCTCGGCAGACTAATAACAAACTCAGCTTCGCTGATTACTATCAGCAAGGTTATACTGCTTACAAAGACCGAGAATATGACAAAGCAATTGTCAATTTTAGCGAAGCAATTGAACAAGAACCTACACATGCCAGAGCGATTGTAAATCGTGGCAATGCCCGCTATAACCTGAAAGACTACGAAGGAGCAGTTACAGATTATAGCCAAGCTCTCAAAATCAAGCCCAATCAAATTAAAGCCCTGGTGAATCGGGGCAATGCCCGCTATATGCTTGCCGAATATAGCAACGATCCTGATACAGAGTATAACCTAGCGATCGCTGACTATAATCGGGCCATCGGTCTGGATAATAATGAAATTGAAGCTTATATCAGACGGGGAATTGTCCGCGCCCAAATGGCTAAATACAGCGGTGAATCTCAACAAGATTATAAAAAAGCGATCAAAGATTTTACTCAGGCAATAAAACTTAATGTATCGAAAGCAGAAGCTTATTTTCAGCGGGGTGTTGTCTATTATCAAATTGCTCAATATAGCAGCAATTATGAGCAAGAATATAATCAAGCGATCGCTGACTTTAACCAAGCATTAACCATAAGCCCCAGACTAGCAAAAGCATATCTCAAACGAGGTATGGTTCGCTATGAACTGGCACAATATGGCGGTAGTCAATCTAACAAAAACCAGACGAAAGCTGTCGAAGATATACAGGCATCTGCCAAAATCTTTCTTGAGCAAGATGACATGGATAATTATCAGCAAGCACTCAGTAACATGTGCGTAGTCGTAGAAAACAAATGTGACCCTTTATTCCAAGGCTCAAGTAATGGGGAAAAAACAAACTAAAAACAAGTAATTTTTGTTACTTGGATATTATTGGTTTTGATTGAAAAATCAAGCCTGACTAGGGTTAGCGTCAGCTAATCCTAGTTATTTTATGGGTGACATTTTTATTTTATTGAGTAGTTTATTTCTGTATTTATAGATATTCATACAGCTTTTATATAGAAAAGATTTTAATTTATCTTTCCTTCATAATTTTGCCGGAAATTACAGTTAGATTATTGACGGAGAAAAAGAAATCAGAAAGAAATTTTTCTCCATCTAAGTGCATCCTCTTCATGTCGATAAAGTTAATCGATTTTGGATTTTAGATTTGCGTTAGCGAGTCTGCAAGGGTCTTTGGGATTAGTCATCGAACGTCATGAGCGGATGAGTAGATTTGCTCTGCCCTCACGGCTTCACCAAAATCCAAAATCTAAAATTGGCACGGTCAAATAATCATATCCCTACAAATCTCCGAGGTAATTGCATGAAAGCGGTGATTTTGGCTGGAGGTCTTGGTACACGCCTCAGTGAAGAAACTAGTATCAGACCCAAGCCGATGGTTGAAATTGGTGGTAAGCCAATTCTCTGGCACATAATGAAAACTTACTCAGCCCACGGCATTAATGACTTCATCATTTGTTGTGGTTACAAAGGTTACATAATTAAAGAGTATTTTGCTAACTACTTCTTACACATGTCAGATGTTACCTTTGACATGCGCTTTAACCAGATGAACGTGCATTCTGGATATGCGGAACCCTGGCGTGTCACCTTAGTAAATACGGGTGATAATACAATGACAGGTGGACGCTTAAAGCGAATCAGCGAACATCTTGGTAATGAGACTTTTTGCTTTACTTATGGTGATGGTGTCAGTAATATTAATATCACCGAGCTAGTTAACTTTCACAAACAACAAAATAGCTTAGGAACACTCACAGCCGTTCAACCAGCCGGACGTTTTGGTGCTATTTCCTTAGGATATGAGCAAACTAAAATCACCAGCTTTCGGGAAAAACCTGAAGGTGATGGAGCTTGGATTAATGGCGGTTATTTTGTGTTAGAACCAGAAGTAATCAACTTAATTGCCGATGACTCTACGGTATGGGAGCAAGAGCCATTAGAAAAGCTAGCTGATATGGAACAGCTATCTGCTTTCAAGCATGATGGGTTTTGGCAGCCGATGGATACTTTACGTGATAAAAACTATCTTGAAGGGCTGTGGAAGAACAATCAAGCTCCTTGGAAAGTATGGTAAGGAGACTGGGGACTAGGGACTGGGGATTGGGGACTGGAGACTAGGTATTGGGAAGATTTGAATGAAGATTCACATCCAAACCAAATTTTACTCATATTTTCTTACCCATTACCCAGTACCCAGTACCCAATCCCAAATAACTTTATGGATTTACTGTAATTTGAAGTGCGATAATACTAATGTATGATTTTGCGATTATAGGTGGCGGAATAGTTGGACTCTCTACAGCGTTAGCTTTAGGAAAACGCTATCCCAATGCGCGTATTTTAGTACTAGAAAAAGAGAGCCAATGGGCATTTCATCAAACCGGCAATAATAGTGGGGTGATTCATTCTGGTATTTATTACAAACCCGGAAGTTTCAAAGCTAAATTTTGCCGTGATGGTTCTCGTTCAATGGTAGAATTCTGCCAAGAACATGGAATTGACCATGAAGTTTGTGGTAAGGTAATTGTTGCAACAGAAGAACAAGAACTACCACGTTTAGAAAATCTCTATAAACGCGGCTTAGATAATGGCATAGAAGTTAAGAGAATCAGCCCCGAAGAAGTCAGGGAAATTGAACCTCACGTAAAATGTGTAGGTGGACTTCGGGTATTCTCAACTGGTATTGTTAATTACAAGCAAGTTTGTTTAAAATATGCCCAGCTAATTCAACAGCAGGGTGGAGATTTACATCTCAATACAAAAGTTCTGAAAATCTCCCCTAGTGGTAAAAATCAGGTACTGCAAACAAACAGCGGTAACTTTGAAACCCGCTTTGTAATTAATTGTACTGGATTGCATAGCGATCGCACCGCTAAACTAGGTCAAGTTGAACCCCAAGCAAAAATTGTCCCATTCCGGGGAGAATATTACGAACTCACACCAGAAAAACGCTATCTGGTCAAGACACTAATTTACCCAGTTCCCAATCCAGATTTTCCCTTCTTGGGTGTCCACTTTACCCGGATGATTGATGGTAGCGTCCATGCAGGGCCAAACGCCGTTCTGTCGCTCAAACGCGAAGGTTACAAAAAAACCGACTTTGACTTACGGGATTTTCTGGAAGTCATCACTTATCCCGGTTTCTGGAAATTGGCAGCCAAACACGCTGATGAAGGCATTCAAGAAATCATTCGTTCCTTTAGTAAAGCAGCCTTCACCAGAAGTTTGCAAAAACTAATTCCCGAAGTGCAAGCAGAAGACTTAGTTCCCACCCATGCAGGAGTCCGCGCTCAAGCCTTAATGAACGATGGCAAGCTTGTAGACGACTTTTTGATTGTTTCTGGTCAAAACTCCATCCATGTTTGCAATGCTCCTTCTCCTGCTGCTACATCTTCTCTAGAAATCGGCAAAGCGCTTGTGGCAGAAATTCCGCAACTTTCGCACCTAGATAGTGTAGTCACTGCATAGATAGCTTAGTTATTATTTCCGGGACTGCTGAATTAAGGCATGAATCTTGTATAGTGGGCATCTTTGTCTGCCTGGAAATGCAAGAGACGGGTAAGATACCCATCCCACAAAATAAAAGTGTAGTGCATCTAATTAAGAACCGCTATAGAGTGCTGCTACCCAATGGGTAAGCCTGCAAAGGTTTTAGTAACTACGTAATGACTGTTAGCCAAGTCATATATAGCGCTTCTGGGTTGAGTTCAATGACCTAACCCTCAACCCCTTCCCTACTAGCGTTGGGGAGTAAGATTCAAAGCCTCTCTCCTTTTAGGAAAGAGGAATGGAAGTGAGGTTTATTGCATACAAACGAAAAATATAGTGGTTCCCTCTTGGATGCAACACCCTTTAGGGCGTACATCTGTGCGCCCCTACTAAACGAAGAATTTAACTCATCAATACAAAGGCATTAACTACAATGAAAATATTAGTAACTGGAACAGAAGGCTATCTAGGTTCGTTATTACCGCCTCTGTTAATCGAACGAGGACATGAAGTTATTGGTCTAGATACTGGTTTCTATAAAGTTGGTTGGCTATATAACGCTAGTGGGGTGACACCCAAAACCCTCAACAAAGATATCCGTAACATCACCCCTGATGATTTGGAAGGTGTCGAAGCAATAGTTCACATGGCGGAACTCTCCAACGACCCAGCCGGACAATTAGCACCCAATATTACCTACGAAATTAATCATGTAGGTTCAGTTCGTCTGGCTAGTCTGGCTAAGGCTATGGGTGTGCGTCGTTTTGTATATATGTCTTCGTGCAGTGTCTACGGTGTTGCTACCGCAGGTGATGTCACAGAAGAATCGCCAATTAATCCCCAAACAGCCTACGCAGACTGCAAAACTCTCGTAGAAAGAGATGTCAAACCACTCGCTGATGATGACTTCTCTCCCACCTTTATGCGGAATGCTACAGCCTTTGGTGCTTCTCCCAGGATGCGCTTTGATATTGTTTTAAACAACTTAGCAGGCTTGGCATGGACTAGCAAAGAAATCAAAATGATTAGTGATGGTACACCTTGGCGGCCATTAGTCCACGCATTGGATATTTGCAAAGCAATAGTCTGCACTTTAGAAGCACCACGGGATATTGTACATAACCAAATCTTCAACGTGGGAGATACAGCAAATAACTATCGCGTTAAAGAAATCGCAGAAATTATTGCTGATGTTTTCCCAGATTGTAAATTGTCCTTTGGTGACAACGGCGCAGATAACCGCAGCTATCGCGTATCCTTCGAGAAAATCAACACAATCCTACCCGGATTTAAATGTGATTGGAATGCCCAACTTGGTGCCCAGCAGCTATTTGATTTATTCAATCAAATACATATGGCTGAAGATACCTTCTTGTTTAGAGGATTTACTCGCTTAAAACAGCTAGAGTATCTGATTCGTACAGAGCAAATTGACAAAGATTTCTTTTGGAATAAAAAGTAACTAGAGTCGTCTAGCAGCAGCGAAAAAATAATCTAAGCTTCCGAATCAATAATATTTGATTCGGACTTATTTCATCCATCAAATTATTTGCAATCAGTGAGTTGAAATTTATGGCGATCGCAAAATGTCGTTTTAGTGGTCAACCCTTGCACCAAACCTTTATTGATCTAGGAATGTCACCTTTAGCCAATGCTTACCTGAGGGCAGAACAGCTAAATAATGCCGAAAAATTTTATCCTCTCCATGCTTATGTCTCTGAAGATACTCTCTTAGTTCAACTAGAACAGTTTGAAACCCCAGATCACATTTTCAGTGACTATGCTTACTTTTCTTCCTACTCAGTAAGTTGGCTAAAACATGCCAAGACTTACACCGATATGATGGTAGAAAAGTTTGGCTTTAATCATCATAATCAAGTTATTGAAATTGCCAGCAACGACGGCTACCTACTGCAATATTTCTTAGAGAAAGGAATACCAGTTTTAGGAATAGAACCAGCGGCAAATATTGCCAAAGTTGCTGAAAGTAGAGGTATTCCTAGTATCAACAAGTTTTTTGGAGTTGAAACTGCTAAAGAACTCGTGATACAAGGAAAACTGGCTGACCTTTTGATAGGCAATAATGTTTTAGCTCATGTACCGGATCTAAATGATTTCATCGCTGGAATGAAACTCATTCTTAAAGATAATGGAATCTTGACGATGGAGTTTCCTCATATTTTACAACTCATTCAAAAAAATCAGTTTGACACAATTTATCACGAGCATTTTTCTTACTTCTCATTCCTCACTATAGAAAAGATTTTTGCAGCCCACAATTTGCAAATTTTTGATGTAGAAGAATTATCAACTCATGGCGGTTCTTTAAGAATTTATGCCAAACATGACTACGCTGATAATCCTGGCATTAGTGAACGAGTTAGGCATCTGAAAGTAAAAGAAATTGCCGCTGGACTGCATCGCATAGAGACTTACATTACATTTGCCGAAAAAGTCAAAGAAACGAAGCACAAGCTATTAAATTTTCTCTTGACGGCTAAAGCAGAAGGTAAATCAATCGCTGGCTATGGCGCACCAGCTAAAGGTAACACATTGCTCAATTACTGTGGAATTGGGAAAGATTTTATTGATTACACAGTAGATTGCAATCCCTACAAACAAGGCTTATTTTTACCTGGAACTCATATTCCTATCTTTGAACCAGATAAAATCCGCCAAACCAAACCAGATTATGTCCTAATTTTACCTTGGAATCTCAAGGAGGAAATTATGGAACAAATGGCATTTATTGGCGAATGGGGTGGACAGTTTGTAGTGCCAATTCCTGAAGTAAAAATTTATCCCTGTCCTATTCCGGATAGGCTTTTAATAGCATCGTAATTACTAAATATAAGCAAAAAACGCCTCTTATTACTAATAATTTAAGTATTTTGAGTAATTAAAAGGCGTATTTCTTATAAAGTTTTTGTCGTTAAAGTGCAAACAAATAAACTGGAAAGTAGCTTTTAAATTACTAAGCTGCTGTTATAGGGTTCCTATTTGATTTTTGAAAAGACACACTCTATATACCTAAATTATTTCAGAAATCAAACTGGATTCCTATACTACCTACTTAACTACAGATATGAGCTTAATATGAATAAATTACTGACCATTGCCATTCCAACATTTAATCGTGCCCAGCTTTTAGATAAACAACTTACCTGGTTAGCTAAATCTATTAAAGGGTTTGAGTCTGACTGTGAAATCTTTATTTCTGATAATTGCTCTACAGATAATACCCAAGAAATAATTAAAAAGTGGCAGCTAATTCTCAGTAATGTCAAATTTACATCAAATAAAAATAGTGAAAATATTGGTGTAATGGGTAATATCGCTTGTTGCTTAAAAGCCCCAAACAGTAAATATGTTTGGACAATTGGTGATGACGATCCAATTCAGGAGAGAACTCTAGATTATGTGTTAACAACACTAAAAAAACATTCAAATTTGGCATTAATGTTTTTAAATTTCTCCGGTCGCCAAAAACGAACAGGTCAACTTGTTGTAGAACGCTGGTTAAATAGTGATAATGATGAGCTAAGAGTTGATGGTAAAGCTGTATTCCAAGGTTATCTGAACGAAAATTTTGGTGGTGTACTTTTTATATCAGCAGCAATCTATCGCACAAATCTAGTACAACAAGCTTTAAAAAAGTGGCCATCTGCTACTAGTAATTGGGCATCTCAAGCATATTGGACTGGGTTTTGTGCAGCTCATGGAAGTGTCATCGTCACTAAAGACACTTATTTAGAATGTACTATGGGTGCTAGTCTTTTGGATCTTGATCCAACATGGAACTTTAGAATGCGATATGCGTACATACCTGAAGTTTATATAAAACTATTAAAGGTAGGATATCCTCATAAATTTTGTCAGGAAATGATTTGGCAGAATTTCCAACAAAAAACCGACCTAAAAATATTATTAGGTGCTTTAAAACGTTGGCCTTTTTTGACAATCAAGATATTTATTCCTTATCTACGTTTGTTGAGCATATCAGCTTGGGCAATTCTTTTTCCACCCAAGCAGCTAGAGAATAGCTTGTAACTTAGTGTGTTAATTGCTAAGTTCTGTTAACACTAGTTTTTGACGAAAACCACTCATATATCAATTTTATTAACTACTATTTCTTTCCATGCATAAATTACTGACCATTGCTATACCCACTTATAATCGTGCTGAATTACTTGATAAACAGTTAGCGTGGCTAGCTCAAGCTATTAAAGGTTTTGAAGATGACTGTGAAATTTTAGTTTCTGATAATTGTTCAACAGATAATACTCAGGAAGTAATTCAGAAATGGCAAGTAGCCCTTAGCAATATTACATTCAAATCAAATAAAAACTATAAGAATTTAGGCGTCGTTAAAAATATTATGTATTGCCTAAATTCTACAACAACCAAATACGTTTGGACAATTGGTGATGATGACCCAATTCAAGATAGAGCCATTGCTTATGTCCTCAGTAAACTCAGACAACATGAAAATTTATCATTATTATTTCTCAACTTTTCTGGTCGGAACCAAATTACTGGTGAACCAGTTCATCCACCCACAATTATTGGTAATCGCTGGTTTGATATAGATAGTGAAGATGGTGATGGTGATGGTAAAGCTATATTTGAGCATTGTTTCTCAAAAAGTGTCGGTGCAGTCATTTTTCTGACTGCTACAATCTACCGCACTGATTTAGTGAAATGCGCTCTACAAAATTGGCAAGATGCTGAAAATAACTGGATATCATTAGCATATTTAGCCGGCTATTGTGCTGCTAATGGCACTGTAATTGTCACTAAAGATACTTTTTTAGAATGTGTTGTTGGTGTGAGTTATTGGCAGAAAGAACCAAAGTCTGCACTGTTAATGCAATACAAACACATACCCGAAGTGATTTTGAAATTGGAGAAGAGTGGATATTCTAAACAGTTTTGCAGGCGGATGCTTTTGCAGAATGGTAAAGAAGTCAACTTGAAAGTTTTCTTGGGAGCTTTAAGAAGATGGCCCATGTCCGCTATCAAAACAGTAGTTCCATTTTTGGCTTTAGTGAGTTTGTGTGCTTTTGACGTGATGGTTTCTAAAGAATTTGGGTTAGCAGAATCAAGTGAAATGTCTACTCAAGAAATACGGAGCTATAAGCCTTAAGCTACTCAATCACTGATAAATATACATCAAAACTAGAAGGGATGTACAACATGTTTAGTGCAATCAAACGCAAAATAGTTACACTGTCTTCTGACTTGCAATATTACGTAGCTCGTTGGAAGCATAGCAGAAATCTGACAGCATTGGAAGGAGGCGATCGCAAGATCCTTAATGCTCTCAAAAAAGATGGCGTTTGCGTCACAACATTGGGAGATTTAGGGTTAAATTCTAGCTCCGAACTGCTCAAAGCTGCTTACCATCAATTGTCTCAGATGGAAAATCCCAATAACGACCATCTAGATGAAAAATTACCGCAAATTTCCACAGTTACAGGTTTACCAGAATTCTATGCCTGGGGGATAGAGAAAAGACTGGTCAACATCATCGAAAATTATATCGGTCTTCCTATTGCCTTTCATGGTGTACATTTACGCAAAGATTTTCCTAGTAGACATCAGTTTGGGACACTGTTATGGCATAGTGATGCAGAAGACCGTCGGATTATCAAAATCTTTATTTACTTAAATGATGTAGAAGAAAAAACTGGGCCTTTTGAATACATTCCCCGCTCTTTAACTTCCTTATTTAGTTGGAATTATTTTCGACTTTATTACAAACTTTGGAAGTCAGGCTATATGGGTATCGATGACGAAGAAGTAAAACCAGTCATCCCTAAATCAGCTTGGAAATCCTGCCCAGGCCCAGCAGGTACAGTCATTCTTGTAGATACGAAAAATGCCTTACATCACGGCACAGTCCGCACAGAAGAACGGTCAGCGTTATTCTTTTGTTACACCGCTAACCCTCCCGAACGACCAGACCTCTGCACCCAATACTGGGATGATACTTATCCCAGAGCAGAGTTACGTTCTTCATCAGATGCAGTTAAAGTTACGACTTAATAGCCTTTCGTTAGCAACAGCATAATGCAGCGAAAGCAGCTGCAAAACTAAGTAGTTAGCAAGTACTTTCTGTCCTCAACATTCATCTCAAAAGAATCACATGATTTTCACCGAAACCGCACTCAAAGACGCATTCATTATTGATTTAGAAGAAAAGCCAGACCACCGTGGTTTTTTTGCTCGGTCTTTCTGCGCTCAAGAATTTGAAGCACACGGATTAAAGCCAACAGTTGCCCAATGTAACTTGTCTTTTAACTACAAAAAAGGCACTATCCGGGGAATGCACTATCAAATTCTGCCAGCAGCAGAAACGAAATTGATTCGCTGTACTAAAGGCGCAATTTATGACGTAATTATTGATATGCGTCCTGAATCTCCCAGCTTTTTATCACACATTGGTGTAGAGCTAACGCCAGAAAACCGCCGCGCTTTGTATGTTCCAGAAATGTTTGCTCACGGCTATCAAGCACTCACAGATGAGACTGAAGTCGTATATCAAGTGGGTGAATTTTACACGCCAGGGTATGAGAGAGGTTTACGCTATGACGACTCATTCTTTAACATTGATTGGCCTCTAGATGTAACTGAAATCTCCGAAAAAGATTTAAATTGGCCTTTGTTGAGAATGATGACTGTTGGCGGTGCAGCTTCCAGATAACTTTAGGCTCTTTCTCTGCGCTTCTTTGCGACGCCAGTTGCTACAACGCTCTTAACCAGCGCAACACACTGGCTCATCTGCATGAGGTAAAAAATAATTAATTAGGGTAGAAATAAATGTCAAATAATATTCTATCTCGCGTCAGCAATACTATCTCTTTTGTATCCAAAAAAGTCCAAGATCGCATCAATTACGCCAAGACTTTGCAGGTTGTTTCCCTAAAGCCTAAACAACCTTCCAAAGGAAATGTACTTCTTTCTTATCGAATTGAACCATTTCTCATCAAACCAGGTCAGCTTATCCCTAATGACCAGAGTTGGAACTGGGAATGTTTATTAATCGCCCAAACTTTTTTAGACTTGGGCTATAACGTTGATGTTATCCAATTTCATAATGATAAATTCGTTCCTCAAAAAGACTACGCATTTTTCATTGATATCCGTCATCGCCTAGAAGCGCTTGCACCAAAACTGAATAAAGATTGCATCAAGATTTTCCACGTTGACATTGCTAATATGATTTTTCGCAATGCAGCGGAATGCAACAGACTTCTAGAACTCCAACAGCGGAGAGGAATTACCTTACGTCCACAGCGATTTGAGACGCCCAATTTAGGAATTGAATATGCTGATTACGCTACCGTATTAGGTAACAATTTCACAGTTGATACGTTCAAATATGCGAACAAACCAATGTATCGTATTCCCATTTCTTCGTCATTCGTTTATCCCTCTCCTGACGAGAAAGACTTTGAAGGGGTAAGAAAGAATTTTCTCTGGTTTGGTGGTAGCGCTTTAGTTCTCAAAGGATTAGACTTAGTTTTAGATGCTTTTGCCCAAATGCCGGAATACCATTTAACAGTTTGTGGCCCGGTAAGTAATGATAAAGAGTTTGAGCAAGCTTTCTATAAAGAACTATACGAAACACCCAACATTCATACCTATGGTTGGATTGATGTTAGCAGCCCTGACTTTTTAAAAATTACAAATAATTGTTTGGGACTTGTTTATCCTTCCGTTTCTGAGGGGCAAGCAGGAGCAGTAATCACTAGCTTACAAGCCGGATTAATTCCGATTTTAAGCTACGAATCTGGTGTAGATGTTCATGATTTTGGTGTGATTTTCGATAACCTTTCCCTTGAAGAAATTAAGGCGAAAGTTAGAAGTATTTCTAATTTACCTGCTGAAGACCTCAAGCTGATGTCTCGGAAGGCATGGGAATACGCAAGAGCAAATCATACCAAAGAAAAGTTTGCCCAAGCCTACAAAAATGCTGTGGAGCAAATTATCGAAAATCACAGCCAGAAAAAACAGACATCTAGCAAACAACTGGTTAGTATTTAGCCCTGGCGATTAGAAATCGCACGCCAGTTGCTCATGGGGGAAACCCCCAAGACCGCACTGGCTTGGCTATACAAACCAAGTCTGCCTGCGCGGACTAAGGAAAAATTAAGGGTTTTATATCAAATCCGGTTAATTACTTGTGATTACCGCATCCGTGCAAAAAGTCAGGAAAACCTCTTTCTCCCTGCCCCCTGCACTCCTGCGGTCTAAATGATAAGTCTTTACCCGAACATGATATTAAACCCACCTCCGTGGGTTTTGCCTGTGTAGCCGCGACTTCTAGTCGCTTGGTTTAAGATGTCGCTAACACCAAATGTACTTAATATTTAGCTGTAACAAATTATTAAGTGCAAAATTATCGAGAATTTGTAACACAACAAACAGTTCCAAAAAGGAGTTTAGTTCATGATTATTATCGATCGCGCCTTACAAGCCCGTGCAGCAGCAGGAAACCCTATTAAAGTGGGAATGATTGGTGCTGGTTTTATGGGTCGAGGAATTGCCAACCAAATTGTCAATTCGGTGCCAGGAATGGAGTTAGTTGCTATCTCTAATCGCCAGATTGGTGCAGCGAAACAAGCTTATTCGGAAGCAGGAATTGAAGATATTCAAGTTGTTGCAACTGTCAGCGAATTAGAAGATGCGATCGCTAACGGTAAATATGCAGTCACAGAAGACGCTAAGTTACTGTGTCGGGCTGAGGGCATCGATGCATTAATCGAAGTCACAGGTGCAGTGGAATTTGGCGCTGGGATCGTCATGGAAGCGATCGCTCATTGCAAGCATGTGATCATGATGAATGCCGAACTCGACGGCACCATTGGCCCCATTCTGAAAGTGTATGCCGACAAAGCAGGCGTCATTCTCAGCGCTTGTGATGGCGATCAGCCAGGGGTACAAATGAACCTTTACCGCTTTGTAAAAAGCATTGGTTTAACTCCCTTATTGTGCGGTAACATTAAAGGACTCCAAGACCCCTATCGCAATCCCACCACCCAGGAAGGATTTGCTAAACGTTGGGGTCAAAAGCCCCACATGGTGGCTAGCTTCGCCGATGGAACTAAAATTTCCTTTGAGCAAGCGATCGTTGCCAATGCCACAGGCATGAAAGTCGCCAAACGGGGAATGCTGGGATATGACTTCAACGGTTATGTCGATGAAATGACCCATATATATGATGTTGAACAACTCAAAGAACTGGGCGGCATTGTCGATTATGTAGTTGGAGCAAAACCAGGCCCAGGCGTATATGTATTTGCCACTCACGACGACCCCAAGCAACAGCATTATCTCAACTTATACAAATTAGGTGAAGGCCCACTTTACAGCTTCTATACTCCTTATCACCTCTGTCATTTTGAAGTTCCCTTGTCCGTAGCGCGTGCTGTTCTCTTCGGTGATGCCGTTATGTCTCCACTAGCAGGCCCGCTAGTAGATGTTGTCACCACTGCCAAAATCGACCTGAAAGCAGGAGAAACCATAGATGGCATCGGCTACTACATGACCTACGGACAATGTGAAAATTCCGATATCGTCCAACAGCAAAATCTTCTACCAATCGGTCTAGCTGAAGGGTGTCGCCTCAAACGAGATATTTCTAAGGATCAAGTCCTCACATACGAGGATATAGAATTACCTGAAGGCAGACTTTGCGACCAACTACGAACTGAGCAAAACAATTATTTCGCTCCAGAAAAAATCTTAGTAGCAGTTGGATAATATCGGTTTCAAAGATATTTGCCACAAATGAATTGGCTGTAGGGGTGTACAGCTGTACGCCCCTAATACGTTTCGGATAAGATCCCCCCGCCTGCGGCGACCCTCTTTTTAAGGGGGTAAAAAGAAGAAAAAGCCCCCCTTTTTAAGGGGGGTTGGGGGGATCTCCGACGCCCCTACCAACGTATTTGTAACAATAATTTCATCAAGAGGATAGAAAGCTATACTGCGGGACACTAAAGTTGTTGATAATAACTTGCTGGGGAGCGTTCAAACAAACCCGATCGAAACTTTAGGTCAAATTCATGAAAATTGCTCTCGTCCATGATTATTTAACCCAGCGAGGTGGGGCAGAGCGTGTGTTTGAACTGCTTTGTAAGCGCTATCCTGAAGCAGATATTTTCACATCTTTGTACGATCCCCAAAAAACTATCGATCTAGGCGATCGCATAGTCAACACAACCTTCTTGCAAAAGATTCCTGGGGCAGCAAAATATTTCCGGTCAATGGCTCCTCTATATTTTCCTGCCTTTCGTGCCTTGGATTTGCAAGACTACGATTTAATTATTAGCAGTAGTACTAGCTTCGCCAAAGCAGTGCGAAAAAACCCCAATGCCCGCCACATTTGCTTTTGCCATAATGTCACCCGTTTTTTATGGGATACAGCAACTTATTTAAGAGAGTACGGAGATTATAGATATTTTGCTCCTTTAATCGAACAAGTTTTTCAAGTAATGAGAAAGGTAGACCTGAAATATGCACAGGAACCTGACCTTTACATTGCTAATTCCAGTGTTGTTGCCCGCCGGATTGAAAATATCTATGGCAAAAAGGCAATGATGGTGAACTATCCAATTGATACTAGCAAATTTGTTTTTTCTGATATAAAAGATGAATATTATCTGGCCTCTGCCCGGATGATCAGTTATAAGCGACTTGATATAATAGTCGAAGCTTTTAATTGGTTAGGGTGGCGGCTATTAATATCTGGTGATGGGCCAGAACAAGCACGGTTAAAATCCAAAGCATTACAAAATATTGTGTTCTTGGGACACGTAAGTGATAGAACCCGCAAAGACTTGTTTTCCAAAGCCAAGTCTATTATTGTCGCAGCATTAGAAGACTACGGATTAGTTCCAGTAGAGGCTAATGCTAGCGGTACACCAGTCATCGCCTACGGAGCCGGTGGAGTATTAGATACTCAAATTCCAGGTGAAACAGGAGTCTTTTTCAAAAGACAAACACCGGAATCTTTACAACTTGCATTAATAGAAGCCAAGGGCATTTCTTGGGATTACGATCGCATCCGTAATCATGCAGTAGCAAACTTTTCAGAGAATGCCTTCTTTGGTAAGGTTGAGCAAATTATTAACCAAGCTTGTGGTGTGCATCAATTATTCATTTGATTTCTGAATCTCTTTTCACAATAAGATTACCTATTTATTTTCTCTCTCGTCCTTGGCGGTTCGGAAAAAATAGGTATTCTTCGGAGAATCTCTTAGCGTAAGTCTTGAAGACAAGGATAATAAAAGTGGTTCAAACTAGTCTAAATCCTCAAATAAGTGCAGCTTCTGAAAGTGAACCAAGTTACGGACAAATGTTTGCCGTATTTGTGCGGAGATTTCCTTGGTTCTTAGCAGTACTAATTAGTTGTATTGCTATTGCCAGCATAGTAACTGTAAAGACAAAGCCTACTTATAAAAGTTCCATGCAACTGCTAGTAGAACCTAACTATCAAGGTAAGAAAGAAGGTGCTGGCTTAGACAACCAGTTTACTGACTCGGATGTAGTTATAGATACTGCTACCCAGCTTAATTTGATGCAAAGTTCAGGACTTATCCAAAAAGCAGTTGATAAACTTCAGTCTGATTATCCAGATATAAGTTCAGGTGAAATTAAAGCTTCTTTGGTCTTAACTCAATTAAGGAGCAAAGAAGATAATGTCGCTACTAAAATATTTCAAGTTGAATACACTGCTGGAGATCCAGAAAAGACCCAAAAAGTTTTGGCCGCAATTCGACAAGTTTATGTGGAATATAACAAGCAACAACAGAATTCGCGTTTACAAAAAGGTCTGCAAATCATCAGGGAACAGTTAAGTAAAGCCAGTGAAGAAGTAAACGCGGCTGAGACAAATTTACAAAGATTTCGGAGAAATCAAAACTTAATCGATCCAGAATCGCAAGCCAAAGCGATTGAAACAGCTTTGAACAATATTGCCCAAGAACGACAAACAACTCGTTCTCAATATGGAGAAGCTTTGGCACGCCAAAAATCTTTAGAAGAACAACTTAACCGTTCTCCTCAAAATGCTCTAGTTGCTTCTCGTCTGAGTCAGTCTACTCGCTACCAAAGCTTATTGAACGAAATCCAAAAAAGTGAACTGGCATTAGCACAGGAACGCTTACGCTTTACAGATCAAACTCCAAGTGTGCAAAAGCTCAAAGAACAGCTTCAGGGCCAGAAGGAATTATTGCAACAAGAGGTAGGAAGAACTTTAGGCGGAAAGTCTGCTGGTGCATTCACTTCTGGAGACTCTCTTCTTGAACGAGGACAACTTGGTGAAATTGATCTCAGCCTTGCCGGTCAGCTAGTAGAAACGCAGACCACTATAGTTGCTTTAACTGCTCGCGATCAAACTTTGGCTCAGAAAGAAAACGAGTTGCGTTTTGAAATCAAACGCTTCCCACCTCTGTTGGCTTATTACAATCGGATGCTACCACAGTTGCAATTTAGTCGTGAAAGATTAGAGCAGCTTTTAAGAGCAGAACAACAATTACGGCAAGAACTTTCCAAAGGTGGATTTAATTGGGAAGTGGTAGAAGATCCCCAAAAAGGCGCACAATTAGGCCCCAATCTCCAACAGAACTTGCTGTTAGGTGCTGTAGTTGGGTTAATGTTAGGAGGCATTGCTGCCTTTATTCGCGAATCGGCTGATGATGCAGTTCACACCACTGCTGAATTAGAGAAGCAAATGGCCATGCCGTTGTTGGGAACAACTCCCAAGTTACCGCCAGCCAAACCGAAAGAATCAATGATCAAGTTGCCTTTTGGTAAGCCAGAAGTTCTTGCTCCTTGGACAATTCAGGTATTGCAATCTCCACCGCGTTGGGAATCGCTGGATCTGATTTACAAAAACATTGAACTTTTAAATACTGTTACTAATTTAAAATCTTTGATGATCACCTCGGCTTTAGCCGATGAGGGGAAATCAGCTTTGGCGTTGGGTTTGGCAATGAGTGCTGCCCGTTTACACAAAAGGGTGTTACTGATTGATGCCAATTTACGCGATCCTAGCCTGCACGAACAACTCAATCTTCCTAATGAGCAGGGGCTTTCAACTTTATTGGCGAGTGATGCAACTCTACCTAATCAAATTAGTCTTCAATACTCAGGCTCCGCCTTCATCGATATTTTAACCGCTGGCCCCAAACCTGCTGATCCAGCAAATCTGTTGAGTTCCCCTCGGATGATGCAATTAATGGCAGCATTTGAGGAAAACTATGATTTGGTACTGATAGATGCTCCCCCAGTTCTCGGCTTGGTGGATGCTATGCTTACTGCATCATCTTGTCGTAGCGTGGTCATGGTGGCAAGTATTGGTATTGTGACGCGAAGTCAGCTGACTCAAGCTACAGCCATGCTGAGTAAGTTAAATCTGATTGGGGTTGTAGCGAATGGGGTATCAAACTCTAGCAGTAATTACGTACCAAATATCAAACAACAGCAATTAGCTCTACGTCAAGCTGTAGAAAAGTAGCTAGTACTGCTTTGCATAATTCGTAATTCGTAATTACTGTTCTGTAAAGGTTTTAGACATTTCAAATGGGTGGATTATTTACGCCGTAGTACTAGTACTGCTAGATGATAAATCCCCGACTTCTTAGAGAAGTCGGGGATTTTGCGTTTCGCATTTATAATCAAACTTGAATTTTGTTGTGATCAGGAAAAATTCAGTATATTTATGCTATCTTTATGGTTTTTCAGAGAAATCACTGGCTCTTTAAAGAGTAAATAAAGAGTTTATTTGAGCGATCGCTATTTCTAAATAGTCTTATATTCTAGAGATTAAAGCACCTTCATAAAGGCTAGAAGACAAGAGCAGACTGGTTTTTCAAATCTATCGAGACAATGAACGCCTCAGCGTAATTAAACGTAGATATAGATTCATGGGTAATTTCCCTCTACACTTCTCTACTGTCAGTAGTTTCCGGAAAATCAAGATTTGCCCATGAATGTTAATAGTAGCGGTGATTGCTACCTATGTAATTAGTATCTGTCTAATTTGTAAATCTCTACATCAGCAGAATTCTACGCAATATGTGCTTGGCCGAGTGGCAAATACTATAGCATATTTTTGCCCTCAATTATCTCCAACTTTTTGGACTTACAACAAGATTCGGATTTGGGTCTTTGATAACGCCTCAGTAATTCACTCCTGTATAAACCCAAAGACATTATGACAACTTCAATAATTCCAATTCTACAGAATTTATATGATGTAACCCAGTCACACCAAGATAATCGTGCGTACTGCACACTCCAGTGGCGGCGGGGTAAGTTGTTGGTGAAGCCGCTTGGACGAGTTAAACAACCATATTTACCTGCATTAGATAATAAGCGATCGCTAGTAGAATGCTTACAACATTCTCCAGTAAGTTTGGTCAGCATAGATCCAAAATTGGGCGAGGCTTTGCTCAAATTTTGGGCAGATGCATGTGAAGCAGCTAAAAAACCAATATTCCTAAGCATATCCCCTGGCAATAAACTGGCTAACCAACCCTGGAGACAATTGCAGCGACTAATTGATTGGATTGCTGCTTTCATGTTGCTGCTATTGGTCAGTCCAGTAATGTTGGGATTGATTGTATTAATGCAGGTTTACTCGCCAGGGTCACTTTTTTGTCGTGAGTGGCATGTTGGAGAACGGGGTAAACTCTTTCGGGCGATCAGGTTTTGCACAACTACAAAGCACAACATCACTCCACTAGGGCGTTGGATGCATAAATATGGTCTTGACAATCTACCCCAGTTATTTAATGTGCTGCGGGGTGACATGAGTTTGACCGGATCTTATTGTTGGACTTTAGAAGATGCAGTACAGCTAAATAAACTACCAGAAATTACGGCTTCATGGGAAGTAGAGGCGCAGTCTCACCTGTTACATCTGGATAGCCAAACACTGTAACTTATCTGTGCGGTAATTGATGATTTCATCTACCGCACTAGGGCCACAGAAAAAATTACTTACGTAGCATCTATGGCGGTCTATCTACCTTGCCAAACTATTATTATAAAATTCATGCATTTCAAACTTCCTCAACCACTCGGTAATCTGCTCAAAGCTACTAGCTTCTGGCAGGATAACTATTTGATATTGCGAGAATTTAAACACTTCCGCAAAATTGCCACTTTAGCTCTAATATTCTCGGTTCTAGCGGCAACTTTTGAAGGTGTAAGTATTGGTTTCTTACTTTCTTTTTTGCAAAGCTTAACTAGTCCTAATGCTCAACCTGTCCAAACAGGAATAAGCTGGTTTGATATTTGGATTTTGGGAGCTAAGACATCGGCAATTAATCGTCTATACCGCGTATCTTTGCTGATTTTATTGAGTACTTGGTTACGTGCTACCTTCAATTATTTTTCTCAAGTTTATACTGAATTATCTCAATTACATCTTGCCGATCGCTTACGTAAACAAATTTTTGAACAGCTACAATCCTTATCATTAAGTTACTTTGCCAAAACCCGTTCTGGGGAACTAATTAATACAATTACCACAGAAATCGAGAGGATCAGACAGGGTTTCAGTGGTGGAGCATTTTTAGTAACTAGAGGATTGACAACCTTTGTCTACTTAATATCAATGTTTTTGATATCATGGCAACTGACGCTGATATCAGCATTACTATTTACACTTTTAGGTGTGGGGCTGTCAAATCTGAATGCTAGAGTCAGAGAATCAAGTTTTGGCATGACAACTGCTAATGCTAATTTTACATCAACAGCCATAGAATTTATTAATGGTATTCGCACTGTTCACTCCTGTGGTACTCAAGAATTTGAGCGTCAGCGTTACTATAAAGCTAGTGACAAGGTAATAAGTACTACAACAAAAGTTGTATTCACCTGGACACTTGTGAAGCCAATTGCCGAAGGGGTAGCGACTACGGTATTGGTCGGAATGATTATTTTAGCATTCACTAGTCTTGTTACCAACGGAACACTACAAGTTGCTTCTTTGCTAACCTTTTTCTTTGTACTATTTCGCTTTATACCATTTGTTCAAGATATTAATGGCACGAGAGCATATCTTAGTACTCTACATGGTTCGGCAGACAACATTAAAAATCTGTTGCAAAGTGATGAAAAATATTATTTCCAAAATGGCAGAGTTGAGTTTAAGGGATTAAACAGGTCAATAGATTTAGTATCTGTGGATTTTGGCTATGATGATGATAATCTAGTGCTGCATAATATTACCCTGACGATTGAAAAGGGAAAAATGACAGCATTAGTCGGAGCATCTGGTGCTGGTAAAACAACCCTTGCTGATTTAATTCCCAGATTTTATAATGCTACAGATGGATATCTTTACATTGATGAAATGGATATCCGGCAGTTTGAAATTAACTCCCTACGTCGCAAAATATCTGTCGTTAGTCAAGATACTTTTATCTTCAATACTAATGTTTGGCAGAATATTTCTTACGGGACTCCAGAAGCTAGTAATGAAGAGATTCAAGAAGCGGCTAAACTAGCAAATGCACTAGAATTTATTTTGGAAATGCCCGAAGGTTTTGATACCCAATTAGGAGATCGGGGTGTTAGGTTATCTGGAGGACAAAGGCAGCGAATTGCTATTGCACGTGCTTTACTGCGGAACCCAGAAATTTTGATTTTGGATGAGGCAACTAGCGCCTTAGATTCTGTATCCGAGCGCTTAATTCAAGATTCCTTAGAAAAGCTATCTGTTGGGAAAACAGTAATTGCGATCGCTCACCGTCTTTCTACTATTTCTAAGGCAGATAAAGTTGTAGTTTTAGAACAAGGACGGATAGTAGAGCAAGGTAAATATCAAGAACTCCTGGAACTCAAAGGTAAGCTTTGGAAATATCATCAAATGCAGTATGAAGTAAGACAATCAGATTAGAAGTAATATCTAATTTCTAAAATACTTGCAAAATATTAATCGGCTGTACATCGCTACAGCCGTAACCCCTAGCTATGTATCTTCATCAGTATCACGAAAAATATGAGTCTAAAGTCTTGTTATTTATAAAAATAAGTTATTAAAAACTATTTAAATTAGTACCATATACTTAACAGTAATAGAAAAGATGTACCAGAAAACATTTGACCAAGACCTGATTTATCAATGCTCAAATTTTGAGGTAGGTGGGGGCGGAGGTGTTGAAACTTATTTAGCATCTCTGTTTGAACATCGACCACCTGATGTTAGCGATCGCGTGATAAAATCGCTTAAAAATGTTGACCAAAGTCAGTTTAAATTGCTGCACATTCACAGCCCAGATTTGCTATTGGAGCTTACAGGCGAGTGTCCCGCAGTTTTCAGCGTACATAATCACTCATTCTACTGCCCTAGCGGCACAAAGTATTTAGCAGGGCAGCGGACAATCTGCGATCGCAACTTTTCTTACTTAGGATGTACCTGGGGTAAATTAGTAGATAAATGTGGTAGCCGTAGACCGTTAAGAACTCTTAAAGAACTTCAAACTACTCAGCAGTTTTTAGATGTATTAAAAAAGGTAAAAATTACTTTTATTGCTAATAGCGAATACGTTCGACAAGAGTTGATTCAAAACGGTGTACCTTCTGAGCAAACTGTAACGCTACACTGTGGCATCTCTGTACCGCAAACAGCAACAGCACCTCTGAGTTTAGAAGTTCACCAAAATCATAGAATTTTGTTTGCTGGACGGATTGTTTCTGATAAAGGTCTAGAATGGCTACTCAAAACTTTAATACATACAGATCCGCAAATTCAACTTGATATTGCAGGTGAAGGATGGGAAAGACCCCGCTTAGAAAAGTTAGCAAATACATTGGGATTAAGTAAGCGAATCACTTGGCATGGTTGGTGCGATTCTAATAAATTAAATAAACTTTATCAACAGTGTTTTGCAGTCATCTTTCCCAGTGTTTGGCCTGAACCTGCCGGTCTTGTAACTCTGGAAGCTTACTCTCGTTATCGACCTGTAATAGGTAGTGCAGTCGGAGGGATTCCAGAACATTTACGAGATGGAGAAACGGGTATTCTTGTTCCAGGTAATGATATCCAAAAGCTGGTTGATGCCATGAATGAGTTGTATCTAGATCATCAAAAAAGCCGATACATGGGTGAACAAGGTCATACTTTATTGATGAAGGAATTTACAATGACTGCTCATGTCAAAAAGCTGCGGACAATTTATACAAAAACAATAGATGAATTTCCTTCTAGAGCTAAAAGTTTATATAGATATAGTATCCCTCAAGCTAAGTAATTAGATTTGGATAAAAATATCAATTGGTGCATCTTTTACTTAAAAAAATCAAGAGACAAAAATATGTCATCGCATCAAGAATCTCAACAACCTTTAGTTAGCGTTATTATCCCTACTTATAATCGACCAGAGTATCTCAAGCAAGCGATCGCTAGTGCTATAAAACAAACTTATCAAAACATTGAAATTCTTATTTCTGATAATTGTAGTTCAGAAAATCCCCAAGCACTGGTCGCATCTTTTGGTGATTCACGCATCAAGTTTTGGCAGCAGCAGCAAAATGTGGGTATGTTAGCTAATCAGCAGTATGGCTTCAAGATGGCGCAGGGGAAATATGTTGCTAGTCTCCATGACGATGATATGTGGAATGAAGACTTTTTAGCAAAGCTTGTACCACCACTAGAAGCAAATTCTGATTTGATCATCGCTTTTTGCGACCAATATATCATAGATGCTAATGGCATAATTAATGAGATTGGAACTGAAGAAAATACACGGGGTTATAAGCGAGATAAACTAGCGAAAGGAATTCATCAACCTTTCTATAAAGTTGGGTTGATAGATAAAAGTATACCTACTGCGGCATCTTGCGTGATTCGCAATAATTTGGTGGATTGGTATAGTATTCCCTCAGAAGTTGGCGGGATGTGGGATTTATATTTAACTTATCTGTGCTGTATATCTGGTCATGGCGCTTACTATTATCCAGAAAGATTGACGCGATATCGTGCCCATGAGCAAACTGATACTATGCTCAGTGGTAGTCGAGATGTGCAAGCAAAAATCCGCAAAGCTAAAAGCGAAATATTTTGTTATCAAGTCTTTATGGAAGACCCTCGTCTACAGAAATTTAGAACTCATTTTCAACAGAAATGGTTAGAAGCTAATACCACTTTGGGAATTGGTTTACTACGAAGTGAACAGATAACAGCAGCACGTTCTCATTTTTGGCAGGTGCTGAATAAACAAAAATTTAATGTGCGAAATCTGGCAGCACTTGGTCTTAGTTTTACACCGCCTTTTTTAGCAAGTAAGTTGATGAAAACATCGAAATAATCGGGCAATCATATCTGAGTATTAGAAATTATTTTTTATAACCCACAGAGACACAGAGGACACAGGGTAATAAAAATCAGAATGCTTTTAAATCTTTGCTTGCGTTTTTCGTAAGTTTATATTATTCAGGAAGATAGTGGATGAAACTTTGTATTGTCACTCATAAAATCAAAAAAGGTGATGGTCAGGGGCGGGTAAACTATGAGGTTGCTAATGAAGCAATTCGTCGTGGTCATCACTTGACATTATTAGCTAGTGAAGTTGCACCAGAACTAGAACAGAATAGTCAAGTTAATTGGATTAAAATTCCAGTCAAAGGCTATCCTACAGAATTTGTACGTAATTTCATCTTTGCCCAAAAAAGTGCAGATTGGTTACGGAAACATCGCTCTGATATTGATTTAGTTAAAGTCAATGGAGCAATTAATCTGGCTGCGGCTGATGTGAATGCTGTACATTTTGTCCATAGTTCATGGTTGCGATCGCCTGTTCATATTTCTCGCAACCGCCGCGATTTATATGGTTTTTACCAATGGCTGTTTACGGCTTTTAATGCCCGTTGGGAAAAACAGGCTTTCCAAAAAGCGCAGGTTGTCGTAGCTGTATCCGAAAAGGTAGCCCAAGAATTAGTCAACATTGGTGTACCGCGTTCTCGGATTCGGGTAATTGTCAATGGCGTTGATTTAGAAGAGTTTACCCCCGGTGAAAGCAATCGCCAAAAATTAGGTTTACCGGAGAATGTCACCTTAGCCCTGTTCGCCGGAGACATCCGCACACCTAGAAAAAATTTAGATACAGTCCTACAAGCCTTGGTGCAAGTTCCCGATTTACATCTGGCAGTGGTAGGTCATATAGAAGATAGTCCCTTCCCACAATTAGCGGCATCCTTGGGATTAAGCGATCGCGTGCATTTTCTCGGATTTCGCCGTGATATCCCCGAAATTATGCGGTCAGTAGATTTATTTATTTTTCCTTCCCGATATGAAGCTTGTAGCCTCGTATTGTTAGAAGCACTTTCTTCAGGACTACCAGTAATTACTGCCACAGCTACCGGAGGTGCAGAGTTGGTGACACCAGAATGTGGCATTGTCTTAACCGACTCAAATGATATCGATGCTTTGGCTGTGGCGATGATGTCCTTGGTAAGCGATTTTGCCTTGATGCAGCAAATGAGTCAAGCTGCTCGTTCTGTCGCAGAACAACACAGCTGGACTACTATGGCACAAACTTATGTGGATCTATTCGAGGAGTTAAGCAAAAATGCGGAACACCGTTCTGATACCGACTTATCGTCGTCCACAAGACCTCTCACGCTGCCTTTTGGCGCTACAGGAGCAAACTAAACCAGTCGATCAGGTGATAGTGGTTGTCCGCGATACGGATGCAGAAACTTGGCAATTTCTTGCCCAATACACAGCGCACAATCTGCCATTGCATACCGTAAAAGTAACACAATCAGGGGTAGTAGCAGCCCTGAACGCCGGACTAGCAGCAGTGGAGGGCGATATTGTTTCCATTACTGATGATGATGCCGCACCTCACCCCGATTGGTTAGAGCGTATTGCCGCTTACTTTACCTGCGATAGTCGCCTTGGCGGTCTGGGAGGGCGTGATTGGATACACCACGGCAGCAAATTAGAAGACGAATCCCGTCCAGTAGTAGGACAGTTGCAGTGGTTTGGGCGAGTCATTGGCAACCATCATCTGGGAGTGGGAGAACCCCGTGAAGTGGATATTCTCAAGGGCGTGAACATGAGTTTTCGTACCCAAGCAATTGGACAACTGCGCTTTGACGAACGGATGCGTGGTACTGGAGCGCAGGTACACTTTGAAATGGCATTTACCCTGGCATTAAAGCGGGCTGGTTGGAAAATAATTTATGATCCTAACGTTGCTGTAGATCATTATCCAGCACAACGTTTTGATGAAGATCAGCGAAATAACTTTAATGAAATTGCCTTTATTAATTTAGTTCATAATGAAACCTTAGTTTTACTAGAGCATTTACCATTTATCCGCCGGATTGTATTTTTATTCTGGGCAATATTCGTGGGTACATGCGATAGTTTGGGCTTAGTACAATGGCTGAGATTTTTACCCAGCCAAGGGCAGTTGGCTGGGAAAAAGTTATTAGCATCCTGGCGTGGGCGTTGGCAAGGATATAAACAATTCGTAATTCGTAATTCGTAATTAAAAATGAATTCAATTTCTTCTTAGCTATAGTGGTCTGTCAAGTTGAAATTGATGGGTAAATAAGTTTGTAGTAAGGACTTTAGTCCTTATTTTCTAAGCACTAAAGTCCTTACTGCAAACCTTTGGTAAATCCAAAATCTAAAATTGAATGAATTCTAGACAGATACTTTTCAATAGTTTTTCACAAGAAAGCTATTCTCCCGAAGAGCGATCGCTACAGGGTTGGATGGCGATCGCAGGCTTTATACTACTAACTGTAGTTTGCTATTTTGCTGGTGCTACTGCCGCATTACGCCTAATTTACCCGGTGACAGCTTTACTAGTAGCGGTATTTTTATACTTGCGGCATCCCATTCTCTACGTCAGTTTTACCTGGTGGATCTGGTTTCTCACACCTTTAGCTACCCGCTTAGTTGACTATCGAGTGGGTTGGGACCCTACCCGTCAAATGCTCATAGCACCCTACTTAGTAGTATTTGTCACTATAGCAACATTCTTCCGACACTTTCCCCGCGCTTCTCGTCAAGGGGCTTTGCCGTTTGTTTTAGCTTTTATCGGAGTGTTTTATGGCTTTCTCATCGGTCTGGTTTATAACCCACCTATCCCTGTAGCGCGCGGATTAATGGATTGGCTCAGTCCGATTATCTTCGCTTTTCACTTATTTATTAACTGGCGAGATTATCCCAGCTATCGTCAGAACATTCAGCGAACATTTCTCTGGTGTGTGTTGATTTTAGGAACTTATGGCGTATATCAATTTGTGGTAGCTCCTGAGTGGGATAGGTACTGGCTAATACAATCAAAACTATTCATGAGTTCTGGAAATCCTGTACCTTTTGGGATGCGCGTCTGGAGTACATTGCACTCAGTCGGCCCCTTTGGTTCCGTTATGCAGGCTGGGTTACTGTTATTATTTACCAGTTCAGGCAACTTAATTTTTCCAGCTTCAGCTGTTGGTTACTTGTCCTTTCTGTTAACACAAGCACGGACTAATTGGGGGGGCTGGTTATTTGGAATAATTATGATTATGGGTTCAGTCAAAGCTAAAATTCAAATGCGCTTAATTACCATAATTGTGGTCATGGCAATTTGTGTTATACCGTTGACAACCATCGAGCCAATTGCTGGAGTTGTAGCAACTCGTTTAGAAACTTTTTCTAATCTTCAAGAAGATGGCAGCTTTAAAGATAGATCGGGAAGTTACGACAAAAACCTTGGTTTAGCTCTTTCTAATGGTCTAGGTAACGGCTTAGGAAATATTTGGAAGGTCAACGAAAAAACTGGTCAAATTGAAGTAGTAGTAATTGATAGTGGCATTTTAGATATGTTTTTCACCCTTGGCTGGTTTGGAGCCATCTTTTATATGGGTGGATTAATTTTGTTAATTGTTAGTGTTAGCAGCTATGGTGAAGGTCGTTTCGATAGCTTTATCAGTGCTGCCCGCGCCATTGGTATCAGTTCTGCTTCACAGTTAGTTATCGGTAGCGGTATGTTGAGTGTAGCTGGGATGATTCTGTGGGGATTTTTAGCTATGGCTATGGCAGGACATAAGTACTATAGCAATCCCAAGATCCCCGACTTCTTTAATAAGTCAGGAATCTGATAAATATTACAACTTAAATAGGACTCTTATAGATTATGAAAGTAATTATTGTTATGCCACTAGCCGAACAACGAGGCGGTGGTGAAATGATGCTTTGGGATTTGGTGCAGCAGGGACGTAATGCTGGTGTTGAGTGGCTGGTGATATTTTTAGAAGATGGCCCGATGGTCGCACAAGTAAAGTCTCTCGGTATTGATGCGCGAGTTGTGGAAAGTGGACGTTTACGCCAAATCCACCGTTTTATTGGTGCTGTTTTGCGGATAGCTGCGATCGCTCGCCGCGAACGTGCAGATATAATTGTCAATTGGATGTGGATTACGCATATATCTGGAGGTTTGGCGGCAATGTTGGCGGGCTTGCCTGCTGTGTGGTATCAACTAGAAGTACCTAGTGATAAAACTTGGTTGGTGCGACTCGCAACTTTAATTCCAGCGCGGGCAATTATCACTCTTTCGCAAGATGGTAAGCAAGCACAGGCAGAGATTTGGCCCCACAGACCAACACCTTTGGTTTATCCTGGTGTGGCATTAGACCGATTTGAGCCAAATGCTTTACCAACTCCAGAAGAAGCACGGCGAAAACTAGGCCTACCTTTACACGGGCCGTTGATTGGAATTGTGGGACGATTGCAACGATGGAAGGGAATGCACGTATTGGTGCAAGGGATGCCCAAAATTTTACAGAAGTATCCCAATGCCCATTGTGTGGTGGTTGGTGGTAAGCACGATTTGGAACCGGATTATGAGGACTTCTTAAAAGCCGAAATCACCGCTTTAGGTTTGAAAGACCAAGTAATTATGGCTGGACTACAGCGTAATATCCCAGAATGGGTGCAGGCAATGGATGTATTTGTTCATGCATCAGATAATGAGCCATTTGGGATTGTGATTATTGAGGCGATGGCGCTGGGTAAACCTGTAATTGCTGGCAGTGCAGGCGGCCCAACAGAAATTATTACCGATGGGATGAATGGACTATTAACACCTTACGGCGATGCGGAGCAATTAGCGATCGCAATTCTCCGCTATCTTGACGAGCAAGAATTTGCCCAAAGTGCGGGAGTCGCTGCCAGACAACGCGCCCTCGATTTCTCAACGCAGAATTATGCTCAAAATTTTATTAGTGCAATTCGCTCTGTAATGCCTAGTCCTCTATCGCAAAAGTTTTGATAGGTTTGTAATAAGGACTTTAGGGCTTAAAAATTCAGGACTAAAGTCCTTACTACAAACACATTTATACCTCGTAATTAATGCGATAAATCATTATAAAACTCTCTGCGCGTCTGCGTTAGACAAAAAATATTTATGCAAAAGGAACTAAATCAATGTTGATTGATAGCCGCAAATTGCCAATAGATGAAATTATCAATACTGAAGTTTGTATAGTTGGTGCTGGCCCAGCAGGAATTACACTCGCACGAGAATTAATTGGGCAAGACTTTCGAGTGTGCTTACTAGAAAGTGGTGATTTGGAATTTAATCAAGAAACTGCATCTCTTGGTGAAGGCGAAACGGTTGGAGATCCTTTTCCACCACTGCAAGATATGCGTCATCGTCAATTTGGTGGAATGGCTAATGTCTGGAATATTGAAATTAATAAAAATCAACTTGGTCTGAGGCACGTACCGTTAGACGAAATAGATTTTGAAAAACGAGATTGGGTTCCATACAGTGGCTGGCCTTTTAGTAAATCTCACCTGAATCCATTTTATGAGCGCGCTCAATCAGTCTGTAAACTCGGTTCTTTTGCTTATGAGGCTGAGGCTTGGGAAAATGCTCAATCTCCTCGGACACATTTCACAAGTGACCGAGTTACTACTAGTATGTTTCAGTTTGGCCCGCGCGATATTTTCACCAATGAATATCGCCATCAAATTAATCAATCTCCTAATATAACTACATTCCTCAACGCCAATGTGGTAGAAATTGAGGCAGACGAAACAGCCCAAACAGTGAAACGCGTGCAAGTTGCTTGTTTATCTGGTAAGAAATTTTGGGTTGTTGCAAAAGTATTTATTTTAGCCGCAGGTGGGATTGAAAACGCGCGTTTATTATTACTATCAAACAGAATTCAAAAGAATGGATTAGGCAATCAACATGATTTAGTGGGTAGATTCTTTATGGATCATCCTTTTATTCGTTGTGGTATGCTTTTTCCGCAAAATCGCAAAATCTTTAATTCGATGGCTTTGTATGACTTACGCCGCGTGAATAATGTCACAGTGATGGGGAAATTTGCTCTCACGGAACAAGTGATGCGCCGCGAGAAATTACTAAATATGACCGCGTTGCTATATCCCAGAGATGAAAGGTATAGATCGGCAGCAAAGGCTTCTGCAAAAATTTTGTTCTCTTCAGTTCGACAAAGACAGTTACCTAAAAATATTTTTCAGCATTTGCAAAATGTAATTACGAATATTGATGATTTAGTAGCTGATTGGTATAAATATAATCTCAAAAAGGAATATTTATTCCCTGATTTAAGTCATGGAGGATGGTCTGACCATGAAGGTAATGAACAGAAATATACAAAGTTTGAAGTTCTCAGCCAAACTGAACAAACCCCAAATCCAGATAATCGGGTGACACTCAGTAATCAACTAGATAAGCTGGGTTGTCCGCAAGCAAAATTAATTAATTATTGGAGCGAAATAGATATTAATAGTGTGAAGCGATCGCAGTTAGTATTTGCACAAGAATTTGCTAGTGCCGGACTGGGTGAGTTGCAGATTGAATTGGATGGAGATCGTCCAGTTGCTTCTCTTAGTACCCATCACAATATGGGTACAACGCGTATGCATCACGACCCAAAACAAGGAGTAGTCGATGCAAATTGTCAAGTTCACGGCATCTCTAATTTATTTATGGCAGGTAGCTCTGTTTTCCCTACAGGAGGCTATGCTAATCCGACGCTTACCATTGTTGCGTTGGCAATTCGATTGGCTGACTATGTGAAAGCTGAATTGTCTCACTAAATATAAGTTTGCATAAAATTGTCACGTTTTAGATGTAGCTTTTCTTTGTGCCATTCGCTAAAGACGCGATTCATCGCGTCTCTACAAATGGTCTATTTGTCGCATTCTTTTTTCAAATTGGTATTACTTGCCTTTTACCGAATGTTGTACTAGCCAGCAATGTAAGCCTACCATTAGAAACGCTAATGGCAGCATCAACATTGGGATGATTTCTAAACTTGTCCAACTTGCAACCCAACCGGCTCCAGTGGGTACGATCGCAGCCCCAAAACTGGCGGCACTAGTGGCAATGCTAACAGCCGCAGGAACATGGAGAGCAGGTAATCGTTGAGGGATTAACCAAATGGTTGCAGGAAAGATGGCTGCCAACCCAAAGCCTATCAACGGCAAGCTAATCAATTGATCTGGCAGTTGCCACCAAGCAAGCAATCCAATGATTACAAGACTGAGCGACATACTGATTGTGCGGACTGCTCCAAGCCGTTGCAAAAAATAACCTAAGATGAAACGTCCCAATGTTAATCCCACCCAATAGGCGCTAACGCTGTAACCAGCAATCAGCGTGGGAGTGTGACGAGCGACAGACTGCACGGTGTATGCCCAGTTGCCGATGCAGGCTTCAGTACCAACATAAACTAGCAAAAGTAACCCAGTTAGCAGTACTATCGGAGTTTGCAGCGCTCTGCCCAGATTTTCTAACGCAGTTGTCTTTGATGGCAATACCCTTACTGTCATTGGTGTGTAGTTGAAAATGATTACGCCCAGGACGCTCACAATTAATAGGCTGACAATCCCGGCTAATACCCCATAAACTTGTCGCCAGTTCATGCCAACTGCTAACAAAGTAGTAGCGATCGCGGGGCCTGAAAGTGCCCCGACACCATAGAAAGCATGGAGCAAACCAATCAAACTGGCACTGCGGGAATCTTGCACAACGTAAGTGTTAATACCTGCATCAATCAACCCAATGCCCAATCCTAACCCCGATCCAGCCGCAACCATAAGAAACCAGGAGGGTGAGGTAGCATAGATCGTCAGTGCGATCGTCAGCGCACCCGCAGCAATCAACAGCATTCGCGCTAACCCCAACCGACTACTCACGATACTGCTGGTAAATGCTGCCAGAATGTAACCGCTAATTTGACTGAGAAACAGCAGGGTGACGGTTGCTGGAGTCAGGTTATAGGTAGACAGAATCGAGGGTAGAAGAACTCCTAATCCTGCTTCAGCGATGCCAATGGCAATAAAGGCATAGAAAGCGATCGCCGAACCTATCCACAGAGGCGGTAAGGTGCGTTGATAGTCTGTCATTGGCTGGAATGCTCCTAGACTGCTAAGTTTAAGGGAGCCATTGTAATCCCTTATTCTGTAGTTTCTGCTCGATCTGCTGCATTTCCTGGATAGTTTCTCCAGTCACGATCGCATAAATTTCGGTGTAAAATTTTCCGTATTTGACCCTCTCTAAAGCCGACAAAACGATCAAGTCCTTGCGATCTAGTTCTGGTTTTAAGGTGACTAAAATTAAATCTAACGTTCCTTCCATGCGGTAGCTACTAGAATATTTAGCAACTTCCTTTCCCAGTCCCAGTAGGGTGTGACGCTGCAAGCATAACGGAGTCGATCCATTGACTCGGAAATTGGCATCGATTGCATAGAATTGTCCGTCTCGATCTTCAAGCACATCGAACCCAATCACGCCGAAATAACCCTGTTTGTGAGCATACTCACCAATAGCGGCAATCATCTCAAAGAACTTGCTCATGTCAGTGTTGCGGTAGTCAATCAGTCCCCCTAAATAGTTACCTTCTGGAGTGACGAGTTGGCTGGTAGTGCCGATGAGGGTTATCTCTCCCGTTTTGTTGACATAGAACTGTACGCAGTAATTCTGTATCTCATTCTTAACGAACTCCGAGACAATAATCCTATCGAGCAACTTAATATCCAGATATTTCTTGATTTCTTCAAGACAGTAGTTCAGATCGCTGAGGCTTTTGATGATATAAGTGCCTTCTCCTGAGAGTCCGTGGGACGTTTTAATTAAGTAGGGAAATTGTGGTAAATAAATGTCTTCTAGATTACAAGTGTGTAAATCGTAACTCTCGTATTTTGGACATTGCACCCCCAGTTCGGCTAGGGTTACTTTGCTGAGTAAACGGTAATGAGTGTCTGAATCAATAGCGTGTTTTTCAGGTTTTAGACGATCAAAGGGAAATAGAGTGATGAGTTTGTCAAAGCGTTCGCCCTTGGCGTTGGCGCAGCCATCGCTGTGGCTGAGATCGTCCAAATAAGTTAAGCGATCCATCATCAACCTATTGGAGTAGCTGAAGCCGAAATGCTCTTGCCAGTATGCAAGCAGCGACTTTGGCGGCGGATTAATCGCAATTCCTGGAATGCGATCGCCTAATACAGCTAAAATTTTCCAAGGTTCCTTTTGGCAAATCTTGTCAAAGGAGGTTTTGGTGGCTTCACTACTGCCATCTTGAATAAAATATTTTTCCAGGTTGGGATAAGCAGCCCAACTTGCAGTTGCAGGGTAATTTAGAATAAACCCATAAGATGCATCTGTGATATCTTGAGCAAACAGATCGGAAAGAGAACTCCCTTGAAAGTATTGAAAGTTATATTTTGAGTTCATTTAGCTCTCCCAGAAACCGCATCCTCAAACAGTTGCACAGATACATCTTCTGTCTGCACTCCTGCCAGCAGCATCCTGTCTTGGTCAGAGACAATTTCTTTAGTAATTGCAGCGAGTATTTCAACAAATTTCGGCAAAATGAATCTATCTTTTGGTTGATTTTGTTTAAAATACTGTTGCAATTGTTTTGTTTTACTAGATTTTCTACCCTGAATATTGCTATATTTTGTTTGCATAAAGCTAACATTTGATAATTTGCTTTTATTTATATATCCTATTTATATTTTAATTAACTCTATCAAACGAAAGAAGTAAATTAGTTTATTTATTATCTAATTATTGTAGAGACGGCGATTTATCGCGTCTCTTGTCTTAAGCGAAATTATTTAGCAGACACCTTCATCTCAGATGCTCTTAATTCAGCTTTTTCTAAAACGCGCGATGTACGTTTTTGACGAGACATAAATTTGCTCTTTTAAGCTGAAGGGTGCGCCGATTTCCAGCGAGAGCGCGGCGTTAGCAAAGATGCACCAGATTCAGAATTAGCTGCTAGGAACAGATAAGCTTGGCTTAACGCGTTTCACGAAGGTTAGCGGCATTACTCCCAACCATTTCTCTCGAATTATACCTTCCTCTAACAATACACCAGTTGGAAAAGCATTGGTTAAGCGTGCCACGACGGTAGGACTCATTGCCACTACCGGAAAGTTGATATTATTAGATTGAACAAATTCTTCAACTTGTTCTGATGTTTGGGGAATTCCCGCTACTACATCAGGTAAATCAGTTCTTTGGTGAACGACTTTTAGCACTTTGAGCCAGTTTTTGCACGTTGGACAACCAGGCATTAAAAATACAACCAGTTTTTCTTCTGTTGTTAAACTTTCGGGATATTCTTTTAGCCATTGGGGTTGCCAAGGACGATTAACCTTAAGCGGATCTAAGTCTAGAATAGGTTTTTTCTTCTTCCAGAAATACACATAAGAAACAGCAGTTAATAGACAACTTGTTGTTAAAGAAATCAATAATGCTGTCACTTGTTGGGAAACAGTTAAAATATCGGCAACCGGATAAAACCAAGCCAACCCCATCAAAGTAATGTAGAGAGCATTGAGGAGTAAGCTTTGTTTGGGACTGATATCAATTATACCGTTATAACAACCACAATCATCTGTGCGTTTGGTCGAAGTACTCCAGTAAGTTAAACTTGATAGGAGCAATAGTAAAACAATTGTACCGATAAATAGCCACTGGGGAAACAGCCGCAAAATCAGGGATATTCCCAGGACACACTCTATAATTGTAAAAGCGATCGCTGCACCTATATTCACTTTTTGTGGAAATAACTGCAATTGACTGATGTGGATAAGAAACCTTGTTGGTGCAAGTGCTTTGATAACACCAGTCACCAGAAATACACTGCCAACCACCAAAGAACTTATCAGAGAGATTGAATACATAATGCTTGCGATCGTCATTTAATCGTAATAGTCAATAGCTATATATACCATCTAAGTTTCAGCTACCGGCAGAACCATTTTAAGACAAAACTGGTATATTATCTAGTATGTGTGACAGGGGTTCATCTCCTTTTGCTTGTGTTGAATTCTCTGTACATTGTTGATTTTGTGGGTTACTTAAAATATTAATATCTTGAACTCCTACATTTACTACACCAAGTAGGGATTGAGCATTAATTTTAGCAGGTAAACCTATACATGGTTTATTGAGAGTTCCTTGAACTAATCCTAACTGAGGAGATAGATCGAGACCTCCTACTACTGCCATTAATTCTGCATCACTCAATTCTTCAAACAAGCTAGTTTCCAAGTCAGCAATTTTGTTGTTTGTCATAAGTTCTTTGTTCATTAATTGAAGTTGCATTGATTTAAGCATATTATAATGCTTAATTTACTTCAGATTTAGATGTATTAATTTTTCAAAAAAAATCCCTTAACCTTTTAAAGATTTATCTAATATGCTTGCGATCGCCATTTAATCGTAATAGTCAATAGAGCGCAAATGGTTACGCATTTACACAAGTATTCCCGAAAGCTGGGTTAAGTAGACCAATCACATTGATAGTATTACCACAAACATTAATGGGTACATGAACAGGTACTTGAATAACGTTCCCCGAAATAACTCCAGGAGAACCAATAGCAATTACGGCATCAACTCCGCCAACTATAGTTAATAAATCAGCATCATCTAGTTCTTCAAACAATTCTAGTTCTTCTTGAGTGACTGTAGGTACTTGTTTTATTGCTTGTTTCTTTGTTGAAAATAGTTTTAACATATGATTTGACTCTTTTTGGTTATTTTAAAACTGTGTAATTGAGTGTGCTATGACTCTCTTGGATGAATTATCAAAAAACAGATAATTCCTATTTGATAAGGCATAAGCCGTTTACTTTTAAATTTATTGTGCCTGAGAGCCACTTGAAAACTAACAGGTTATTTGACAGCTTGTCAACAGTTTTTACTCAAGATCCTACTTTTCCCACCTTTCCCACCTTTCTTACTTAGAGATGTCAAACTAACAGTTAAAAGACTTCTATAGCAGTTAGAAATGAGTTGACACTCAGGAGTCGATACTCTATTAGTATTTTTAGATTAATTTTCGGTATAACTTACAACGTTGCAATAAAGCTGTTTCGGAGATGAAAATCAGCCTCCGCACCTTGATGAGTTAACGCCCAGTAAGTCACCTCACCATCTCTGTGTTTGATAACGGTAGTAATACCAATTTCAATTTCTTGTTCTGCCGAGACGATTTTATCCAAATCGACATCTAACACAAGTGCTAAACCGTCGGCTTGATTATGAACACTAAATGGTAGCTTTTCAAAAGCTGTTTCCTCTTGCATTCCTTGACGATACCCATCAAAGCGATAGATATTCCAGTGTCCGGCGGGAGAGAGGTTAAATTCCCAATACCGTAGAGAATCTTTGATGCCAAGAAAGAACTCAAAACAAGTGTCTCCCCACAGTTCATACTTGCGTGATGGTGCATTTGATGGTGGAACAATTGCAATTTCTTTTAAATCGCCTCCAAGGTTGTAGCAGATGGTAAGTTGATTAGCATTTCGGCAGATATTGCCTGTAATTTTCAAATTAGGAGAAGACTCGGTAGAAGGGAAGGGTTGCAGGGAAAATGTCTGGTTGTTCATTTCATATCTTTGATAATATTGCGAATCTGCGTTTCTTGAGATTCAATACTTTCAGTCAGCTTAAACTGAACGATCGCTCTTGCTAAGTTATGTTCTGGGTGCTTAACTTTAAAGTAGACATTCCCTGCTAAATAATCAGCAAAAAATCTCAGTCCTAGTTCAAAAGTAATTAGACGGATGGCATCATAGATGTATGCATAATCATTCTCGGTCAGAAATGCCTTAGCCACAGCGAGATAACCCTGGAGGATTTCCTGACACAGATCGGTATCGAAATAAATACTTTCCCAATTCTCGGTTTCTTCGCCAGCCGGATTGCAACCCGATCGCAGGCAATCACCAATATCGTAATGTACCAGACCGGGTTTTACGGTGTCTAGGTCGATGACGCTGACGGCTTGCTGGGTAACAATGTCAAACATCATGTTATTAATTTTGGGATCGCCGTGCATCAGACGTAGGGGTAGCTTACCTTCAGCTTTGGCATTTTCTAGGATATGTGCAAAGATTTGGCGATCGCTAACAAACTGTAAACAATAATTAACTTCCGAAGATTGAGACGCACTAGTTTTTGCCAAAACTTCCTCGTAATGCTGGAGATAAAACGGTGTAATATGAAAGCCTTCAAGGGTGTCAGCAAGTTTTTCTGCTGGCAAATCACTGATCAGATTGTGGAACATCCCCAAGGCATAACCGATTTCTTTCGCGTGGGAGCGATCGCACATACTATCAAAGGACTGGGAGCCTTGAATAAAGCTGATTGCCCGCCAAAATGAGCCGTCTGCATCCTTCCAGTGGTCTTGAGCGTTTTTGGTCAACAGTACGCGTGGCACTTCCCAGCGACGATTAAGGGGTGTATCCTGCAACCTTTTTTGAACGTGTTCAGTTAAGGTACGCATATTCTGCATAATCAGTTGTGGCTGACGAAACACCTGTGTGTTAATGCGTTGCAAGACAAAATGTTGTTCCTTTGAGGAATCTAGAGTTGCTAAAAAGGTGTCATTTATATTACCACTGCCAAATGCTTTAACGCCTATAACCTTCCCCAGTTGGGCGAATTGGTTAGCGATCGCCACCAGATTCCGAGCATCCTGTGTATTGAATTCTTTTGTCATGTGTTTGACCTGCACTACTCCTCACGTACATTGCACAAAAGCAATAGGGGATATCGTAGCGCAAGTATCAATGTAATTCGTAATTCGTAATTCAATTAGGAATTTTTAAAAGTACCATACACTAGCACCGGGCGAGTAGACGTAGCCCATTGGAGATATTGCTATCGTCTTTGCCCCGTGCTAATTGCTAATTCAACTAGTTAGGAAATCTCATCGTTATCAACCCACTCGTCATAAGATGAGTCATAACCAATGTAATGAAGAAAGTATTGCTGACCTTGGATTTGCTCAATAGTTGCAGAATACCAAGCCTCTTGCTCATCATCCCAACATTTTACCTTTTGACCTACTGCATATCCATTGTCATCAGCAGCGCGAAGATCGCGAGTGCGAATGTCATCTTCGCCCACCCACTCATCATAAGATGAACCGTAACCAAGGTAATGAATAAAGAATTGGTCATCTTGCATTTTCTCAATTGTTCCCTGATACCAATCCTCGTCTTCATTATCCCAGACTTCCACTGTTTTGCTTACTTCATACTGATTCTTATCTGACTTGACAGCAGATGAGACATCTTGGATCGGCTTTTGCTCTTCTTGTTTAATTTCCTCTTTCACTAAAGTGTATGCTTGCAAAATCAAACTGCGAGCTACAGTTTGAATTCCCGTATGCTCATAGTAATTGGTAGTTTGATCTAGGAATGCTGCAACCAAATCTAAATTATCATCAGCAATCTGAATAAAATTACCCAAATTACTAGAAATTGATTGCGGGGTTACGCCTGTCTTGGATACTAAGTTATTCATCCAGCCTTGCACGGAGTTGAAACCCTGACTGATAAAACCAACTTTATCAGACGGATTACTGCCTGGGAGAAAGTTATTAACAGCTAAGAAAACGGGATTTTGAGCTATGACGCTAGTATCAGTACCACTAATAACTCCGTGAATTTTGCTGAGGAAGTCGGGGCCTAATGGCAGAATTCCGTCTAGACAAACTAGAGCTACCATCCGCATTAGGGATGCATTTTGATAGTTATTAGCAAGGGAATTAGCAAACTCTTGAGGATTAGGTTGAGGAATACCATTTAGTTTGCAAAAGGCGATAATTTCGACAGCTATTTTTAGTACCAAGTCAATGGATTGAGTGACATCAGCTTTGGGAGTAATTTTACCTAAAAAAGACAGAAAGCCGATTTTCTCACTAACTTTATTTGCTAAAGCCGCTGCTCCCATAGCTGTGTCTGCTTTATCAATCGTTTGATAAAGTTTGATTGCGAACCCGTAGCCTTGTTGAGGATCTTCGTATAAGGTGACAGCGCGATCGCGGATTTTCTGAATTACCTTAGCATCGGTTTCTCCAGTAATGGTGCGAATATTATTCTCAAACCCCGTTAAATTGCTCCATTCACCTGGTGCGACATAATCAAGAGCCTTTAAAACTTTGACAGTAATATTGTCAGTCGGTAATTCGTCAACCAACTGAATAATTGATTTATCCATCAGCCGCTCCTCAAAACTCAAAATATCGTTAGAATCCGGTTCAGAGCAGCCCACACCCTACAGCAAGCCTTTCTCTGGTTGGTGCTGGGCAAATTACTGAACTGTATTTATAGAGTTCCCTGACCTGACCAAAAAATAACGATGTAAACAACAGGTGCTACACCTAAAGATATTCCACAGGCGATCGCAAGTAGTCTTTCAAGTTTAAATTTATTGCCGTAGGAAGGCAGCACCAAGAGCCTCACTGCACTCAAATACCAAATTTTGATCCGAATTAACCTGCCATCCATGTCAACATTCGGACTCAAGATGATGTGATTAAGATGGAATGGGATGTTGTTGCTTTGGGTGACGCGAGTCAGTTTAATGTTTTGATTCCTTTACCCCTCACGGGGATGGAAACTAATAATTTTGGTATCCTCGTCCTCACGGGGATGAAAACAAAGTAAAAATTCCTAACTATGATGTGCTTGAATAGAGATATCAAGTTAACTATAGAAAAATCAATATTTTAATTAACTTTGGCTACAGAACTCAAACATCTCACAACAGCGAAATACGCTTTATCACTGCACACGACCACTCCTGAATTGGGGCTAGAAATTAGTAATTTTGCAGGTGAAACTCGCTCTCAAGTTTGGAATTTGGGGCGTGATTTATCTAGCCTCATACATCAATATTTAATTGAATTCATCAAACCGCAAACTTGGGCAGATTTGTCCTTTATCGCAGTTGCAAAAGGCCCAGGCGGCTTTACGGGAACTCGGATTGGTGTTGTCACTGCTCGGACATTAGGACAACAGTTAGATATTCCTGTATTTGCGATTTCAACTTTGGCTGCGGTAGCTTGGTCAGAAGCAGCCAAAAATCAAAATCCCAAAACTATTGCTGTGGAAATGCCAGCACAACGAGGTCAAATTTTTGCTGCTATTTATCAGTTTAAGTCAAATACTTCTCAACTAAAAGTATGTTTACCAGATAGAGTGTTGACACCAGAAGCATGGCAGGAAACTTTAGCGAATTGGAACACTAATTATCAGCTAATTCAAGCCCAATCTGGATTAGCTGCGACGGTGACAAGTATTTTGGAACTAGCTAATCTCGATTGGCAAGAGGGCAAGTGTCCTAATTGGTCAGAGGCTTTACCATATTATGGGCAGCATCCAGTAGAAGTTTAACTGATATACATCACAATAAATAAATCCAAAATCAAAATAGCCACAGCCAAACTGGGAGAGTAAGCAGCAATACTATAGCCCCAGCAGCTAAGGCAGTAACTGCCAGATCGCGATCGAGATTGAACGTCTCAGCAATTACCAGTGTGCCGAAAGCTGGAGGCATGGCCATTTGTAGCACGATTATCTTTGCTATCGGCCCAGTTAATCCGATCAGTGGTAGGATACTGCCCAATATCAAGGGAACTAGCAGCATTTTAATTCCCAAGCTCATCCCTGCTTGTGGTAGGCTACGCCAAGATTTGAGCAGCCCTAGTCGCATTCCGATTAACACCAGAGATAAAGCTACACTACACCAAGCAAATTTCTCCAAGCAGAATTCTACAACTGTGGGAATTGTCGCTTCTCTAACTAGCAAGCCAAATCCGAAACTCCATAGGGCAGGATTAATTAACATAGCCCTAGCAGTCGTCTGCCAATGATTCTGGACACCGCCACCAAAACTAGCTGCAAGTAACACACCCAAGGCATAAGTTCCTGGGAATGAACCTAGTAAATCGTAAAATAACGCCCAAGCAAAGTATTCCTTGCCTACCATTGCTAAAGTAATGGGAAAACCAAGATAACCTGTATTACCCAACATTGCGGCTAATATCAAGCTAGTCTGAGTTGATTGTTGGGGGACGGTATTTTTAAAATAGGCTTGTCCTTTAATCCCTAACCAAGCTAAAAATGCTCCTAGTACAATGGCTAGGTAAGCGATCGCAGGTGCAATCCAAATTTGACCCGACAAGCTAGATTGACGCAAAAACGATACTATGCTTATAGGTACTCCCACCCAAAAAAGAAACTGTCCTAAATGTGTAGGAACTGTCACAGGTAGTTTGCGTCCCAGAATAAAACCTACCAGGACTAATCCTCCCAGCTTGACGTATAGTTCTAAAAGGTTTGTCAAGATTGCGCCTAATAACCACAGATGTAAAATGCTACCTGTTACGTCTACTTTTGTCCAGTGCAAAATCTGTTATGGCTATCCCACAAAAACAGGAGTTTACCCTTGAATAAGGCAGGGTTTTCTGGAAGACCGCAAAACTCATCGAATGACCTTGGTGATGATATTCCAGTGGCTGTACGCGATACCCCTAGTGCAACACCTAAAATTTGGTTGCAACCCAGAATTATGCTAATTGGGGGAGTAACAGGATTTATCCTGCTAGCTTTAATTAGCGGTTTTTTGTTTTTTGTCACTGCACCCAAAAAAACCGCTGATTCTCAACCTTTACCAGCTACTTCTGCTCCTGCGACTCCAGCAGCTTCTAATAATTCTAGTGATACTGTGTTAGGGCATTTTCCATACCCAGAAGCCCCTGAGTCAGAACTAGTAACCATCTCCGCAAATAGGGGCATTAGAATGCGAAAATCTGCTGCCCAAAAGTTTGAGGAGATGGTAGCAGCAGCGCGGAGTGCAGGTGTAATTTTAGTACCAATTTCTGGCTTTCGCTCAGTCAAAGACCAGGAGCAGTTATTTTTTGGTGTCGGTGCCCAGCGAAATCAGACGCCAGCAGAAAGAGCTGCCCTCAGCGCTCCTCCTGGTCATAGCGAACATCACACAGGTTATGCTGTGGATATTGGAGACGGAGCAGTACCAGCAACTAATCTCCAAACTAACTTTGACAATACCAAGGCTTATCGTTGGATGCAAGCAAATGCAGCACGTTTTAGCTTTGAAATGTCATTTCCCAAAGATAATGTTCAAGGTGTGAGTTATGAGCCTTGGCACTGGCGTTTTGTAGGCGATCGCAATAGCTTAGAAATGTTCTATAAAGCCAGAAATTTGAAACCCGCTAAGATATCGCCATAGGAGTTACTCGATTTTAGATTTTTCATTAAATCCAAAATTCAAAATTGGCAGAGTCAGGAGTAACTGGTTTTACTCCCTCTCCCCTAATGGAGGCTGAAGCACTAGTTCTGTAAGAACTGGACAGTAGTATTCAGCAATTTTCTTAGTGATCGCATCTGGTCGAGAAATTTTATCTAGATTGCAAAGTAAAATCACAGTAATTTTGTCATCAATAAAGCGGGTAATGTTACTTGCGAATCCTAATATTGAACCATTATGACCAACTACTCGGCGATCGCCATAATTGAATACCCACCAACCTAAACCTGCAACATATCTCAACTTTTCCCAATCATCGCCCTGATTGGGAAAATAAGGAGTCCACATCAGATCAAGGGTCAGGGCAAACGCATCTAAATATTGACGAGCCAGGATTTGAGTCGAATTCAGCGAG
>NZ_JABXKQ010000160.1 GCF_017114945.1 Nostoc sp. JL34
TTTGGAGTTAAAAATTTTTCTTGACAAACTGATAAATTTAGGGATAACTGATCTGGTATTATCACTTGAACTAACTAGAAACAGATCAAGTCCTAAAATCATGAGTTTGTCACAATAAATGGGTGACTTTTGCTAAGATTTCAAGCTAATGCCCTTTTTTCATGTCATGAATGAGCTTTTTAAATGTAGCAATACGGGTATTTAGTTGCAACATACAAAAGACCCTAGACTTGCATTTTGCAGTAAGTTAAAGGACAAACGAGAGGCTTCCCCCCACAAATCAACTATTGTGGGATGGACATCTGTCTGAGCGGGGAGTAGCGCCTTGGGAAACCATCGCGGTTGAGTCCAGCACTGGGGGAGGGTTTTCCTCCGCAGGTGACTGGTGTTAGCTATGGCGACTTGTACTCCTTCAAAGAAGCAAGTGCGTTAGCGAGTCGAGAGAGCAGCATGGTCTGCCTAGCTTACTGAAGAGTAGAGGTAGGAGTGTTAGCTGTTTGCCCAGCGCCTACCTCACGAGGAAGACGGCTTCCGAACATCATAACTTCGGAGAATCGTCCATTGTGGACTCAAAAAGCTAATTGGGGTAAGTAAGCTGGTTCAACACTCTCAGGTGTATTCTCATCGGCTACTGGTGAAAGTATCTACAAATATTTTTAGTAAATCCAGAGGTTTAAATTCTGAATGGTTAAAGGACAACACTCTTTCTAACTTTTGACTTAAAGTTTTTGGAGGATATTTTTTTTGATTTAGTGTTATCTTTCCTATTCATATCTTACACTTACCAAATGACTCACCCCTAAAATTAATTACAGAATTAATGGCTTAAGTCTGTTCCTGCTGACTGAAAATGTTGGGTTATCTCATTTTTATCCCGTTTCAATAAGTTGAAGTTTTGCATCTTCAGCAACTCAAAATTTGCAAAACGAGAAATTGAAAATGGAAAAGCTCAATCTTGGCAATTATCCCGGCAATTATGGTATACAAATTAAGTATTTGAAGACTTGTTTACATATTCTCAGGTTTCAAAATGAGTGTAAGTCTGTTTTTTACCAAACCAAGCTTGATTGAGCACTTTTAGGGGTTTTCACTCAAAAGACTTCTAGTCTCCTACTTGCCTCTGCCCAAACAATCACTCTGAAAGCGTTATAAATTATTCTTTGAGTAAAGTATTTATATGATTTTAGAGATATGCTTTGGGAATTAAGTGATGAAAAAATGAAAAACTTCATAAACTATTACCGAAAGTAGTAATTTTTACGGGTTGAGTTTGGACTAAAAATACATGATTTGAAATTACTAATATTCCATCAGAAATACAATAAGCAAATAAAATACTTATAAATTTTGCTTGTTACGTCTTTATACTCTTGTTAAAATGACAAGTCTTGTCTAAATATGGTTTAGCAATGCCAAAGCCAAAAGGTTTATAAGTAATCTAAAATCTGCCAATATAAAGTGCAATAGTACCTGTGCCTGTGTCTCAACTGCCCTCTCAACCCACTGATAACAATACTAGTGCCGCGACGGATGTCACACCGATCGTGGCACTCAAAGAACTTGTGGCCAGGTTGCACCGGGAACAGAACAAAATTCAAGATTTGCTAAGTTCTTTAGGATTTGCCCTGAGAAGTTTCAATAACTTGAATCAGTTTTTGGAACTGATCCCGCTGATGGCAACAAGAGTGACAGATGCAGACGGCAGCGCCTTGTTTCTCTACAAACCTAATGGTCAAGTCAGGTTAGAGCAGTTACATTGGCAAGATAGTGGCCAGCGCAAGAATATCCGCAAAGCGCTAGAAATAGCCAGCAGTCAAATCACACTTATGCCCAATACTGCCCCTCTAGCGAATGCTACGGGGATTTTAGATGACCAAATGCATCGCTATTTGGGGCCAGATGTGCAAATCTTTGGTACAGCGATTCTGGTAAAGCATACAGAACGGGGATGGCTTTATGTCTTGAGCCGCGATCCAGAATATAGTTGGACAGAAACTAGGCAAAAGTTAGTTAGGTTAGTGGCAGACCAAACAGCAGTAGCGATCGAAAACGATGAACTAGCTGTAGAACTAAGAAAAAAAGAACGCCTAGACCAAGAACTAGAAATTGGCGCAGAAATTCAACGGCGACTTCTACCACGGCAATGCCCCACAGTCCCTGGTGCAGTCCTGGCGGCACGCTGTAAACCTGCCAATCGTGTTGGCGGAGACTACTACGATTTTATTGCTACCAATCACAATAAGATCCAGCCCAAGACCAAAGGCGGCACGGAAACTAGTCGCTGGGGTTTGGTTATTGGAGATGTGATGGGCAAAGGTGTTCCGGCTGGGCTGATTATGACGATGATGCGGGGAATGCTACGGGGAGAAGTGCTACATGGTAATTCCCCAGCCGGAATTCTGCAAAACTTAAATAGAGTTATGTATGCGGATTTGGAAAATTCCCACCGATTTGTAACGCTATTTTACTCAGAATATAATCCCCACAGCCGAATTTTGTCTTATAGCAATGCTGCACACAATCCTCCCTTGTGGTGGCACGCAGCTACAAAAACTGTCAGCCGTCTAGATACTCTAGGAATGCTAATCGGTTTGGATGCTAACAGCCAATATGAAGATGCCCAGGCACAGTTAGAGCCTGGAGATACAATTATTTACTATACAGATGGTTTGACTGATGCTGCTGCCGCTGGTGGCGATCGCTTCGATGAAGACAATTTTGTTGCTAGCTTCAATACGGCTTGTAAGTACTGCAATGGGCCAGAGGAGATTGTGGATTATCTATTTGACCAAGTTCAGCAATTCATCGGTGCTGATAAACAAAACACTGATGATATGACACTAGTTGTTCTGCAAATTTTATAAGAGCAGGCAGGAGGAAAGAATTATGAATGAAAACTTTCTTTAGACAAGCTCAGGAACCATAGTTCTGGGTCATCACCCAGTTTAAAAGGAAGAATTATATGGAGCCGAAAGTGCCGCTAGAAACAATACTTCCACAGCCTATAAGTTCCATGCTATTAAATATGGGTTACTCAAGCGGGACTGCCTCCTAGCTCCTGAAAGAAGTCTTAGCCATTTTTGCTTGGTCAAGTCATGAGTCACTGTTTAGGATTATGGTGACTGGGGATTCACCACAGTGATTCTACTAAATTTAATTTTTTATTTATTTTTTCTTTAACTTTTCGGAGGAACGCCCAAATGATTGCATATCAACCTTTTTTGGTGACTTGTTTGTATTTAGCCTTTTGGATGATACATAAAAAATGATCGTTAGAATACTTTTCTGCTCAACTAAAAACTATATATTTTGCACATCTAGCACAGTAGGAAACGCCAAGGGGGAGAGCAGGTAAAAGGTAAAAAGTAAAAGGTAAATTTACTTCTTCATTTTTGCTTTCTTTCTATCCTTGTCACGCAAGCATTTAGCCTGCTCCCTCTTGGCGTTTTAATTTTTCTTTTCTCCGCCGTAGCAAGTTCACAACAGCTACGACGGAGTTTTGCTTTGTTTGTTTCTTAAGTCTAAACTTGGTTGTTTTAAACTTGCTTGGTATTTAAGTAGATAACCTTCATTTAATGATTTGTCAAGATATTTCTGAAAAAATTTTAGATGAAAAATTCAGATGGCTATTCTTGCGCCCCAGCTTTTTGCAGACTCCGCACTACATTCTTATAACCATTAAATTCTGCAATCATCAAAGCAGTATAACCACCCCGGTTTTTCAAATTAACATCTGCCCCAGCTTGCAGTAATAACTGCACAATTTCGTCATAACCTGCTGAGGCAGCCCACATCAATGATGTTGCCCTCGCTGAGTCTTGAAAATTAACATCTGCTCCCTTTGCCAGCAGCAAATGTATAATCTCTGGGTGCTTGCGTTCGGTTGCCTTGATCAAAGCAGTTTTGCCATCATCCCCTGGAATGTTGGCATCAGCACCATAGTCTAGCAAGACTTTCACTGTTTGAGTGTGTCCTTGTGATGCAGCCAACGTCAAAGGTACTTCACCAAGATTTTTTCCATTAATATCTCCGCCAGAATGCAGTAACACCTCGACAATTTGGCTGTGTCCCTGCAATGCGGCTACAAGCAGTGGCGTATCACCCAGGTGATTCCTAATTTGGACATCTGCACCCCTATTAAGTAACACTTGCACGACATCAATGTAGCCTTCTACAACAGCAAGATGTAGGGCAGTTTCACCATCTTGGTCTTGGAGATTAATTTCGGCACCTCGATCTAGTAAAGCTGCTACGATCGCACTGTGTCCAACCGCTGCTGCTGCTGATAGGGCAGTTCCAGCATCGGCGTTTTTCACATGCACATCAGCCCCTGCTGCTAGCAGTGCTTCTACAATCTCCAGATGTCCTAAGTCTGCCGCTAGCATTAAGAGTGTTTCACCCTCCTGATCTTGGATATTGACATCAACACCAGTTTGAAGAATTGCTTCTAGAACTTCTATTTTTCCCTGCTTAACTGCGAGTTTCAACGCAGTATCATCATCTTTATCTGCGATCTTAACTTGGGCACCAGCAGCCAATAAGATTCGCACTACATCGATATGACCTTTAAGGACTGCTGCCATTAAAGCTGTGCTGCCATCTTCATTTGTGGCATTTACATCAGCACCTTTGGATAATAAAAGCTGCACAATGTCAAGCTGTTTGGCACTAGCCGCCAACATTAAAGCCGTCAAACCATAGAGTTTTCTGGACAAGTTGATATTTGCCCCGGCATCCAGCAGCGATCGCACAATTTCGGTGTAGCCTAAATTGGCAGCAAACATTAACGCCGTCGTGCCTTGGCGATCGCACGCGTCCACCCTCGCACCAGCAGCCAGTAGCGCCCACAGTCCCTTAATATCGCCACTTTTAGCAGCTTTTAGCAGCACAGTCTCGTTGTTTTCAGTCATGGATCAGATCCCATACAGGGGATTTTGTTCGTCTACCCTCAAAATTTAGTCTGAGATTGTTTATCCACTTTGGCAAGAGGGTTATGCAATTAAAAATTAAAAATTAAAAATTAAAAATTAAGAAATGCAGTCTTGGCAAGCATTCTATCTATTGACTGGATGCAATTTAAAGCTAATGTAGGCTTCACTCTTGTCTTCCGGCCTCATCCCTTAGTCTCTTTTTATTTGTGCAACTTTAAGCACAGAAAATAGAGTTATGCTAATTTTTATGAAGATTTAAGAATTAGGCGAGAACACCATGAATCTGGAACTTTCTGCATCGGTAAAATATTGGCTGAACTTCTTTCATCCGGTGCTCATGTGGGCGCTATTAGTACTCTCAATTTATGCTGGCTATTTGGGACTGCAAGTACAGCGTACCAGAAATGCTCAGGGGGAAGAAAAGAAAGAACTGATCAAAGGTAAATATAACGTCAGACATTACCAAATGGGGTCTATACTCCTAGCTTTGATGGTGACAGGTGCGATCGGAGCTATGGCTGTCACTTACATCAATAATGGCAAATTATTTGTCGGATCTCACCTGCTAGCAGGGCTGGGTATGACGGGTCTAATTGCATTTTCTGCTGCTTTGTCTCCTTATATGCAAAAAGGAGCAAATTGGGCGCGTGCAACTCACATTTTAATAAATTTCACGCTTTTGGGACTTTTTGCTTGGCAGGCTGTTACTGGGGTGCAAATTGTCCAAAAACTTCTCACTCAAGCATAGTTAAGTAGTCAGGAGTCATATCAACGCTAGTACGTGGCGAGTGGCGATCGCCCCGTTAAGACAGTAACTCACATCTTGCACCAAGAAAAATTGATGTAATTTTATTACTCAGTAAAAAAGCAAAAGTCTTGATTTAGCGACAAAAGCCAATAAAAGTAATGTATCTTTATCGCCCATATCTTTACTTTACCTGGGGTTGTACGTAGAGGTGCAAGATATAAGGTAATGAACCACGGTTCATTAAGAGTTCGGATCATTTAGTTATGATTCCTACAGTTATTGCACCCCACACGCCAGTTGCTTTCAGCAGCGAAAAAGCTAGTAGGCAGCTTTGTGTCAGCAAGGCTGGTAAAATCTACCCATAGCGAAGAGGAGCAAATTACCATGCCTACCGAAACGAACTCAGGGAATCAAACTACTACTGGTGCTGATGCAATTGATGAAGCGATCGCACAAGGAATTGATTTTGATGGTTCTCCCATTCCACCTGCCAAGCTAGAACTTTATGGTAAAGTTATGGCGCTAGAAGGCAATAGACAGCGTAGTGGCGTATCTAATACTATGCGATCGCGCATTGTGCGAATTGGGGCAAAGCACATTCCCCAAGCAGAACTCGACCAATTACTCGTAGATGCTGATTTCGCACCCCTAAAAGAGAAAGAAATTGCCTTTTTCTATAGCGGTAAATAATTGTTGATGTTTTACAACAGTTTTCATTTATTTGAACTAAGTACGTTGTAGGGGCACAGCAATGCTGTGCCCTCAATACTGTTCGGTTAAGGCAAGAGACGAGATGAATCACACGCAAGAGACGTGATGAATCGCCGTCTCTACAATAATTAGTCTTTCGTTTTGATGGCTGTGCCCTCAATTCTTTACCTCACACATCCCAAATTGCCATCGGTATTTTGGCTTCTTGAGTCTTTATCCTGATCGGTTGGAAAAGTGTGTCTTCAGCAAGATATTGTCAACTTTACCTTGTGTTTGAATTTGCACATGGCTATATGTACTTAAGTAATAGCTGAAAGACTTGGAGAACACATGTCAGGAACTACGTCAAACTCAGAAATGCAATACCGAGTTATCGGCAGTACAGGAGAGAAAGTTTCCGCCATCGGATTGGGTGGTTGGCACATCGCCTTGAAGCACGTTGATGAGCAACTGGCTATCCGTATTGTGAGAACAGCCATTGATCGTGGCATCACCTTTATGGATAACAGTTGGGATTACAACGGTGGAGTCAGCGAGATTCGGATGGGAAAAGCGCTGCGCGATGGCTACCGAGACAAAGTATTTCTGATGACGAAAATTGATGGTCGCTCTAAAAAAGAAGCTGCAAAACAATTAGACGAATCACTCAAACGCCTGCAAGTTGATTACATCGATCTTGTTCAGCATCACGAAATGATTCGATACGAAGATCCCCATCGAATTTTTGACCCAGAAGGAGCGAATGCTGCCTTCATTGAGGCGCGGGAAGCTGGAAAACTCCGATACATTGGCTTCACTGGGCATAAAGATCCCCATATTCATCTACATACGCTGGAAGTTGCAGCTGCTCACGGGTTTAAATTTGATACAGTGCAGATGCCGCTAAATGTAATGGATGCCCACTACCGGAGCTTTGCAAAGCTGGTTGTGCCAGAACTTGTGAAACAAAACATCGGCGTTTTAGGGATGAAAAGCTTGGCAAACGGTATTCTTTTACGGTCAAAAACTGTAACGCCAATTGAGTGTTTACACTATGCTTTGAATCTGCCGACATCGGTTGTGATTACCGGAATTGACAGTATGGAGATTTTAGAGCAAGCCTTTGAAGCAGTGCGGACGTTCCAGCCAATGAATGACGAGCAAGTGCGATCGCTTTTAGCAAAAACAGCAGAAGCGGCATCACGTGGCGAGTTTGAGCCGTTCAAAACCTCATCAATCTTCGACAGCACTGCCCAAAATCCAGATTGGCTGGGAGAGGAACCACAGCGCATCCAGCAATTGATGTCAGCGTGATGCTTTCTTAGTCTTGTCTGTGGAGGAAGTTCACAGGGTGATACAACAATAGAACATCTTTCAGTTTAGTAATTGCGATCGCTACGCTATCTAATGTTGTAACCTCCTGCAATGCCATTGCATCGACTAACAATGCCATTGTTTTGACTGATAATGGCATTGCATCGACTAACAATGGCATTGCATCGACTAACAATGGCATTGCATCAACTAACAATGCCGTTGCATCGACTAACAATGCCATTGCATCGACTGACAATGCTATTGTTTTGACTTGCAAAAATTAACTCACGTTTTTTTAACCTTGTTCTATCTAAAAATCTCACTTTACTGTTAGGTTTTTCGTTCTAATGGGCACATTAAATATATACCCTATACTAGTATGTATATATGCCCGCCCAAGATAAAACCCGGCGTTTGCCCTCTCAATCAATTAGTCAAGATATAAACTCATTGCACGGCTTGCAAACCATCAGCACATACAACACAAACCGTACTGATGCCTCTGTAGCAAACTTACAGCAAGCTTATCAAGCTATGTTAGTGCAACAACAAGCCGAAACTGAAAAACTAACTTTATATCGTGCTGCTGCTGATGCTGCGCGATTAGCAGAATGGGAATTTCACAATGCTGTATTAGCCATGAAAGAAGTAATTCGTGGGCAATATGGCTCAGATAGCGATCAAGCCCAAGCAGTTGGATTTAAGAAAAAATCAGAACGCAAGCGTCCCAATCGGAAGAAGTCCGTTGCAATGGCGTAACCGCCCGCTAGAAGCGATCGCAAGTTAATTAACTAAAGGGCGATCGCTAATTTTTCTCTCGGTGCGATCGCCTATGTTCAAAAATTGTAAAATGTTGAATTCGACCTTTAATTCCCAAGAAATAATCTTTACTCAAAATTCAATCTATCAAAATAGTGAATTCATTTCATAACTATTGACGCCAGAACTTCTATCTAGAGATCGATATGGCTAATAAGCTAAATAAAGTAGAAATAGTATACTAAATCACATGAGATTGTATTGTATGAAATCCAATTATGTTGCAAAACAGCTTTCCACCGTAAAACGCTGGATGGCCACAACGCTGTTTTGTATGTTAGCGATCACTTTCGTTTGGCAAGGTGCATTTTTCTCGAACACCTCAGCAATGGCTGATCCTGCTGCAACCTTGATTGCATCCTCAGACGCAGGCGATCGCGCTCAAGATAAAGCTAGTAGAGATGCTGGACGAACCAAAAATTTCATTGATGATGCGGCAGATAAAGTTAAGGAAGCTGCCAGGAGCAATGCCAATAAAGTTGACCAATCAACAGACAATGGTAGCTTTATTGAGCGCAAAGCCAAGAATGATGCCGCTACAATTCAGAAGAGAGCAAATGAAGATGCATCTCGGACTAAAGAAGCAGTAGACAACACCAAGAATGTTGTTGAACGTACTGTTGAAAACATTAAGGATGCTTTTGGTAAATAGAGATATAGATATAGCAATCCTATTGGATTTGTAAAAATCGAAAGCTTTAAATTTCCGACTTCTTAAAGAAGTCGGAAATATTGTTGTTTGCGAATAATTTTGGAAAGTCTCTGGTTACGTGAATATTATTACAGCAATTTACAGGTATTTAACCATTGTGGTAGGGTAACACAGCTAGCTCCGCTTCACTACAGGGAATTATAGTTAAAATCTACTAATTACCCAGACATGACATTTAGATAAACTAATCGAGTAGCTTTAGATACATGTTTTCCTCGCTATAGGCAACTTGCGATCGCTGATAAAATTAGCTGTTGTCACCGCACAAGAGAAGAAACTATTGTTAAATATTTACCAGCAATTATGCTAGATATATAGTTATAAATAAAATATTTGACTTTCTTTTGTACTAACTTAAGATGGCAAAATAAAGTAATCTGCTTAGGGAACTCCCGCAAACTACTCCTATAAAAATTGTTTTTCTATACGAACTAAAAACAGTTTTTAAGTAGCATTACTTATTGCCAAATGTGTTATAACATTAACTGATTGCAATTTAATTTGACGAATTGTTAATGTATAACAAACTTTTCGCCATTAACAATTACGAAATTATACTTTCCACTACAACTTAGTAACAATGTTAAGAGTTTGATTCTGTGGACAACCCGACCGTGGGAAAATCAAAATACCGAGACTCGAAGTTAGAGAGGAAAACCTTATAATATGCATCTGAGCGAAATCACCCATCCTAATCAGTTGCACGGTTTATCTGTTCGCCAACTGCAACAGATTGCCCGTCAGATTCGAGATAAGCATCTTCAAACAGTAGCAGTTAATGGTGGACACTTGGGGCCAGGGTTGGGTGTTGTCGAATTAACACTAGGACTTTACCAAACACTGGACTTAGATCGAGATAAAGTGATTTGGGATGTAGGACATCAGGCTTATCCCCACAAACTGCTTACAGGACGTTACGATCGCTTCCACACCCTCAGACAAAAGGATGGAGTTGCGGGCTATCTCAAACGGGGTGAAAACAAGTTTGACCACTTTGGGGCTGGACACGCTTCTACAAGTATTTCAGCAGCATTGGGCATGGCTTTAGCGCGAGACTTGAAAGGAGAAAAATTTAAAGCCGTTGCTGTGATTGGTGATGGCGCACTGACTGGCGGTATGGCTTTAGAAGCCATCAACCATGCCGGACATATGCCGAAAACTAACTTGTTGGTTGTTCTCAACGACAACGACATGTCCATATCTCGCAACGTCGGCGCGATTCCCCGCTATCTCAACAAAATGCGCCTCAGCCAACCGGTGCAATTTATTAAAGATAATCTTGAGGAACAGTTAAAGCAAATTCCCTTCGTTGGCGAATCCCTCTCACCTGAACTCGGACGCATCAAAGAAGGTATGAAACGCTTGGCTGTTCCGAAGGTAGGTGCAGTTTTTGAAGAACTTGGCTTTACCTACATTGGGCCAGTGGATGGGCATAATCTCGAAGAATTGATTGCCACTTTCCAACAAGCACATCAGATAATAGGCCCAGTCTTAGTACATGTGGCAACAGTGAAAGGCAAAGGTTATGAAATTGCCGAACTAGATCAAGTTGGCTACCATGCCCAAAGCCCCTTCAACGTAGCAACTGGCAAAGCCATTCCTTCTAATAAACCCAAACCCCCGGCTTATGCCAAAGTCTTTTCTCACACTCTGGTGAAACTTGCCGAACAAAATCCCAAAATTGTCGGGATTACTGCGGCTATGGCAACGGGGACAGGTTTAGATAAACTTCAAGCAAAACTGCCGAATCAATATATTGATGTCGGCATTGCGGAACAACACGCAATCACCCTAGCAGCAGGACTTGCAACTGAAGGAATGCGCCCCGTAGCTGTTATCTATTCTACCTTCCTGCAACGCGCCTACGACCAAATAATTCACGATGTCTGCATCCAAAACCTGCCAGTATTTTTCTGCTTGGATCGAGCAGGAATTGTCGGTGCTGATGGCCCCACCCACCAAGGTATGTATGACATTGCCTATCTGCGTTGCATTCCCAACATAGCAATCATGGCACCCAAAGACGAAGCAGAAATGCAAAGCATGATAGTAACTGGTGTTAACCATACCAGTGGCCCCATCGCCATGCGTTATCCGCGTGGCAATGGTTACGGCGTTCCCTTGATGGAAGAAGGTTGGGAACCTTTGGAAATCGGCAAAGGTGAAATTCTGCGTACAGGCGATGACGTGTTAATCGTTGCTTATGGCACAATGGTCTATCCAGGAATGCAGGCTGCGGAAATTCTCAGCGAACATGGCATTGAAGCAACTGTAATTAATGCCCGTTTCGTTAAGCCTTTGGATACCGAGTTAATTTTGCCTCTAGCGAAGAAAATCGGCCGTGTTGTCACCTTAGAAGAAGGCTGTGTGATGGGTGGCTTTGGTAGTGCGATCGCTGAAGCTTTACTAGATGCAGATATTCTTGTTCCTGTCAAGCGATTCGGTGTACCAGATGTATTGGTAGATCATGCTGAACCCAATGAATCTAAGACAGACCTAGGTTTAACTAGTCATCAAATAGCAGAGAGAGTGTTGCAAGCTTTCTTTAAGCAGCAAGTATCTGTTGTAGTTTAGCTAATTCTTTGTAGAATGAATCGCCCATACTTGTTACTCAGGTGTGGGCGATTCCCTTTTGAAAACGACAAGTTTAATATCCGTAATATGATGTTTGGTTAAACCTTAGTCAATTACCGAAAAATATCAGGTATTAAATAATTACTTAAATTAATTTTTATTGCTTTATTATCTGTATACTTAATCTAGTTAATTACTACGATTATTATACTATCAATTCACTAGCAGCATCAATTTGGTAGCAAGCGATCGCTTGATATTTTTATGGGTTTAACGAATGAAGTTTAACCCCGTCTTTTGTTATGGTCTTTTTCAAAAAACAAACCATATTTCAATATTCAATCTATAAGAGTCTTTGTCAAAATTTCAAAACCAGAGAACAACATAATAATTAATATTCAATACTAAATATTGAGCTAAAAAATCATGTAATACGTATTACATAACATGATAAAGTATATCTGCATATCTTAAACCCAAAAAAGGCTAGTAAAACTATGGCTATTCAAGGAACAAACAATAACGATAATTTAGTCGGCACTTCTGGAAATGATACGATTGAAGGCTTAAATGGTAATGATAGCCTTTCTGGGCTAGGCGGAAACGATCAATTATTAGGTGGTTATGGAAGTGATACCTTGTATGGTGGTGCAGGAAACGATCA
>NZ_JABXKQ010000135.1 GCF_017114945.1 Nostoc sp. JL34
GAAGTATTCATAGATAAAAAAGGTTTTGACCCTAGTGATCCAGTAGGTTATCTCAATAGTTTTGCCATTAGAGCTAACGCCCCCAATCGTTTATTTTTGTCTTAACATACGTGAATTTGATGAACCTCTCCCTCCCAGCCTCCCTCTCCGAAACGGAGAGGGAGGAGCAAGAAAAATTAAGCTTTTACTCCCCTCTCCGCGTGCCTAACGGCAGGCTGACGCCAACGGAGAGGGGCTGGGGGAGAGGTCATTAAATTTCTAGTCCCAATATTGCCTCACGACTAAATTATCACCGGAGCATTTGATGATGGAATATACTTCATTGCCTATCAATACTCAAGACAAAATTATGCCCCGCACTGGATTTTTAGAAGTTGAAAATTTGGTCAAGTCTTATCCGACACCTGACAAGGATGATTTTGTTGTTTTAGATGGTGTTAATCTCACGATTGGTGAAGATGAATATATTTCAGTAATTGGTCACTCTGGCTGTGGCAAATCAACGTTACTAAAAATTATCGCTGGTTTAGAAAAAGCAACTTCTGGTTCAGTCAAGCTTGATGGTAAAGAAATTCGTCAGCCAGGAGCCGAACGGATGATGGTATTTCAGAACTATTCACTATTGCCTTGGTTAACTGTCAGAGAAAATATCCGGTTAGCTGTAGATGAAGTGCTAAAAAATGCTAACCGGGCTGAAAAAATTAGCATTGTTAACGAACACTTGGCGATGGTAAACTTAACAGCGGCTGCGGATAAATATCCGGATGAAATTTCTGGAGGGATGAAACAAAGAGTAGGCATTGCTAGGGCTTTAGCAATTCGCCCCAAAATGTTGCTGATGGATGAACCTTTTGGAGCGCTAGATGCCTTAACCCGTGGTAAATTGCAGCGACAAGTGTTAGATATCTGGGAAAATAATCGACAAGCAGTGATGATGATTACTCACGATGTTGATGAAGCAATTTATATGTCAGATCGCATTGTATTAATGACTAATGGACCAAATGCGACGATTGGAGAAATATTAGAAGTGCCTTTTTCTCATCCGCGCGATAGAGCTGCTATGCGAAACTCAAAAGAATATTTTGAACTCCGTAACCACGCCCTAAATTTTCTCGATAGATATTTCACCCAAGATGAGTAAATTAGACTATCATCTCTTTAGTGGGTAGCCTAATTCAAATTCAGCCAAACTGAATTTGGAACGGAGGAACCAATGTTTGGGGCTAATCTTACGAGAGACACCTTCCAGTCTTAGCCCGTCAGCTAACTCCGTAGGCAATGGAAGGAACCCCCAAGACTTTGGCTGTAATACAGTTATTATTGGGGTTTCCTTGACTGATTTAAGATTTGAGATTTTGGTTATCGTCACTCAATCAAAAATCAAAAATCAAAAATTTGTCCCCCTGCTTCTCATTGTTAATTCATTTCATTGGGAGAAGTAAAGCTGTGCAAATCAAGCCAATGTTAGCACGTCTGCAAAGTGCCACAGGTCGAGATGACTTAATTGAACAAATGGTACTGCTGCCAGAACCAAAAAAACTCTTTTCTGAAAAAGCTCAAAGCTTAAAAGCAGTTAATTTAATTGTCGCTTATGATGCATCTCCTAACAGTCATACGGCACTAGATATTGCCTTTTGGATTGCCCATCAAACCCGTCTAGCTACTAATGCACAAGTTACAGTTCAAGCTGTTTATGTCGTAGAAGATAATCACAGCAGTCAGTATCCAAATATCTTGAGCTTTCCCCAACAACAGCCTTCATTAGAATGTCAAGTTAGTGAAGTCTCAAAGTCTGTCACACAGGTATTAACTCAACCTAAATTGCAGACAGTGATAACTCCGTTGCAACAAGCAGATATAATTCTCTGGCAAGCCCGAAGTCTGGCTGAAGAATGGCAGGGTTCCTTTAAATCTCATTTACGGTTTGGCTCCATTACCACAGAACTTAAAAAAGTTGTTGAATCAGAAACTGCCGATATTCTGTTTCTAGGTTGCAATTCTGTCAATCATCCGATGATTGAGGCTCTAGGTTCTAATTTCCCCTGTGCCGTTTTGGGCATTCCCAGTAGTATTGATGAATAATCGTTCTTTAAAATTCCAGTAATTTTTGTCAAATTTTGATCGGAGAAAAGTCACCTAAAACTAGGTGGCTTTTTTAGCTACTAAATAAATAAACTTAAAATTTTCGATCTACAAGCATCAATTATTAAATTCATGAAACACGAACTATTTTTTGATGAATTTGAAATCAAATATTATCAATGGCGATTAAAAGAAGCAGAAAAAGAAAAATTGTAGGTTAGGTGAAGCAAAGCGCAACCCAACAAAGCCCTAGAAATTTTGGGTTTCGTTCCTCAAATGCCAGTTGCTTCTCCCAAGGGGAGACGCTGCGCGAACAAGTCGGGAAACCGCAAGGGCGCAGTGGCTCCCCAACCTACACAACTAAAGTTTTTGACTAGTAACCAATTAGGTGCAATACATCGCGTAGGACGCTATAACCGGCTAAATCCCAAAGTAGGTAGGCAAGAAAGCCAATAGCTGCCAAGCGACCGTTCCAGATTTCAGCTTGAGGAGTCCAGCCAAATAAAAATGCATTGCGATCTATGCCGTTGTAAGCTTTAGCAACAGTTGATAAATCAGCAGAAGGACGTGTTTCCATTTTTTTTGTCTTCAAGATTCATTTGTTAACTTTAATGTAGCTATTTGTAACTCAACTGCTGTCTGCCTGTAGGAACAAACTATTAGCACCTCTTGTGGAGGAGAATCAACAACATATTAGTGCGGACAAATCCACCTTGAGGTGGTGACAATAAATAGCTATGCAAACAAATACAAAGTGTTGAAAAGCTGATAATTTATGTGAGATAAATCTCAATAAATAAGCAATGAAAAATTCAAAACGAACGGTATATAGTTAATATTATGTGTCAATTAGATTAAGTTTTTTATCAAGAGATAGAAAAAGTTATATCTTCCGCTGTATGAGGGTTTCAGCCTTTGGAGAGATGCTTTAAACAGCTAAATTCTACGATTCTGAGCTAAATAGTTAGGTATTGCCATAGGTACAGACATAAAATACTAAGAGTTACTTCTCAAGAAATTCTTAATTCCCCCAAATTTAAACTTAGTAGAAGGAAATACAATGTTCCAAAGTACGGAAATCATGGTGGGACTCTACAAACCACTATTGTGGTTAGCACAGGTTCCAGTAGAACCCTCAAACGTCACGCCAGCACAGGCATCAGTTCTCACTTCCGGGCCGCGCTTTTTTGTGGCTTTAATCTCCGGCGTGATTCTAGCCTTTGCTTTCCAATTAGTTCTAACTAATCTCTCCCTTGCATTTGGTATTTCCTATCTGGGGCACTCATCTGACTCGGATTCAGATAGTAGAGAAGTCGAAAGTTTGGGCGGCAGCATTCGCAAAATCGGCACAGCAGTGGGGATTTGGACATTAGTCACTGTGACGATCGCCTTATTAATCGCTTCTTTTCTCGCAGTAAAATTGAGCCTTGTAATCTTAGACCCAACATTGGGAGCGATTCTCGGTTTAGTGATTTGGGGTGCTTACTTTTTAATCCTGGTTTGGGTCAGTTCCACCACCGTAGGTTCCTTAATTGGCTCAGTCGTCAATACAGCAACCTCTGGGTTTCAGGCAATTATGGGGACAGCTACTGCCGCACTAGGCGCCAAAGCAGTCAATAACCAAGTTGTCGCAACGGCTGAAGCCGCCGCAGCTGCTGTCCGTCGAGAACTAGGAAGCGCCATCGACCCCGTGAGTATCCGGGAAAACATTGAAGATTACTTAGAAAAGATCCGTCCTCCAGAGCTAGATTTGTCAAAAATTCGGAGTGATTTTGAAAATTTACTCAACGATCCGCAATTAAAAGCGATCGCCGGAACTTCAGATATCCGCAACATCGACCGCCAAAAGTTTATCGAGTTAGTCAGCAGTCGCACTGATCTTTCCAAAAAAGACGTTAGCCGCATTGCTGATACCTTGTATAAAGTTTGGCAGCAAGTGGTAAGTCAACAACCACCCACCGAAGACCGTTTGGGTGAGTTGATGGATTATCTGAAATCACTTCCACCAGGACAAAACAAAACAGACGAACTCAACGCCAAGCTGGATCGGTTATTAGCAGAAAAACGTGGTTCCAAAGAATCTGACCAAAAAACCGCTTCAGGGCCAATTCAAAGTACACTCCAGCAAGGACTATCTGCCTTAACCGGCATTGTGTTGGGACGCACAGATTTGTCTGATTTGGATGTGGAAAAAATCTTGGGTAGTCTCACTAGCGCTAAAGATAAAGTCACCGAACAAGCAGATAAGCTAGGGTTGCCAACACCATCACAACCCTATAGCCCAATTCGGGCTGATGTCGAAAACTACTTGTACAACACTTATGCTTGGCAACTGAGTCCAGAAAGAATTGCCCAGGAATTTCATGATGTCATCTACGACCCAGCAGCTGACCCTGGAATCGTCCGCAGGGAACTAGAACGACTATCCCGCAATGATTTAGCCAAAATTTTGCAGCAACGGGGATTGCTTACCCAAGGTCAAATTCAGCGCATTGCAAATCAGCTAGAAACTGTCCGCCAAGAAGTGCTAATAACAGTCAGAGCTGTTGAAGAAAGAGATATAGTCCAAGACTTGCAACGCGCAGTAGAAAGTTACCTGCTCGTTACTCCCAAGGCAGATTTGACACCCGAAGGCATTGAGCAGAAGTTTAAACCACTGTTGCAAGACTCAGAGGCAGATTATGAAACCCTGACATTGCGACTAGCGCACCTTGACCGCCAAGAAATTCGGGAGATATTGTTACAACGTAATGATGTCCAGTTATATGAAGTAGACAGCATTCTCGATGAGTTGGAAAAACAACGCGATCGCGTCTTGGTAGAATCCAAAGGACTAGCTGAACAGGCACAATATCAAGCAGAAACCCTGTGGCTGAATGTAGAATCATATCTGCGTAACACAGGCAAATCAGAACTGAATCCTGATGCTATCCGTGCTGACTTCAAAAGGTTGCTGGAAGATCCTCAAGCTGGAATTACCTCAATTCGGGCCCGCTTGTCTCGCTTTGACCGCGATACCTTGGTGCAATTATTGAGTCAGCGGGAAGATTTGAGTGAAGATCAAGTTAATCAAATCATCAATGCTACTGAGGAGTCATGGCATAATATTCGCCACACACCCCAAGCTGTAGTAGATAAAGCGAAAGAGCAATACGACTCTGTTAGCACCACGATCGCAGATTATCTCCGAAATACTGGTAAACAAGAACTCAATCCTGAAGGTATTCAGCGAGATTTGACCAGATTGTTTGAAAATCCCAAAGAGGGAGCCGTCGCACTGCGCCGTCGGTTGTCGCAGGTAGACCGGGATACACTGGTAAAATTGCTCAGTCAACGCCAAGACTTGAGTGAAGAACAAGTCAATGAAATCATTGATTCCACCCAAACTTCGATTCGTAACTTTGTGCGTGCGCCTCGTCGCCTAGCTAGCCGTACACAGCAAAGAGTGGAAACATTCAAAGGTTATCTAGAAGAGTATCTGCGCCAAACTGGTAAGGAAGAACTAAATCCTGAAGGTATTAAACGCGACTTGCAACTACTGTTGCACGATCCGCGAGTTGGTGTAGAAAGTTTTAGCGATCGCCTTTCCCAGTTTGACCGTGATACCATCATCGCCCTGCTGAAAATTCGGGAAGATATTTCTGATGAAGAAGCGGCGCGGATTGCCGATAATATGGTGTCTGTAAGGGATCAATTTGTCGAACAAGTTCGGAGCATCCAACGGGGCATTCAAGATGCAATTGATGGGGTTTTTGCCCGCATTCGTAACTATCTCAACTCCCTGGATCGCCCGGAACTTAACTATGATGGTATTAAGCGCGATATTCGCACAGTTTTTGACGATCCCCAAGCGGGGTTTGATGCCCTGCGCGATCGCCTGTCCTCCTTTGACCGTGATACCCTAGTGGCAATTATGAGTTCTCGTGAGGACATCTCCGAGGAAGATGCCAACCGGATCATCGACCAAATTGAACGGGCCCGCAACACAGTATTGCAACGTGCAGAACGCCTACAGCACGAAGCCCAACGCCGCCTAGAAGAGGTGAAGCATCAAGCACAGCGGCAAGCAGAAGAAACCCGCAAAGCCGCAGCTACAGCAGCGTGGTGGTTGTTTGCCACAGCATTCGTCTCTGCTATTTTCTCTGCATTAGGAGGAGCGATCGCTGTAATTACGCTGTAGTTTAACAAGTTGTCTCCGCTAACTTTTAAGCCTCCTAGTTTAGGAGGCTTTTCTATGTTTGGAATGTCCATTTGTCCTGAAATATATTGGCGGATTTCGTGTGAGTATGTCTTTCAATATAGTTATATATGAATATCCTTAACCCAATACGCTTGGGTTAAGGCTAAAAACTAAAATTGGCGTAGGCTGGGGAGCCACTGCCTTGGGCGGGTTTACCGACTTGAAGCAAGTGGCGCAAGCGTATTGATCCTTTATCGCTCTCATCTCAACAATTAGGAACTCATCTTTTTTATCCTAAGTCCAAAATGTGAATAAAGTCATGCTGGAATTGTGACTTTATTCCACTGTGTCTTCTTATTTAGTATTTTAAACTGAGAGCAATGCAGCAAATAAATTAATTTGTGTAACAAACAAAACTTACTGTAAATAGAAGACGGAAGAATATCTGTTCACAAATTATTGAGAAATGCTGTAGAAAACTCAAGTAAATTAATTGATGGAGAAATTATCATGAAACGCATTCTATTAGGTACATTACTTGCTCTCCCATTTGCAATTTCCTCTTTGCCGTCACAGGCATCGGCAGCACAAATCATTGTCAGACCCAATGTTCATCAAGCTGCTATTGTGCATAAACCTATTGTTGCCCGATTTCAACGAAAGTTAATTCCTGCACATTGGGAAACAGTACGACGCGGTAACAGGTGGGTTAAGGTTCGAGTTCCTGCTCGTTATGTAAATGTAAGAGTTTAATATTTAACGTGAATTTGACAAACCCCTCCTTAATTTGAATTCTTGTTCAAACCTGTCTCTCTCTGATAACGAGAGGGACAGGTTTTGTGTAGTAAAATATTTTAGATATCTTTTTATTAGGCTGATTAGACGGACACTATGTAATCCGTCAAACTCACGTTAATATTTAAATGGAGGCTAACAACTCAAGTAAAAATTTGTTGAAAAATAAGATTTGCAAAGTAAATGAAAATATCTGAGATAAGTCAATTTAATTAACATGAATATATATCAAAGTTCTCGGCTTTTTAAAAAACTTCTGATATTTATACTAGGCATTACTTTAATGACAGCCTGTGATTCCATTCAGGCTAAAGAAAAAATTTTGAGTGGTGATAATTATGGAGAATTACATGACCAAGGAAAGTTGCGTACTTACTATTTTTACACTCCAAAATCTTATAATCCAGACCGCCCAATGCCGTTAGTTTTAGTATTTCATGGAGATGATGGTAATGGTCGGTCTATCAGTAATGTGACTCGCTTCAATGAATTAGCAGAGCAAAAAGGATTTATTGTTGTTTATCCAGATGGAATTGACCAAAAATGGAGCCTTAGAGGTAACGGTCAAGGAAGGGTAGATGATGTTTTGTTTGTCAGTGCTTTGATCGATCATCTTCAGCAGCAAATCAATATTGATAATCATAAAGTCTATGCCACCGGTTTTTCTAGAGGTGGCATACTTACCCAAGCACTGGCTTGTAAGTTACCTGATAAAATTGCTGGTTTTGCATCAGTAGCTGGTTCGCTCCCAGTTAGACTCAAACCTAATTGCCAGCCTCAAACTTCCATATCGATGTTAATGATCAACGGTACAAACGATCGCGATGTACTTTATGAAGGTAATGACCACACTCAACGAGGAGCGCTAGTTTCTATCTCAGACATGGTAGATTTCTGGCGATCGCACGATCAATGTACCTTATCAAATGCATCTTTGAAGTTTTCTAAAGATCAAGTGAAAACCGCTCTCTACACAGGTTGCAATGGCAACTCAGAAGTCTGGCAGCTAGCGGTAGTAAACGGTGGGCATTTCTGGCCTGGTGGTTCCTCAACTGATGAGAGCGTAAACAAATTCAATGCCAAGTTGGGGCTGAATGCCAGTGAAACAATTTGGAACTTTTTTCAACGTCACAGTTCATGAGTAGCTAATTTTTTAAACACCATTTTCCTTAAACCATGCCAAGAGGCGTTTCCAACCTTCCTTAGCTTCTTTCTCGCGGTAGGAGGGGCGATAATCGGCAAAAAATGCGTGGGGTGCATCAGGGTAGACGATGATTTCAGATTTGCTGCTACTGGACTTTAAGCGATCGCGCATCTGCTCTACTGTATCAAGGGGAATACCTGTATCCTTCCCACCATAGAGTCCGAGAATGGGGACTGTCAGTTTTGATGCAATATCGACGGGATATTTGGGCTGAAGTTCGGTAGCATCGCCTACAAGCTTGCCGTACCACGCCACACCTGCCTTCACCTGGGGATTGTGTGCCGCATATAACCAGGTAATGCGCCCGCCCCAACAGAAGCCTGTAATTCCCAACTTCGCGCCATTCCCCTTAGCTGACTTCTTTGCCCAATCTACTGTGGCATCAAGATCGGATAACACCTGGGCATCTGGTACTTTGGCGACAATGGGGCGAATTTCGTCTATGTTGCTTAACTTGGAGACATCGCCTTGACGCACAAATAATTCCGGTGCGATCGCTAAATATCCCAACCGAGCAAAGCGACGAGTGATATCCTGAATATGCTCATGTACACCAAAGATTTCTTGGATTACCAAGACGATAGGGAAATTATCACCAGTAGCAGGTGCTGCTCTGTAGGCAGGAATTTCGCCATCTTTGACGGGAATTTTTACCGCACCAGCTACCAACCCTTTAGCATCAGTGGTTATGACTTGGGCAGAAATGGGTTGTACTGCGAGGGCAAAACCCGTCGCCACTGTAGCTGTTGCAATAAATTTGCGGCGCGTTATTTCTTTCATCATCTCTACGTTGAATTGGCGAAAATTTTATTATTTGTTATGCGTACAGTACTATAAAATAAATATTACAGTTTATCAATCAGTCTACCGTAATATTAAGCTTCGTTTGCTGTCCAAGCGTTCTTTTTCTGTAGCAATTGTCAGCAGAAAGTCAGAAGTATTGACAAAGAGCAAGCCACGAGATTAAACAATTTTCTGTGCTGAGTTTCCTTGATAATCATCCATAATCGCTGGTAATTACTTTGGCAAATAAGTATATGTTAAAGCCAGTAAACTATTTGCTGTAGTTAAAATCTGGCTTTTATCTATTTATTAATTCCTGTATTATTTTTATAACCTCAAAATTTCATTTCTTATAGCAAGTTTCATTGCAATAAGGAGCATCGGTAAGGGCACAACAATGTTGTGTCCTTACGATAGTCTATACTCCACTTGATTGCAAACCGTTATAATTCAATATAACAATCACCGTTTGCACAAGCCTACACAAACAAATTATCCTTCATTTATTCGCCTGTATCACTTGTAAACTACCACCTGCATATAAAGTTGACTTACTCACTTCAAACCCAGTCTTAGTTAACAACTCACCTAAATCAGTTTTCAAAAATTCCCAAGCTGTTTCCGTCTCAAACAACCACAAAAACACCGATACCCCAGGCCAAAATATCGGATTTTTTGGAGCGTGAAAATCCACCAGCGTAAATACCCCTTCTGGCTTCAGCACCCGATAAACTTCATTAATAATTTTTCGTAATTGCTGAGGCTGCATCTCGTGTAATGCAACGCTGGTATGCACCACATCAAACAGATTATCTGCAAATGGCATCTCCTCGGCAAAAGCTTCTATGTATGAAGCTTCGGGTACATTTAGCCGCGCCCGTTGCAAAGACTTGGGTGAAGCATCCAGACCTGTTACATTTTGTGAAAGTTTTACTAAAAATTCCGTCGTTTGGCCACTGCCGCAACATAAATCTAATACCTGAGTATCTGAGTGAATTGTTAAGCCTTGCAAAGCAAGTTGCCGAAAACGGGCTTCACCACCTACACTAAAGGCTGCTAAACGCGAAATACCGTCATACAACCATTGATAGCGGTAACTCCAATCCCTTAAAATTGTTGCCATTGCATATTTCCTTGCTATTAAGCTTTATATTTAATAAAGATATATTGTTAACATTAGTAAAAAACCTGAAAAGATTGGGGGAAAGTAACTGCTATGGGTCGTGTAGGCGTCTTATTACTCAATCTCGGTGGCCCTGATAAGCTAGAAGATGTCGGGCCGTTTTTGTACAACCTATTTTCCGATCCGGAAATTATTCGCCTACCATTTCGCTGGTTGCAAAAGCCCCTAGCCTGGTTTATTGCCACGCGGCGAACCAGAACATCTCAAGAAAATTATAAGCAAATCGGTGGTGGTTCCCCACTGCGGCGGATCACAGAAGCGCAAGGGGAAGCTTTAAAAGAACAGTTGGGTTATTTGGGGCAAGAAGCTAATATCTATGTGGGAATGCGTTATTGGCATCCCTATACAGAAGAGGCGATCGCACAGATTACCCAAGATAAGGTAGAACATCTGGTAATATTACCACTATATCCCCAGTTTTCTATCAGTACCAGTGGTTCCAGCTTCCGGCTTTTAGATAAGCTTTGGCAAGAAGATCCAAAACTTCAACCGATTGATTACACCGTCATTCCTTCTTGGTATAAACAACCAGGCTATCTTCAAGCAATGGCGGAACTCATAGCCCAGGAACTCGAGCAGTACCCTAAACCGGATGATGTTCATATATTCTTTAGCGCTCACGGTGTTCCGAAAAGCTATGTTGAAGAAGCAGGCGACCCTTACCAGGTGGAAATTGAGGAATGTACTGCGTTGATTATGCAGACTCTCAATCGACCCAATGCCCGCACCTTAGCTTACCAAAGTCGTGTCGGCCCAGTAGAATGGCTGCAACCCTATACTGAAGATGCCCTCAAAGAACTAGGCGCAGAAGGCGTGAAAGATTTGGTTGTCGTGCCAATCAGTTTTGTCTCAGAGCATATCGAGACACTACAAGAAATTGATATTGAGTATAGAGAAGTAGCCGAAGAAGCAGGAATTCACAACTTCCGTCGCGTACCGGCTCCCAATACCCATCCAGTATTTATTAATGCACTAGCCGAATTAGTGATTGATGCACTGAGAAACCCCAGTTTCAAGCTTTCGCAAGCTGCCCAAATGAAAAAGATGGTAAAGATGTACCCTCAAGAGCGTTGGGAGTGGGGTCTGACAACTAGTGCTGAAGTATGGAATGGTCGGATTGCCATGCTGGGTTTTATTGCCTTAATCGTAGAGCTGATTACCGGTCACGGTTTCTTACACATGATTGGGCTTTTGCAGTAAAGAGTATTGGGGATTGGGGACTGGGGGCTGGGAAAGAAGCTGAGGGAAAGGCGAAAAGGAGTAGGAGAGGCAAGGGAAAAATAATCCCCAATCCCCAATCCCCAATCCCCAATCCCCAATCCCCAATCCCTAGTTCCGCCGATACCAGTCATACCACTGCTTCGCACTACGAACTGCAAACCAAAGCAGTATTAAAGCAATTACTCCTCCTTGCCAGGGAGCATCAAAGGCAAATAGTACTAGAGCAATGCACAAGGTATCTTGAAGGAAGACTGCCCACAACGGTAAGCCACGTAACCGATAGAACCAACCAATTTGGACGAGTTGGAGTACCAAAGCTAATAAACCTCCAATTATGGCAATCAGCCAGTTTGGGGTTGCTGTTGCTGTAGCTACTCCTAACCCCATAATTGCGCCTACAAGGGGAGACATGAATAACTGAACCACCTGGAGCAATCTTTGCCCCCAGAGCTTTTTTGAGGCTAATAATTCAATTAATGACCAACTGGTGAGGCAACATAATAATATTGGTGGAGAAATGTGAGATAAAATTGGAACTTGTGACCACAAGTTGCTACCCTGCAATAATCCAATAATTAGCAAAGGTATGCCTATTCTCATTCCTGCTGCGGCAGAGGCAGAAAGTGTGGCTAGGATTTCAATCATCAAAGCACTCGTAATATTAATAAATAACTAAGTATTTGTTATGTATACTACCCAGTGCTAGCAATAATTCAAGCATCAAACAGATTGCAATATTAAATTTTGTTGGTATCTTTATATATATTTTTTGATAATATCTGCGTATTTTTTGGGTAACAGGTTTGTAGTAAGCGCTTAAGCGCTTACTACAAGCAAATTAATCCTAAATACCTAATCGTTGGTAAACTTCTTCTAAATGCCGCAGATGTTGCTGGGGGTCGAAACAAACCTCTAGTTCTGCTGGAGACAATTTTTGGGTAACACGCGGATCTTTGCTAATCAAGTCTTGGAAGTTGCCCTCTGGCTGATTCCAAGCGGTGTGAGCGCTTTCTTGAACGATCGCATAAGCATCTTCTCGGCTGCTTCCCTTGTCTATTAAAGCCAGTAGCACTTTTTGGCTGAACACAACGCCGCCATAACAGTTAAGATTCCGTTTCATGTTCTCAGGATAGACCAACAGGTTTTTGACCAAATCGGTTATTTCTGACAACATAAAATGTGTCAAAGTACAAGCATCTGGCAAAATTACCCGTTCTACAGAACTGTGAGAAATGTCTCGCTCATGCCATAAAGCAACGTTTTCTAAAGCTGCACCAGCATGACTTCTGACGAGTCGTGCCATTCCCGTCAGTCGTTCCGAACGGATGGGATTGCGCTTGTGTGGCATGGCTGAGGAGCCTTTTTGACCTTTGGCGAAAAATTCTTCAACTTCTAAAACGTCTGTTTTTTGGAGATTGCGAATTTCTACAGCAAAGCGATCGATGGTTGCGGCTACCAAAGCTAATTGTTGCACGTAGTCGGCGTGGCGATCGCGGGAAATAACTTGGGTTGAGGCTGTATCGGGTTCGAGTCCGAGTTTTTGACAAGCGATCGCTTCTACACGCGGTTCAATATTGGCATAGGTTCCCACTGCACCAGAAATTTTACCCACAGCGATCGTTTGGCGGAGTATTCTCAGGCGTTCTTGGTGTCGCAACACTTCTGCTAACCAACCAGCTAGTTTAAAACCAAAAGTAATCGGTTCAGCGTGAATACCGTGCGATCGGCCAGCCATTACTGTATGACGATGTTCCCGTGCTTTTTGGCGAATTACCTGAATCAAATCTTCCAGACGTTGCAATAATAGATCCAGGCTGGCAACTAATTGCAGTGCTAAAGCTGTATCCAAAACATCCGAACTAGTTAAACCCAGGTGAATGTAGCGTCCGGCATCACCAACATATTCATTGACATTTGTCAAGAAAGCAATGACATCGTGGCGGACTACAGCCTCAATTTCCAGCACCCGCTTTGGATCAAAATCTGCCTTGGCCTTAATTTCTTCAACAGCCTCAGATGGAATGTAACCAAGTTCAGCTTGAGCCTCACAAACAGCAATTTCCACTTGCAGCCAAGTTTTTAGTTTATAGGCTTCACTCCACAGATTAGCCATTTCGGGTAAAGTATAACGCTCAATCACAGTTCGGCACAGAATACAACCGTCATATTTTACAGTCTAATTAATGTCTAATTAATGTAGATCGCTTTTTAACGCTACTTTTTGCTCAGGGACGGAACTAGTTTTTGAATCCGACATGATAATACTAATCCTGCCGTCAGCCTCTATATACGCGAACTTCACATCAGCTAAAAATTCTACACCTTGCTGACGTAACTTGCTCATCAATTCATCATCTGTAATTAACTCTCGTTGCAGATGGCGCTCAATCATCCGCCCGTTTTTTACCAATAGCAGCGGTGGCGGATTCAGGAAACGTTGGAACTGGGGAAGTTTGTAACCCAACCAGTTCAGCAAGTAACTCCAAAAAATCACTGTTCCTACCAGGATAGCGCCTTCAGTAATTGATGTGTAATTACTTGCCATAGCATTCTGAGCAGCTTCCGCAAATAGCACAACTACGAGTAAATCAGTAATTCCTAATGTTCCTAATTGTCGGCTAGGAAGTAGTCTTAGCACTGAGAACAGCGCTAAGTAGACTAGCGATCCGCGGATAATCAACTCAAAGATGCTGATGCTAGGAATAAAAATTGCTTGCCAATTGATAAAAAACCATTTTTCCATTAGCACTGATTTTCTTCCTTGTTCAATAGACTTCTGAAAAAAATCCAGTATAAAAAGGAGTCAGAATTCAGAATTGCTGAATACCTTACTCATCAACTGTGGCAAGAATAACTAATTCGCTGCACTGGATATTAGATACTTCTATATCTATCAGATTTACAAATATAAATCTCCAGCAATTAAGGATTAAAAACGCTGATTTTTTCTTCTTTGCTTTAAGCGTTTGGGCTTTCTAAAATACTGAAAAAAGCGATTAATAAAGCGAGAGGATGGTTTTTTATTAGTCGATGCTTGTTCTCTTGGAGCCTTGCCATTATAGTTTGTATTATCAGATATATGTACGGCATTTTTAGTTGGAACTATACCGCTTCCATGCCTTCGGGAATAAACTTGAGTAAATTCTGCACCGAAGAAAAGAATCTGTGCGGCATAGTTAACCCAAGCTAAAATTACCACCAGTGAACCAGCAGCACCATAAGTCGAGCCAAAACTGCCATTACCTAAATATTGTCCTAATAAAAATCTCCCAATAGAGAATAAAACTGAGGTGAGAGAAGCTCCAACTAAAACATCACTCCATGCAATTTTGACATCTGGTAGAACTTTAAAAATTAGTCCGAACAGTACTGTCGTTATTGCAAAAGATATGATTAAATTCGCAATCTGCCAGATGAAATCGAAACCTGGCAACAAGTTACTAAAGTACGTTACTAATGTTGCTAATATCGTACTAATTACTAGAGAAACTAAAAGTAAAAAGCCAATTCCGATCACCATTGCAAAGGACAAAACGCGGAGGCGAATCATATTATTTATGCCACGTCCAGGTTTGGGTTTCACTTCCCAAATCGTGTTCATGGCATCTTGCAACTCAGTAAATAAGCCTGTAGCACCCACTAGTAGAACTAGGACACTAATAATCGAAGCGATCGCTCCTGTCTTTGGTTGGTTAGCATTTTTGATGGCTGTTTCGAGAAACTTTGCGCCATCTACCCCGACTAAACCTTGAATTTGCCCGACAATTTGACCCCTTGCCGCTTCCTCTCCAAATACTGCACCTGCGATCGCAATTACAATAATTAGCAATGGTGCAATAGAAAAAATCGTGTAATAAGCTAACGCCGCCGCTAATCGTGAGGCTTTATCGTCACTCCATTCTTTGAATGTCTCTTGTAATAACTTCCAAATTTCTTGCAAATTCATCCAATCAGTCTCCTTGTAAGGGATGTTGCTTAGTCCCTGATATATTGGATACTGATTTACTGAGTTGTGACATCCTCCCAAGGGTGTTTGTGAAGCGTTCTTGGGGAGGAATTTAGAATTTTATAGTCACATGACAATGCGATGTCTACGGCGGGCGTAGCTGCGATGCCAATTGGCGATAATGATGTTTTAGTGTTACAAGATCGGTTGTGGGTGATGGTGTTGGAGTCGAAAAAAACCACACTCTCAGTTTGGTCGGCTGTACCGCAAGCTCTAGCTTATATGATGGCTAACCCCAATCCCAGTAAACCTGTGTTTGGGATGGTGACGAATGGAGACGATATTTTATTTGTCAAAGTGACGCAAACAAATACACCACAGTACGATTTGTCAAGGTTTTTGCTCCGTTTGTATCCGCGAGAGAACTGTACGCCGTTTTGCAAATTCTTAAGCGTATTGGTGAGTTAATTTCTTTTACGTCTGTTCTCTTTTCGCTTTTATTGCATTCTATCTATCGTGCGATACTGAATTGCTTCCGCTACATGATTGGTTTTTAGCTCATCTTCTCCTGCTAAATCTGCAATCGTCCGTGCTACTTTGAGAATGCGATCGCTTGCTCTTGCTGATAAACCTAATTTTCTAATTGCTGCTTCTAATAAATTGCGGCTAGCATCATCTAATTTGCACCATTTTTGGAGATGACGACTTTGCAAATGGGCATTGCAACGCAGATTTACTTCTCCTTGGAAACGGGTAATTGCGCGATCGCTTGCTTGTTGCACTCGTTCGCGTACCGATATTGATGTTTCTCCCGTCGGTTGTTGGGTAATTTCTTCTGGTTTCAAACGATTCACCGCAACTTGTAAATCAATTCGATCCATCAACGGGCCAGAAAGTTTTGCCCAATATTGCTCGCGTTGGCGGGGAGAACAAGTACATTGTTGGATAGTATCGCCATAGTAGCCGCAAGGACAGGGATTGGTACTTGCAACTAAAGTAAACTGCGCGGGAAACATTACCGATAGTTTGGTACGGGAAATTGTCACATAGCCATCTTCTAAAGGTTGACGTAAAAATTCTAAAACATCTCGTTTAAATTCCGTGAGTTCATCAAGGAACAGTACACCTCTGTGAGATAATGATATTTCTCCAGGACGAGGGAAGCTACCACCGCCAACCAAAGAAGGCCCGGATGCTGAGTGGTGGGGACTGCGAAAAGGGCGATCGCGTACCAATGAACCACGATTTTTCAATAAACCAGCTACCGAATGAATGCGAGTCACTTCCAAAGATTCGGCAAAGCTCAACGGTGGTAAAATTCCTGGTAAGCGCCTTGCTAGCATAGTCTTCCCACTACCAGGCGGCCCGACAAAAATGAGATTATGCCCACCAGCCGCAGCAATTTCTAAAGCACGACGCCCATGAGCTTGTCCTTTCACATCATGCAAATCTGCGCCAGGGTAGGATACTGTTGTTGTCTGTGTTGTACTATCTATCTGCACAGGTTTGTAACGCCCCGGATTATTTAAAAAATCCACCACCTCAGACAAATGCTTGCAGCCGTAAACAGCCAAATCTTCAACCACTGCCGCTTCTTGGGCATTATCAGCAGGGAGAACTAAACCTGCAATTCCCATCTTTTGGGCTGCTGCTGCGATCGGTAATACACCAGCCACCGGACGTAAACTGCCATCCAAAGAGACTTCACCCAAAAATAGATAATCCCCCAACAAATCAGCACTAACTTGCTCAGAAGCCGCCAAAATTCCCACACTAATAGGCAAATCAAAACAGGGGCCTTCTTTGCGTAAATCTGCCGGAGTTAAATTAATGACTATCTTTCGCATGGGAAAGGCAAAGCCAGTATTTTTCAAAGTTGCTTTGACTCTTTCTCTGGATTCTTGAATCGCTGAATCTGGCAATCCCAAGACAACTATTCCCGGTAATCCCCCTGACACATCGACTTCCACGCCTACTTTGACGGCATCGATGCCCACAATTGATGCACTCCAGACTCTAGCAAGCATTGCTTATATAACAGTAAACCAATAGACATCTCTAGCAGATGAGTTGGGAGATTGGCATGAGTGAAACTACATAGACGATTTTTCTCAATTACAGCAATTTTCAGGTATTTAGACCACGCAGTAGGGGCAATTCATGAATTGCAACTATGACAAATGTGGTTCAAATACATGAAAACTGTTGTAAGTTGCACATCGCGTTACCGCCAATGTTGGGGTATTTTCAGATTTTCCGGTAGGATTGTTGTGCGATCGCCAATTGCTTGTTCAATCTGCTGTGGTTCTACGTTTTCCGAACCACTCAAGTTTGCTCCACAGAGATTAGCTTCTTGGAGATTAGCTTCTTGGAGGTTAGCTGTACTCAGTAATACACTTTCTAGGTTAGCTCCAGCAAGTTTTGCCTTTTGCAAGTTACTACCAATCAGGTTTGCATCTTGGAGATTGCTACCCTCTAAGTTGACTTCTTCCAAGTTGGCATCACAAAGGATTGCTCCTTCTAAGTTGGCATCACAAAGGATTGCCCCTGCCAAGTTGGCATCACAAAGGATTGCCCCTTCCAAGTTGGCATCATAAAGAATTGCCTGAGAGAGGTTCGCTTTTCTGAGGACTACGCCTTGGAGATTGGCTTCTGGGAGGATTGCTTTAGAGAGGTTGGCTTCATAGAGGATTGACCCACAAAGATAGGTTACTGATAAGTCTGCCTCCGAGAGGTTTGCTCGGGTAAAATTGACCCATTGCAAGTTAGCTCCTACAAGGATTGCTCTAGAAAGGTTAGCTTCCGTTAAGTCTGCATTACTGAGGTCTGTGTTGCGTAAATCGAGTTTCTGATTGACTGGATCTTTATATGAATCGCGTCGTCCAATGACAGTTAAAGCTGTTTGAATATCTGTAGGAAGTTTCGATGATTCCCGTAACTCGTTCTCATATTCCTGATTCACCGGAGCATTTTCGCGGATAAAAGCAGCGAGGATTTCCATGATTGTCCAATGGTCTTTTGGAGAATCCTTAGCAATTCTTTCTAAAGCATAAATTGCAGCAAATCGCGTTTCAATCTTTTCATTTCCCAGTTGCTCAATTGCTTTAGAAAAGCGTTCGGGAACAATTTCTTGTCGATTTGGTTGTGTGTAATTGATACCAGTTCTGATATTGTTATCCCAAACTAGTGTCCCTGCGAGGAGTTGTGTTAACAAACTCTGATTCTCATCCAGAGAGAGTCTGGAAGTATAGTAAGCATTAATAATTAATGCCAATCCCCCAATAATTATGGCAAGAATTGTTAATATCTGAGTGATGTATTCGATTTTTTCTTGAGTTGAAAATCCTTGAATATATTCAAAGAATGAAAAAATTAAAGTTAATAATAAAATAAATATAACTGAGATAAAAGCCAACAAAGTCGTGAGTCCATTTGTCTTTATGAAAGACATGTCATAAGTCTTCATATCTGACTCCTTACGGAAATAAATTTAGGTTGATTTTAAGAGTATCTGTAAAGTTATGATAGAGTACAAACACGGATATGCTTGACTGATTATTAAATGTACTGCATAACAATCATCTATGAAATGCTTGCCGAACAATGCTCCAATCCTCAATTCTGAATTGAGAATTGAGAATGCAATCAGGTGGGAATTTATGATGACTTCCGATGACTTGCGATCGCAGTAAGGGACTTCCAACAAATAAATTACCTAATATTGTGGGGTGGGCATCTTGCCATTAGTGTCAACTTAAGGTTAAAACCCATTTGTCAACGATAGGTTTTGTTAGGAACGAAGTATAAAGGTGAACTTTTTTCTGACTTTTATACGCAAGCTGGGAGTGATGCTAATAAACAAAGCATTAATAGTCCCTGAAAAAGTTCGTTTTTTGTCCCTTTCAAACCAAATTGTTAAGCATAAATACTTATTGACATAGGAAGTTTGAGCTTAACTTGACACTAATGGCGAGACGCCCACCCCACAATAAGTAGTTGAGTATTTTTTTATTTGTCAGTCCCTAAAATTACACTGCCAAAAATAACGTAATCCGCTTGGTGTTAACGATCGCTTGACTTTTAAGACAGTCGCTACAGATGTTATAAGTATTTAACCAAACCTGATATTATTTCTTGGAGTTCCCTAAAGACTTATCATTAAGATTGCAAGGGGGCAGGGGGAGAAAGTGTTTTCAGATTTTTGCATAGATGCAGGAATCATAGCTAATCAGCCGGACATGATATAAAACCCAACAAACCACCAAAGTGTATTGAACTATAACGAACAAAAAAGTTGCAAATTATTCAATCCACTTTTCTAAGCGCATCTGACTAAATTGGAAATCGCTATGAGCAATTCCTCTGGTGCTACAGGTTTAACAATGTGCTGTTGAAACCCTGCTCTTATTGCTTGCTGCTGATTGATTTCGCCTGCATAAGCAGTCAGAGCGATCGCAGGCATCTTTTTTGCCCCGACTTTTGCTTCTTGAGTCCGCACCTGTTGCATCAGCATATAGCCGTTCATCTCTGGCATCCCAATATCGCTGAGTAAGATATCTGGCTTTGACTGGGTTAGCGCAAGTAAAGCTTCATCGCCTGATGCTACTGCGGTGACGATCGCACCAAACTGTTCTAGGACAAAGCTGAAAAAGTCGCGGGTATCAGCATTGTCATCTACAACCAGCACTTGTAAACCTATGAGGGGAGAAGAGGCAAAAACGGCTGTTGAGGAATCAGTATTTGTGTCATCTCTGATTGTTGCACTGTCCTTGATTAGCGGCAACCTAACTGTGAAGATCGCTCCCTGCTCCTCGCCAGGACTTTCCGCCCAAACTGTTCCTCCGTGCATCTCAATCAAGTGACGAGCGATCGCTAAACCTAACCCTAATCCACCAAACCTTCTAGTTGTTGTACTATCACCCTGACGGAAATAGTCAAACATATAAGGTAGAAAATCAGGGTGAATGCCCTTACCTGTATCGCTGACGGTAATCTGCGCTTGAGCGTCGATGCACTCCAATCGCACATTTACTTTTCCCTCAGTCTCAGTAAACTTGACGGCATTCGATAACAGGTTCCAGAAAACTTGCTGTAAGCGAGCTGAATCACCCAGAACTTTCCCCACACTGGGATCGAGCATCGTCTCAATGGCAATGGTTTTAGCCTCTGCTGCCAAATGTACTGTTTCCATTGCGCCTTCAATGGTAGATACCAGATCGACTGGGATCATGTTGAGCCTGAGTTTGCCTTGGAGGATGCGAGAAACATCTAGTAAGTCTTCAATGAGTTGAGCTTGTAATTTGGCATTGCGCTCAATAGTTTTCAGGGCTTTCTGGAGCGATGGCTCATCAAATTTCCGGCTCTGCAACAGTTTTGCCCAACCAAGAATCGGATTCAGCGGCGATCGCAATTCATGGGAAAGTACCGCCAAAAACTCATCTTTGATTCGGTTAGCAGCCTCGGCTTCCGCCCTGGCTCTTTGCTCGAGTTGCAAAAGGCGATCGCGTTCTGATTCGGTGCGTTTGCGATCGGTGATATCGGTTAGCATGGCGATCGCACCTAAGCACTCACTCTGTTCATTCAAAATTGCTGTCGCAGAAATCAGTGTCCAGATATACGACCCATCTTGGCAGCGTAATCGCCTTTCTTTAAGATCGCTCCCTTCCCCTTTGAACCACTCCAGTTTCTCTTCATCTGCTATATCATCAGCCCGATCCATAAAATCAAATATAGAACGACCGAGTATTTCTTCTGCCGGATAACCCAACATCTGAGATATCCGCTGATTTACAAACTCTGTTCGGGCTTCAGAGTCAATCATCCAGATTCCCTCATAAGAGGTATCAACAATTCGGCGATACTTGGCTTCACTCTTCTGTAAAGACTCCTCTGCTTGCTTGCGCTGACGTCGCTCCTTAGCTTCCCGCAATGCGCGTTGCACCGAAGGAACTAACCGCCCTAGTCGTTGCTTTAATACATAATCGGTTGCACCGTTCTTCAAAGCTTCGATCGCTAATTCTTCACCCAATGCAGCAGAAACAAAGATAAAAGGAACCTCTGGACAGTGATTTCGGGCAATTTCCAAAGCCGAAATTCCATCAAACGATGGCAGGGCATAATCGGCAAGAATTAAATCGAAAGTCTCTGCTTCCAGAGCCGCTACGAAGTCAGCATCAGTTTCGACTCGGATCAGTTCGCAATCAATTCCCCCTTCAGTTAGTATCGCTTGGGCTAGCTCTGCATCTAACACGCTGTCTTCTAAAAGGAGAAAACGGAGGACATTCATCAGTTCCTCTCCTTTTGTGGATGAGGTGCGGGAGGTAAAGCACCCACGGGAGGCTGATTGATCACCGCCCAAAACAGGCCAACACCCTTAATAGAATCAACAAAATCATGGTAATCTACTGGCTTCACAACATAAGCATTGACCCCTAACTCATAGCATCGAACTAAATCCGGCTCCTCGCGGGAAGAAGTCAGTACCACCACTGGAATCACTCGCATTACTGGGTCAGATTTAAGTTGTGCCAACACTTCTAGCCCATCGACTTTAGGCAGTTTCAAATCGAGCAGCACTACAACAGGATACCCTTCCATTCGCAATCGAAACAATCCCCGGCGATAAAGATAATCTAGTGCTTCTTCTCCATCACGTACCACCACTACTTCGTTGGCGAGATGGTTTTCTGACAAGGCGGCTAGGATTAACTCGGCATCGTTGGCACTGTCTTCAATTAGCAGAATTCGCTTGAGTTCTTTCATTCACTTTCCTTCTTTGACAATTTAGGCAGCGAGAAATAAAAGGTGGCGCCACTGTCAACTACAGCCTCTGCCCAAACTCGACCATTATGCCGATGAATAATGCGTTGCACGTTTGCCAATCCAACACCAGTGCCTTCAAATTTTGGGTCGCTATGCAGACGTTGAAATACTCCGAATAGCTTGTGTACATATTGCATATTAAAGCCTACGCCGTTATCTTGTACAAAAAAGACAACTTCGTTTTCATTGTCAATACTTCCAACAGTAATTTCTGCTGGGTTTTGAGTCTGGGTATATTTTACGGCATTGCCCATCAGGTTGCGAAGCACGAGCCGCAGCATGGAGGGATCGCCCTGCACTTCTGGCAGTGATTCGATGTGCCAATGGATTGTACGTCCTTGGGTTTCTGTGATCAAATCGCGTTTTACTTCTTGTACTAATTCCTCCATATTCAGGTTGATATAGCGCATTTCGGTGCGCCCCATGCGAGAAAATGTCAGCAACTCATCGATCAGTATTCCTGCCTGTTTGGCAGTTTCGGCAATTATTTTCAAATAGCGCTGACTTGTTTGATCTAAGCTTGTTGAGCTATGCCGCTTCTGAAGCAATTCGATAAATCCGGCGATGTGGCGCAGTGGTGCCCGCAAGTCGTGCGAAACTGAGTAAGAGAAGGATTCGAGTTCCTTGTTGGCGGCTTCAAGTTGGACAGTGCGCTCTTGAATCCGTTGCTCTAGCATTTCATTGAGTTGTTGCAGGGAGGCTTCGGCAACTTTGCGAGCGTGAATATCGCTGGCGATGCCCACCCACTTGATAATCTGTCCGCTTTGATCTCGAAATGGTAAACCCCGGACAATATGCCAACGATAGCTACCATCAGAAACTTGACGGAAGCGAATTTCTACTTCGTAGTCTGTAGCGTTAGCAACAGCCTGCATGGAAGTTTTAAAGACGCGATCGCGATCATCGGGGTGAATCACATAAATCCAGCCATAGCCAGCAGTCTGCTCCATTGTCAGTCCGGTGTAGTCTAACCAGTATTGATTGCAATAGGTAATACCACCATCGCGATCGCCCATCCAAATGGCCTGTGGCGAGACTTCGGTTAAAATTCGGTATCGCTCCTCGCTGTCACGTAGGGCTTCTTCTGCCAAGTTGCGATGGCGTAGTGCAGTTTGCTGTTCGCTAATGTCAGTGACTAACGCCGCATACCCTTCAACGATTCCCTGTTTATTAAACTGGGGAACATAAATGGCATTAATGTAGCGTGTACCACCATCTTTATAAGAAATTTTACTTTCAAAAGTGACCTGCTCTCCTGCTAATACTTGTTCCACATAAGGACGAAGCACTTCATAAGCGGATTCACCCAATACTTCCCAAAGATGTTTCCCATAAACTTCTGCCGCCGGATGCCCAAACCACTCTTGATAGGCTCGGTTGTTGAAGCGGTAGCGTTGTTCTGAATCTACAAAGGAAATCAGAACTGGTAGCGTATCTGTAATCAAGTGAAGTTCTGTTTCTCGTTGCCGCAGTGCTTCCTCATTGGACTCTGTTAAGCGACCAAACCGTACCTCGGTTTCGCGTAGTAACTTCAGACTTTCCTCCGCTTTCCGTTGGGCTGCGCGGCGTGATTCGTTGAGCCAGCTGATTAACCCTGCTGTCAGCATGAACACTGCCAAGGGAACTACAATATTCAAATTTGTAATGTTCTGCGGATAGAGTGGCTTAAAAAAGAAGTAATTGATTGCCAAAGTAGACAAAACGGTTGCCAGTAACCCCGGCCCTAAGCCCCCATACCAGGCACTCACCATCACCGCAGCAAAAAACAGCGCCGCAGGCGTTGGAGTGAGATATGAATTGAGCAGCAGAGTTGTCCGCAGGGCTAAGGCAACGGCTAGGAAAGCAACACCATAGTACAGCAGTTGCTCCCGGATGAATACGCCCTTGTCTCTACCGCCAGCTAAGAGGTTTTGAGGTTCAGATACTCTTGCCTTACGACTCATAACCCTACTCTGCTTCTGGAAAATACTGATTTAGCTCTTATTTATTGTCTCTTACTCAAGGAATATTTTCTCTGTTTTCGTCTCTAAGTGAACCGTTTGAGTTCAAAGGCTCGGTGATGAAGCTCAGAAGTTCGGCGATGAAGCTCTGAGGTTCGGCGATGAAGCTCTGAGGTTCGGCGATGAAGCTCAAAGGTTCGACAATGAAGCTCAAAGGTTCGGCGATGAAGTTCAAAGGCTCGGCGATGAAGCTCAAAGGTTTGGCGATGAAGTTCAAAGGCTCGGCGATGAAGCTCAGAGGTTCAAATTTCAGTATCTAAGAGGTTGTTTGAAAAGTTGTAAAGTATACTCAAAACCCCGCTTCCATTCCTCTCCCCGAAAGGTCGATAGGCTTTGAAACCCCCCTTCCCTACAAGGGAATGGGGGCTGGGGGGTTAGGTTATCGAGGCTTAGATGTTACCAAAAAATTTTTCAAACATCCTCTAAGGGTGAAACTTGAGCTTTCCAATGTTCGGGTAGTTGAAGATTTTCCGGTAGGATGGTTGTGCGATCGCCAGAAGAATGAGTTTAATTTGGTCTAGTAATTTTTAATTGCGATCGTGAATTATATCGTGGGTAGGCATTGTTCAAGATGCTAAAACTTCACTGAGGATAACAACAGGTAAACCAGGAACATTACGAAAGCCTTTATCGTTGGTAATAAATTGGTTAGAATTAACAGATAAAGCTGTTGCAGCATGAATAGCATCGGGTGTTTTGAGGTTACTTGTAGCCCGAAGATTAGCAGATTGTCGCAGTATTGATTGACTAATAGGAATTAACTGCACTTGAGATGATAATAATAGTTCTTCATAGTCTGCTACTAAAGAATTATTGCCATTACGCAATGGAACAACTAAAATCTCCATTAATATTAGTTCACTGCTAATGATTTTAATTTCTCCTGCATAAAACTTAGACCATAGTGGTTGCATAAGAGAGTAATAATCAGGGTTACCTTCAATAGTATAAATAGCCACCGAAGTATCTATATAAATAGAGCCACTTGTTGGAAGTATTAGCTGTCCCATGATAAGCGTTCTTCTTGTAGTTGTCTGTCTATATCCTCAGCAGTTCGAGAAGGATGTCTCCTACGGCTTTCTTCTATAATGTCCAGTACAGAACGATGTTTTGGTTCAGCTTTTTCTGGTAAAATCACAAATACATCAACGCTATCGCCTATTTCAGCTTCTGGAATTTCAATTTCTATTTTGTTTCCTGGTAAAACTTTGGTTGTGATACGTAAAGCTGATTGCATGGTTTTTCCCTCAACATTTATTAATACTGTAGGCAAGATTGTTCTCTTCTATATTCTCCTACAAGCCAGAGAGGGCGGCAGTAGTCTCATCTATTTCTTGTTTTTTGCTAAATGAATAAATAATCCAATAAATAAAATTAGAATTATAAACGAATTTATTGGTGTGCCTGTGTTGTTATCAGACCTCATCTCCAGAATTTTTACGGAGACTTTTGGTAAAAACTATAGCATTAAGTGAAAACGGTAGAATACGCTCAAATAACTCATGATGCTGTGATAACTTAACTAGACTGCCGTTAATGTATTGGGGCTTCGATATAATCAGGTAGGCGAATGGTGCAATCGCCTTTTGCTAATTCAATCTGCTGGCTTAAATATCTGTAAAAATTTTTTTGCTCTATTTTCTCTGGCTTATTACTATTAATCCAATAATTAGTTTTACTTACTTATGATTTAATGATATACCATATTCCATTACTATTTTGACGTAATATCCGATATCTTTGCTCAATAAATTCCAGCATTCTTGGGAATTTATCTTTGATTATAGGCTCTTGAATATAATCAATAAAGATATAAGGAGGCTTAGATATATCTAACTGTTCTATAAGTTTTGGCCATTGTTCAGGTAGAAAGTATTCAAGTGCCCAACCCCGTAGTGATGTTGCTTGGGTTCGATCGGAGAAGTAGTAAATAGATGGATCGCCTGCTACATAAATATCACCAGAGAGACTTCCTGGTTGAGAAATAAAGTCAGCCTCTGAACGAAGTGATGGATATTTTTCTCTAAAGACACTCTGATATTTCAATCGTGTATCTTCAGCTAAAGCAAAGTTATTCTGAGCCAAAATAACACTCTTTTTTGCCAAAGGGTATGAGAAAGGCAAGAAAAATAAAAAGATGAGCAAAATTGCAGTAATTGGGGAATGTAATTCTTTTAAAGGCTGCCATAAGATATCTAATCCTTTAGTTGCTAAAATACCTACAGGTACAAACAATAGTAAATAATGGTACTCCCACAATGCCCCACTTTGTAGAAAAATCACGCCAAAAGCAAAAATACACCAAACAACAAGTAGCAAAGTTAATATATTCTTAGACTTACACAATGAGACATTCACTGCAACAATAGCTACTAAAATTAAAGGGTAAAAACCATAAAAAAACCATTTAATCCCGGAGATTAAGTTACTTTTATCAAATACCAGATTAGCAACAATCCGAGGAGGAACTATAAAAAATGTCTCATACAAAATTGAGAGGCTGTTAAACCAAGCAAAGTAGCAGATAACAGCTAGAAGCGGAAATATAATTCCTATAAAAAGTGGCGGAAAAATTACAATGAGTTCTTTGGCAATACTGCGATTCTTTATTAAGACATAATATATCAATACAGTTAGCCAAAACGGAAGTAATAGAAGTAAAAAAAGTAATTTAAATATGAGGACAACTCCACCAAAAAAACCTGAAAATAAAAGTAATAAAAATCTTTTTTTACCCTCATACTTAAAAGATTGAGAAGTCATCCAAAGACAAAGGAATAGAGGAAACCCAACCAGTGCTTCCACTTGAGTAAGATCCCAAGCTCCTGAAACAATATAGTAAACACCAACCGTTAACAAAGGTACTAGACTTGCGATCACCTGATACCGAAAATAGCTTTTGAGAGTCAGCAGCAAGATTAGAGAAAAAACCTCCATGTAAATAAGTTCAAAGACATGAATGCCAATTTCATTAAAACCAAACAAAGTTCCTGCCAAAAAATAAAAGTAGAAAATCCCCGGTTGCTTCACATCCCAAAAATCACGATAGAGTACTTTTCCTTGTTGCATCTCCAAAGCACCTAGCCTAAAAAATGCTTGATCTCCATCAAATGGAAAAGGTAAATGTACAAGACCAATTATGACAATAACAATCAAAACTAGAAAGTCAATTCTATTTAATTTAGGAATACCAATCATGTGATTTTAATTTAAGCGATTGACAAAATGGCTTCCCTACTTGAGGAAAGTATCCGTCGCAAAAGAAGAAAAATAGATAATTTATGAATAAATTAGGACTATTATAGTAAGCATATAATAGGCACATTTTCAGTTACATAAAGCTTACATGAATTCTTGGTAAAAACTATATATAGTATTTTGTGAGAAGGGTAGAATGCGCCCAAAAAACTAACTGATGCTGCGGTAACTCAACTTGATTGTCGCCAATGTGTAGGTGCTTCGATATAATCGGGTAGACGAGTGGTGCGATCGCCAAGTGCCTCTCTAATCTGCTGCAACTCTAAGTTTTTCGCTCCAGTCAAAATTGTCCCTTCCAGTTTGACATCACTAAGATTAGCTTGCGAGAAGTTAGCTCCCATCAGGTTTGCCTGAGTCAGGTTAGCTTGATACAAGGTTGCCCTATATAGGTTTGCTCCGATGAGGTTAGCCTGATACAGGTCAGCTTCCGTTAAGCTAGCTTCTGAAAGGTTGGCAAAATAAACTTCTGTTTGGTGGAGTTTGGCTGCATTCAAGTTAGCCCCAGAAAGGTTAGCACCATTCAAGTTAGCCCCTGAGAGATTGGCTCCAATCAAACCCGTTGTATGCAGGTTGGCTTTCCCCAATTTTGCTCCTTGCAAGTTAGCTAAAAATAGCTTTGCTCCAGAAAGATTGGCGACTTTTAAGGTCGCTTGTTGCAAGTTAGCTTTATAAAGGTTCGCTCCCTGTAAATTAGCTGCACGCAGACTTGCTCCAGAGAGATTAGCTGAACGCAGGTTTGCTCCAGAGAGGTTGGTACGATTAAGGTTAGCCCAACAAAGGTTGGCTCCACATAAGCTAGCTTTTAGTAATTTGGTTTCATAGAGAATAGACTTAATGAGTTTAGCGCCGTTGAGGTCAGCTTCACTCAAGTCAGCCCCACGCAGGTCAGCCCCACTCAAGTCAGCCCCACGCAGGTCAGCTTGTTGTAGGTTAGCTTTTAGCAGGTCTGCTTGTCTAATGTCGGTATTACGTAAATCAAGTTTCTGATCTTTTGGGTCTTCGAGTAAATTACGCCTGCCGATAACAGTCAGGGCTGCTTGAATATCAGTGCGGATTTTTGGCAATTCTTCATGGAGATTTTGCTCCAACTGCTGTGTCGGACGCGACCCGCCTCTACGCCTACTTGAGTAAACTCCTCCTTGATATTCCGGCTTTTGTTGCTCCCCTTTTACGTGCTGGATAGGTGCATTCTCTCGGACAAAGGCAGTGAGAATTTCCATAATTGTCCAGTGTTCTTTAGGAAAATCCTGAGCAACTCTTTCTAGTGCATAAATTGCGCCTGTCCGGGTTTCAACTTTTTCATGGCCAAGCTGGGAAATTGCCCCCATAAAGCGTTCTGCAATCAATCTGTCTTGATTGAGTTTTGCATTTTGAATGCCAATTTCCACGTTTTTCTCAGCTGCGATCGCATTTTTCTGCATCGCTTGGGCACGCCTTGCTGCATAATAAGTATTAAACATTGCTGCCGATGCTAGAAAAACTATTGCAGTAGTTGTTAATGCTTGGTTTCTATACTGGATTTTTTCCTGGATTGACAATTCTTTAATACTGGACAATACGAAGAAAATTACAGTCAATGAGAAGCCAAATATAACTGTTATAGTTATCAACCAATTCAACAGAGCGTCTGTCTTTTTAGAAGACATGGTAAAGATTTTCCTTACAACCTAGAATTATTACTTAGATGTTGGGGAAAAATAGTATAGCATTTAGCAGAAAATTATAATAGGTGTCAAGATACTCATTGAAGTAGGGAATAATATCGAATACACTTATATATTACGACATAAATAAACCACCCATTCCAAATCAATGAAACGCTTGCGGTACAAGAATTACGAATGACGCTGAAAATAGGGAATGGAGAGTTAGGAGTAGGGAGTAGGTAAAAGTAATCAAGCGGGCATGATATTAGTATTTTACTCAGAGAATTTGGTTTCTCTAAGGTTTGCCCCGTCGAGTATGGCATCATTGAGAATTGCCTCATGCAAACTAGCTAGATATAAACTTGCACAATGCAGGTTAGCTTTAGTGAGGTTAGCTCTTTTTAGGTTGGCTACACTGAGGATTGCTCCTTCTAGGTTGGCTAGATATAAGTTAGCTCCTTCTAGATTAGCTGCACTAAGTATTGCCCCCGCTAAATTAGCTTCTCTGAGATTGGCCCCAGCAAGATTAGTTTGATAGAGATTTGTTTGTTCTAGGTTCGCCCCATTTAAGTTTGCTCCTCTCATGTCTGTGAAGCTTAAATCAAGTTGCTCATTTTCTGGATCTTTGTTTGCATCTCTTCTGGCGATAACAGTCAGGGCTGCTTGAATATCTACACGAACTTTTGTTGACAGGTTGCTCCTTACTTCTTCTTGAGGCATATAAGCAGCATTTTCTCGGACAAAAGTGCTAAGAATGTCTATGATTATCCAGTGGTAGTGTGGATGATTATGGGCAATCTGCTCTAAATCATTAATTATAGCTAGACTGGTTTCTATTGTATTATTTCTTAGCTGTTCACTTGCTATTTTTAAGCGTTGTTTCGGTAACTGATGCTGAGTATTTTTAACTTGTTCCTGAAAAGCGTGTATCCACAGGAATATTTTTGATAGATTGAGGTGATTTTTTGGGGAAATATTTTTCATGGTACGAAAAGCATTAATAATTACTTCAAATATCTGTCAAATACTCGCAGTATCTTTTAACAATTTATTTGCGTATGCTATTGTTTCATGCATGGTCAATATTTGAATATGTTAATGCAAAAAACAAAATGGAGACTATAACTTTTGATTGAGTAGACATGAGCATATACACTGCTGCTATCCTCAGTTATTATTTGTACTCACTAGGCTTTATTATTCGCTAACAATTAACCATCATCATGATGATTTGAATTTATTCATAATCAGTAATTAACGAAATCTGAGTATTAAAATGCAGCAAAAATTACAGCCAATAGTTAAAGAACTGGTGTTAGTTGGTGGGGGTCATAGCCACGCTATTGTTATGAAAATGTTCGGGATGAAACCGTTACCCGGAGTCCGTTTAACCTTGATTACCGCAGCATCAGAGACAGCCTACTCTGGAATGTTACCAGGACATATTGCCGGATTTTATAGCCACGATGAATGCCATATTGACTTGCGACCCTTGGCGAACTTTGCTCAAGCACAGTTGTATATTGACACAGTAGTTGCCCTAGACTTGGAAAACAACAAAGTTCTTTGTGCTAACGGACTTGCGGTAGATTTTGATGTGCTGTCTGTTGATATTGGCAGCACTCCGTCTACAATATCTGTATCAGGTGCGGCAGAATATGCGATCGCAGCTAAACCAGTATCGCAGCTATTAGAGCATTGGCATGAACTAATTGCAGCCGTAAGTAAAAAACCTCAAGAACCAATTAGTATTGCGATCACAGGTGGAGGTGCAGGCGGTGTAGAATTGGCGCTATCGATGCAATCTTATTTACATCGGATTTTGCATCAAGCTCAACAACCTATTCAAAACCTAGAAATTCATTTATTTCAGCGTGGACAAGAACTGATGCCCAATTACTATCAATCAGTGCGGCATCAACTTCAGCAAATTTTAACTGAGCGAGGTATTAAACTCCATCTTGGAGAAACTGTGTGTAAAATTGCACCCATAACATCCAGGGAAACTCAAGAAGTATTTGAAATTAAATGTGAATCTGGGTTGAAAGTAGAATGCAATAAAATCTTTTGGGTAACACAAGCATCAGCGCCTAACTGGTTAAAAAACGCTGGACTAGGAACTGATGAGCAAGGTTTTATTTTGGTAGAAGACACGTTGCAATCTCAAACCCACCCGCAGGTATTTGCCTCTGGTGACATTGCCACAATGATAAATCATCCGCGTCCAAAAGCTGGGGTATTTGCTGTTAGACAAGGTAAACCTTTGTTTGATAATTTGCAGCGAATTTTATTAGGCAAGCCGCTCAAACCTTATAGACCACAGAAACAATATTTGAGTTTAATTGGTACAGGAGACAAACGAGCCATAGCCACACGAGGTATCATCACCTTACCACCCCACAAACTATTGTGGCGTTACAAAAATTGGATTGACCGCCGCTTCATGAAAGGACTGGGGACTAGTACCGCAAGGCGGAATTAAAAATTAAAAATTAAAAATTAAAAATGAATACAGTATAAGGGTTTCGTTGATTTGGAATGGTTGGTTTATTTCCGTCGTGTTGTACTAGGGACTTGGGGAGATGAGGGAGATGAGGAAGATTAATTAAACTAAGTGTTTTCCCAATCCCCAATCCCCAATCCCCAATCCCCAATCCCATCATCTAAGCTGTTCAATTAGCTCAATAATTTGTTGATAATACTGGATATTCCCTTCTTGGTAATACAAGTCTGCGGATTTCTGGAAATCGGTAATTGCTCCCTCAGAGTCTCCCAGATTTCTGTAGACATCTGCCCGAAGAATGTAAGCTGAAGCCCAATTAGGCTGACGCTGTAAGGCTTGGTTTAAGTCTGCAAGCGCTCCTTGTAAGTCTCCCAACAGAGAACGGCTACGACCGCGATTGTACCAGTCTTCGGCAAAGCTGGGGTCGATCGCGATCGCTCGACTGTAATCTTCTATTGCCCCTTGATATTCTTCTAGGGCATAGCGAGCATTAGCGCGATCGCTGTAAAATGCAGCAGATTGGGGATTGATTTGCAAAGCTTGGGTGTAATCTGCGATCGCACTTTCATAAGCTTCTAAAGCATAATGGGTTGAACCTCGGTTGTAATATGCTTCAATTAAATTAGGATTAATTTGTAATGCTTGGTTATAATCGGCGATCGCTCCTTGTTCATCCCCCAAAAGACGACGAGCATTTCCGCGATTGCAATAGGCTTGGGAAAATTCAGGGACAAGCTCTATGGCTTGAGTGTTATCATCAATTGCACCCTGTAAATCTTGCAGAGCTTCACGGGCAATACTCCGACCATAATAAGCTGCGGCTAAGTTATCATTAATCTGTAATGCTCGATCATAATCTTTAATTGCGCCTTTATGATCTCCTAAAGAACGACGAGCCGCCGCGCGATCACAATATCCTTCTGCTAAATTAGGATTGAGTTGTAATAGGCGATTGCTATCTTCAATTGCACCTTGATAATCTCCCAATCGGCGACGAGCATTTGCCCGGAAGCCGTATACTAAAGCTAGAGTCGGATTTTCTTGTAATGCTTGGTCATAATCTGCGATCGCACCCTGATAATCTTCAAGAGTACTACGAACCAAACCGCGCTCAGAATAAGCTTGCACATCATCAGGATTCAGCTTTAATGCTTGGTTAAAGTCTTCAATTGCTTCATGATAGTTTTTGAGGTGAGCAAGCACAAGACCCCGATTATAGTACGCTCCAGCAAAGTTGGGGTTGATTTTTAGGGCGTGGTTGTAATCGGCGATCGCACTTTGATAATTTGCTAGGGCGTAGTGAGCATTACCTCGATTATGATAAGCTTCTGCCAAGTTAGGATCTAATTGTAATGCTTGGTTATGGTCAGTGATCGCTTCCTGATAATTTCCTAAAATCTGGTGAATATTGCCCCGATTGCTGTAGGCTGCGGCAAAATGGGGATGCCATTGTAAAGCTTGTTGAAAATCTGCGATTGCCCCTTGACGATCGCCACGTTCAAAAAGAGTTACCCCCCGATTATGATAAGCATTGGCAATATCAATATTGATATTATCAGCTAATTGGGTACTCATTTCTATAGTTTGGATATAATCTGCGATCGCTTTGTCGTAGTTTTCTAAAGCAAAGTAGGCATTTCCCCGGCTGTGGTAGGATTGGGCCAGATTGGGATCTAATTGTAATGCCTGATTATGGTCAGCGATCGCACTTTGATAATCGGCTAAAAAGTAACGAGCATTAGCCCGATTGCAATAGGCTGTGGCAAAATTGGCATTGATTTCGACTGCGCGATTGAAGTTGGCGATCGCACTGCGATAATCTTGGAGTTGACCACTTAAAATCAGTCCTCGATTATGATAAGCTTCGGCATAGTCAGGATTTAGCTTGATTGCTTGGGTGTAAGCTGCGATCGCTGCTTGATAATCTCCTTGCGAATTGTGTTTTAATCCTTGGTTGAAAAAATCTTCAGCATTCATATAGTTTTTTTGGCTTTTGACATTCTCTAGCCTAAAGCATCGGGATTGTTAACGATATGTTTTGAAAATCATTCCAACTACTATTTTGTTTGTTGCTAGGATTTTTGTTTCAATTTTGTGAACGGGTTTCATTTATGTGAAAGTTCAATTTCGTCTGGTCAGTCTTAATGACTTGGTTGTTTCAATCCCGTTGCTAGGAATCATTGTTGCTATCGAAGAGTATGAGAAGATATGGGAAAAATTATCATCAGATGAAAACAGTAAAAATTAATAAAACCTCTCTTACTGTTTGTGGAGTTCAGTTAAATGTGAGCAGCTACTTTTTGCCTTAAAGGAGTGCCCATATCTTAGTCACCTCGGTAGATGCGTTAACCAGATTTACTTATCTTTACATAGATTAGTTTTTTCGCACCGACTTACTTATTTTGGTTAGATTGATCAAGTTTTCCCAATAAGAAAAAACTAAGATTTACTTTTATCTGCTTCTTTCTGCGCCGCCTCACTGTATTTCTTATATAGTTGAGTCCGAATTTTAGCTTCCTGATAACGGCTGTGGTTTTGTGGCACTGTACTCATTAAATCTGAAGCCCGTTGCCACTTAGCAGCTATCTCTAACCACTGAGTTGAGGTTGTGGCTGTTTTACCAGATGCAGAAGCTTGGTTGGCAATTCGCACAGATATTGAGAATGGGTCATCAGATGCCTCAGAAAGGCTATTATTAGAAGCAGCGGATGGTGTTTGGGCTTTCCTCTCGTTAGTATTTTTTGTGGTTAAAGATTTGGAAGTTTCTAGTTGCATTAGGTTTTTCAGTTGATTACCTAACTGGGCATAAACAACCCAACTAAGCAACAACAAGGAGCATAAACCAGCCGCTACTAATATCTTTGTTTGTTGAGGTTTATTTTTGTATTTTTCTTTGTTAATAAGTACTAAAGGACGAGAGACTGAAGTTTTAGGAAAATTTGGTTTTCCTAGTTCAGCTTGAGCTTCTGTGAAATCTTTAATTAGTTGCTTTACAATATTGGGCTGAATTAACGTAATTTCCTGTGACCAAAGCAATTGGTTTTCGCGATCGCTATCTATTTCCTTTAACCACAGTAATTGTTGTTCTCGAACAATCCGACTGTTGATATTGACTCGGCGAATATGACGCGGGGCAATGGACTCCAGAATTTGGTGGACTTGTTCGACGAGGGGAGATTGCTCAAGTTGCTCTATCCTGGCCGCCTCGCACAGAAGTTGTAAGACACCATCAGAAAAAATAGCTCTAGTTCTGACACCAGATTTAGCTAGCTTTTCATTCAATAGCTGAATAATCGCCGCAACGCTACCTTGGTGGGCTTGCCAAGCGATATCGTTTATTCGATCTACCATCTGAAATTTAGTGATAGCTCTTCCACCCTGACTGATTAACGTACTCATTAATTTAGGGACTCTTTTCTACTGACCTTGATCTTGTCTTCGATTTTACGAGTAAAAAGATGAGTTGCCAAATAAAATCATAAATATACAGCCTTCCTTTTCGCTTGGGTAAGGACACTCGATCGCGCTCAGTTAATTGGACACTCCCACGCCTTGAAAGCGTAGAATTTCTCGGCTGAAACTGCACTTTCAGGGTAACGCCCATGCTGGCAGACAAGCTACCTGTTTGACATAGTACATTATCATGTCTTTTAGCGATCGCCTTTACTCAGATTGAGGTAGGTGAATACACTCTGCGATAGTCCGAATCACCCACCAAAAGCGATCGCAAATTTATGGCTAGATAGTATAGCGTTTCCCGAACTAGCGAAGTACACGTGTAGGGGCACGGGAGCAAAGGAGAGGATCTCCTGCCTAATCTCCAAAAATATTGTTCAAATACCAAACAAAATAGCTTTATCGGGATACTTTTGTGAGTAATTCTTGATTTTTTTGCTTTTTTGTCAGAATGGCAATACTAAATAGCACAGCGATCGTTACATTAGAAGATATATAAATAAAAATCATTGTTGATTTTTATTCGTTCGCAGTTCACACAAAACCATGAGTGCAAGTACCATTATTTTCCAAAATCCCTTACTCCAAGGCACTGGTTTACCTCCCTTTGCAGAGATTAAACCAGAACGAGTAGTACCAGCCTTTAATCAGTTGCTAGCAGAACTTGACCAGCAGCTTGCCACCTTAGAGACTAATGTACAGCCTACTTGGAGTGGTTTAGTAGAACCCTTAGAAAAGCTGACAGAACGGCTTACCTGGAGTTGGGGGGCGGTAAATCATTTAATGGGTGTTAAAAATAGCCCGGAACTGCGCGAAGCTCATGAAATCGTCCAGCCACTAGTCGTACAATTTATCAACAAGCTTGGTCAAAGCCAGCCCATCTACAATGCTTTTAAAGCACTCCGTAGCAGTGATAGTTGGACAACATTAGAATTAGCCCAACAGCGCATTGTAGAAGCTGCCATTCGAGATGCAGAACTTTCTGGTGTTGGCTTAGAAGGAGAAGCAAGAGAGCGTTTCAACACCATTCAGATGGAGTTGGCAGAACTTTCGACCAAATTCTCTAACCATGTACTTGATGCCACCAAAGCCTTTAGCTTAACCCTGACAACAAAAGCGGAAATTGACGGTTTACCTCCAAGTTTGGTGAGTTTAGCCGCCCAAGTTGCTCGTGCGGCGGGAGAAGAAAAGGCCACACCAGAAAAAGGCCCCTGGCGCATTACTTTAGACTTCCCCAGTTTCGGCCCTTTCATGCAGCACAGCACCCGTCGAGATTGGCGTGAAAAGCTCTACAAAGCTCATATCACCCGCGCTTCTAATGGTGATTTAGATAACAACCCGTTAATTGTGCGTATTTTGGAGTTACGGCAAGAACTCGCAGATTTACTTGGCTTTAAGAGTTATGCCGAGTTGAGCCTTGCAAGTAAAATGGCTCCTAATGTTGAGGCAGTAGAAGCACTATTAGAAGAACTACGTCAGGCTAGTTATAATGCTGCTGTCAAAGACTTAAAAGAACTTCAAGCTTTCGCCGCATCACATGGAGAAGAATATCAAGATTTAAAACATTGGGACATCAGCTTTTGGGCAGAACGCCAACGAGAAGCAAAATTTGCCTTTACTGCTGAAGAATTACGTCCCTATTTTCCCCTTCCCCAAGTGTTAGATGGCTTGTTTGGACTTGTCAAGCGGCTGTTTGGCGTCACTGTCACCCCTGCTGATGGTCAAGCCCCAGTGTGGCATGAAGATGTCCGTTATTTCCAAATAGCTGATGAAACTGGTTCTCCCATAGCCTACTTCTACTTAGATCCTTATAGCCGTCCAGCAGAAAAACGCGGTGGTGCTTGGATGGATGTGTGCATCAATCGCGCCAAAATCACTGAAAATGGTGCAACTGGCATTCGCTTGCCTGTGACTTATTTGATATGTAACCAAACTCCCCCGGTAGATGGCAAGCCGAGTTTGATGACTTTCTATGAAGTAGAAACTTTGTTCCACGAGTTTGGTCATGGATTGCATCACATGCTCACCAAGGTTGACTATGCTGGAGCCGCAGGCATCAATAATGTGGAATGGGATGCAGTGGAACTACCCAGTCAGTTTATGGAAAACTGGTGTTATGAGCGACCCACTTTGTTTGGCATGGCGAAACATTACGAAACTGGGGAAGCCCTACCGGAGCATTATTATCAAAAGCTGCTAGCGGCGCGTAATTATATGAGTGGTACTGCTATGTTACGGCAGATTCACTTTAGCAATATTGATTTAGAACTACACTACCGCTATCGTTCTGGTAGTGATGAAACTCCGGCAGATGTGCGTCATCGCATAGCCAAGACTACTACTATTTTACCACCACTTCCAGAAGATTCCATGCTATGTGCTTTTGGACACATCTTTGAGGGTGGTTATGCAGCAGGGTACTACAGTTACAAGTGGGCTGAGGTACTGAGCGCTGATGCTTTCGCCGCTTTTGAAGAAGCTGGGCTTGAAGATGAGGAAGCGATAAAAGCTACGGGTGGGCGTTATCGGGATACGGTGCTGGCCCTCGGTGGTGGTAAGCATCCAATGGAGGTGTTTAAAACTTTCCGGGGTCGTGAACCAAGTACGATCGCTTTGCTCAGGCACAATGGTTTAGTGAGTGCTGTTAGCGGATAGCTAAGGTTTAGCCCGTGCTGAGTGAGGAATCTCAGTTCTTTCCTCGGAACTCAGAACTATTTTGCCCTATGCCCTCGCTGTTTTTTATGGAGTTTTACTCAGCCCTCAGTACTTTTAACTGGGGACTGCTGGGTGTTTCCAAGAGAAGCGGTTTTGTTGCAATATCATTCAAGCGGATGCTGCCTAGCAAATTCCGCCACTCTGCTTGCAGTGCCGCATCTTGAGGATTTTTTTGACGCAGTTCAGCTAGCGTCGTCAGTGCCTCGTACCATATCCCCTTTTGGGCATACACAGCATAGCGCTTTAGAGGTTCTGTGGTTTGTAGCTCTTTGACTGTGGCTGGATTCAGTTCGACTCGTTGTATTACCCCTTCAACGAAAGTCGGGGGCGAATTCTTTTCCTTGTCACAGCTAATAGTGAAAAACCAGCGGTATTGTTTGTCTACTACTAAAGCGGGAGTAGTGGTAGGTAGAGAAACGCGGATCACTCCTGGCTTATCTGGTAGAGCGATCGCTTTTCGGTAAATCTCCTTAGAGTCCTTAGAGTTAGGATATTCTTGCAGCACAAATTCAACTGCATAGAGCGAATCTTTGGTATATGGCACATAGAAAAACCAACTTGGGTGTTCTACCGTTGTCTGTGCCCAGACATTGATCACTGAGTTATCTTCCTCAGTAAAGGGCACTAAAGCAGTCAGGTCAGGTTTAGAAACTGGACATCCAGCCAATTCCCCGCGCCTCGCTCCACCACGAACGCGACCTCCAGGAGGGGGGCCAGGTGGAAGTGTGGGTTGATTATAGGTTGTGGCTTGAGCCAGGGTCGTTTTAGGATGAGAGCGTAGGCGTAGCCTGCCGTAGGCATCGCTACGTGAAGAACCAAGAGTTGGTTTCCCTAGTACTGGAGTCAGGCTAACTACTAAACTTGTACAGCTAAAAACTACTACGAAAAACAGTTTTATCGGTTGTGAATTTGAATTCATAAAAACCTTACCTCATCCGATTTTAGATTTTAGATTTTAGATTTTAAATTGGGCATTAGTTATTCTCCCTCACTCCCGCACTTCTGTTTTTGAATTATAAATTGACATCAAGCCCACCATAGCTACCAGTGATAAAGCCGACGGTACAAACGGCACCCAAGCACCCGAAATTAACAGACCAAGGCAAACTACATACAAAACGCTAGAGGTAACACCGACTGCTAACACCAACCAGGGTAACGAAAGCTTGTGCCAAGCCAGGACTCCCCCCACCAACGACCAGCCCAAAATCCAGACTACCTCAACCCACAGTGACCAAGCCCGTAGCAACGGCCGCCCATCCTGGACTGCACCGAGAATCTGACTGACCATCTGAGCCTGGACTAACACTCCTGGCATTTGCTCATCTAAGGGAACGCCATAGGGTGTCGGCCAAGTATCTGGAGAATCCCCCTTTGCCACCACACCAATCAGAACAATTCGGTCTTTAATAGCGCTGGGGTTAATCGGACTAGATAAAAATTGCGTTAGCTTCACCTGTTGGGCTATCTCTTTTGAGGAACGATAGTTGAGTAAGATTTGACCACCATTAGCATCAATATTTTGATAGCCGCCAGTCCGAGACTCCAGTTTCGGAAAAATAGTCTTACCCAGCTGCAAATTTCCTTTAGGGGTGAACTTTGGTTGGATTCCTGAAGGGTGCAGATAGAGGAATGCTAGTTGTAAACTGAAGGAATATGGAGCAGAACACAACGATGTCGGCTCTTGGTTCATGAACAGAAGATGCCGACGGATGACTCCATCGCGATCGTGAATAAAGTCACTGAATCCCAAGTTGCCTGGGGGGATTTCTGGCGGTGGCTTAATGCCTTTGATATTTCCTGTGCTATCACTCCCCTTGCATACACCAACCAAGTTCTGAGTTTTCTGGAGACGAGTAATTAAATCTGGCTCTTTGGTCTGAAAATCACGGTAGACATCCAAGCCGATCGCACGGGGTTGGTATTGATTCAGTTTTGCCAGGAGTTTGTTGAGAGATTTTTCGGAAATGGAAGCTCCAATCAAGGACTCGTTATTTTCTCTTTGAGTCGCCAAATCATCATCGTCAATTGTGATTACCAATAGTCGGGGATCAATTCCCTCTGGAGGGCGCGATCGCATCATTAGGTCAAAGGCTTGAATCTCTGGATTTTCCAGCAATCCCAGCAATCTCACCCCACAAACTAAGCCTGTAATCGCCAAACTGGATAACAAAGTTGTCCGAAATCTGCGTCTGGTAGACAAAGCTAAATCCGGTTTAGTTTTGGTAGACCTCAATTCATCCCAAGTGGGTGGTATCTGCGCTGGATTTTGGCAAATCACTGGTAGCCAAGTCGCACAGGGAAATCGATCCTCAAGTCCTTGCAAGCGTTCCCGCGCTTGGCGTACCGCTTGATATAAAGACTCGCCACCGGAAAAGCCTTGGAGAAAATACTTTAAAAACTCCTTAGCAACTTGGTCTGGGACGGGTTCGCGCATGACGATCATCTGAGGAATTTGCAAATCAGCCAATTCTCGTGCCAATCCCAATCCATCACAAGAGTTGAATATAGCTAATTGCAAGCCGTTTTCAATGGCTTTCTTGAGAGCGTACTTTAATTCGCCAATGGTAAGACTATCAGTTTTATTCAGGTAAATTCGTCCGCTTTCTCCATTTCTGTGACTAGAACTGTGCCCAGCAAAGAAAAGAATATCCCAGTTTTTTCCCCAGAGATGCTCAGTCAAGTCCTTACGCTGTGGTTCTACCAGAAAGCTAACCTCTGCGTTACTACACTGTTGCAGTAAAGCTTGATCGGCTTGGGTGTCAATCCCCTTACTATTGCCCACAATTGCCAAAATGTTGACTAATTGGTTTAAAGTGCGTGGCTTGTGAATGCGATCGTAGGATGGTGAAGAAAGGGCAATTTCAGCCTTGGGGTAGCGTTCTAATAAGTCCCACAGATGCCAGGGTAATAGCTGCAATTGGCTATTTTCTGTTTGCAAAATTACTCGTATTTCTTCCGTGGACGACAATCTTTCTAACCATTTTTCCCTTAAAGGGCGAAACTCTTCTGCTCGCAGCCAGGTATTAAAACGTGCCCGCAAAATATGGGAAGTGTTTTCGCAGTCTTGAATCATCGATACATTCGTCACCTGCATTTGGTCAGCATGGAGGCGATAACGATTGCCTATCTGCCGATAACTAGACTGCCAATGACTATAGTAGAGCGGCATTTCCGGGAATGCAGGTAACTTCCCCGCGATTTCTGTTGCAGCCCGCTTGTCTTCTTCACCAATTTGGAGGGTGACAGCAAACCCCTGTTCAAAACTACCCTCTCCGAATTTCATCACCACTAACTTACCCATGACCGTCGCTATCTCCCTGTGCAAAACCATCCCCTGTTTTAATGTCTCATAACAAGCTCCACAAGCATTTACAGACTTTTTCCTAAATCCCTAAAAGCAGGCTTGAATTTTTAATCTTTAATTTTTAATTAACCAATTACCACTTAATAAATTACCGGCAAAGAGGGAGGATAGCTACATCTTTCAAATTCGGAAGTGTTCGGTAATGCTGATATTATCTAAGGCCACCCTAACGCTAAATTGCTCTGTGGGTTCACCACGAAACTGTAACTGAATATAGTTGTCTGATTTTCTAGATTGAGCGGAGAGAAATACTGCTCCCGAACTATCTAGAACGGTGAGATGAACTCCTGACGGCAAGTAGATTTGATTCCCAGTGGCGTGTAATTGGAGATGAATACTAGTTTCTTGATTCTTTTCGGGGCTGATTTCTACAATCAACATGACTGGTTGGTTGAGAATTTGGATGCCCAAATCAATCAGTTTTGCCCGTTTAGTAATTGATTCTGGTTGATTGAGAGTATTTAGTTCCAAAGTTTCAGTACTGCGAAACGCATAATTTGGTCTGAGTTCCGGTACATTCCACAGGGATTCAATAGTCTGCCAGCCAGTCTCAAATATGCCAGCAAACCACTGACTCAAATTTACCAACGAGGTGAGTGGAGATTCCCGCAGTTGCCACAGGTGGTCGATAAACGCTTCCAATGGTTGCAGTTTACTTAAAGGCAGTGTTTCAGTTGCGACACTAGGGATAAAACCAAGTAGCCTTGCTTCTTGAAGTGATTCATCAAATTGAACTACTAAATAACCCACCCGTTCTTCCCAAGTTTCTGGAGGAATGGAACATATCCGCTGATGCAGATGGACAGGGCGACACTCCAAACGACCAATTGAGGGTATCTCTAAGTCAGCTACATTCCCACAAAGGCGCATGATGGGGTTCCAACTGTCACTAGCTTGAAGATCAGTAGGAATATCCATCATCTGCAAGTAATCATTCACCACCCATACAGCCAGAGTATTCAGCCGGACTTGCTCTGCTTTTTCAGGATTTGGCTGCTGGTTAGCAAATTGCTGGGCAGTTATGCGAGCTGTTTGGGAAATCGGCAATGTTAAAGCGAAATCGTCTAGCTGATAGGTGGAGTTATTCATAAATCAATCCCTAGTGATCAATGCTGCTATGTACATATCACCTGCATTCAATAAATTTATGCCACAAAATTGAATACTGGAAAAAGAGAATTGGGCATGGGGCATGGTTATTCTTCTTCTCACCTTGTCTTCCTTGTCTCCCTTGTCTCCTTCATCTACCCTTGCTCTCCTGCTTCCCCCAATCCCCAATCCCCAATCCCCAATCCCCAAATCACAACCAATTCCCAATCAATACATAGGCAGACCAAAAGCTTGGTGCTCTGTAGTTGGGATGTTTCAGCAGTTTTAACTGGGCACGGTGGACTGCTTCGGCTTTGGTAATTTTGCCACTCTTGAGTTCTCGATAGAAGGCACTCACAAACATCGCTGTTGATTCATCATCAATCTGCCACAGGGAAGCTATGGTACTACGGGCCCCAGCTCGGACAGCTGCTCCTGCTAGCCCGAGTGCTGCACGGCTGTCTCCTGTTGCTGTCTGACAAGCACTCAAAACTAATAGTTCTACTATGGTTTTACCCTGACTGCGGAAGAGAGTATCAAAATCCTTGACATTGATCTGACCATCGAAATCTAAAATAAAAGTGTCTTCAAGGCGGGAACTAAACTGACCGTGGGTTGCCAAATGCACTATGTTGAACGAAGCAGCACCAATTTCACTCTCTAAATTCTTTTTCTTAAAATCCCCATCTAGTAAGCTAGTTGTCGAAACTCCGGCTTTGGTAATGCCCTCAAATTCAGATTTAATCGCAAGCAATGGTGCAAACTTGAGAAATCCTGGTGGGGGCTGAGTCAGTCCTGCGGTTAGCGCTCTGAGCTGCTGTTTTACCAGCGGTTTTGGGTCGAGGAGTTGTAGACCGACGCTCAGGGCGATCGCATATTTCTCTACCAAGTATTGCTGACCATCGTAGAGAGCAGCCATTGGTAAATTGCGTAATGGCCCATCCAGGACGAACACTAGGGTATCGACGCCACTTTTTTGCAATTGTGACTCAATGGGTTTAAGCAGCCAGTTGTAAACTTCTTGCGATTGAGTTTCGACTGTCTTGGTAGCTGTGGGATTGACAAGATTTTTTCGCAGTTCTACTAAGAGTTTTTCTACTTCTGTTTGAGAAATCTTGGTACTGTAGCTTTGCAGGCGTTGTTTGGGAATTTTGACAATGACCTGGAGTTCGTCAGGAAGAATAATCGGATAAAGGATGGCAGCTTTGGAATTATCTTGGTCTACCACTTGATCGAGGGCTACTTTCTGACCTTGCAGGCAAGCTTCCCGAAAGAAGTCGTCCAATTCTGCTAGTTGGAGTGCTTCAATGCGTTCCCGTGCTTTCTCTAATATTTTTTCATCTGGTTTTCCTTGTTGGGATTGCAGCAGTAACTCTACTGACTGGCGGTAGACGGGTTCTACGCTGTCCCGAAAGTTGAATTGCACATCCTGATTCACTACATCTTTATTCACTACTAAATCTCTGCGGAGAGATTTGAGAGTGTCTACAGCAGCATCATAAGCCGCGATCGCACCATTAATATCTTTTTGGGCCCAGAGCAATCTACCTAACTGCCACTCCAAGGTATAGGTAATTTCTGGTGCATTGCTGCTCTGTGCCAAAGCTAATCCTTGTCGGGTAAGCCCTTGCGCCTCTGACCACTGTCTGGTTTCTTCGTACAAGCTGCCTAAACTCTTCAGGGCATAAGCCTCTGCCCGCTTGTCCCTTAAGCTGTGGGATTGCTGGATGGCTTTGGCGAGTAATACTGCTGAGTCTTTTGTGCTGAATCCTGAGTAATAACTCTGAGTGGATGCTTGTAAGACACCACTCTTGACTTTTGCCAGACTTTGTGAATAGTTAACCTGAGCGTAAATACTAGCACGGCTGAGGGGGAGTTGCTTGAGTTGGGATTCAATCAACGGTAGGAGAGCTTGAACCTTTGCCCATTGTTGATCTTCAATAAGTAGTCCCAGGTGATTCAGTTGCGCTTGGACTTTTGTCAGGGGTGAGGCAGATACTTCGACTGCTTGTTGATAATAGGCGATCGCCTGTGGCTTTTGGTGTTGTTTACGGGCATTATTGCCCAAGCTGAACAGACTAGCCCCAATATCAGCGCTTGATTTGAGGTTTCGAGCAATTTTTAGACTTTCTTCTAGCGCTTTGTGTGACTTTTCCAAATCGCCCAATACTAAAAGAGCATCACCGAGCGATCGCAAACCCACTGTCTTTTCTATAGAATCTGGTTGAGATTTTAACGTCTGACTTACCTGTTCGAGTGTTTTCACAGCCCGAGGGTAAAATCCTTGGGTGCGCCACGCTTGTGCTTGATTGATTTGCGATCGCACCACGCCACTTTTATTATCTGCTTGCTTGTAAATTCCTTCAGTCTGCTGCCAAGTTGCTAAAGCCATATCGGCCTGTCCCATTGCTAGTTGCAGACGACCTTGAATATCTAATGATTGGGCAAATATTTGCGAATTTTGATTTTTATCCTGTGCTTTGAGCAAATTTAAGCTCTCTGTAATTGCCTGCTGCGCCTGATTCCATGCACCGAGTTGCTGGTATGCCAGAGAAAGATTACTCAGTGTCGCTGCTAGTGTGAGACTCTCCCCTCGCTGCTGATATGCCTGGACAGCTTGTTGCAACACTTCTACAGCTTTGGTAAAGTTGCCAGTATTGTATAAAACTTTGCCCTGTTGTAGTAGTAAGTCTGGGTCAGCGGCCACAGTCAACGATGTCAGACTGTTAATTGGCAGTTGGGATGAGGAATTGATTGAGCCAGGAACTTTTGCCAGCACAGGTGAACCGATAATGCATAGCAAAGCCATCAGGAAGTATAAAGGCAAACGGAAAAAGTGAGCTAGCGCGGTCTTTTTGGTTTTCAAAATGAGTGACTGGCGAACCCCAAAGGAGTAAAAAGTTCTGCAACGGAGGTAAAATAAGCGATGCTCTGGCTTCCTTTGCCTTTTAACTTTTATAAAATTCGAGCCAAAAATCTTAGTTATTTTAGGCATAAGCATGACAAGAGGTAGGTAACCCATTCTCCAGGCATAAATCCGGGGGTTTTTAGCAGCCAAAATAGCGGCTTGGTTCCTGTGCAGGTTCCGAAATCCTATCCCCCGAACCTCTGGGCGCGGTTCCAATTAACAAGAAGAGTTAGTGCGTTGGGCGGAGAATGCCCGACTTCCCTGCTCTTAAGCAAGCTACGCGCAAGCAATCTCCCCTTCTCCCAAAGGGAGAGGCTAGCGCCAAGGGAGAAGCTAACTGGCGTGGTGTACTCATCCCCACGCCCCAAAAACACATTGGTTTGCCTAGTAGCAAGCAATATGTTTTTACCCTAATCGAGACTACGGCATAGTCTCTTGTCAAGTGGATACATGTTTTCTGCGGGGTTACGCAGTACCTGATCCAATTTCAACATGGCGGTATTATCTCATGAAATACTCTTGATTTTTTGACCTAAACAGAAAAGGATATAGAGCAAGTAATATTAAGCCCAGTTGAATACTGCATTGTTAGGGTTGACATACCAAATTAAAAATTAAAAATTAAAAATTCAGAAAGCTAAATTTCATCTAGGTTTCTATCTGTCACATTCTTTTTTTAAATTGGTATCACTCTCAAAGATGTTGGTAATGACAAGCCTTAAAAAGGAGGGAATTAATCCCCCTTTGGAAAGGGGGATATTCGGGGACAAAATATCACTAACACCAAGCGTATTAGGTTAAGGGGTAGGATTCTACGCGCTAAAGTATTTTGCTAATGGATGGTAAGCAATAATCGCAGTGGTAGACTGTTCTGGATAAAGTTGCTCACTTTCATCCATATATAAGTTAATCCTGTCAGTCTGCAATAACTCCAGTTGCTTGTATTGATCCTGAATGTTTGGACAAGCTGGATACCCAAAACTATAGCGTGAGCCACGATAGCGTTGTGCCAATATATCCCGAATATTATCGGGTTCATCAACCACAAAACCTAACTCCCGGCGAATTCTGGCGTGTGTCCATTCAGCTACAGCCTCCGCCACCTGTACCGCCATGCCGTGGAAATACAGATAATCGGTGTATTGATTGGCAGCAAACAGCTTTTGGGCGAACTCTGTCGCAATCTCCCCTACAGTCACCGCCTGCATCGGGAAAACATCAATAATTCCCGACTCCTTTGGTGCAAAGAAATCTGCTATGCACAACCGTCTTAACGACTTCTGTCTAGGAAACTCGAAAGTTGCAACCTGTTGTGATTGGTTTTCTGAGTTATATATATGTAGAGAATTTCCCTCAGATTGACAAGGAAAATACCCATAAATCACCTGGGGATGTAACAGATTCTCCTCAAGAATCCGCTGTTTCCAAGTTTCTAAAACTGGGTACACTTTCTCAGCTAAGAAAGCCTGATATTCTTCCTTAGATTGTTCTTTTGGTTTGCGGAATTGCCACTGTCCAGCAATTAAAGCTTGTAAATCCAAATGCCAGAATATTTCCTCGATGGGAATATCACTAGGCTGTAACAACTTCGTTCCCCAGAAAGGCGGCGTTGGACGTTCAATATCTATCGCCACGGCTTCGGAACGTCTCGTATCTACTACTTTTGCTTCAGCAGATGTTTCTTCAGCAGTTTTAGTTACTGGTTCTTTGTGACCATTTGTCGAAACTTCAGCAGTTTCAACTTCATTCAAAAATCCCTGCAAATCTTCCCAGTTACCAGCGGACTTTGCTGGCATTAATTTATCCATGAAGTGCAAGTCAGAAAAGGCATCTTTGCCATAAACAACTTTACCTTTGTAGGTTTTTTGGCAATCTTCATGCACAAACTTGGGAGTCAGTGCCGCACCACCTAAAATTACGGGGACACTAATTCCTTTTTCGTTGAATACCTCCAAATTTTCTTTCATGAAGGCGGTGGATTTTACCAGCAAACCACTCATGGCTATACAATCAGCTTTGTGCTGTTCGTAAGCGTTGATGATGTTTTCCACCGGCTGCTTAATTCCCAGGTTAATCACCTTGTAGCCGTTGTTGGACAAGATGATATCTACCAAGTTTTTACCAATGTCGTGGACATCGCCTTTAACTGTGGCAATGATAAAGGTTCCCTTGGCATTGTTGCCTGATTCTGATTTTTCCATGAACGGTTCTAGAAACGCCACCGCCGCTTTCATGGTTTCCGCAGATTGCAAGACGAAGGGTAACTGCATTTGTCCCGAACCGAATAATTCCCCGACAACTTTCATGCCATCTAGCAGAAAGGTGTTGATAATCTCTAAGGGGGGATGTTCTTCTAAGGCTTTTTTCAGATGTTCTTCTAAGCCAATGCGTTCGCCGTCGATGATGTGGCGTTTTAGACGTTCTGGGATGGGGAGACTTTCATCTAAGGAGCGATCGCGCTTAGTTGTCACCCCGGCAAACGCTGTGGTAAGCTCTCCCAAGGGATCGTAAACGCAAACATTACCCTCAAACTTCCGCTCATCATAAATCAACTGGCGACAGATTTCTTGATGACGGGCGTCAATCTTCGAGAGCGGTAAAATTTTGTTAGCGCTGACAATGGCTGCATCCATTCCCGCCGTCGTCGCCTCGTGCAAAAACACCGAGTTCAGCACCATCCGCGAAGCTGGATTTAAACCAAAGGAAATATTGGAAACACCCAAAATCACATGACATCCAGGCAATCCTTCACGAATCCGCCGGATAGATTCAATTGTGGCTTTACCGTTTTCTCGGTCTTCTTCAATCCCGGTGGAAATTGGTAACGCTAGGGTATCAAAGAATATTTCTGTGGGTGGTATGCCATATTCTACAGCTTGACGGTATGCACGCTCTGCGATCGCAAACTTTTTATCTGCTGTCCGCGCCATCCCATCTTCATCGATAGTACCAATGACTATGCCAGCACCGTATTTTTTCGCTAACTCCAACACTTTCAAAAAGCGCGGTTCCCCATCTTCGTAGTTGGTGGAGTTCAGCAAACATTTACCACCGGCAACCTTTAAACCCGCCTCCATCTTTTCCCATTCGGTGGAGTCAAGCATTAAAGGCAATGTCACATTATTAACAATGCGCGAAACTAATTCGTGCATATCCCGCACGCCGTCGCGTCCCACATAATCGACGTTGACATCAAGGATGTGTGCGCCTTCTTTGACTTGCGCCCTCGCCATTGAAACGAGTCCATCCCAATCTTCGGCATTGAGCAAATCGCGGCACTTCTTGGAACCACTGGCGTTGAGACGTTCGCCAACAATCAAGAAGGAATTATCTTGATCGTAGGGCTGAGTGGTGTAAATTGATGCTGCTGCTGGTTCTAAACTTGGGTATCTAACTTTTGGCTTCAGGTCTTTAGCAAGTTCTGCCAATTGTTGAATGTGTTCTGGACGCGTCCCACAGCAACCCCCAATCACTTGGACACCCAAATCTTCAACAAAATGCATCAGCGACATCCGTAATTCTAACGGTGTCAGGCGGTAGTGCGCTTGACCGCCGACGTTTTCAGGTAAACCCGCATTGGGTATACAGGAAACGATGAAAGGTGAATGTTCTGCCAGATACTTGATATGTGGTTTCATCAAGTCTGGGCCTGTGGCGCAGTTTAGACCGAGAATGTCAATTGGGTAATGTTCCAGAATCGTCAGCACAGCACTGATTTCTGAACCAACCAACATTGTGCCCATGCTTTCCATTGTCACAGACACCATCAATGGTCTGCGATCGCCTTTCTTGGCAAACACTTCTTCAATACCATTCAGCGCCGCCTTAATTTGCAGCACATCTTGGCAAGTCTCCACCAGAAATAAATCCACACCACCATCCCACAGCGCTTCTGCTTGTTCAGCAAAAGTAGCTTTCATGGTGTCAAAGTCAATATGTCCCAAGGTCGGAAGTTTAGTTGTGGGGCCGATGGAACCTGCCACAAACCGGGGTTTTTCTGGCGTGGAAAATTCCGCAGCGACACGCTTGGCCAATTCTGCGGCTGTTTTGCTGAGGTAATAGGCTTGGTCTGCCAAGTCATATTCTGCCAGCACCAGGGATGTACTACCAAAGGTATCGGTTTCAATGACATCAGCACCAGCAGCGAGAAAGTCGCGGTGAACCTTAGCGACAGCTTCGGGGTTCGTGTGGACTAAGTATTCATTACAACCTTCATACTGTGGGCCGCCAAAGTCTTCAGCAGTCAGGTTTTGGGTTTGCAGGTTGGTTCCCATCGCCCCGTCGAAGACGAGGACTGGGCTATCTGGACTACGCAGGCGTTCAAGGAAAGGATGAGTCATATTTTCCTAGAAGAAATGAGGAAATCAAGTGAGTCTTGTTATACTCCACTTACTTTATTATTTTCCAAAATTTTGGGAGTTTCGGCAGTATGTAATGGAAAAATTCTTATATACTGAAGCATTTGATGTGCTTATATTGTCAATATGCATGGTGGACTAGTTTATACAGAGGTCGTTCTATGGAAAGAAGGAAAATTTTAATTGCAACTAAAACATACCCTTCAATTAGCACTAAATATCAAGAAACAGTCTGTACAGCAGGGGTTTTATTAGATGATGACGAGAAACCAGTTCAGTGGATTCGCATTTATCCCATTCGTTTCCGTCAATTAGATTTTGATAAGCGTTATCCAAGATGGTCAATTATAAGTGCTAAAATAGAAAGAAATGACAAAGATTATAGAGAAGAAAGTTTTCGTATAGATGATTCTTCGATAGAAGTAATACGAAAAATTGATACTCGCAAAAACTGGGAAGAGCGAAAAGCTTTGGTTCTGCCACTAGAATTCAAATCTATTCGGGAGATTAAAGAGCAAGGTAAGTCTCTCGGTATTATTAAACCACAAACTATAAAAAAATACTTCTGTAACGAGACAGAACGAGAATGGAACCCAAAACAGCAAGGAATCTTGGATCAACTAGACTTGTTTGAGCCTTCAGTGCAGTTAGATAAAATCCCTTACAATTTTGGTTACGAGTTTATTTCTCAAGATGGAGATAAGCATCGTTGTACAATAAGCGATTGGGAAATTCAGCAACTTTATAGAAATTGTCGAGATAGATCAAATGAAACAAGTATAGACAATAAAGAAAAGGAGGCTTTAGAAAAAGTACGCCAGAAACTAGAAGACGAGTTTTTAAACAAAAAAGATTTATACTTTATCATGGGAAACCTAAAAACTCACAAAAATAGCTTTATGATTATTGGGATATTTTACCCACCATTAATAAAAATATAATATTGAAACTTGATTGTTCCAGGAATTAAAAATGAAAGTTAAAGATATTGCTAAAACAAGATGTATACTTACTTTTGGATATGGCAATCGCAAAGACTACGATGCCTTCTTAGAATACCTGCAAAAGTTTGATGTGGGATATGTTGTTGATGTGAGGATTCTTCCTCGTGCTTGGAGCCGGAAATGGTACGGCGACAAAATTAAAATATTCTGTGAATTAAATAATATTGAGTATATTTCTAAAACCGCTTTAGGTAACACATCTGGTAAAGAAAATTGGATTCCAGTAAATCAAGAAGAAGCAGATAAAGCTCTACATGAAATTGCACAAGTTGCTCAAACGGGTAATGTTTTACTCTTGTGTGCTGAAATGAACCCGAATCGCTGTCATCGGAAAGAAGTTGCTGATTGCTTGGGAAACTTAGTATCAATGCCTGTTAAGCATTTAGAATAGTAATCTAAAATTTTCTCGATACTTAGAGAAGAATGTTTAATAAACCTCATTTCACAACAGGCAATCTAGTGGTGCGACGCCGAATAGACCGTCGTAGACATCGCAATTATAAAGCGATCGTAGTCGTAAGATGTGTTAGCGCAAAAGCGTAATGCACCATTGAACTCCATTAATGAGTCTTTGAACTCCGTTAATGAGTGTTTGAACTCTATTAATGAGTCTTTTAACTCCGTTAATGAGTGTTTGAACTCCATTAATGAGGCTTTGAACTCCGTTAACGAGTCTTTGAACTCCATTAACGAGTCTTTTATATTCGTGAATGAGTGAATGTTATTGCGAGGTTAGCAATGCTTACGGCAAGTATTGCGTCCTACGCACCCTGCTAATTTAAATATTACAGCCGTTTCTACGCAGATAGAACACATTAATCTAGTCCCATTCTGCATAACCTGCAATACACTAATCTGGTAAATATCGCTACAAAGTTGGTGAGGTTTGCAGGTGACAAACGAAGAACTGTTGCAAATTATTGAACAAGCTGCCAGGGAAAAGGCAACGGTGCTATCCCTCTATAACAAGCTAAACTGCTGGTAGTTGGTGAAGAAAATGTGGGTAAAACATCATTAACAGCGCTACACGATGAAGACTTTCACACCCACGAATCCACTACCCACGGTATTGAAATTAAATAGCTTTTAACAGCACTATTGCAGGGATTATCAAGGTATATTTGACTAGAATTAAGGTATTATAGCGATTATTATTTGGACACCATAAGCGGTAGGGGTTTACAGAAGTGCGCCTCTACAACTGACACGCCAGTTTAGCTATAAATTAATATCTACCGTTTTACGGGTATTAGAAAAATGAAGTTTACAGACTGGGCGACTAGGGTGCTACTAATCTGGCTGATGTTTGCCACTCTAATTGTAGTGCTGCTAATTGGACGAGCGACAAAATTACACAACAATCCGACAATATCCCGTATATCCAATCCACAGGTTACAGCTTTCAGTCAATATCCCCAGGCGCAATTTCAATCAGCGAAAGAGCCAGAGAAGAAATCTCAACGGGTTATCAAGTCCCCAGTCAAGCTTAACAAGCCTGTAGCAAGGTATATAACCACTCAAGCTTTTGCACAGTACAGACCTAATTATCAAGTTGCTTCAGTTGACCCAAGTAACTATGGTGAACGTTATACCCAAGATGTTAATGGCATTCCTCTCAGCAACCAACCAATTATCGTCATCCATGAAACTGGTTATTCAGCTTCTAGCGCCATCAATTTCTTTCAAGTAGCTCATACTGATGAAGGTGTGCAAGCAAGTTACCACGCCTTAATCAAGTTAGATGGAACGGTAGTTTATCTAGTACCGCCAGAAAAGCGGGCTTTTGGTGCAGCTAACTCTGTGTTTGATGGTTCTCAGGGAGTGGAAACTGTGCAGACTAATCCGACTTTACCTGCGTCTGTGAATAATTTTGCTTATCACGTTTCTTTGGAAACACCGCCAGATAGTTATGACAGTAGCAGCCAACAAACCCATAGCGGCTACAGCGAAGCTCAATATCATTCTCTTGCTTGGTTAATTGCTCAAAGTCAAGTCCCAGACGATCGCATCACTACGCACCATTTAGTAGACCGTTCTGGTAAAAAAGTTGACCCGATAAATTTTGATGGTCATAAATTTCTCAGCTTACTTAATACTTATCGTCAGGTTAGACCAATTTATCGAGTCAGCAAATAATTCAGATGAATAAGAGATCCCCCAACCCCCTTAAAAAGGGGGCTTTTTATATCCCCCCCTTAAAAAGGGGGATCAAGTTTTCAGGTTTTTGAGTGCATAAGTCCTATTTAATTTTGAATTGTTAACTTGCTCAAGAAGGCGCGATCGCGTCAAAATAAGAGTTAAGACGCTGTAATCTAACTTAACAATGACCATAACGCAGCTTGAGCAAATTTCCCCTCAACTAACACCGCCAAATGAGCGGGGATATGAATATGATTTGGTAATTGTCGGCGGTGGGATTATTGGGTTAACTCTAGCCTCTGCTTTAAAAGATTCTGGTTTGAGTATCTTGCTAATTGAGGCAAAAGTGGCATCAGCGGCGGTAGCCAAGGGACAAGCTTATGCAGTTCACAAACTTTCGTCGCTGATTTATGAAGGTATTGGCGTTTGGGACAAAATGTTGCCGCAAATCGCTAAATATTGCCGAGTCCGTCTTTCCGATGCCGATCATCCCGATGTGGTGGAATTTACCACAGATGATATAAATACAGCAGAGTTGGGTTATGTGGCGGAACACCAAGCCCTGTTGCAGCCGTTGCAAGATTTCGTCCAAAATTGTCCCAATGTGACTTATTTGTGTCCGGCGGAAGTGGTAAATACACAATACCAGCAGAATATAGTCGCGATAGAAATAAAAGTTGCCGATCAGCTAAAGACAGTTCGCAGCAAATTAGTTGTAGCAGCAGATGGATCGCGATCGCCAATTCGCCAAGCTGCTGGAATCAAAACTTCGGGCTGGAAATATTGGCAATCTTGCATTGTCGCATTTGTCAAACCAGAAAAACCCCACAATAACACCGCTTACGAAAGATTTTGGTCTAGCGGCCCCTTTGCGATTTTACCTTTACCGGGGAACCGTTGCCGCATTGTCTGGACAGCCCCCCACGAAGAAGCAAAAGCTTTGTGTGCTTTAAATGATGAGCAATTTTTGGCAGAACTAAGCCGCCGCTATGGCGATCAGATGGGGAAACTGGAATTACTAGGCGATCGCTTTGTTTTTCAAGTACAACTCATGCAAAGCGATCGCTACGTTCTCCCGCGACTAGCATTGATTGGTGATGCGGCGCACAATTGCCATCCCGTCGGCGGACAAGGTTTAAATTTGGGTATTCGGGATGCAGCGGCTTTAGCGCAAGTAATTCAAGCAGCGCACAAATCGGGTAAAGATATTGGCAATATTCAGATTCTCAAAGGTTATGAACGCTGGCGCAAGCTAGAGAATCTGACAATTTTAGGTTTCACCGATTTGTTAGATCGGATGTTCTCTAATAATTTCTTCCCTGTAGTGGTGGTTCGTCGCTTGGGTTTATGGTTCTTGCAGCGAGTACCTATATTAAAAGTATTTATGCTGAAATTGATGATTGGCTTAAAGGGGCGGACTCCAGAATTAGCAAAACGCTAAGGCTTGAGAACGCAATCGCTGATATGTTTACTTGATTAAATTTGCAAAAAGTTAGCGAGCGCCTGCGGTAATGGCAGAATAATTACAATCAACAAAGCCATTGCCAGTAACCCCCAAACGTCACGTTTGTTATCCAATTCAGTGACATCATTCAGCGCAGGTTCATCAATCAACGGCATAAATAATAAGATAATCGCCCACACCAAAAATTCTTCCCGAACTAAAGAAAGTAATAGCAACAACACGCGAGCAATTTGACCAATTACGATCGCAGTTCGTTGTCCAAACATCGCATGGACAATGTGACCTCCATCTAATTGTCCCACAGGCATTAAATTTAAGGCTGTGACAATTAGTCCTAAGAAACCTGCTACTGCAACGGGATGCAAATCGAGGGCTGATTTTGCCGTTAACTGACTTCCCAAAGCTAACTTCGAGAGTATAGCCAGTAAAATTGAATACTTGGGATTGAGGGCATCAGGATTTAAAAGTCGGGTTTTTTCAGTCAGCGAAACTATATCAGAATGAGCCAAACCCCATATTAGTAATGGCAAGGTAATAACAAAACCTGCAATTGGCCCAGCAATACTAATATCAAATAAAGCTTTGCGATTAGGAATGGGACTACGCATCTGAATAAATGCGCCAAAAGTTCCCAAGAAGAAAGGCACGGGAATAAAGTAAGGCAACGTCGAGCGAATCTTGTAGAATTTAGCTGTCAAATAATGCCCAAGTTCGTGAGTGCCCAAAATAGCCATCAGCCCTAAAGCATAAGGCAATCCCTTGAATAGGACATCTGAGTTAGATAGAAGTTTGAACAAAGATCCAATTTGCCAGATAGGCGGCAGAGTAACACCAGCATTTTCTACTCCCACTAAGGTAGTAGTGATCAAAGTAGCTACTAGCAGCATCAGCGCTAATCCTGGTCGAGTTAATCGTTCCTGGTTGCGTCGTGGTGTATCTGTCTGTTTCGCAGCAGCTTGAGTGTTGGGAACCAGGACAAAGAAAGGTTTGCCATTGAAGCCTTCTTGAAAAATCAGCAAGAAGCGATCGCCAAATTGTGCTTCAATATTAGTCTTAATCTGCTGGTAAGCGTTGCTGGCTTTAGTTCGCAACTGCCCCCGGCAAATCACAGATTGTGGACGATACTCAATATTTTGAACATAGTATACAGACCAAGGAAAACAATTTCGTAGTTGGGTTTCTTCGGCTGGTTCAATGGGACGCACTATTGGTTCTGGGGTAGGCTGGATAGTCGGCTGTGATTCTGAGGCTGGGGTTTGGGCTTCGTCGGTCTGTGTTGTATCTCTTGGTGCTTGACGCCCCCATTGAAACAACACCCAGTACAAGACTGTGCAGACAAATACCGACCAGAGGATCAGCCCTGGCGGTGGAGGTTGTTTCGCCCCATAGATTAGCGTCCATCCACTCAACAGGAATGCTGGTGTCATTAAAACCAGCCACAACAACCATACTGATGTGCGGGTGATGTGAGCAACGCTGCGCTGCACCATTAGATAAGTAGCTAGCCCCAGCAGGAGGATAAACAGAAACCAAAATGCCATGTTCTCTTCAGTAATTTTGACAAAACGCCCCACCAGTAGCTTCAGCACCATAGCATTAACTACAAGGCAGACCTCAAATCCCAATTCTTTTCACAACGGTTAACAGTGCTGGTTAACGCTCAAGTTGCAATTCTTGAGAATTTCCACACTGTAATCAAATTTTCCACAACTCCTCAGTTTCGGTTCTTTGATTATGTGCCCTTTACCTCAACAGCCAAGTCATACAACTAAGCCACCACGGGCTGTCTTCTCTGACGAAGTTCTGAGCGGAGGTTCTCTGCAATCGGACTTCGCACAAGAAAGCATTTTTGCTTTTCCACCCAATCGGGACACATTAGGGGGAACCTCTTATTTTATTGTAAGAAATGAAGGCAATATCCTCATAGATTGCCCTGCACTAGAAAAAACAAATCAAGATTTTTTGCGATCGCATGGAGGCGTGCGTTGGTTATTTATCACCCATCGCGGCGCTATTGGCAAGACTGCTGAATTTCAGCAAGACTTTGGCTGCGAGGTGCTGATTCAAGAGCAAGAAGCGTATTTATTACCAGGCTTAACCGTAACTACTTTTAGACAAGAATTTACTCTTGATGCTGCAACACAAGCGATTTGGACACCAGGACATTCTCCCGGCTCATCTTGTCTCTACTACAGTGAATTTGGAGGTATATTATTTTCTGGTCGCCATTTACTCCCTAACCAGCACGGTCAAGTAGTACCATTACGGACAGCCAAAACCTTTCACTGGCCAAGGCAAATTCAGAGCATTCGATTATTGTTAGAACGTTTTACACCAGAAACTCTCCAGTATATTTGTCCTGGAGCTAATACAGGCTTTCTTAGAGGTAAGCGATTCATAAATCGAGCTTATCAACACCTCGCTTCTCTGGATTTACCAGCTTTGCTGCCGATACAACCTCTACTTTAGGACACCAATTCAGTAATCCTGGAAGAACCTCTCCCCCTACCCCTCTCCTACGAGGAGAGGGGAGTTTAGCTCCCCCTTCCCTTCAAGGGAAGGGGGCTGGGGGGTTAGGTTTTTGATTACTGAATCGATGCTTTAGAGGCTAATCTATCCCTGCCTCAATTTTAAATTGAGAGAAAACTGCTGCCTCAATAGAGTTAGAAACAGATATTGACACCAGACCAGTGTTGCTAACGCTAAATAGAGAAATAATCAAGATAATTAAGTTCATCACCTAGAAAAGTCTAGTTAACTATGATGAATGATTTAGTCTTTTTAGCTGCTCATCAATTGGCAAAAGCAATCCGCGATCGCCAAGTCTCTTCAGTAGAAGTGATAGCAGCTTATCTGAGTCACATTGCTCAATACAACCCAACCCTAAATGCGATTGTGACTTTGGATGCAGAAAATGCGATCGCTCGGTCGAAAGCGGCAGATCAGGCATTGGCTCAAGGAGAAAATTGGGGGGTCTTACATGGAGTACCCGTAACAATCAAAGACACCCTAGAAACCAAAGGATTACGCACGACGAGCAGTTATCAACCCCTAGCAGATTATTTCCCAAAGCAAGATGCTACCGTTGTCGCTCGATTACGTGCCGCCGGAGCGATTATTTTGGGTAAGACGAATACACCCCAGTTGGCTGATAACTTCCAAACTAATAGTCCCTTATTTGGCAGAACAAACAATCCCTGGAATCATGAGTGTACCCCAGGCGGTAGCACTGGGGGCGGGGCGAGTGCCATAGCTGCTGGGTTATCTCCTCTGGAACTTGGTAGTGATATTGGCGGGTCTATCCGCGTTCCGTCTCACTTCTGTGGCATTTTCGGCTTGAAACCAACCGAGCATCGAGTCTCAACATTTGGACATATTCCAGAGTTACCAGGAACACCTAAAACCATCCGCTACTTACAGACAATAGGGCCTCTTGCTCGCTCTGTGGAAGACTTGCGATTGTGCCTGTCACTGATTGAAGGCCCAGACCCATATCAGCCAGAAGTGTTATCAATACCTATACAAGACAATCCACTTACCACCCTACAATCCTACCGCTACGCTTGGACAGAAGGTTTCGGTGATATTCCAGCAACAGCCGAAACTAAGGCTGCTCTGGAGAAACTAGCATCATCCCTAGTGGATTTAGGATGCTGTATAGAGCAACACAACCAGCCACCGAATTTTGAGAGCAACGCAGTCCGTAATACTTACATCAACATTTATGATTTTGAGTTGGGTTTATCACAGCCTGACCTGACGCAGACTGAACAGCAACAAAGGTATGTCACTGCCCTCACCGAGCGCGAGACTCTGATTGCGAATATGGAAGACTTCTTATCTGATTGGGATGTTTGGCTGTGTCCAGTTGTGCCAGTACCCGCCTTCACTCATCGTCAGCCAGGAGAACCCATTGAGGTGGATGGGCAGGAGTTCTCTTATTTAGAAGCAATAGGTGCTTATACCACAATTTTCAACCTAACTGGCAACCCGGCGGTAGTACTGCCCTTTACCCAGTCACAACAAGGACTACCCATTGGTGTGCAGATAGTGGGGCGGCGTGGAAGTGATATGAAACTGCTAGAAATTGCTGAGAAATTAACTCAAGTAACTGGTTTTTTTCAACGCCCACCTGGGTATTAGGTGGATGCCTAAACTAGGAACTCACGAGTATTAAAGGTAGATGAATCCAGTTTAAATACTTCTTTAAAAATGCTTTTATGTATCTTACCTCCAATCCCAACACTAAATTTTCTAACGTTTGTTAACCAAGATATTGTCCTGGGAATTATAACCTTAGTAAATAGGAATTCTCGTAAAAATTTATGAGCGCAAAAGTTGATGGAACTTTAAAGATCGCAGGCTACCAAATCATCGAGCAACTTTATTCAGGTTCTCGTACCCAAGTTTATCGGGCAGTTCGAGAATGCGATCGCCTACCAGTTATCATCAAGCTCTTAAAACGAGAATATCCTACCTTCAGTGAACTAGTACAGTTTCGCAATCAATATGCGATCGCTAAAAACTTAGATATTCCCGGCATTATTAAACCCTACAGCTTAGAACCCGATCGCAACGGCTATGCCCTAGTTATGGAAGACTTTGGTGGCATTTCCTTGCGGCAATTTACTCAAGGAAAAACACTGACATTAGAGCAATTTTTACCTATTGCTCTGCAATTATTAGACACTTTACACCAGTTACATCAACAGCGCGTCATTCACAAAGATATTAAACCAGCCAACATCCTGATTCACCCTGACAGTAAACAAATTAAGCTGATTGACTTCAGTATTGCCTCACTCCTACCACGAGAAACCCAAGAAATCCAGAGCATCAACGGACTGGAGGGAACGCTAGCGTATCTGTCGCCAGAGCAAACCGGACGGATGAACAGGGGCATTGACTACCGCAGCGACTTCTATTCATTAGGTGTGACTTTCTTTGAACTACTGAGCGAAAAACTACCCTTTGAGTCCGATGACCCGATAGAGTTGGTGCATTGCCACATTGCGAAACTTCCACCCTTTGTTTGCGATTTCAACCCCGATCTGCCCTTGATGCTGGGCGAGATGATCCGCAAACTGATGGCGAAGAACGCCGAAGATCGCTATCAGAGTGCTATGGGACTAAAACATGACCTTGTTACCTGCTTAGAACAGTGGCGAGAAACAGGCAAGCACACCTGGTTTGATTTGGGACAGCGCGATATCAGCGATCGCTTTCTCATCAGAGAAAAACTCTATGGGCGGGAATCAGAAGTACAGAGGTTACTGGAGACATTTGGTCATGTTGCCAATGGTTGCTCCCAACTGATGCTGGTGGCAGGTTTCTCTGGCATTGGCAAAACCGCAGTCGTCAATGAAGTGCATAAGCCGATCGTCCGGTGGAACGGCTACTTCATCAAGGGCAAGTACGACCAGTTCAACCGCAACATTCCTCTGTCTGCTTTTGTGCAAGCCTTTCGTGATTTGATGGGACAGTTGCTTAGTGAAAGCGATACTCAACTGGAGCAATGGCAGAGCAAGATTTTAGCGGCAGTTGGAGAGAATGGGCAAGTCCTGATCGAGGTGATTCCTGAATTGGAGCAGCTGATCGGCAAACAGCCTGCCTTCGCGGAATTATCTGCCAGTGCAGCACAGAACCTTTTCCATTTGCTGTTCCAAAAGTTCATTCAAGTCTTCACCACCAGAGAGCATCCATTGGTGATATTTCTCGATGACTTGCAGTGGGCAGATTCGGCATCGCTAAATTTGCTGAAGCTGTTGATGGCTCAGAGCGATTGGGGTTATCTATTCATTATTGGCGCATACCGCGATAACGAGGTATTTGCGGCTCATCCACTGATGTTGACGCTAGATGAAATTGAAAAGGCATCCCCCTGCGTCAATACTTTGACCCTAGCTCCCTTGAGTCAAGCAGATGTGAACCATTTGATCGCAGACTCGCTCAGTTGTCCAACAAAACAGGCACTACCGTTGACAGAGTTGGTTTATCAAAAAACCAAAGGCAATCCCTTTTTCACAACTCAGTTTTTGAAAGCGCTATATGAGGATGGGCTGATTACCTTTGATTGGGAGGTAGGTTTTTGGCAGTGTGATGTAGCGCCAGTAAAAGCTTTGGCTCTCACCGATGATGTGGTGGAATTTATGGCCCAACAACTTCAGAAATTGCCCGATATCACTCAAGATATTTTGAAACTGGCAGCCTGTATTGGCAATCAGTTTGATTTGGCGACGCTGGCGATCGTTTCTGAAAAGTCACACATAGAAACCGCTTCGGACTTGTGGAAAGCATTGCAAGAAGGATTTATCATTCCCACCAATGAAATCTACAAGTTTTATCAGGATTCCTCATTGGTGATTGGTCATTTGCAAATGACAAATGACAAAGCGCAAAGTCTGAGCGGAGGAAACCTCCGCTCAGAACTTTGTAAGAGAGGACAAATGACAGTTTACAAATTCTTGCACGATCGCGTCCAGCAAGCGGCTTATTTCCTGATTCCAGACACACAAAAACAGATCGCTCACCTAAAAATTGGGCAACTATTACTGACTCATACGCCTGTTGCCAAACAAGACGAAAAATTGTTTGAAATTGTTAACCAACTTAATATTGGCAAATCCCTAATTGTCGATCTATTTGAGCAAATAGAACTCGCCCAACTCAACCTGAAAGCTGGACAAAAAGCCAGAGTCGCAACTGCCTATACAGCCGCATTTGAGTATTGCACTACAGGTATTGCCTTGTTAGCTGAGGATATGTGGCAAACCCAGTATGAGTTAACCTTAGCCCTCTACGAAGCTGCCACTGAAGCTGCTTACCTGAGTGGCAACTTTCAGCAGATGACACAATTAGCGGCAGTCATCATAGAACACTCTAGAAACTTGTTGGATACGGTCAAGGTCTATGAAGTTCAAATTCAAGCTGCTCAAGCCCAACATCAATTTATAGAGGCAGTGCAGATTGCCCTGAAGATTGTAGAGGGTCTAGGAACGAGTTTTCCAGAGCAACCCAGTCAATTAGATATTGCCCGAGCATTCGAGGCGACTAAATCGATCCTGGCTGGCAGGCAACCGTTGGACTTAATCACTCTGCCCCAGATCGCAAACCCTAACAAATTAGCGATTATACGCATTCTTGCCGCTGTCTCTTCTGCTGCCTTTGTTGTTAGTCCAGCGCTCTTACCGTTTATTGTCCTTGAGCAGGTAAATTTATCTGTTCAATATGGCAACACCTCATTTTCGGCAATTGGCTATGCCTACTATGGACTAATACTTTGTGGGATGGTAGGAGAGATTGACTTTGGCTATGAGTGTGCAAAACTAGCACTTTTATTGCTTGAACATTTCAATGCCAAAGAACTGAAATCCAGAGTCTATGTCGGAATTCATTGTAGTGTGTGGCATTGGAAAGAGCCGCTCAAGAACACCTTACCGTTTCTTCGGGAAGGCTACGAAGTTGGACTAGAAACGGGAGATTTAGAATCAGCTGCTATTTGCGGATTCATTTACATCTCATACTGTTGGTTTATGGGCAAAGAACTCAGCGATCTCAGCCGAGAGAGCGCTGCCTTCCGAGATCAACTCGCGCACCTCAACCAAGAAGGTCTTACTAGTCATCTGACCGTTTTTCAGCAAGCAATTTTGAATATGATCGGTGATGCTGCTGAACCTTGGCAGCTGAGTGGAGATGCCTTTAATCGAGAGGAAATTGTGCCAGCCCTCCAGCGATCGGGCGATCAGACTGCGCTGTACTATTTCTATGCCAGCCAACTTGGTCTATGTTATATGTTTGGCAAGTTTGAATTGGCAGTAGAAGCTGCGATCGCAGCTGAAAACTATATCGGTGGCGCTACAGGCTTATTCATAGTTCCGCTCTGCTACACCTATGATTCTCTAGCCCATCTGGCAATTTATTCTCAGGTTTGTGAGGCACAACAGCAACACATTCTGCAACGGGTGGCTAAAAATCAGGAAAAAATGAAAAAGTGGGCTGATCATGCTCCAGAAAATCACCTGCACAAATTTTATTTAGTTGAAGCCGAGCGATACCGAGTTTTAGGGCAGAAATCAAAGGTATTAGAATTCTTTGATCGCGCCATTGCTCTTGCTAAACAACACGGCTACATCCAAGAAGAAGCGCTGGCCAACGAACTGGCAGCTAAATTTTACCTCAACTGGGGCAAAGAACCGATTGCTCAGTCATACATCACCCAAGCCTACTATGGCTATGCTCATTGGGGCGCTAAAGCCAAAGTCGCTGACTTGGAACGATGCTATCCCCAACTCCTCGCCCCCATCTTAGAGCAAACCCGTTCTCCCCTCTCAACTAACGAAACTATCTTCACATTGGGGAGTGTCACCTCCACCAGTTCTGCTACTTCCAGCAGTAGCAGTGTCTCTGTTGCTTTAGATTTAGCTACCATTCTCAAAGCTTCCCAAACCCTCTCCGGGGAAATCGAACTCGAAAAACTGCTCTCGGTATTGCTGCATATCGTCATTGAAAATGCGGGAGCCGATAAGTGTGTGTTCATGCTTTTGGAGTCAGGCCGTTTGCTTATTCAGGCGTTAGCACAGCTTTCCCAAAGTATTGTACAAAACCAGGCTGCTAGAGTCGATTTTTACCCAATGTTGCTCAACCCACAGCCTATTGAAGACTCGGTTGATGTGCCAGTTGGCTTAATTAATAGTGTCAAACGTAGCTTACAACCAGCAGTGATTGTTGATGCCACAGTGCAGCCTCAATTAATCAATGACTCGTATATTCAGCAGCAGCAGCCCAAGAGTGTCTTGTGCAGCCCGATTTTGCATCAGGGTAAGTTGCTTGGCATATTGTATCTGGAAAATAACCTAGCAACGGGAGCCTTTACCAGCGATCACGTCCAACTGCTGAACTTACTTTGCGCTCAAGCCGCAATTTCTCTAGAAAACGCCCGACTTTATGGAAATTCCCAGAAGTATGCTCAACAGTTAACACAATCTCTAACGAAATTGCAGGCTAGTGAAATCCGTTTCCAAAATTTGGCGAATAATATTCCTGGGATGGTGTACCAATTCCGTCTGGCGGCTGACGGTTCAACTTCAACACCCTACGTTAGTTCTGGCTGTTTCGACTTGTATGGATTAGCGCCAGAATTGGTGATGGCAGGGACGCATAGCCTTTACGATCTAAATCATCCTGACGATCGCCAATTTATTGCTCAAGCGATCGCCTACTCAGCCCAAACTCTGACGCCATTTGAGCTAGAATGTCGCATTATCTTGCCTTCAGAAACTGTGAAATGGGTTCGATCTACTGCTCGGCCAGAGCGACAAGCCGATGACTCAATCCTATGGGATGGAGTGGTGATTGATATTAGCGAACGCAAACAAGCCGCAGCATCTTTAGCTAAAGAACGAGAGTTCTTGAATGCGATCATTCACAATATTACAGATGGGATTGTTGTTTGTGACCCTAGTGGCAAGTTAACTTTATTCAATAACGCAACTCGTGAGTTTCATGGCTTAGCAGTAGAATCATTACCACCAGAACAATGGGCAGAACACTTCGATCTTTATCAACCTGATGGTCAAACACCCCTATCAACAACGGAAATCCCTCTGTTTCGCGCCTTGCAAGGGGAAATAGTCGAAAATGCCGAAATGGTAATTGCACCGAAGTATGGTTTTAAGAGAATTTTGTTAGCCAGCGGACAAGCAATCTTCGATCCTTCGGGTAACAAAGTCGGTGCAGTAGTTGTGATGCGAGATATTAGCGATCGCAAACTTGCTGAAGTTGCCTTGCAGCAAAAATCACAAGATTTGCAACAAGCATTGAACGATTTACAAAACGCCCAATTACAAATTGTTCAAAGTGAAAAAATGTCAGCACTGGGTAACTTGGTTGCTGGTGTCGCTCACGAAATGAATAATCCCCTTGGTTTTATTGCTGCCAGCCTCAAACAAGCTAAACCCACCCTAGCTGATATTGTTGAACACTTAAAGCTTTATCAAGAAAGTTTACCCAACAAAAACGATCAAATCAAAGACCATGCTGAAGAAATCGACTTGAATTATAGCTTAGAAGACTTGCCCAAGATGATTGATTCCATGTCTATGGCGTGCGATCGCCTAAAAAATATTAGCACCAGTTTACGAACTTTCTCCCGTGCCGACAAAGATTATAAAGTACCGTTTAATATTCATCAAGGCATCGACAGCACAGTTTTAATTTTGAAACATCGTCTCAAGGCTAACGAGCAACGTCCAGCAATTGAAGTGAAAACTGACTACAGTACTTTACCTCAAGTTGAGTGTTTTCCTGGACAACTAAATCAAGTATTTATGAATATCTTAGCAAATGCTATTGATGCATTGGATGAATCAAATACAAATCGGAGTTTTGAGGAAATTAAAATTAATCCTAACCGCATAATAATTAAAACATCAGTAGAAAATGAAGGTATAAAAATTACCATTGCTGACAATGGAAATGGGATAGCTAAAGAGGTAAAACAAAAGATATTTGACCATTTATTTACGACGAAAGCTGTCGGTAAAGGCACAGGTTTAGGACTTGCGATCGCCCGTCAAATTATTGTGGAAAAACATGGCGGAGCGATCGAGGTTAATTCTCAACTTGGCGAAGGAACTGAATTTGTGATTCAGCTACCGTTGTCGGCATAAAAAAGAAAATCGCAGTTATCGTGGGATAAAAATAAATTGTTGCTGCCCTAACTATGCCTCGTTCCTTGCTTTGGCCTTTGTGAGTGCTAAGTAATACATGAGATTCCCTACTCAGCACGGGCTAAACCCTAGCTATCCGCTAACAGCACTTTTAACTCAGCCCTGTTCATGCCTTTCCCGCCATCACCGAGTTTTTAAGCAAAAGTTCTACTGCTGCTTGATATTGTAAATCTGCTTCGCTACCAATCTGTTCGCGGTTAATAGCTGCTTGGGAAATCACTTTATCCGGCTTAATACCTAGTTTGTTAATATCCCGATGTTGAGGAGTTTCATACTTGGCAATTGTGACTGCCAAGCCCGAACCATCTGATAATTCAAACAAGGATTGAATTAAGCCTTTGCCAAAGGTGGTTTCGCCTACCAACTGGGCACGACCATTATCTTGAAGTGCGCCGGCGAGAATCTCACTGGCACTGGCAGTTCCTTGATTTACCAAAATCACCAGAGGATCTTTCGTCAGGGCTGGCCCAAGAGCTTCAAAACTACCTTGAATGCCTTGTCGGTTAACAGTGTAGACGATAGTCCCAGAGTCTAACCATAGACGGGCGATTTCAATTCCTGATTGCAAGAGTCCCCCAGGATTATTTCGCAAATCCAGAATGTAGGCAGCAGCGCCTTTTTTTTCTAGACTAGAAATAGCGTGTGCCAATTCTGTTGAGGCGTTGGCATTGAATTGAGTGAGGCGAAGGTAGCCAATGGGTGTACCCTCAGTGGAAACACGCAATTCTGAAACCACAGGGTTAAGAGCAATGCGATCGCGTGTCAATCTAATTTCCGTTTCTGCCTCTCCGTCCCGTTCGATCACAAGAGTGACAAGGCTACCACTCGGCCCACGCATTTTGGTAGCAGCTTCATCAAGAGTGAGATTTTCTGTGGAAACGCCTTCAATTTTGAGAATGCGATCGCGTGGTCGAATCCCCGCTTTATCTGCCGGTGAACCGGCGATGGGAGCCACTACTTCCAACTTCCCATTCTCAGAATTCAGGGCAATTTGCAATCCTACCCCAGTCAGTTCCCCAGAAGTATTGACCTGCAAGCTGCGGTACTGTTCTGGATCTAAAAAACGGGTAAAAGGATCGTCGAGACTCTTGAGCATTTTCCCAATTGCCTCATAACTGGCATTTGAGTCTGCCAGTGGCTTCTCCAGAACCTTTTGCCGCACAGCCGCCCAGTTTTGATGATTAAATGTCTCATCTAGATAAGTACGATTAACAATTCGCCAAACTTCCGAAACCAGCTTTTGTTCCGTCGTCAAAGCCAGCGCCGGCTGAGTTAGCGTGCCCAACGCCAACCAAAACGCCATTAACAATGAAAATCCAACCCGAAAGACTTGTTTGTTCATGAACCCCATTATCAATTTCACCTCAACCCAAATTGCCTAAAAATGCCTACTTCCCCTGTTGTTGATGAAATCTATCTCTCGATTATGTTACTTTTTTTATAGAAGTGGTGCATTTTTCTCATCAAGTTGTTCAGTCAACTGATGCATCGTATCCACTCACCAAAGGATAAAATCTACTTTGTGTCCAACATTTTGTGTGTCGGGGCGTAAAGAGATCGCAATATATTCCATCTTTACAGAGTGTAAAGTTTCTGAAGTCTCTTAGCACGCCAAAAGCTGAAAAGCTTTCCAAAAAACTCCTCTTTACTAAAATCCCAAAATTACTAGTTGGGAGAGAAGTTCTGAGTGAAGGCTTCTGCCGATTCAGAACTTCGGGATTTATCAACCGCAACCGACTTTTAGGAACTTGAGATTGTATGGCCAACGTTTCCGACTGGTTTGAGGAACGCCTAGAAATTCAGGCACTCGCCGAAGACGTTACTAGCAAGTACGTCCCTCCCCACGTCAATATCTTTTACTGCCTCGGTGGAATTACCCTGGTTTGCTTTCTCATCCAGTTTGCCACTGGATTTGCCATGACGTTCTACTACAGGCCAACAGTCACTGAAGCTTTCTCCTCAGTGGAGTACATCATGAATGAAGTAAACTTCGGTTGGCTAATTCGCTCCATCCATCGCTGGTCTGCCAGCATGATGGTATTGATGATGATTTTGCACACCTTCCGGGTTTATCTGACTGGTGGTTTCAAAAAGCCCCGCGAACTGACCTGGATAAGTGGTGTCATCCTGGCTGTGATTACAGTTTCCTTTGGAGTAACCGGCTATTCCCTACCTTGGGATCAAGTTGGCTACTGGGCTGTAAAAATCGTTAGCGGCGTACCAGAAGCAATTCCTGTGGTTGGAGTTCTGATTTCCGACCTGTTGCGCGGCGGTTCTAGTGTTGGTCAAGCAACACTAACTCGTTACTACAGCGCACACACATTTGTACTGCCTTGGTTAATTGCAGTCTTCATGCTGTTTCACTTCTTGATGATCCGCAAGCAAGGCATTTCCGGGCCTTTGTAATCTCAACTATTAGCGAAAGGCAACATTTGTCAGTTTTCAGATCAAGTTGTTTGTTTTAAACTGATGAAACACAAGAAATTAATTGCACATAAGTTCCAAAAAACAAACCCTTGTATCTGGAGCCGAAAGCTGTAGAAAACCTCCAGGCGGCTAGACCGGAGATTAGACACAAGTGCTGCCGCCTGTTGATTGCCTAGTAGCTGATAGCTTTCACAAATGCTTTAATTTAACTTAAGCAGGAGAGCACATTTCAAAATGTCAACACAAAAAAAACCTGACCTGAGCGATCCTCAGTTAAGAGCCAAACTCGCTAAAGGCATGGGTCACAACTACTATGGTGAACCCGCTTGGCCTAATGACTTACTTTACGTCTTTCCAATTGTGATCATGGGTTCCTTCGCTGCGATTGTGGCTCTAGCTGTGCTAGATCCCGCAATGACCGGTGAACCAGCAAATCCTTTCGCCACACCATTGGAAATTTTGCCGGAGTGGTACTTGTATCCAGTCTTCCAAATTTTGCGATCGCTTCCTAACAAACTTTTAGGAGTGTTAGCAATGGGTTCCGTACCAGTGGGGCTAATCCTCATTCCCTTTATTGAGAACGTGAATAAGTTCCAAAATCCCTTCCGTCGTCCAGTTGCAACCACAGTATTCCTCGTTGGTACCCTTGTCACCCTGTGGCTGGGTATTGGTGCTGCTTTGCCATTGGATAAATCTTTGACCTTGGGACTATTCTAAATTAGTCACTACAAAGTGCTTTGACGCCTGTGAGTTTCAAGAGCAAGATGTGCTTTTGAAAACAATCAACAGGCGTCAATTTTAACAAGAGAGGCAGGAGGTATGAGGAATACTGCCCTCTGCTTCAGTAAAGCGATCGCAAAGAGCAAAGGTTTAAGTTAAAAGCACCAAAATCTACGATACGATTTGGTGAGCCAGCGTGCAGAACAGAGGGTTTCCCCATGAGCGAATGCGTTAGTGAAGCGCTCTTAGTGTACAGCGGTAGCGACTGTGCGTAGTGTCACTCCTAGGGGAGCTTAGAATTAGATGATGGGGTTGAAAGACAATAGATAAATTCCTGCCTCTTGCCTCCTGCCTTCTTCAATAGTTCAGATTGCATCTGGGATCTGAAGTTTTGGATGGAAAAGCTATTCCAAAATCTCAAATCACTCAGAGTTAACAAATACAAACATTTTTCACTTACTTAACGTAAGTTGCTAGTTACAACCCTCCGAATGCCAAAATCGTTCATGTTTTGTATTTTGGTACACAGAATATGTCAATTTAGATTTTTTTATGTCAGAGAAATTTTGCGAACAGCGCAGAATTTAATAACTAGCAACTTAGGTTTACTTATATTCAAGTCACAGTTAATGCTTAGTATAGTGCAGCAAGACCATCTGACTGTTAAGAGCGAACTCAGGCTCTTAAACCAGGTGCAAGAATGGTTTGAGCAATTTTGTCTGCAACACTTGTCTCAACTTGGCTGGTCAAAAACCCAACTTGATCGCCTCAATTTAGCATTAGCAGAAGGCTTTACCAACGCTGTTCGTCACGCTCATCATGCTTTACCGCCGGAAACAACCATTGAGATTAACGTTTATCTCTGGATTGACCGACTAGAGATTAGAATTTGGGATTATGGAAAACCTTTCAATCCTGATGCGATCGCAGAACCAGCCCCAGGTACTCTGCAAGTAGGTGGGTATGGATGGTTTCTTCTCCGGCGGTTGGCTGACCGGGTTGTATACGAACGTGGTGCAGATGGTAGAAATTGCCTGCTCATCGTCAAATACTCTGTAGAAACACAAAAGTAAGTAAAAGTGAAATAGTCAAGGTTAAAGGAAGGTAAGAATACTTCTGATGCAAATTTTGGCTTTTGAACTGAGGCGGAGCGTAGAGAAGGAATATCGGCAAGGTGTGAGGGCTTACCTTCTCTACGAGACGCTCTTGCTAGCTTGCGGGTAAAAGTACGGAATATTTGCCCACAGTTAAGCCACTCACCTTAAAACAGAAGTAGTTTATGCTGAAATATATTGTTATTTGATTGATAAAAGTATACTCCTTTTTCAATATTATTTGAATTAGAGGAATATGTTTTTTACGTGAAATTACTTAGTTATTATGATTTTTTTGTAAAATTTCAAAGAAGACTTTTGTATAAAAAGAATTAGTGAATACAGTAAAGATAGCATTCGAGTTACACTAGCTGCCTTGTTAAGATTTGTCAGCAGTGTTGAGAGTCTTAATTTTTGTTCTCCAACAAGTGCCATTTAGTGCTTAAAGACATAGAGAGAATAGGGGACATATGACTAAGACAGCCCTAATTACAGGAATTACTGGTCAAGATGGCTACTATCTCAGTCATTTGCTCCTCAACCGTGGTTATCGAGTTGTAGGATTAGTACCCCCACATCGACAACCTAATTTGACAAAACTGGGAACACTGGCAAATCAGGTAGAAATTTTTACGGTTGACTTGAGGGATAATATGGCGCTGTTGACCGCAGTTGAACAACTGCGTCCCCAAGAAATTTACAATTTGGCAGCTCCCAGTTTTGTACCCGACTCTTGGAACGACCCATTAGGAACTCTGGATTTGATCACTGGTACAGCTACCAGGCTCTTGGAAGCGGTACGAAAAGTTGGTTTGTCTACCAGATTTTATCAAGCCAGCAGTTCAGAAATGTTTGGCGATGTCTTCCTCTCGCCTCAAAATGAGGAAACTCCTTTTCGTCCTAAAAATCCCTATGCTGCGGCTAAGATGCACGCCCACTGGACGATGGTGCATCACAGACAGCGCTATGGACTATTTGCCTGTAGCGGAATTTTATATAATCACGAGTCTCCTCTACGCGCACCTCAGTTTGTCACACGAAAAGTTTCTTTGGCTGCTGCATCAATTAAATTGGGTTTAACTGACACATTAGAAATGGGTAATCTAGAGGCCAAACGCGATTGGGGCTTTGCTGGAGATTACGCAGAAGCAATGTGGTTAATGTTGCAAGCTGATGAACCAGAAGAATATGTAATTGGGACTGGGAAACTGCACAGTGTTAGAGATTTAGTTACCACAGCCTTTGAGTCTGTCGGATTGGATTGGACACACTATGTAGTCCTAAATACTAGCTTATTGCGAGAAGATGAGCATTTTCAACTAGTAGCTAACCCCAGTAAAGCTAAAACAAACCTTGGCTGGGAAGCCCAAGTGAGCTTTGAGGAACTTTTAGAAAAAATGGTAAAAACGGATTTGGAGCGTTTACAAAGCGGTGTGTTGGATGAAGTCCTTGCCGCAGGCATCGCCCCTTTACCACGAGTGTAAATAACCTAACATGCATATCACTACAGTCACAGAAAACCTGAAGTTAGGTGATAAAGTTAACAAAAAAACAAACCATATCTTCGTATTTTTAGAAATTTTTGCCCACGAAGGTGGTATTCAATCATATATAAAAGATATTTTTCGCGCCTATCTGGGATTGAGCCAAGACTACAAGGGAGAAGTCTTTTTGCTGCGAGATAGTCCTGATAGTTTAAATCCGTTTGAAGACGAGAACTTAAAATTTCATTACTTTAAAAATCAATCTCCCCAAATAGGGAGACTGCAAATGGCAGCAGCTTTACTGAAGTGTCTGTTGCAAAGCCGTCCGCAGCAAGTGTTCTGCGGTCATATTAACTTAGCAGTATTAATCCAAACTCTTTGCCAACCCTTGGGGATTCCTTACACCGTGCTAACTTATGGCAAAGAAGTCTGGGAACCGCTGAAAAATCAAGAACGTCGCGCCCTAACATCAGCAGATAGAATTTGGACAATTAGTCGCTACAGCCGCGATCGCGCTTGTGTTGCTAATAGTCTAAACCCGAAAATGGTACAGATGATGCCTTGTGCAATTGATGGAGATAAGTTTACTCCTAGTGCCAAACAGCCAGCATTAGTCCAGAAATATGGCTTCACTGGTTCTAAGGTGTTAATGACAGTAGCGCGGTTATGGTCAGGAGATATTTACAAGGGTGTAGATGTCACGATTCGGGCGTTACCACAAATCGCTCAAGTTTACCCAGAAGTGAAATATTTGGTAATTGGTCGCGGTGATGACCAACCACGATTGGCGCAGCTAGCAAAAGATTTAGGTGTGAGCGATCGCGTTGTGTTTGCCGGTTTCGTTGCTACAGAAGAACTAATGGAACATTACCGCCTTGCTGATGCCTATATTATGCCTTCACAAGAAGGCTTTGGCATTGTTTATCTAGAAGCAATGGCTTGTGGAGTACCAGTATTATCCGGTGACGACGATGGTTCCGCTGACCCCTTACAGGATGGTAAACTGGGATGGCGAGTCCCACACCGCAGTCCTGATGCTGTAGCAACGGCTTGTATAGAAATGCTTCAAGGGGATGACCAGCGATGTGATGGAGAGTGGCTGCGAGAACAAGCGATCGCTCTGTTTGGCATAAATGCCTTCCAACAACACTTGCAAAAAATGCTTCTATCTTCAGTTTTGAGTCCCAATAACAAATGACTAAAATCGCTATCCTAGAAGGAGAGCAGGACGAAATTTAAATAATGAGCTTTAAGTCATTTCAATTGAATCTTTTAAATCTCCGCCCTTGGCTAACCCTGCTGGCAGTTATTTGGTTGCTGGCATCAGTGGGCTTGGGTTGGTTAGTCAATTCATTGCTAATTATTTTCGGGTTGCTGTTGTTGGCACCTATTGTGGCTTTTTTTGGCTTTCGTTGGTGGCTGCAACGCAACTTGGTTGCCGATCAGTGTCCCGTCTGTGGATATGAATTTACAGGTTTAAATAACAGTCAGTTGCAATGTCCTAACTGTGGAGAGTCACTGTTAGTACAAAATAGTCATTTTCAGCGCTTCACACCAGAAGGCACTATTGATGTCACTGCTGTGGAAGTTCCAGCGAAATCACTGGAAGATTAGTCATTGGTCATTAGTCATTGGTCATTGGTCAAGTTACTAATGACTAATTGCTTACACATTCAGAGCAAGCTATTTTTGTCAATTAGTATTTATGCTGATAAAAAGTTCTAAATAAGGTATTAAACTAACTTTCGTAGTGACTTTTTCGGGGAATAGTGAGGGATGCATTTCAAGACAAAGCGTAGGCGTAGCACGTCGTAGGCATCGCCTCACCAAAAATTGTGTTTTCTACCCCCGTTTTCGACCACATTTTAAGCATTATTACTTGTTCACCAATTGTATATGAGTTTAACCTGTCAAGAATACTAATGACCAATGACCAATGACTATTTATTTCTTTGCGAGATTGAGAGGGTATAGCTATACTCTCGTTGGGATAGTTCGCCCACATACAGCGAGTATTTTCCTGCCTGCCAGTAACCAGAAAGTTCTGACTTACCTCCAGAGTAACTATCTGCTAGTACACAAAAGCGCCCCCCTGGCCCGTCGATCAACAGCGTTGGCTTTCCTTGACTCTCTACTGTTAATCGCAAATAAGGTAATGACTCTGTAACCTGGATAACTTGATTAGGTTCAGTGGTAATATTGCCACAATTACTTTTGACAGTTCCCCCAGACTTTCCGTTCAAAATCAATGGATCTGGTTGGGAATTCCGATTAATTTGGATTGTTGGTGTCTGTGCCAAATTAGCCTCAGTGAAAACCAAACTCATCGCCAAAGCTGTGGGAATAATTGCAAGTAGCCTAAGCGTCTTCATTTTCATTAATGCTCCAGATTTTTTTAGAGCAATATTGTTGTTATACAGTCTGATTTATATAGACGACAGCAATCCCTCTTGGTTCCAAAAACTCTCGTATAAAGTAATACCAGGCAGTTAAGGATTATTTGTGAAGATTTGATAGGTGTATATAGAGATGTTGCATTGCAACGTCTCTACTATTGATGTCTAGAAGGCAACAAATAAAACATAATTTTTCCCTGTCCAGAAAGGTCTTGCACGCACAGACATTAGCTAAAATCACTAAGACAACCATCAAAAATAGAATTTGGTTAGTCTATTGTTGAATAAGTATGCTACTGAGGTAGGAAAGATTGATGAATCCTCAACCAGAAGAAGACTTACAGCGTCGCCTCAATAAGCTAGAGGCAGAGATTAATTCCCCGCCTGGGGTGGTTTCACAAGAACAAAAACAAACGCCTCAGTCTGTTTTTGCCAGTTTAAACTTGCAAGTGGAGCGATTTCAGATTTGGTTCAACAGCTTATCTGGGGCGAAAAAGCTGGTAGTTTTGGGTGTGACGGTGCTAGTAGGCTTGGCGATGCTGCAAGCAGTGTTTAAACTAGTTGCATCTGTAATCAGTCTGGCACTTTTGGCAGTGTTAGTGTATGTTGGATACAAATTTTTTGTGTCTGGTAGCTTTCAACGTAAACAATAAGTTGATATGCATTTACTTGGCACTCTGCACGGAGTTATGAGGGTCAGAAGCCAGAATACAAAAGGCTTCTGACTTATGACTCCTAAATCCTATTTCAATATGCTTTTCTTTTTGCTGACTAGCTTAGTCTATTTTAATTGTGCCGATCGCGGCGTAGACATAATATCAAAGGGAATTATACGATGACGTCACCAATTGTCAGGAGAACTAGTAATCAATCTGGTCAGTCAAAAAAACCGGAAAGAGCCAATTCGCTGTTGCTAGCAAGCAGGCGTTTTGCAGCTTGGGCGGCTGAAATCACACTAGTGGTTACTAGTGGGTTGATTCCCTTCGGCATTGGTGTCTATGCCAATTCTAGAAGCGATCTGAATCGAGTACCGCTTAACCCTGTGTTGGTAGTAACGGAAAGAGCGATCGCCAGACCTCTGGCTCTACCTGTGAGTTATGGCATCCGTAACGTTGCATGGCCGACTAATATTTTGTGGACAATCGCCCTGTTAGCGCCTGTAACTCTCTCGTGGTGGCAATTGTATTTACTAGCTAAGACTGGTAGCACAATTCCTAAACGTTGGTTAAAAGTGCGGGTTGTCAACGAGCAAGGGAAGCCACCTGGTTTGGGGGCAGTTGTGATTAGAGAAGGCATTGGGCGTTGGACTGTACCCATTTCCATCGCTTATCTGCTGTGGCGTTACAGCTTTGCTTTTCCGAATTTAGGATTATTCACATTTTTGTCCTTGTTAATGATTGTGGGTGAAGGGATAGGCTTACCGTCGCGTCGGGGGCGTCGCGCACTCCACGATCAACTTGCAGGCACTTATACAATAGATACACTCTTAGCTAGCAATAAACAAGCTCAGTCTGCTGGTGGTAATGATGAAGCAGAAGAATGGCAAGAGGGAAATGAAGAATTAGCAGCAGGAGAAATCAGCCAGTCGCCTAATCTGTGGCGGCGGATACAGCAAAATCCCAATCTAACTTTGTTTGGGGTAGGGCTGACGAGTATGACTGCTGTGTTGGCAACTTTAATTGGCACTCAAGTTTATATCCAAATTCAACAATCCCAGCGAGCAACTAAACAAATCAACAGCCAACAGTTCCTCGAACTTGTCAAACAATTGAGTCCCAACTCTGGGGTAACTAATGAGCAACGCCAAAGTGCAATTCTGGCTATGGGTGGTCTTAATGACCCACAATCCATTAAATTTCTGGCGGATCTCTTGGTTAGCGAAACCAACCCCAGCCTCTTAGATACGATTCAACAAGCTTTGACAACTGTCGGGCCGCAAGCCATCCCGGAACTAAAAAATAAGAATCAGTTTTTGGTCAGTGAACTGGAGTCTGTGGGTAGCACTGCAACCAAAGAGCGGGAATTGCGGCAAGGGCGGCTACAAAGAAACCAGCGGACAATCAACAAGATTCTCTCTGTTTACAGTGGTAAAATTGAGGGTCTTGACCTTAGTAGCACCCAATTAGGTCAAAGCGGTACTCCCGGAAGTTCCTTCTTCAACTTGGTACTGGACAATCTTGATTTATCAGGAGTTAAGTTTAAATCTGCAAATCTTAACCAAGCCAGCTTTAAGGGTAGCCGCTTCCGGGGTGCAGGTGAGGATGGACGCTGGGATACCTACGACGATGTAATGGCTGATTTAAGCCAAGCTCAGTTGCAGCAAGCCAATCTTACTGATGCTAACCTTAGTCGTGTATTGATGAACCGTACTGACTTAAGCCGCGCCACTCTCAACAGAGCCAACTTATCCAACGCGCGTCTGTATGACGCTAAACTCAATAGCACCCAACTAGTAGGAGCCGATCTCCGAAACGCAGTTTTGGAAAAAGCCAGCTTAACTGGGGCTGATTTAGGCGATGCTAAATTGAACGAAGCCAATCTGTACGCTGCGCGTTTAGGTCGCGCCACTGCCATTGGAACGCAATTATCCTTTGCGAATTTAGCTAACACTGATTGGCAAGGGGCAGATTTATCAGGAGCGTATTTGGATCGTGCTAATCTCAGCAATGCTAACCTGAGTGCCACTCGTCTAGCTGGTGCTGTTTTGCGTTCTGCCCAGATGGAAAACGTTAACTTGCAAAATGCCGACCTGAGTCTTGCAGATTTACGGGGGGCAAATGTCGCTGGAGCAGATTTTAAGGGGGCAATTCTCGCTCCTAGCAAACAAGATCCAGCAGATCAATTTGTCCAAACCCCAGATTTAGGCTCAGTATCTGCCGTAGTCCAAGGGGTTGATTTTTCTCAAGCCAAAAATTTAGATGCCAAGCAATTAGCGTACATTTGTACTCAAGGAGGCATTCATCCCCGTTGCCCGTAGAATGGGGACTGGGGACTGGGGACTGGGGACTGGGGACTGGGGACTGGGGACTGGGGACTGGGAGATGAGGAAGCAGGGGAGCAGAGAGAGAATAACCGATGCCCAATTCCCCATACCCAATGACAAATGACAAATGACAAATGACAAATGACAAATGACAAATGACAAATGACAAAATGGTGTGAGGAGTTAGGTTATGAAATATATTCCATATTTGGTTTCAGTTCTGGGGGCTGGCTTGGTCTTGAGTCTAGGGAGTCCGAAACCGGCACAAGCTCAAGTAGCCTATGGCAGTTATATCGGTATCGGCCCCACTATTGGTATTACCGATGGTATCCAATTCGGAGGGGTGATAGCGGGACGCTACAAGCTTTTAGAAGCGCCAATTTCACTCCGCGCCCAAGTCTTAATTGGTAATAATACGGCAGTTGTACCAACGGTTTCTTACGATTTACCTCTTAACTGGCAAGCTGATGCCTACCTGGGCGCTGGATTAGTGTTGGCTGGTGGTGGTGGTTCTTCTCCTGTGGGCGACAAAATTAGTTTTGCTTTACAACCGGGCATTGATTATATGATCCCAAATAGCAATACTGTCCTTTTTGGCAATGCTATTATTGCTTTTGATGCTTACCGAGATAGCAGTGGTACAGCTATCTCAGTACAAGGTGGTGTTGGTTTGAGATTTTAATGAGCAGAGGCTATCCCTAAGAAGCGTTAAACTTCATTGCAAATTAAGAAGTTAGTCCAAACAACGTGATAGTTTTTGGTCATGAAGAGAGACAGCACAGGATTAACACAGGAGAACACAGTGGCAATGGAATCAAATTTATTAACGGATGCGGGCGCAGATGAAATGAATCAAGATTTCAGTGAATATGTCGCCAACCTACAACTTCACATGACTCTGCAAGCTCGCAATCTTGTTCCAACCCTGAAGCAAACACTGGTAGATAGTCGCCAGCAATTACTCCATCAAACCCAAGCCAACTTTGAAAAGCTAGTTTCTCGACAAGGGCTATAAAATATATACAAATTTTAATCAAAATTCAAATAAAATAAGGGCAGATGTTGTTGGGTCAATGCCAATGGTGTTCTCACAAGGTCTGCTTTTTCTGCTTTTTAAGTATTAAGTTACTAAAATCACCCTTTTGGCACAATGGTAGAGAGCAGAAACTAGTTAAGATTATTATTGCAGCAGTTCCTTTGAAGAGCAGTTAGTTAAGGCTAAATGTCGGCTCGAATTAAAATGACTTCATTACTTCCCCGAAACCTCAACGTTGTTATTCGACCAGTCCAATACCGGGATCTGGACGGGATTGAGCGCATAACTCAAGAGTCATTCGCAGCCCTCACTCCGAAGGGAGCAGGTTTTGCCATCAGCCAGATGCAAAGGCTGCGTCACTGGTATGGGTTACTCAAATTGTTAAGTTGGTTTCCTAACCCGCTACAGTATCGCCTCTGTGCTTATGTCGCAGAACAAGGGCGGATACTTCTAGGGATGATTCAAGTGTCACCCTTTAACCGGACACGCAGCACTTGGCGGATCGATCAAGTGCTACTAGAACGTGGTGTCGATAAACAAGGAATTGGTTCGCAACTTTTGCGTCATTGCTTTGAGTCGATTTTGGAAGCTCGCACTTGGCTACTGGAAGTTAACATCAATGACATAGAGGCACTGGCACTATATCGGCAAAATGGATTCCAGCGTCTGGCAGAAATGACGTACTGGGAAATTGGGCCAGAATTACTAGCTGAATTGGCACAAGCAGAGCCAGACTTGCCTAATCTCTTGCCAGTAAGTAATGCTGATGCCCAGTTGCTATATCAGCTAGATACGGCATCTATGCCACCTCTGGTACGTCAGGTTTTTGACCGCAACACCCGCGACTTTAAAACCAGCTTGTTCGGCGCTTTAACTGATGCAGTGAAGCAATGGCTGACCAAAACAGAAGTAGTCAGTGGTTACGTATTTGAACCTCAACGCAAAGCTGCGATCGGTTATTTTCAGGTGCAACTTGACCGTAAGGGTGAAGTTCCCCATGCCGCAACGCTGACAGTTCATCCTGCTTACACCTGGCTATATCCAGAATTACTATCTCAACTAGCTCGCATTGCCCAAGATTTTCCCCAGCAAGGGTTGCAACTAGCCTCCTCAGATTATCAGGCAGAGCGAGAAGAGTATTTGGAGCGAATTGGGGCAAAACGCATAGAACATACATTGGTTATGTCTCGCTCTGTGTGGCACAAGCTACGGGAGTCGAAATTCGTCTCCTTAGAGGGAATCCAGTGGACTGATATGCTGCAAGGTTTACAACCTGCACGTAAACCCATACCAGGTGGGATGTCATGGATACAACCAGGAAAGCTGCCATCCTCAGATAAACCACAGCCAAATAAGTCAGAACCGAGTAACTTTTCAGGAAAAAACCCTAGCATAGAAGCATCGCCGATTGCTGAATCAGCAGATGCACAACAGGAGAATTAGTGTGATATCCCAAGGGCAAGCAAAACCGTTTATTTCAGCTTTGGGACTAGATTTCGGTCGCAAGCGGATTGGTGTAGCTGGATGCGATCGCACGGGTTTAATTGCCACGGGAATCACCACTATTGATCGTACATCTTTTGAGCAGGATGTCGAGCAAATTCGGCAAATAGTTAATGAACGTGAGGTGCAAGTTCTAGTTATGGGCTTACCCTATTCAATGGATGGCTCACTAGGATTTCAGGCTCGTCAAGTTCAGAAATTTACTACAAGACTTGCTAAAGCACTGAACCTGCCTGTGGAATATATGGATGAGCGATTAACTTCATTTCAAGCAGAGCAACTGCTGATAGCTGAGAACCGCTCCCCGTCACGCCATAAAGGTTTGATTGACCGCAAAGCAGCCGCTTTAATTTTGCAACAATGGCTGGATGTAAAGCGTGCCAATTCTCGCAATTCAGTTGCGGCTATTGAATATTGATACCTTTTAACATGATATTCTAAAAACGATTAGCCAGTAGTTGTATTTACGTATAAAGCTATTTGGTTGACATAATATGTCATTAATATAGTTAAGCGATTTTCAAACTTGCTGGTATTTATTAAATTTCTACATTTCGGCTATGTTTTCCCCTCCATTTCCTGAAGAAAATGATAACGCTCATGCAGGTTCCATCACTTTAACCGATGACAAAGGGCGATCGCTCGACTGTTACATAGAGCATTCCCTGGAGGTAGATGGACAAGAATACGTTTTACTTCTTCCTGTAGACTCACCTGTAGAAATTTTTTCTTGGGAAGGTGACGGTGAGGAAGAAGAAGCAGTTCTGGTAGAAGACGACACTATCATTGAGCAAATTTTTGCTAATGCTCAAGCTGTACTATCTGAGCAGAACCTGATATTAAAGAACACAGCCTATGCTCTGACAGTTGCAGGTGATTTACCGCCGGTTGAAGAATCAGAACTCTTCACCTTAGAAATCGAAGACGAAGAGGCAGATTTAGAGCCAGAGCAATTACAGCTACTCGCTAGCTTCTATGATGAAGATCAGGAGTATGCAATTTATACACCCCTTGATCCCCTGTTGTTTTTTGCACGCATAGCGAAAACAGGTGAACCTGAATTACTCTCTCCAGAGGAGTTTCGCAAAGTACAACCTCTGTTAGAAGAACATCTTTTTAATGAAGTTGAATAAGATTAAAAATTCAAAATGTTACATTTTCATTTTGAATTTTTTAATTGTGAATTTTCCTTTTCAGCACAATCTACTTAAACCTTTTACCATGTCTCATGAAATGTGGAAGCAATGAAACACTAACACTGAAATGTGACGATTAGTTTAGTATTGTTTAAAATCCTGGAAAAAGCATTTTAGTTGGTAGAGATTTTTCATCAAAAATCAAAAATCAAAAATTGGTATGAGGGGCTGAAAATGGCTTATAGCGATTTTACATTAAGTAAATTTAAAAAGTCATTCAGCATCCGCATTGATGAAGAAACTGATTTATGTGCTGACATAGAACCTTTACAGGCAAGTGAGAAACTCAAAAATTCTTTAGAAGAAACTACAGAATTGGCTTTAGCAATTAATACTGAAAAAGCTCGTTCAGAAATGATTATCACTCCGATATTATTGGAGGTAAGACGCAGGGCTAATTATCCAATTAGTTTATTTTCGGGAACAGATTTTAATGTAGATGCAGAAAACGGTCTGAATGGCTATTGTGACTTTATCATTAGTCGTTCTAAAGAGCAACTAACGATTAATGTGCCTGTGGTGGTTATTATTGAAGCCAAAAATGAAAATATTAAAGGTGGATTAGGTCAATGTGCAGCAGCAATGTTGGCAGCACAATTGTTTAATCAACAAGAAGGAAATGAAATCAGAAAAATTTACGGTGCAGTGACAACAGGGGATATTTGGAAGTTTTTGAAGTTAGAAGAAAATGATATATTTATTGATTTGAGTAATTATTACATCAAGGAAATAGATAAGATTTTAGGAATTTTATCTCAAAGTGTTCAGGGAGATATTCCAGAATTGAGTTCGACTAACTAAACTATATTGGGTTATGCTCATTTGTCTTAGCTATCTACATTTGACTGTTGACTATGGTCTGGAACAATCTTTTACAGCCTGATTTGATTTTAGAAGGTTCAGTGTTGAACCTAACACCAGATATTATCCAAAAATACGGGCTGAAAGGGCTGGTATTGGATGTAGATGAAACTTTAGTACCCTTTACAGTCGGGATAGCTTCCCCAGAACTACGAGAGTGGGTGAAGCAAATCCGCACTTGTACTGCATTGTGCTTGGTAAGTAACAACCTCAGTGAAGCCCGAATTGGTGGAATTGCGCGATCGCTCAACTTACCTTACTATTTAGGTGCAGCCAAGCCTTCCCGCCGCAAAATTAGAGCCGCACTGAGGGGAATGGATCTACCAGTACATCAAGTGGGAATGGTAGGCGATCGCTTGTTTACCGATGTTTTAGCAGGTAATCGTCTGGGAATGTTTACCATTCTAGTAGAACCGATTGTTCATGCTGATGCGGCTCTCCGCTCTCATCCCGTCCGCAACTTTGAAGTTTGGATATCTGAAATTTTGGGAGCCTCTATTACCCCCAAGAAAAAGAAGATTCACAAAACTTGAAAATCGTCAGGAAAGTAAATCTAAAGAAATGCTTAAGGAATCTTACTGGAACCAAAAAATCGGGGATCATAAGTATTAATAACATGGGGTCAGCCAAAAAAGACCCTAACTCATACTAAGTAAATATACTTCCGTAAAGCGTCAACCTTCACCATAGAGGGATTGGCGCTTTACAATTTCTTTAGTCATTTGTCCTTTGTCATTTGTCCGCTGTCATTCGTCAGTTACTAATGACCCTTCGGGTGACGCTCCTGCGTCGCTATCGCTTCGCTAACGCCAGTTGCTCATGGGGGAAACCCCCAAGACCGCACTGGCTCACCAATGACTAAATGACCAATGACTAATGACCAATGATTAATGACCAATGACTAAAACAATTGTTGTCAAAATCGGCACTTCTAGCCTAACTCAACCAGAAACGGGACAATTAGCACTTTCTACCATTGCTACCTTGGCGGAAACACTCTGCAATTTAAGACGCCAAGGACATCGGGTGATTTTGGTTTCTTCTGGTGCTGTTGGCGTGGGTTGTGCGCGGTTGGGTTTAACAGAACGTCCAAAAGCGATCGCACTCAAACAGGCTGTAGCAGCAGTTGGACAAGGTAGGTTAATTCGGATATACGATGATTTATTTACTACCTTACAACAGGCGATCGCTCAAGTATTACTGACTCGCAGTGACTTGGTACAGCGCAGCCGCTATCTCAACGCATATAACACCTTTCAGGAATTACTGGGATTAGGAGTGATCCCCATAGTCAATGAAAATGATACCGTAGCAATAGACGAACTAAAATTTGGTGATAATGACACCCTTTCGGCATTAGTTGCCAGCTTAGTAGAAGCAGATTGGCTATTTTTGCTCACCGATGTCGATAGGTTATACTCAGCCGATCCGCGTTCCGTACCAGATGCCCGACCGATCGCTCTAGTTAGTAGTATTAAAGAATTAGCTCAATTACAAATCCAAACAAGTTCCCTAGGTTCCCAGTGGGGTACTGGCGGCATGGCAACAAAAATTTCGGCTGCGAGGATTGCGATCGCGGCTGGGGTGCGCACTGTAATTACCCAAGGGCGATTTCCTCGGAATATCGAAAAAATTATCCAAGGTGAACTGATTGGGACGCATTTTGAGCCGCAACCAGAACCAACTTCGGCGCGTAAACGTTGGATAGCTTACGGACTTGTACCTGCGGGGAAATTGTATTTAGATGAAGGTGCGATCACGGCAATTTCTCTAGCAGGAAAATCGTTATTAGCAGCTGGAATTAAGCTAGTAGAAGGAGAGTTTGACACACAGGATGCCGTGCAATTGTGTGACACGAACGGTAACGAAATTGCCAGAGGACTTGTAAATTACAACAGCAATGAATTGCAAAAGATTCGCGGCTGTCATTCACGAGAAATTTCCACAATTTTAGGTTATGCCGGTGCAGAAACCGTGATTCATCGGGATAATTTGGTTTTGACTTAAAATGGAGCGCCGATAATCTAACAGTGTGATAGCAAAGAAGGCAGTTGGTGCATGGAGTAAAAGACACGCGCTCCAAATCCCTCAAGTAGATGAGCCTCACTTTGCTCGGTGTAACCTAAAACTCCCATCCCAGCGGCAACACCTGCACGCACACCCAAAACACTATCTTCTACAACAGTGCAAGATGGAGGTGGAAATCCCATATTTTTAGCTGCATATAAGAATAAGTCAGGTGCTGGCTTCCAACTTCCAATTTGATATGAGCTAAAAATACGTCCTTCAAATCGAGGTAGTAGGTTAGTTACACGCAAAGCTAACTTAATTTTTTCCGGTGGGCCACTAGAAGCAACGCAAATAGGCAGATTAATCTTGTCTAAAGCTGCTTCTATTCCTTCTACAGGACGTAGTTCACGCTCGAATGCTTCAGCAGTACGGGTACGAAGCTGAGTTACAAAATCTGGCGGCATCTTTTTGCCAAGTCTTTGCTCAATGACAGCAACACAATCAGCCATTTTGCAACCCTTAAATAACAAAATAGCTTCTTCAAGTTTCATTGCAAGTCCAAACTCAGCGACAAATTCCACAAGAACGCGATTGCCTAATCCTTCGCTGTCTACCAACACTCCATCACAATCAAAAATAACCAATTTTGTTTGCACTGATCCGCTCCACGCCTCACTCATTTACAAATTCGGGATTTGTCATAGAAGCGAACGTTCCTTACCACTCCCATCGACCGATGTCAGGTGCCGAACCAAAGTAAGGAAGTCCGACATCAGTTCCTCTATCCACCACAAGACTGCGTGACGAAGCCGGCTTGTAGTAAGAGTTCCAACGATCGCCCGTGCCTGTAAATCTTGGATCTCCCTGGATATTTGTCGCATTAACCGCGAATTGAATCTGCCAAGTTGGCTTTGCTGGGTTCGTATTTCTGCGGAGATTATTAGTGAAAGCAATGTTCTTACCTCCTTGCACATCGTCTCCTTGAGAGTTCAAGAACACATTATTTTTGATCGATATCTTGTCTGCGGAGTTAATCTGTAGGCTATTCCCTAAGTTATCGAATACGTTGTTGTGAATCTTGATGTTGGAAGCTGGATCGGGAATGAAGACGGCAGCACTGTTCCCGAAACCAAATTGAACTTTACGAGCGACATTTGCGAAAATATTATTGTGGATATTGATGTCGTGATTTTCTATAGTTCCGCCCCATGCTTTCCCTCCCCAGATCGCAATACCGAAGCCCTTATCCTGAAAGTAGGAGTCGGATATCTCCACTCCGCTCAAGGCAACTTCGATTGACTCCTTAACACTCTGTCCGTCAATATCTTTTATTCGTAAGTTTCGTATCTTGAGATTGCTTGGGTGTGTAGCTGTGGGCTGGTATTCATTCATTATTGAATGATTGACCATCGATAACCACGTATTACAGTTAACATTGTAGATTTGGTTTCCATAACTCAAATTCCAAAGTTCAATGGAAGCATCCTCGCTCCACTGGGAATCAACTTCCGGAACCTGGATGTCGCAATCGTGAATCTTCACGTTACGGATATGACCTACATGCATGAACTTTATGCCGTATCCTTTATTTTCTCGGATAGTAATGTTGTAGATGTTGGCGCCATCTAGCCCTCCAAGTCTCAAGTTCCCGGTAGATGCTCCCGATACTCCATCCGCTGCGGAGTTGATAAATGTGCAATCATATATCGTTGTGTTCTTCATCCACTTTCCCTCTGCAAGCGGGACGTACCACCACATGTTGCCACGGGTAAAAACTGCACCACTGTGCTGGAAGTTTTTGAACGTGACATTATGCGTAGTCACGTTGTTACGATTTTCTACCCAGATACCAGCTTTGATGGTTTTGCTGTTCCCGTCTATGGTGAAGCCACCTAATGTCTGATTACCGTCTGTCGCTTCAATCATCTCGGAAGGAGACCCGTACCGAGGGTTCGAGCCGGAGTAGCTAGGCGAGACAAGCTGAATAATGCTTCCATAATGCCAAAGACTCCAGTCACTGCTGCCAGTATTTACTCCTGGAGCAGGAATCGCACCGTTGCTAGTGATAGTCACGCTTGATTCACCTGCTCCCTCGATATTCACTCCCGGCGGAAGTACCGTCGCTTCCGTTTCCCTATAAACACCTGGGTTCAAATAAATCGTGTAGTTTTGATTCGGTTGAACTTGTTTTGCTGCATACGCCAACGTTCTCAATGGCTTGCTTAGCGATCCATCGCCTCCAGTATCGCTTCCAGTGGGAGATACGTAGGCGTACAAGCTTCTAGTAGATTGGGCAGCCACAATTTTCTGCGTAGTTACTAACTTGGTTGTGACTACAGCTACTAAAACAATAGTAGTTAAAGCTGCGTAGGAAAGAAGGGAGCGTAGAGTCTTTATCATTACTCAAAGCAGGGGAGGGAAAGGCGATGGATGGATGGAAGGGAGCGGAGAAATGAGGAAAGAATGATAAGAAAAAGAATAAAATGTTTTCTACCGTAAGAAATACTACGGCGGGGAAATCTTCCTCGTCTCTGGAAGCAGGAAATAAGGCTACTTGGAAATTTTTATCTAGTACCTATCGATGGATAAGCTGTAAAAAATTTACCATTCCATCTTTCACCTGAGTATTAAGATTTATTCGCCTAAATTTACTCATTTACAAATTCGGGATTGTCATAGAAGCGATCGCCACACCCCCCCACAATGGCGCATCATCCCCCAGTACCGCAGGCACAACTTCAAAATCAATTTCTGGCAAAGCCGTCTCCCGCGCCACCTGACGCACCACCCGCCAAAAATCCTCCCCCGCCTTCGTCACACCGCCTCCCAACACAAAGCGCTGCGGATTCATCAAATTCGCCACATTGCCAATACCCACACCCAGCGCCCAAGCAGCCTTGTGTAAAACTTCCTTTGCCAAACCATCTCCAGCCGCCGCCGCTTCACTTACCAACTGTCCTGTCAGCAACGTTAAATTATTCCCCACCAAACCCCTCAAAATCTCTCCATCTCTGAATTCTCCGCGCCTCTGCGGTTCCTTTTCCAAAATTTCCCTAGCATTTTGCGCCATATAAGGCCCCGAAGCCAAACGTTCCACACATCCCCGCTTCCCACATAAACACACTGGCCCAGCCGCATCTACAACGATATGTCCAATTTCGCCAGCCATCCCACCAGCACCCCGCCAAGGCTGGCCGTTGAGTATCCAACCACCACCTACGCCAGTACTGACAGTAATATAAAACAGGCTATCGTATCCCTGTCCCGCACCAAAGCGATGTTCTCCCAAAGCAGCAATATTCGCGTCATTATCTACATCAATAGGAACGCCAAACTCCTCTTCCAACAAAGCTTTGAGAGGAATATTTTCCCATCCAGCCACATGATGAGATAGTCGCACCGTTCCCGTGGAAGCGTCAACTGGCCCGCCAAAGCTGACACCGATCGCAGCAGGTTTTGTGTCTTGTAGCAGAGAGTAAATGAGCGATCGCATAATTTCCAAGTCAGTGCTAGCATCTGCACCTACTGGCGATAGACGACGTTCATAACGCAACCACTTTCTCGAACCAACATTTACCAATGCTGCCGCCAACTTAGTTCCGCCAAAATCAAGAGCTAAAATTAATGTCATTTACTCACCTTTTCTTGAGTTCAACACTTCGTCAATAAACTGTTGTAATCGTTCATAATGTGAACCTTTCCAATAAATGCGATCGCAGTCTTGGCAACGTTGGAATTGATCAATCTGCGAGCGCACCTTTTCTGGCACTTGTTCAATAATGGATTGCTTATCTACAGATTCTAATAATCCATTGCAACGCAAACACCGTTTAAATGGTGAGATTAATTTAAACAAATCGAAGCGTTGCAGTACTTCTAGGATTTGTTGTTGAGGGTTAGTGTTTCTAACATAATACCCATCCGTTACCAAACTACGCATCAATAGACCTTTATCACGAGTCAAGAGAATCCGCGCTTGAGTATAGGATATTTGGGCTAATTTCTCGTCCTCGTAGTCATTGCGGTATAAAGTATCAAAACCTAAAAGTCGTAAAGATGTCGCCAGCTTCCCCAAATGAATATCTAAAACAAAGCGGATAATACTGAGTGGTTTTGGCAGAACAGAAACGGTTGGTATAATAAAACTCCTAGCTGAAATTGGATAAACATTGATAGTGTCTCTATCGGAAACTATGTAAGAAAAATTTACATATTCACCATTAACATTTATAAAATCCACCTCTGGATGAGGGACACCCAAAGATTCAATCATGTCCTTAATTGAAGCTTTCTCCTCAAAAAAATGAGTAATTCTCACCTGTTTGTGATGTCGTGGTAAAAAATGATTCAATTCTGCATGAAAGTAAAAATATGCGATCGCCATAGCTACAGATATTTGGATTAGTAAGTGCGCCTTTACTAGCAACAATTCATCACAATTGCAAAACTTTATCTATTAAATTGAAGCTATCAATGCTTGTTATAGTAAGATATCTCTACTATAAAATGCCTGTTCACCTTGATTTAAGCAATGTTCTAGAGGCAACAAACTGTAAAGAAGTCATAAAGATTCTTAAATACTTGCATTTCTTATTGACTTCAGTTACAGTCAAAGCAGATGCCTATCATCAAACCCTGACACTATCTTCGGGAAGTTAGATTAGGTAAAACGCTAAATACCAAATTTGTTAATGTTAATGTCAGTGATGCTGCTAATAATTAGTCACTACTTTTGATTATTAACTGATCGCAGATGGAGTACGGGGAAGTAAAGCATTTACCCCTAATTTGACTATTTTATTTTTCTCAGACTATTGAGAATTATTTGCAATATGGATAGTTCGATAGATACATTGAAAGCAGATAGTGTGGAAGAAGTCTTAAAACAGTCTTGGCTTATCAAAGCAGTGGCTATTTATTAAATCTTTCTGCATCTGCCTTTAGGAATATGTTTCTCAGAACAGCAGCACAGAATTATATCTTTATGTGTAAAAACAGGATATGTAACTAGCTATGTAGATAATTTAAGCAAAACTTTAAACAACTAGGTTGCTGCTAGGAATATTTTTGATTGTAGTATCAGCTACATCGATATTGTCAGCAAGTTAATCGTCGGTAACTCTCCAAGTCGCTTTGCGTCTATGTACCAAGTTTAATATATTTGATTTTGCTAAAGAAACCAAGTTTAGAAAAACTGAGTTTCTGCAAATTAAAATTTATTAAATACCAAAGAACAATAAAACTAGATACAAAACTAACGCCACTCATACGGAAAAATATCTCTTGACACTCTTTATCTCTATTGTGGAGAATTTATTAACCGGAAAGACCTCAATCAATAATGATGTTATAAAGTGGCTACCTAGTTTTAACTGGGAAATGAATATTGTTCTTTTTTATCTCCTTTAGCCAAGGATATTGTAGCTAAGAACACAATTGTATTTTGGAATACCTTTTGTCCATAAAATATGCTAATGAGTACAGAGAGATGAATACTTTTTTTTGTTCTGACGATTCACTGCAAGTAGGAGAAGATGTTATTGGTAGTGCCACCAATTATCAAACTTATATTTTAGTTGAGTGTCCTTTACCTTGGACATCAGAAGCCTTTAATTCCAAATGGGTGCCTCAGAATTTGAGGATTTTGGTAGAAGAAGTGAAGCGTGCTAAACTACCGATTAGATTCCTCTTAATTGCTAATGATGTATCACACAAGGTAAATCACACTACGCTTTTGATTTATCAAAAAGAAGAGGGGCTAAGTAATGGATACCATAAGCAAGAGTTTAAGCTAGCAAATATTGAGCAAGTAGCAGGAGTTGTCCAAAAATGGATATGGGGTATCGATTCTAATTTTGAAGTAGAAACTAGTACAACTAGAGATATTTTAGTTTGTACCCACGGTAGCCATGATAAGTGTTGTGCGAGATATGGCGCTCCTTTTTACTTCCATATTACAGCGAGTAATGCTGACTTGTGCTTAGATAATGTGCGAATTTGGAAATCATCACATTTTGGTGGACATAGGTTTGCACCAACAGTCATAGACTTGCCAGAAGGAAGATATTATGGTCGTCTCGATCAAGATTCATTTAGATCGATTTTGACTCGGACTGGCGATATTCAATGCTTACATAAAGTCTATCGAGGCTGGGGAATTCTGCCTGCTGCACTTCAGGTTTTGGAAAGAGAACTAATTCTGTCTAAAGCATGGGATTGGTTTAACTACAAAGTTGCAGGCAAAATTTTAGAGCAAAGTTTAGACAATAATACTATCTTAGCTGAACTAAGTTTTGAACAACCTTCTGGTTCTCTCTACACTTACCAGGCTAAACTTGTGAAAGATGAAACCAAGACTCAACAACTGAAAAGTTCATGCAATGCTACACGAGAGTTGGTAGTTACTAAATATGCTGTCGGTAGTCTCTGGATTACCTCTAGTAAGGTAATGAGTTATAGTACATAAAAGTGGAGAGTTTTTCAACGCAGAGGAACGCAAAGGGAAGCGCAGAGGAACGCAGAGATTTTATTACGAATTTGTACAGCGTTATACTAAATACAACATTTAATTAATTCGTAGCGAACTACATTTAGCAAAATCCTGCATTCCTCTGCATTTAAATGCCAAATTCCCAGTCAAGATGAAGCCATATTTAAGACTTTTCGTAATATTACTTGGTCTTCTAATTTGGCTTTTAAACGACCATTCTCGATATCTCGAATCCAGCTTTGGCTTTTACCTGTGAGTTTTGCCAATTCTCTTTGGGAAAGATTCAAATTTTTTCGTGCTTGCAAAATCTGTTCGCCTAGCAAATCGTTTGTAGGTTTGAGCTTCCTTTTGGCTTTGGCAGTTCTTGTTTTCTTTTTTTCCGATTCTGAGATTTGCTGTTCCCATTCTGGTGGGAGTTCAAAAGCCAAAATCCGCGCATTCATTAGCAGATTCCATTTCCCACGGGGGCCTGTGTCTGTGAGGCGAGTTTCAGCACCACCGTCATTAGTCCAAAATTCCAATGCTTCGTCTGGATCTTCGGGAAGATCAATTAATTTTGCCCACAAAGGTTGAATTTCTGGTGGGTAAGTAACTGGATCGAAAAGCGGTTTCATTCCATAGTGATTGAGAATTTCCAAATCGCTTTCAAAGGTTCTCAGCAGACGTTTGCGTTCTTCTCGTTGTCTGGATGCAAGGGCGACTTTTTCTTCACCGTAAGCAATACGCAGCAAGGTAGGAATGGTAATGCGTTGTTCCTTGCCCATTTTGGTTTTAAATAGCAACCACAGCATTAGTCGAACTGCACCTTCATGTTGCTGCCAAATACTCATGACTGTGGTTAGCAGTGTTTTGGGGAGACTGCCGTATTGATAGAATGCGGTTCGTTCTTTACATGCTTGTTTGTTTAAGAAATATTGTGCCCAAATACCCGCTTTTATTTTAAAAGTTAGCCCAATTAGATATTTGCAGCCGAGATTGTCTTCTTGAAAGTGGTGTTGAATATCTACCAAGTGCCATAAGCGGCTGCTGACAACAGAAAATCCGTTAATTCGACCTTGTTGGGGCCAGTCAATGGAGATAATCAGGGAGCAAGCTTGCTGAACGATATTTTTCATTAAAGCTAGCTTGGCAGCTTTGCTCAAATCTTTGCGTTTCTCCATCCCCAAATATTTCTCGATTTGTCGCTCATCGATCGCAAATTCTTGCTCCCAAGGTTGCTCTAAAGCTGTAGCATAAGCTGCAAAAATTAGATGTATGCAAGCGGCTCTAATGTCAAGCCCCTCAATTGCTGCGATATCTGTGGCCTTGTCGTTAACTTTGAAGGGATCTTGGATGTGAAAAGCGATCGCACCTCGCCCTTGATTTACTTGTCGGCTGTAACTGATGTAGCCTTCTTCATCGGTTTCCCAATGTAGAGATGTGCGCTGGGCTAGGACATTACAAGCTTCCCAAATTGCGATCGCTGAAGCAAATGGATTATTCTTGCCATTAGAAAACAAATCTAAGCTGGTAGCATCTCTCGGTTCAACTTTGCATCTCCCCTTTTTAGACTGCCAAGGAATGGGAGAATTAGTCGGACAAGCTATTACACATTGCGGTTCTGAATAATAGCCCTCACAATTATTACAAAGACCAGGATCAATCCAGTATTCATTGTCCTCTATTCTGATTGCACCCGTAGGACATTGGGGGCGGCAGTTGTCACATCCAACGCAACTGTTGTTAGGAATTGTATAAGGCATTTGGCTCTTTTCCCACTCTAATCGTTGAGATGTCTGTCTCAGTTCTCCCCTGGATGAGTCCTGTTTATTCATGACTCGCTACCACATGATCTTTCTGGCGAGAATAATCTTTTCTCACCACATTCACTTCTCACATCCATATTTGAATTTGTATCCAATTGGAAGCTATTTAAGGCTTTAAAAATGAGCCAAATAAAACTTCTTATTAACTATACATTTCATGAAAAAAATGATTAGTTTGTTCAAACTGAGCTTAGAAAAAAATCTTAACATTTATTTAACTACGTATTCAATGAACATTTTAGCTTTGACCATAAAACCTTACCCAAAGTCTTTTTAGAAAAAATTAAGCCTCTGACAACTGGATATTGTCTAATTTGTTAATGATTTTAATATTTAAGACATGATAATATTCTGCCATAAAGTTTACAGTTCCTTTATAAATTAATTCTGTTCATTCAGGTGACAAAACAATATTTATTTTGTCACCGATTATCTAAATATTTGAATCAAGATAAATTGAGGATTGTTGCTTTATAAAACACATATTGCATATATCATATTGTAAACAATGAACAGTTTATTTTGTATATATGTATACTGTTTATCTAGATTTACCTGCCTAAACAGAAAAGTATTTGAAAAAGAATATCATCACTCTTATAGATATAATTGCATTTGCTGGAAATAAAAATTAAATCGAAGATTATAAACCGGATATACACGAGGTTTTACTCGCCTTCATGGGTTGCAAACTCTGAATATTTCCTTCTCTAAATTCTATGCTCTGCATCGGCATGGCTGATTAGAGGCTGCTTGCATTGAGTCAGAGACTTGATGAATTCGTTCCTATATGGAGTACAGGAATGGGTAACCACTATATATACCAAACATTTATAATAATTATTGGCAATATTTTTCATCTAAAAATTTAAATCAAAACTAATTTTTCATTGTGTTCAAAGTCATCGAATTTTGATGAGATAAAAGTAAGTTTTGAATACAAAAGAATAAAAGACTAGGATAATATGATGATTAATGCACAAACAGATTGATAGGCAAAATTGCCGAGGATTTATTCATGGCACAACTAACAGGTTTGACATTTGGCGGTAAAGCTTGGACACCAAAATTCGCTCAGGAAATCGACAAGGACAAATGTATCGGCTGTGGCAGATGCGTTAAAGTATGCGGGTACAATGTGCTTGGATTGAAGGCACTCAATGAAGAAGGTGAATTTGTGGAAGATGAAGATGATGAAGAAATTGAACGGAAAGTAATGGCAGTTACTTCTCCAGAAAACTGTATTGGTTGTGAAGCTTGTTCACGGATTTGTCCAAAAAACTGCTACACCCATGTTTCATTAAATAATTAAGGTTTTTGGAGTTAGTCAAAATTGTTGTTCGTTGAAGGAGGCACTGTTTGAATAAAGCGCAAATGCGCTAGGCAAGGTAACTTGAGGGGAATAATAAATATTTACTGTAACTCATAAAAAGTTCACAGTAAACAAATCCGTAAATCGCAAACCGTTAGCTATTAACAAATTTAAACTTGCTGCTAATATAGCCTAATCAATATTAGGCCTAACAGTGCCCTTTTGGAACAACTAGCTTTTCTGAAAGTAGGGGGCTAACTTTGTCATAGGAGTTGAAATATAATTTGTAATTTTTTGGGGGAAAGATATGGAAAAAATCTGGAAGTTTCCCCCTTTTTTTATGGCTGCACGTTAGAAAGTTAATAAGTGAAAAGGAAATAGGGAATAGGGAATGGGGAATAGGTAACAATGCCCAATGCCCAGTGACGCCACTTGCTCCACTTGGGGAGACCCCATCGCTTTTAGCGTCTCCCCTTGGGAGAAGACCGCAGTGGCTCCCCAATGCCCAATGCTCAGAAAATAACACCCCTAAAGACGGTTTACAAAGCAGGTAGCATGTATGCAACAAATTCCTGTTTCACTATGGACTCTGGTTGCTGGAATAGTAGTTACAGCAATCAGCATTTGGATTGGTCAAAACCACACTCTCATGCCGGTGCAGGCATCGTTACAAGCGCCTTTGGTAGACGGTTTTTTCAACGTCATGTTTACCATTGCGATCGCATTCTTCTTGGTGGTAGAAGGAACAATTCTAGTTTTTTTGGTTAAGTTTCGTCACCGTCGCGGTGATGATACTGATGGGTTACCAATAGAAGGTAACGTTCCCTTAGAAATCTTTTGGACAGCAATTCCAACGGTAATTGTCCTCGGTTTGGGCATCTACAGCGTAGATGTTTTTAACCAAATGGGCGGCTTTGAGCCTGCGGGTCATCCTCATTCAGCAGCTCATGTTGCTCATCAGCCGGGAACTGCGATCGCTGCTACATTAAGCGATGCTTCTGAAGCAACAACCGCCCCATCAATTGCCCCAACAATTGGGATTGGCGCGTCCCCTCAAACCCTTAACAAACCAGCCGACTTAGTTGTTGATGTCAAAGGGATACAGTACGCCTGGATATTTAATTACCCTGATAGTGGCATTACCTCTGGAGAATTGCACATTCCCGTCGGTGCTGATGTGCAACTCAACCTTTCAGCACAAGATGTAATTCACTCATTCTGGGTGCCAAACTTTAGGCTGAAGCAAGATGCACTTCCTGGTATCCCTACCGAACTACGATTTGTCGCCACCAAACCAGGTACATATCCCGTAGTTTGTGCTGAGTTGTGCGGTGGTTATCACGGTTCAATGCGGACACAGGTAATTGTCCACACACCGGAAGAATATGATAGCTGGCGGACAGAAAACCAGATTGCTCAACAGCAAAACCTCAATCAAGTCGTTGCAATTAATCCCGCCGACTTATCAACATCAGAGTTTCTCGCGCCCCACACCCATGATATGGGAATTAGTGCAGCAACTTTAGAGTCAGTAGTCATGAGTCATTAGTCTTTGGTCATTAGTCTTTGGTCATTAGTCATTAGTAACTGACAAATGACACAAAACAAATGACAAAAAACAAAAGACAAAGGACAAAAGACAAATGACAAATGACAAAGGATAAAAATATGACGCAGGTAGAATTTCCCCGGAATACTCCACCAGAAGAAAATAAACCGGAAATGGTGGCTGGCCACACCTCCCATCCGAAGGCGTGGAAATGGCAAGACTATTTTACATTTAATGTCGATCACAAGGTTATTGGTATCCAATACCTCGTGACGGCGTTTGTGTTCTATCTCATCGGCGGACTGATGGCTGTTGCTCTCCGTGTCGAATTAGCAACACCAGATGCAGACTTCCTCGACCCCAATCTGTATAACGCTTTCATGACCAATCACGGGACGATCATGATCTTCCTGTGGATTGTCCCTAGCGCCATTGGGGGATTTGGTAACTATTTGGTGCCGTTGATGGTCGGTGCCAGGGATATGGCGTTTCCGAAGCTGAACGCGATCGCCTTTTGGTTAAATCCCCCAGCAGGTGCGCTCATTTTAGGGAGTTTCATTTTTGGCGGTTCGCAATCTGGTTGGACAGCTTACCCACCTTTGAGTTTGGTGACAGCACCAATCGCTCAAACTATGTGGATATTAGCGATCGTTTTGGTGGGAACTTCTTCAATTTTGGGTTCACTCAACTTTGTGATCACCATTTTGATGATGAAGGTTCCTAGCATGAAATGGGATCAAGTGCCCTTATTTTGCTGGGCAATCTTGGCAACCTCTCTGCTGGCGCTACTCTCCACACCTGTATTAGCAGCCGGTTTAATTCTGCTGTTGTTCGACCTCAACTTTGGTACTTCCTTCTTTAAACCAGATGCGGGCGGTAACGTTGTAATTTATCAACACTTATTCTGGTTTTATTCTCATCCGGCAGTATATTTAATGATTCTGCCGATCTTCGGCATTATGTCGGAGGTAATTCCAGTTCACTCCCGCAAGCCAATCTTTGGTTATAAAGCGATCGCTTATTCTAGTGTAGCCATCTGCGTTGTGGGTTTGTTCGTCTGGGTACACCACATGTTTACCAGTGGCACACCCGGTTGGATGCGGATGTTCTTCACCATCTCCACTCTCATAGTTGCAGTTCCCACTGGCGTGAAGATTTTTGCCTGGGTTGCTACACTTTGGGGTGGTAAAATCCGCTTTACTGGTGCGATGCTTTTCGCCATTGGCTTGTTGTCCATGTTTGTCATGGGCGGTTTAAGCGGTGTGACGATGGGAACAGCCCCCTTTGATGTTCACGTCCACGACACATATTATGTTGTCGGACATTTCCACTACGTTCTGTTTGGTGGTTCCGTGTTTGGCATCTACGCCGGTATTTATCACTGGTTCCCCAAAATAACCGGACGAATGCTGAATGAAAACTTGGGACGCATTCACTTTGCCCTCACCTTCATCGGCACTAATCTTACCTTTTTACCCATGCACGAGTTGGGTTTAAAAGGAATGCCGCGACGAGTGGCAATGTATGACCCCCAATTCATCGACCTGAATCAAATTTGTACCTTTGGTTCATTTGTCTTGGCGGTATCGGTAATTCCCTTCACCATCAACATGATCTACAGTTGGCTAAAGGGGCCTTTAGCAGGTGATAATCCTTGGCAAGCTTTGACCTTAGAATGGACAACTAGTTCACCACCTGCAATTGAAAACTGGGAAGTGTTGCCAGTTGTCACTCATGGGCCTTATGACTACGGTCATGTTCATAGTACTGAAGTCCAGCCATCTGCAACACCGGAAGCTAGTGCTTAGTTAGTAGAGTGAGTAATGCGATCGCTCTCAAGGTGACTACAAGTTTTATTCATTTGAGTTCAGAACTCGAAAGGCCGAGCTTGGAACTCGAAAGGCCGAGTTCAGAACTCGAAAGGCCGAGCTTAGAACTCGAAAGGCCGAGCTTGGAACTCGAAAGGCCGAGTTCAGAACTCGAAAGGCCGAGCTTAGAACTCGAAAGGCCGAGCTTGGAACTCGAAAGGCCGAGCTTGGAACTCGAAACTCCGAGCTTGGAACTCGAAACTCCGAGCTTGGAACTCGAAACTCGGAATTTTGAGAATCCCTGAACAAGTTAAGAGTTGGGTTAAATAAGGATTTTGGATGAGGAATGAAAATTTTGCCGCTTCAGACTTCATTCTTCATTCAGGCTTCCACAACAGACGCAGCGGATAATATTGTCAAAAATCTATGACTATAGCTACAACGACGAGCGAAGATCACAGTGCAGGACACGAAGAACATCCAGATTTAAGAGTTTGGGGACTTTTGACATTCCTCGCTTCTGAATCCCTGATGTTTGGAGGATTTTTTGCCACCTATTTATTTTTCCGAGGTACGACAGCGGTTTGGCCTCCAGAAGGAAGTGAAGTAGAACTACTTGTGCCGACGATTAACACCATTATTTTGGTGTCCAGTAGTTTCGTTATTCACTTCGGTGATACAGCGATTAAAAAGAATAACGTCAAGGGAATGCAACTGTGGTATGCAATTACTGCACTCATGGGGGCAATTTTCTTGGGTGGTCAGGTTTATGAGTACTCAACATTAGGATACGGTCTGACTACCAACGTCTTCGCCAACTGCTTTTATATCATGACAGGGTTCCACGGTTTGCACGTTTTTGTGGGGCTGTTATTGATATTACGTGTATTGTGGCGATCGCGTCTTCCGGGTGAATATTCTGCAACCAATCATACTTTCATCGAAATGGCAGAAATTTACTGGCACTTCGTAGACATTATTTGGATTGTTTTATTCACCTTAGTGTACCTTCTTACTTTGTTTTAAAAGGGAGTGGGGCATTGGGCATTGAGTTATTCGCCTAGTCCCCAATCCCCAGTCTCCAGTCCCCATTACCCCTTATCCCCAGAGGGGGCCCCACCATCCCCAATCCCCAATATGCAAGTTAATACAAACCAATTCTCATGGTTCCAGGTTCCAGAAGACATCAAAAATTTATTAATTTTAGCTGCACAAAACTGGGAGAATACATCAGAATCAGAAAAATATATTCAACAAGCTTTAGCTAAAACTGGTGAAAATACAGATGTCTTGGTAGCAGCCTATAGATTTTTCTATTATAAAAATAATTATTCTCTTGCACTACAAACAACAGTCAAATTATTAGATAAAATTAAAGAACTAGAAAAATTCCCTGATGACTGGGAGCAACTTAAGCCTATATTAGTCAATCGCAAAGAAGACCCACAAATTCGATTGTACTTAAATGCTTATGCTGCTTCTGGATTAGTACTAGCAAAGTTAGGAGCGATTGAGGAAGCAAAAGAAATCAGCACCAAAGTCAAAGAGATAGACGACAAGAATGATTTTGGAGCCGGAATTCTTCTGGATATTTTGACACGTCCAGCAGAAGAAGATGATTAATTAGTCAATGCGCTTCTCTACAAGACTATGTGTGAAAGAGTGGTGAGTGGGGAGTGGGGAGAGCAGGGGAGATGAGAAGACAAGGGGAAAAGAGGGATAAGGGGGAATTATTCAATAAGTCTCTCCCTTGTCTCCCGCCTCTTCCTTATCTACCTTGTCTCTTCTCAATGCCCAATGCCCAATACCTAATGCCCTTTTGGTGAACAATCATGAACAATTGGTTATCTGCATCATATTCCTCTTACTCTCTTTTGGGAGCAGCTAGTAATAGTAACTCTATCATTCCTGCTATTACCATACCTACTAAACTTCCTGCGAACAATATTCCTAATGTCTCTCCGATCATTATCATCCAATCTTCTGCGTTATCAATTTAAAAGTTATGAAAGGTAGGGATTGGCTGCTAACGGGGGACGGTCAGCATCAAGCTTGTAAGTCTGTGAGAGCATGGGATTTATTGAGAGAGAATTATCGTCTTTATCGGTTTTTAACTGAGATGGAAGATGTTCTCAATAGTGTGGACGATCAAGCCAGTCGGCTGCCAGAAATTCGGATGCTTGTAAGGCGTTTAATAGTAAATTCTTACTGGGTGCAAACTCAAAATTTAGAGCCTTCACCCCAAACGGGAACCTCTGTTTTACTCCTATACGATGAATTGGGTTTTCCGTTGACTGTGCAAACAGTAACATTTGCACCGGGAACCCGATCAAACATTCATAATCATGGGACATGGGGAATAGTAGCGGTGTTAAAAGGTCAGGAAAAAAATACTTTTTGGCAACGCACCCATAACCCAGAATTTCAAGACAAAATTGAACCAACGGGAGAGCTTACTCTATTTCCAGGGGATATTATTAGCTTTACTCCCGATGCAATTCACTGTGTAGAAGCAGTGGGTGATGAACCAACTATGACTTTTAATGTTTACGGCGAAACTGATCCGAATGAGAGATTTGAGTTTGACTCAGTTACTCATCAGGCTAGGAATTTTTAATTAGGAATCGTCAGCATTAATTTCATCGGTTAGTACTTGGTGCTTTAGTATTCAAAGCGCCAAGTACAAACAATTGAGTAATTAGGAGATAGTTAAATGGCAAGGGTAATTTTCTATAGCAAACCAGGCTGTAAAGGTGGTACTAAGCAAAAAGTTTTGCTAACAGCTGCCGGTCATGAGGTGATACCATACAACCTGCTAACAGAACCTTGGACAGTTGAGCGGTTGCGTTCATTTTTTGGCGATCGCCCCGTAGCCGAATGGTTTAATCGTTCCTCTCCAAAGATAAAATCTGGTGAGGTGGTTCCTGAAAAAATTGATGCAGAAACCGCTTTGGTGCTGATGCTGAAAGAGCCACTGTTAATTCGCCGTCCTTTGTTAGAAATAGGCGACCGTCGCGAGGTAGGATTCGATGTAGAAAAGATTGATGCTTGGATTGGCTTAAAGCCTGTGGACGAATCCTTGCAAGAAATCAGCGAAAATCTCATGAAGCAAGATTTGCAAAGCTGCTCCCACGGTCACGATCATAGTCATGAACACCACAATTCGCAAGGTGGCAGTCACGGTCATGGTTCTCAACAACGCCAAAAACAAGGCAAATGCAACCATTAGTACAAGACTTATGTAGTGATGTGACTTGTTAAGAGGTGGGTTATTGAGTTTGAGATGCGACAATGCTCTCAAGTATCAACATACAACTTTGGAGTGAATTAGTATTCGTAACATCTGAGACAACATGTCTCAGATGTTATAAAGCTAAACTTGCATAGGCATATTAAGAATGCTTATATTGCAAGAAAAAACAATGACAGCTACTTTATCTGGTTATCAACTCCTCGAAACCCTTCACTCTGGTAGTAATATCATGTCCGCCTAATTAATTATAATTCCCGCATCTGTGCAAAAACCAGGAAACCCTCTTTCCCCCTGCCCCCTGCTCCCCTGCTCCCCTGCTCCCCTGCCCCCTGCCCCCTGCCGTCTTAATGATAAGTCTTGAACCGGACACAACATAAAACCGTCATTTATCGGGGACGCAGAGAAACCGATAACGTCTCTATGATTATCAAAACTCTCCTGTGTGAACATCCACCCCTACCGCGTGGTTTGTTTTTTTGAAAATAGGTGTAATATCAAGTCTGGTTGAATCAGTTTGGTTTTGTTGTGCTGACTTACTTAGGTAAAATAGTTAAGATTAATAACATTTGCGTATAAAACAACAGCAGAAAAGCTGAATAGCTAATGACTACTGATAAATGACAGATTTTCTATCATAAGTAGGAGCCATAAAGAAGCTAATATTTGCAACGATCGCTTCTGAACGCACAAAAAGTTATTCATGCAAATTCAAACACCAGACTGGGTGAAGCACGCTATTTTCTACCAAATCTTCCCAGATCGCTTTGCCAGAAGCAAACAGCCGCGCAAACGGCTGTTGCACGAAGCCCGTTGGGAAGATTGGGACGCTATGCCAACCCTCCAGGGTTACAAAGGCGGCGATTTATGGGGCATTATGGAGGATTTAGACTACATCCAGGATTTGGGGATTAACGCGATTTACTTCACACCCATCTTTCAATCCGCCAGCAATCATCGCTATCATACCCACGATTATTACCAAGTTGACCCGATGTTAGGGGGTAACGAGGCTTTTAAGGAATTGCTCGATGCAGCCCATCAACGGAATATCAAAGTCGTTTTGGATGGGGTGTTTAACCATTCCAGTCGTGGCTTTTTCTTTTTCCACGACGTTTTAGAAAATGGCCCCTATTCACCTTGGGTAAATTGGTTCAAAATAGAAGGCTGGCCTCTTGCACCATACAATGGGGAATTCCCTGCTAACTATGTGGGTTGGGCTGGAAATCGCGCTTTACCAGAATTTAACCACGATAACCCAGAAGTCAGGGAATACATTATGGAGATTGCCGAATATTGGATTAAATTCGGCATCGACGGTTGGCGGTTAGATGTACCATTTGAAATAAAAACTCCTGGTTTTTGGCAGGAATTTCGCGATCGCGTTAAGGCAGTCAATCCCGAAGCTTACATTGTGGGCGAAGTATGGGGAGATTCCCGCCAGTGGTTGGATGGGACACAATTTGACGGCGTGATGAATTATCTCTTTGCTGGGCCGACAATTGCCTTTGCAGCAGGCGATCGCGTAGTCTTAGAACAAGTCCAAAGCCGCGACTATCAACCTTATCCACCCTTATTTGCCACCGAGTACGCCACCAAAATCCAAGAAGTACTGCAACTTTACCCTTGGGAAATTCAGCTAACTCAACTCAATTTGTTAGCAAGTCACGATACAGCCCGATTGATGACTATTGCAGGCGGCGATATAGCTAGCGTGGAATTATCAACTCTACTGCTATTCACCTTTCCCGGTGCCCCCAGCATCTACTATGGTGATGAAGTTGGTTTACCTGGTGGCATAGATCCCGACTCACGCCGTGGCTTTCCTTTAGAAAGCAAGTGGGAACGAGAAATTTTTAATACTCACCGTCAATTAATTGCCCTCCGCCAAACTTACCCAGCCTTGCGTACAGGTGATTATCAAGTTCTCCATGCTCAAGGACAACTTTATATCTTTGCGCGAACTTTGGGGGCAGAAGAATTGATAATTGCCGTCAACGCTGGCACAAGTTCGGCAATAGCAAATGTAGATATCAACACTTTGCGGACTCAACCCAACAAGCAATTATATGGCACTGCTGAGGTTGAGTGGAATCCTGAAGGAGAAACTCAACAGTTGAGGTTGACTGTTCCCGCACGCAGTGGATGCATCCTGGGGACTGGGGACTAGGGACTAGGGATTGGGGATTGGGGAAGAAGCAAGGGAGCAGGGAGCAGGGGGAAAATTCCTCTCCTCTGCACCCTTCCCCCTGCCCCTCTGCCTCTTTTCAATGCCCAATGCCCAATGCTCAATACCCCATACATTACCTTCCCGCCACCATTGCAGGCATCAACACTGCATCAATAATATGGATCACGCCATTGTCTGTCAGAATATCTGTTTTGAGGACATTGGCGTTATTCACCTTAAACTTACCGTCGGCAGATTCAATGGCTACAATTGACCCTTCAAGGGTTTGTGCCTCATTAATCTGTGCCAAGTCATCAGATCGAACATCCCCACTAGCGATATGATACGCCACAATTTTCCTGAGCTTGGGAATGTCTTGTAATAACAAATCTAAAGTTCCCTCTGGTAGATTAGCAAAAGCTTCGTCAGTCGGTGCAAAGAGGGTGAAAGAACCAGGACTTTTCAAAGTTTCTATAAAATCTACAGCTTTAGCAGCCTTTATTAGGGTATTGAAATTACCCGCTGCGATCGCAGTTTCCACAAGGTCAGCCATGAGGGTGCGTTATTTAATACTACAAGTTACTTATAAAGTGACTAAAATATCTTAGCCTCTATCAATAGAGAGGTTGTCGGCGATTTCACAGACAGCAGCAGACTGATTTAGTGCTGTTACACTGGAGAATGACCCCAAAAACCACTGATTATGCTAAAGCGTTCTAAGTTCGAGACAACTCAGTCTCAGATTATGCACCGGGCTGAGGATCTGATTAGTGCAGCCTCAAATCGTTACCGCATTACGGTTCAGGTAGCAAATCGTGCTAAACGTCGGCGTTACGAAGACTTTGAAAGTAATGAAGATGCGATGATGAAGCCAGTGCTAAGGGCAATTATTGAAATGTCCGATGAATTGACTCAGCCAGAAATTATCGGCGAACTATAAAAACAGTTCTAAGTTGAGAGTGCTGTTAGCAGTAGCCAGGCGTTGAGCCAGTGCTGAGTAGCAATGCAGTGTGATAGCACTCTCATTTGAAAATATCGTTCTATGAAAAAGAAAAAACTTCTACCTAGATCAATCCTCTCAAAACTCGGAACTCAGCATTCATTACTACTGCTTACCTTAATGGTAGTGGGTGTAATTGTTTTGAGTTCAGGGTCGGGCAAATTAATACATAGAAATTTATTTAGTATCCAACCTGCTTATGCTCAGAGAATCACTCCTAGTGATGTTTGGCAGCAAGTGTATCAGCAATTGCCAGATTTTCCACGGGAAAACAAGTATATCAGCAAAGAAAACGGGAAAGTTGCCGAAAACAATACCTTAGCAAATCGCCTAATTAGATATCACATTTATACCAAAGGGCGTGCCCCAATTTATCGCTTGGATTGGAAGCTGACTTTAGCTGATTACCTGGGTGCGAATGAAATTATGTATGATGCTTCCTATCCGGGAAATGATTCACTACAGGAAAATCCAATAGAAGGCGATCGCAAAGCCATCACCCGTCTTACCCGCAGCCAGCGAGATGCCCTAGTGCAAGTCTTAGTCAATATATTTAATCCTACTTCCCAAAATACTCTATCCCCTAACCCCAATACCCCACCCAGTCCAACTACATCAACTACTCCACAGCCACCCCAACGAGGAGGTGCCGAATTATTGAGGTAACGAGATAGTTATCAGTTGTAAATCAATAACTCCTAACTCCTAACTTTTTATGGAACGTGTTGTAAAAAGCGGATTTGGTTGGCGTATTGGCTGGAGCCCCGATGCATCTGAGTTTAAAGGTTTAGTTGGTACAGATGATTGGGCAATTGAGTTAACCGAAGCTGAATTGAATGATTTTTGCCGTCTACTAGCACAGCTAGCAGACACCATGAAGCAACTCGCAACTGAATTAATGGAAGAGGAAAAAATTGCTTGTGAAGCCGAAAGCGATTTATTATGGATGGAAGTGGAAGGCTATCCTCATGCTTACAGTCTGCGTTTCATCTTGAACACAGGGCGAGGTGTAGAAGGGAAATGGGATACTTCTGCTGTTCCAAATTTACTGCAAGCTACTGGGATGCTTAAGGTTTTTTAAATTTGCCTCTTGATTATCCTAAAATTTTGCTGTATGATGGTAGTTCTGACCGGGGCGTAGCGCAGCTTGGTAGCGCGCCACTTTGGGGTAGTGGAGGTCGTGGGTTCGAATCCCGCCGCTCCGATTGATGATAAGCCATACCTGCTAGTCATTTTAAAATGATTAGCAGGTTTTTTCAGCGATCATCCCAATTTGGCAAAATATGACCAAATCAAGTTTCGTGTTCCAATCTGGTATTCAATAATCCATTTATCTTGGTTGTCCGAAACGGGTTGCGAAAACGTACCTGTTGGAGCTTTGATATCAACAATAATTACTAATTCGTAACTAATTGTTGATATCTCACATCAGCAGCGTAACACCGAAGCTCTAACCCTAAGCCCTACATTATCAAGACAACATAGATATTATCGATCTTTCAATGTCCCTATTAATTAGCGATCGCTTGGTAAAAAAGAAATGCGATCGCACTTTAGAACTGGTAGTGTTCAGATCCCCGACTTCTTTGAGAAGTCGAGGATCTAATTTTTATAGTGATTCTAAGCTTAAATGTAGAGCTAAAGGCAAAAGCGTAGTCTATCATAAACATTTTGTTGCGTCCCTCTACTTGATACCAAAATAAATCCCCGGCGACAAAAATATTTGGATTGTCGGCGAACAGCCAATCTAAATTCTGCTTAATTTCTACAATCCAGCCAAACTGTATGATGGTATTATTAGCCACTGGTTGTCCGTCACTATCTGGGTAGATAACCTCTGGCTGGGTCGGCGGTTGGATTTGCGATACCATAGCTTCGCCCTCAGAAGGATATTTAATCGAGATGCTTTCAAATTAGCAGACTATTAAGGATGTCTGCGGCATGAATCTGGAACGATAACTAACTAAAACAGTACTATTGTTCTACAATAAACCGATTAAAGATAGTATTATTAAGGACTGTTTCATCAGAAACTCCTTCTTCGCCGCCCAATATGTCAGACCAACAGCTAGCAGCATCCTTGAATGGACATCTTCCGTACCCCAGCCACAACAGCCAGAATACCATTCGGATTCGGGGTGCTAGGCAGCATAATCTGAAAAATATTGACTTGGAATTGCCACGCGATCGCCTAATCGTATTCACTGGCGTTTCTGGTTCTGGTAAGTCTTCCCTAGCCTTTGATACCATTTTCGCTGAAGGGCAACGTCGCTATGTGGAGTCCCTCAGCGCCTACGCACGGCAATTTTTAGGACAACTGGATAAGCCAGATGTGGAAGCCATTGAAGGCTTAAGTCCAGCGATTTCCATTGACCAAAAGTCAACGTCTCATAACCCGCGTTCCACCGTCGGTACGGTGACAGAGATTTACGACTATTTGCGGCTGTTATTTGGTCGGGCTGGCGAACCCCATTGTCCGATATGCGATCGCTGTATTGCACCCCAGACAATCGATGAGATGTGCGATCGCATCATGGAATTACCAGATCGCACTCGCTTCCAAATTCTTGCACCCGTTGTCCGGGGGAAAAAAGGCACACATCGTAAGCTTTTGTCAAGTCTGGCATCCCAAGGTTTTGTTCGCGTGCGAATCAATGGCGAAATCCGCGAACTGTCAGATTCCATTGAATTGGATAAAAATTTTACCCACACCATCGAAGTGGTCATTGACCGCTTGGTGAAAAAGGCTGATATTCAGGAGCGTTTGGTTGATTCCCTGTCTACGTGTCTCAAGCAATCGGGTGGAATTGCAGCCATTCTAGTGAGTCTGCTTGGTGATGACGGACAAGAAAAAGAAGAAGAATTAGTATTTTCGGAAAACTTTGCCTGTCCAGAACATGGCGCGGTAATGGAAGAATTATCACCGCGATTGTTCTCCTTTAACTCGCCTTATGGTGCTTGTCCGCACTGTCATGGCATCGGGACTTTAAGAAGATTTGCGCCAGACTTGATTGTACCCGACTGGGAAGCGCCAGTTTATGCCGCGATCGCGCCTTGGTCAGAAAAAGATAATTCTTATTACTTGGAATTACTCTATAGCGTCGGACAGATTTATGGATTTGAGTTACAGACAAATTGGGGCAAGCTGACAGAAGAACAGCAGCAAATTCTTCTGTATGGCGAGAAAGATGAACGAGCCGCAGAAGCACAAAGGAAGCAGAGTTTTAAAGGTGCTATTCCAATTTTGCAACGCCAGTATGAAGGTGGTTCGGAATTAGTTAAGCAAAAATTAGAGCAGTATTTAATCGATCAACCGTGCGAAGTTTGTAAAGGAAAACGGTTAAAACCGGAAGCCTTGGCGGTGAAGTTGGGACAATATGGAATTTTAGAATTGACTACCGTATCAATTCGGGATTGTCGGGAGAGAATTGAGCAATTTAAGTTGAGCGATCGCCAGTTACAAATTGCTGATTTAGTCCTCAGAGAAATCAAAGCTAGATTGCAATTTTTGTTAGATGTAGGTTTAGATTACCTCACCCTTGACCGTCCAGCTATGACCCTTTCCGGTGGCGAAGCCCAACGAATTCGTCTAGCAACGCAAATTGGTTCTGGATTAACAGGAGTTCTCTACGTTTTAGATGAACCGAGTATTGGTTTGCATCAACGAGATAATGGCAGATTGCTCAAAACCTTAACGAAATTGCGCGATTTGGGTAATACATTAATTGTTGTTGAACACGATGAAGAAACAATTCGTGCAGCCAACCACATTGTTGATATTGGCCCTGGTGCAGGAATTCACGGCGGAAATATTATCGCCCAAGGTGATTTTCAGGCGTTATTAGCAGCAGAAGATTCCTTAACGGGTGCATATTTATCAGGAAGACGAGTAATTACTACACCAGCAGAACGCCGAGAAGGAAATGGGCGCAGTTTGGGAATTAAAAATGCCCATCGTAACAATTTACAAAATATAGATGTAGACATTCCATTAGGTAAACTCGTCTCGATTACTGGTGTGTCTGGTTCTGGCAAATCTACCCTGATTAATGAATTACTATATCCATCTCTGCAACACCATTTGACTAAGAAAGTTCCCTTACCCAGACATTTGGATAAGATCCAGGGATTAAACGCGGTTGATAAAGCGATCGTTATCGATCAATCCCCAATTGGACGCACACCACGTTCTAACCCTGCAACTTACACAGGAATTTTCGATGCCATTCGAGATGTATTTTCCCAAACAGTAGAAGCCAAAGCTAGGGGTTACAAACCTGGACAATTTTCTTTTAACGTTAAAGGTGGACGTTGCGAAGCTTGTAGCGGCCAGGGTGTGAATGTTATTGAAATGAACTTTCTCCCTGATGTTTACGTGCAATGCGAAATTTGTAAAGGTGCAAGATACAACCGCGAAACTTTGCAAGTGAAGTACAAAGATAAGTCTATATCTGATGTTCTGAGAATGACAGTTGAGGAAAGTTTAGACTTTTTCCAGAATATTCCCAAAGCGATCGCGCGTTTGCAAACTTTATTTGATGTCGGGTTGGGTTATGTCCAACTAGGACAACCTGCAACTACCTTATCAGGTGGTGAAGCGCAACGGGTAAAATTAGCAACAGAACTATCTCGACGCGCCACAGGTAAGACACTTTATTTAATAGATGAACCGACAACAGGCTTATCTTTTTATGATGTCCACAAATTGTTAGATGTGTTGCAAAGATTAGTAGATAAAGGCAATTCAATATTAGTAATTGAACACAACTTAGATGTAATTCGTTGTTCTGACTGGGTGATAGATTTGGGGCCAGAAGGTGGCGACAAAGGAGGAGAATTGATTGCTGTGGGTACACCGGAGGAAGTTGCAAAAAATCCCAGGTCTTATACTGGGCAATATTTAAAGCAGGTGTTGAAGCAGTATCCGGCAAATACAACTATTATGAAAACATAGATAGACAAGGTGATGGGTCTTTAAAAGGAGAAGCTCAATGAATGATCGGGAGTTAGAAATTCTCCTGAACGACCTGGAATCAGATCGGGTAGAACGTAAGGCTTCAATATCTGACCGGAATGTAATTCGTCAGGCTATTTGTGCATTTGCCAATGACTTACCGAATCACCAGCAACCAGGAGTCCTATTTATTGGAGTTCACGATAATGGCAGATGCGCTGACCTTGCCATAGACGATAAGCTTTTGCTTACACTCTCCGATATGCGGTCTGATGGCAACATCTTACCTTTTCCATCAATGATTGTCCAAAAACGGACTATTGGCGGATGTGAACTAGCAGTTTTAATTGTAGAACCATCAGATGCTCCACCTGTACGCTTTAATGGACGTGTTTGGATCAGAGTTGGCCCCCGTCGAGCTACTGCTACAGCAGAAGAAGAACGTCGTTTAGCTGAAAAAAGACGCTCAAAAGACTTGCCTTTTGATTTACGACCCCTATCATCAGCCAGTTTAGATGACCTCGATTTAGAAATTTTTCGTCGAGTTTATTTGCCTTCTGCGTTGGCAAACGATATTCTTCAAGAGAATCAACGCACTGTTGAACAACAACTTCAATCAATGCGTTTTGCAACAGTTGATCCGTTGCCTAAACCAACTATTTTGGGCGTGCTAGTTGTGGGTAACGATCCTAGACAATTCGTTCCCAGTGCCTATGTTCAATTTCTTCGCATTGATGGCATTGAGTTAACAGACCCTATTAAAGACCAAAAAGAAATTGGCGGTTCGCTTCCAGATTTGTTGCGGATGCTGGACGAAACTTTTCAAGTTCATATTTCAGTAGCAACAGACATCACTGCTCAACCAATAGAATTGCGACAGCCTGACTATCCAATAGTTGCCTTGCAACAATTAGGAAGAAATGCAGTTATGCATCGCACTTATGAAGGGACAAATGCCCCAGTAAGAATTACATGGTTTAGCGATCGCATCGAAATTCAAAATCCCGGCGGCCCTTTTGGTCAAGTAAATCGGCAAAACTTTGGACAACCAGGCATAACAGACTATCGAAATCCTCACCTTGCCGAAGCGATGAAAAATCTTGGCTATGTTCAGAAATTTGGGGTAGGAATTCAATATGCTCGGCAGGAACTTCAAAAAAATGGTAATCCACCTCTGGAATTCACTGTGGAAGATACTCATTTGTTGGTCATTCTTAGGAAAAAACTATGAGTGCAAAGATTATTGCTTTCTTTAATACTAAGGGAGGTGTTGGTAAAACTACTCTAGTTTATCATCTAGCATGGATGTATCAAGATTTAGGGCTGCGGGTAGTTGTGGCTGATCTAGACCCACAAGCTAACCTCACTATTACTTTCTTAGATGAGGAACGCTTAGAATTATTTTCCTTAAACGAAAATAAAATAGATACTATTTTTGATTGTGTGAAACCCCTGCTAACAGGTATTGGTGATATTGATAATCCACATTTAGAATATATCCAAGAAAATCAGTTCTCAGAAGATATAGCCTCATTATCTTTGTCTACAGAAGTAGGAAGATTAGCTCTTTTACCTGGAGACCTAATGCTTTCTAGTTTTGAAGATGAGCTTTCAGCGCAATGGAATAATTGTCTTGATAAAGGTGGTCAAGAAAGAGCTTTGCAGGTAACTTCTGCTTTTTGGAGAATTCTCCAAAAAGCAGCCGTTAATCATAAAGCAAATGTAATATTGATGGATTTAAGTCCAAGTTTAGGAGCAATCAATCGTGCAGCATTAATTGCAGCAGATTATTTGGTGATACCACTTACATTAGATTACTTTTCCTTGATAGGTTTACGCAGCCTTGGTGATATCTTGCAATCTTGGAAAAATGATTGGAAGTATATATTAAGTAAAAACCATACTACAAGTTTGTCTTTACCAAGTGGTGATATACAGCCTATTGGTTACGTTGTTTGGCAGATGCCAATGCGATTAGACCGTCCAGCAAAAGTATATAATAAAGCAATATTTGAAATCCAAAATACTTATCAAGAAATAATTTCAAATCAGCCTACTGAAAATAAAATTTCTATTGAAAATGATCCAAACTGTTTAGGATTAATTAAAAGCTACCACAGCTTGATGACAATGGCTCAAGAAGCTCATAAACCTATGTTCCACTTAAAACCGGCTGATGGTGCTATTGGCGCTCATACTAAAGCAGTGAAAAACGTTTATGAGGATTTTAAGAAATTAGCTCATAAGATAGCAGAACAAACGCAACTTGAAATTTAATAATTACACTTATTTTAAAATTAAAACTATTTTTTATCATTATTAAAATAAAATAGCGATGCCTGCGGCGGGCTATGACTACGCACCTCTTTCCAAAATGATCTGATGCAACTTATCGCAGTTTTTAAATTAGTTTCTCTTCAAAAAAGCGATCGCCTATCCTAAAATAAATAAACTTGCATCAATATGAAAAATTTTCCCCAAAGCCTCAGCTTGTTCTTTAGTGATTTCTAACTCGCCATTAATTACTTTAGCAACAATCTCCCTCGAACCCAGAAGTTCTACCAAATCAGCTTGTTCCAAACTCCTAGTTTCCATCAAATGTAAGAGTCTTGAACGAGGTGTTGAAACATGAAGCTGATAGTGCTTACAGCATTTACGGCTGTTATGAGGTACAATAGCAGCAACTAGCAAACCAGTTTCTTAAATGTTGAGGATTTATTAATTCGAGTGCAACTGAGATTAGTTTATCAACCATTTCTGTTGTAGTTGGAGCAAAACTGCGTAAAAAAGATTTAAGTTGTGACCACCATAATTCAATTGGATTAA
>NZ_JABXKQ010000129.1 GCF_017114945.1 Nostoc sp. JL34
TCAGTACCTCTGCCATAATCCCCCTGTCAATAGGGTTTGAGACGCGCTAACCCTGCCTGTCAATAGGGTTTGAGACGCGCTAACCCTGCTTTACGATAGGCTGGCAAATTTTCAATGAAAGCTCTAACTAAGGGAGAATCATTGATAGGAGTAGACAGATTACCAAGCTGAGGGTCTCCTTTGAATGGTTTAATTATGTCTTCTTCATTGTATTGTTTAATTATTTCTGCCAAATCAGATGTATTAGACATTATTATTTCTCCTTGTTATCTTAGTCAAATACTATCATTAGCACGTATATTTAGAGCATTTTTATTGAAAATTAATATATCATAAACTAAAAAACTCTCTTACCTAAAGAGGCAAGAGAGGAGGTCGAAAACTGAATATTTTTAGCTGAATAATTACAAATTGATTACGCATTTTTCTGTAAGAAAATAGAATCCATTGCGTAATTTAAAGTGTAGTTAAACAGTGTTGAAACTCTATTTTTCTGCTTAACCAAACTTACCTGCTGTTGAGGCAATTAAGAAAGCCCCATAGGTGGCGATATAACCAACAGTAAAGTGAGTTAAGCCGACTAAACGAGCTTGAACAATTGACAAAGCAACGGGCTTATCTCTCCAGTAGCCAAAGGATAGTGGAGTCTGTTCGTGCGCCCAGGCTAAGGTTTCGATTAATTCTTGCCAGTAACCCCGCCAGGTAATCAGGAACATGAAGCTAACAGCCCAAGCTAGGTGTCCAAAGAGGAACATCCAAGCCCAAACGGCTAAGTTATTTGTGCCATAAGGGTTATAGCCATTAATCAACTGTGCGGAATTCGCCCAAAGGTAGTCTCGGAACCAGCCCATAAGATAGGTCGAGTTTTCGTTGAATTGAGCGACATTGCCTTGCCAGATACAAAGATGTTTCCAGTGCCAGTAGAAGGTGATCCAACCAAGGGTGTTAAGCATCCAAAACATGGCGAGGTAGGAACTATCCCACGCAGAAATATCGCAGGTGCCACCCCGTCCGGGACCATCGCAGGGGAAAGCATAGCCGAAGTCTTTTTTATCCGGCATGAGCTTAGTACCACGAGCATCCAGCGCCCCTTTGACTAAGATGAGGGTGGTGACATGCAAACCGAGAGCGATCGCATGATGTACATAAAAATCACCAGGGCCAATTGTCAGGAATAACGAATTGGTGCCGCTGTTTATTGCATCCAACCAACCCGGCAACCAGACATTGCCATGATTGGGCCATGCTGTGGAAGCAATACTATCTGGATTTGAAAGCAACGTGTTAAACCCATACAACAGCTTACCGTTAGCCGCCTGGATAAACTGAGCAAATACAGGCTCAATCAATATTTGTTTGTCAGCCGCCCCAAAGGCTACTTCTACATCATTGTGGACGTACAAACCCAAAGTATGGAAGCCCAAGAACATCGATACCCAGCTAAGATGAGAAATAATCGCTTCTTTGTGCTTGAGTACCCGCTCTAGAACATTTCCTCGATTCTGTTCTGGGTCATAGTCCTTAATCCAGAAGATCGCCGCGTGGGAAAACGCCCCTACCATCAAGAAACCGGCAATGTATTGATGGTGTGTGTATAGTGCCGCCATTGTGGTAAAGTCCTTAGCGATAAACGCGTAAGGCGGCATGGAATACATATGCTGCGCCGCAAAGGAACTCGCTACACCCAAACAAGCTAGTGCCAAAGACAGTTGGAAATGCAAAGAGTTATTAACGGTTTCGTACAGTCCTTGGTGGGGTAAGTTGAACGGGCCATCAACTTTATTACCGTAGAAGTCCTTGGAGTCCATCATCTCTTTGATGCTGTGACCGATACCCCAATTAGTCCGGTACATGTGACCCGCAACAATGAAGATCACAGCGATCGCCAAATGGTGATGCGCCATATCTGTCAACCACAAAGATTGAGTCTGGGGATGGAAACCACCCAAAAAGGTGAGAATTGCTGTTCCTGCCCCTTGAGTACTATTAAATACATGGGCTGGCGTATCGGGATTTTGCGCGTATGCCCCCCAGTTCAAAGTAAAGAACGGTAGCAAGCCACTTGGGTGCGGTGGGGTAGACAAGAAGTTATCCCAACCTACATGAATACCACGAGATTCTGGTATAGCAACGTGTATTAAGTGACCAGCCCAAGCTAAGGAACTGACACCAAACAAACCCGCTAAGTGGTGGTTGAGGCGAGGTTCTGCACTCTTGAACCAAGCCAAGCCAGGACGGAATCTGGGCTTTAAATGCAACGCGCCTGCAAACAAAAATACAGCCGCCAGCAAAACTAGGAAAATCGCCCCAGCATACAGTTCATTATTCGTCCGTAACCCAATGGTGTACCACCAGTGATAAACACCGGAGTAGCAAATATCTACTGGGTTACGCGCTCCCGCTTGGGTGTAAGCTTCAATTGCCCCTGGGCCAAATTGAGCATCCCAAATTGCGTGGGCGATGGGACGGATATGTATGGGGTCTTTAATCCAGGTTTCAAAATTACCTTGCCAAGGCAACGTGGAACAAAATTCCCGACGCCCACAGAAAGATAATTGCCAGATGACCGAAGTGAGAAGAAAAAATCCTTTGATAAAGATTTTCTTCCGTTATGCCATCTTGACTTTCAAAATCGTGAGCCGTGGCGATCGCATACCAAACGCGTCGCGTCGTTGGATCTTGTGCAAGGTCTTGGTTAAATTTGGGGAATTTAGTCGCCATAGTTTTAAAAGTTTTGAGATTTTCTCGTTCCCAGGCTGAGTCTGGGAATGCACAAAAAGAGGCTGAACCTTCTAAGAAACCAGGGGACTGGGGACTGGGGATGAGTAAAGATATTGATACTATTTCTTCTCTTTTCTGCTCCCCTGCTCCCCTGCTCTCCTCACCCTCCTGAATTAGGCGAACAAAAGGAGTATCATCCCAATGCCGACATTCGCGCCAGGAAGAACGCCCAAGTGGTGACAATTCCTCCCAAAAGGTAATGAGTTACCCCTACAGCCCGACCATGAGTGATGCTCAAAGCACGAGGCTGAATAGCTGGGGCAATTTTCAACTTGTTGTGCGCCCAAACAATTGATTCGATTAATTCTTGCCAGTAGCCACGACCACTAAACAGGAACATCAGACTAAAGCCAAAAACGAAGTGTCCCGCTAAGAACATTAAGCCGTAGCCCGAAAGTGCTGAATTGTAGGATGTGATTACTTGCGTCGCCTGCGCCCAGAGGAAATCACGCAACCAGCCGTTATTGGTAATCGATGATTGGGCAAAGTTTCCGCCCGTAATGTGCGTCACTACCCCATCTGCATCTACGGTTCCCCAGACATCCGACTGCATCTTCCAGAAGAAGTGGAAAATCACCATTGATAAGGAGTTATACATCCAGAACAGACCCAGGAAAACATGATCCCAAGCTGATACCTGGCAAGTACCGCCTCGTCCTGGGCCGTCACAGGGAAAGCGGAAGCCCAAATTGGCTTTATCTGGAACTAAACGCGAACTGCGGGCAAACAACACACCTTTCAGCAGTACTAAAACAGTGACGTGAATTGTGAAGGCGTGAATGTGGTGAATCATAAAATCCGCAGTACCTAAGGTAATGGGCATCATCGCCAGCTTTGCCACCCACTGCCACAATACCGCCGCCGAATGCATAGCTGACAGGTTCGTGCAAATTAGGTGCAGCAGTTCCCAATCCACCCAGTTCCAGATTTCGCAAGCCGCCGAAAGCATCACCCAGAAGTGCAGCAGCTTGGAGAGCTGGATTGCCGATGGTCATCGTCTGGATATGTTGTACCCACTGAGCAAACACTGGCTGCAACTGAATTCCCGTATCCGAGAACATATCTTGGGGACGACCAAAAGCCCGCATGGTGTCGTTGTGGCAGTACATTGCAAAGCTATGGAAGCCAAGGAACTGACACACCCAAGCCAGATGAGAAATAATTGCATCCCGATGACGTAGTACCCGATCCAGCACGTTGTTTAGATTTTTTTCTGGGTCGTAGTCCCGCATCATGAAAATCGCTGCATGGGCTGCCGCGCCAACAATCAGGAAGCCTCCAATCCACACATGGTGAGTGAATAGAGATACCTGTGTAGCATAATCAGTCGCCTGATAGGGATAAGGCGGCATCGAGTACATGTGATGGGCAATGATAATGCTCAAAGAACCCAACATTGCCAGATTGATTGATAGTTGAGCGTGCCAGGAAGTTCTGAGAACTTCAAACAGACCCTTGTGACCAACCGGCCCAATAAAGCTCAAGAATGGCAGCATCTTCGGAGTTCTGGCATCATCCAGCATTTCTTTAATGCTGTGACCAATCTTCCAGTTAGTGCGGTACATGTGACCGGCAAAGATGAATAGCACTGCGATCGCTAAATGATGGTGTGCTACATCTGTTAACCACAAGCCGCCAGTCACGGAATTCAGACCACCCTTAAAGGTCAAAAAGTCAGCAAAAAGTCCCCACTCTAAGGTGAAGAAAGGCACTACACCCTTAACGAAACCCCAATCTGCACTGGGATACAACTGAGCCATCAACTTGGAATTCAAAATGAATTCGTGGGGTAAAGGAACATCATGGAGAGCTACCCCAGCATCTAACACCTTGTTAGTTGGCAAGGCAACATGAATCAGGTGTCCTGTCCAACCCAAAGAACCCAAGCCTAAAAGCCCTGCCAAGTGATGATTTAACATCGACTCGGTATTTTGGAACCATTCCAACTTGGGAGCGCGTTTGTGATAGTGGAACCAGCCAGCGAACAGCATCAGTGCTGCCATCACCAAAGCACCAATAGCGGTGCAATATAGCTGGAACGTATTAGTAAAACCCTCCCCGCGCCACATCTGGAAGAGTCCAGAGGTAATTTGAATGCCGTGGAAGCCGCCGCCCCGCCCACATCTGCATTCAAAATTTCTTGACCAAATATTGGCCAGACAACTTGGGCGCTGGGTTTAATGCCAGTCGGGTTCGCCATCCAAGATTCAAAATTGGAAAAGCGAGCGCCATGAAAATACATACCGCTCAACCAGATAAACACTACAGCTAAGTGTCCGAAGTGAGCGGCGAAGATTTTGCGCGATACGTCTTGTAAATCGCTGGTATGAGTATCAAAATCGTGGGCGTTAGCGTGTAGGTTCCAAATCCAAGCGGTGGTTTTGGGACCTCTGGCAAGGGCGCGGTCAAAGTGTCCTGGTTCCGACCACTTCTTAAATGAAGTTGGCACCGGCTCGTTATCAACCTCAACCCTTACCTTTTGCTCTCGCTCAGGAGTAATTGTCATCAGAAATTCTCCCTTTTCTGTGAAAGAAATGAGAACTTTACTCTGCTCAAAGTTCCTGTATAAGTAGTTAGTTATTAGTTGGTAGTCGCTAACCAAAAATAATTGACTGAAGCAAGAATTTACAACTTTGAGTTTTGTTTATTGGTAATACCAATTTAATATGAAGCTGCATATAATAGAGGAAACAAACTCGATAAATTAAAAGAACCATGAGCCGCCCTTTTAAGATTGAAATCGCAGAGAGCGAAGAAGAACTTAAAAAACGTTTACAAACAGCGAATTTAGGAACCCAGAAAGAAAAGCTTATTATGTTGTGGTGGATAAAAAGCGGGCAGGTTAAAGAGCAGCAAGATATTGGAAAACGCTTGGCAAGAGATACTTCAACGGTCACGAGATGGTTGCAGAAGTACAAAACTGATGGGATATCAGGCTTATTAGAAATCAAAAAAGCACCAGGAGCAAAACGGAAAATCGATGATGCTGCGATCGCAGCACTCTCAGAGGAGTTAAAAACAGGAAAAGGCTTTAGTAGCTATGGTGCAATAGTTGAGTGGTTAAAAAAAGAACATGGACAAGATATAGAGTATGCAACGGTTTATGCTTGGGTTCGATATCGATTAGGGGCAAAACTAAAAGTGCCTCGCCCTCAAAGCCATAACCAAGACGAGAAATTGGTATCTGAATTTAAAAAAAACTCGGAATCATTCTTAATTGTCTAGAAAAACATCTAGCACCCGGTAAGTGTGTTCGCTACCTGTGCCAGGATGAAACTAGGGTTGGACTCAAAACTCTTACAGGAAAAGTGATTACAGCTTTTGGAGTCAAGCCCACTGTTAAGGTGATATGGCCGAGGGAAAACTTTTGGATTTATGGTGCAATTGAACCATTAACTGGAGACCACTTTCTTTATGAATATCCAAAACTAGATGGCGAGTGTTTTCAACAGTTTTTGGACTGGCTATCTGTGCAATTAGGCTCGGATTATGCAATTTTACAGATTGACCAAGCACCGGCTCATACAAGTTCAGCAATTAGCTGGCCAGAGAATATTATTCCTCTATTTCAACCACCATCGGCTCCTGAACTCAATCCTATCGAAAGGCTTTGGCAAGCTCTTAAGAAACCTCTCAAAAATCAACTTTTCTCTTCTTTACAAGCTTTACGCGAACGCATCCAAGAGATATTCGACCAACTTACATTTGAGCAAGTAATTTCTGTCTCTTCTTATAACTTTATCCTAGAAGCTCTTTTCTATGCAGCTTCACATTAAATTGGTATCAACTGGAAAATTCGACCCATCACCACGATAAAATATGTCATCAGAAATATGTTGTACTGCCCCAGTTTCGAGGGTGGCGCGAATGGGATTTTCTCCCCAGCAATAGCGAGTGCCGTCGGGTTGGGAATGGTTTACAATCTCGTGCATAAACTGATTTTTTAGTTCTGTCACCCCAGATAAAAGCATTCTGGCTGCTGCTGGATTGACAAAGGTGATTTTACCTTGGGAATTTAAACCGTAAATTCCCTCACCTGCGGAGTTCAAAATTAACTCGCTCTGTCGGCTGAGGCGTTCTAGAGACGCTTGTGTTTGCTGGCGAGCGCGTAGTGCCCGTTCGCGTTTGCTCATTTCCCGCAGCAATCTTTCATTAGCACGCTGTAACTCTGCCGTTCGCTCCTGTACTCTCTGCTCTAGTTCGGCATTCAAGGCAGAGATTTTTTTCTCCGCCTGCTTGCGTTCTTCAATATCCTGCTGCAAGTCAGCATTGAGCGCGTGAACTTGCTGATACAGTTCATATTGATGAATTGCCATTGCAAAGTGACTGCTCAAAGCTTGGGCGAGTTCAATTTCTGCGGTTTTCCATTCTTGGGCTTGACTTCGCTTTAACTCTCGCCATACTTCAAAGGATTGAACTGGACACTGATTTCGCGGATCATTACGGTTAACTCGTCGCGCCCACAGAGTTTCTGTGTCTATTTCATGGCGAAAAATACTTAAGTAACCCAATATCTGCTGCCGATATTGCAAGCAAATAACCAATAAGCTGCGAATCCCAGCATCAAAAAACGCCTGTGCCAAGTCTGACTGTAGTGTGGCTTGATATAAATCAGTAATTGCCCACACTAGTTTTCCCTCCTCGACAGTCGCCTCCATATTTAACCACTCTTGCCAACTGGGATGCTCCTCGAAGAGGATAGGAGCATTGGGCATGGGGCGTTGGGCATTGTTATTCTTTGCTCCTCTGCTCCTCTGCTCCTCTGCTCCTCTGCTCCCCCACTCCCCCACTCCCCACTCCCCACAGCTAAACACCTGAGCCGCTTCACCTGGATTTTGGGGAGCGATATAAATTCTGCCACCAGCAGCCTGTAAAGCAGATACAGTCAACTCTAGGGCTTGTTGTAACTGCATTTCGGTCATGGAATGCAGTAGTTTGGCCACACGGTTAATTGTGGCTTCTTGGTCAGCTTGGGCGCGGGTTTGTTCGAGGAGGGTATTTTGAGCGATCGCAATTGATAATTGATCTGCAACCAGTTGCACTACCTGTAATTCCCGTTCGCTCACCTCTCGCGGCGAACTGTGATGAGATACCAACAAACCCCATAATTGGTCGCGATGCAAAATTGGCACCACTAGAGAAGACTGCACTCCCATTGAGGTGAGGTATTCTACGTGACATGGGTCTACGACTCGAAACTGGATATCATTTTCATCAAGTGGCTCGGTCGTTTCCGAAGAATCTAAGGGACTCAGCCCAATTTGCTGGGCTGCAACATCCACAATTGAGCGCTGACGAGCTTTCAAAAACAACTCACGAGCTGCAAATGGAATATCCTCAGCGGGAAAGTGTTGCCCTAGTAGAGATGGTAAGCGATCGCAGTTAACCGACTCAGCCACAACCTCACCACTAGCGTCTGCATCAAAACTATACACTTTTACACGATCAGTCTCCAAAAATATACGTACTTCATCAACGGTTCCTGAGAGGATTGCTGGCAACTCTAGGGATTGACGAATGCGGTTCATCATCCGATGTAGCAGCGCTTCTAAGGAGTCGATAGGCTTTTGTTTTTTGTCATTTGTCATTTGTCATTTGTCATTTGTCCTTTGTCCTTTGTTCTTTGTCAGTTGTTAGTTGTTAGTTGTAAATAACTAATGACCAATGACCAATGACTAATGACCAATGCCCAATGCCCAATGCCCAATAAATTTATTCACCCACATCGTCTACAACATAATGGCAAAGGACTTTATCTAATTCTCTAAACGCAGGCTGCTGTAGTTCCCCAGAAAGAAGTTCTACTAAATGGCGAAGATGCAATGCCTCATTTTGGTCAAGAGTAATTTGGGATAGTAATATCTGCTCTATGTGTTTAGCCAGACGTGAAGCTTCCACAAAGCCAAAAATGCCTAAAGCTCCCCCTAGCTTATGTGCTGCATGATATGCTTTCTTATGTAATTCTTCAGAGAGATTGTTGGCTTGTAACTCAAGGGAGGCTTGTTGGAGAATTTCTAAGCGATCGCTACTGTGTACTTTCAGCCTCTCCCACACAACTGCTAATGCTTCCCTAATCTGTGGCTTCCTTTTGCTTTGGCTTTGTTTTGTCTGTCTTAAGGCTACAGAAGGTTTTTCTTCATACGCAAATACTTTCAGACGATAACCCAAACCATAGACTGTTTCAATAAAATCAGTTGGTGCGCCAGCTTGCGTTAGTTTCTGCCGCAAACCCTTGATGTGATCTGTCACCGTATCTTCTTTGGGTGCTTCTTCTACAGACCAGAGGTGGTCTAAAATTTCACTGCGGCTGAAGACAATATGCTCATTACGCAGAAAAAGCTCCAGTAAGCGATACTCCTTAGGCGTTAAATTCAAACCATGACAGCCATAAGTCACTTCACAGCTACCAGGGTCAATACGCAGTTTTTCCCATTTCATCACTGACAATATGGGTGAATTTCGTCGCCGCAATAAAACACGAATTCGAGCTAATAATTCCGAGAGTTCAAAAGGTTTGACAACATAGTCATCTGCTCCTGCATCTAATCCCATCACTTTGTGAGTGCTAGAATTTTGGGCTGTCAGTAGCAGTACAGGTGTTTGATAGTTATGGGAACGTAACCTCTGACAAAGTTTTATGCCGTCCAATTTGGGCAGGATGATATCTAGCAAAATTAAGTCATAGCTAAAAGCTTCTACTAGCTCCCAACCAAGCAGACCATCAGCAGCAATATCAACTACATAGTGTTGATTACCAAGAACATTTTCAAGTGTTTTGGCGATACACTCGTCATCTTCAACTAGTAAAATTCTCATTCCATATCACCCTACTGTACCTAAACGCTAGGACTTCATCAGAGGGAAAACAAATAATTAGGGAACTCCTAGAAAGAAATCATTACATAGTCTAGGCAAGGTGCCTAGACTAGCAAAAAATATTGGTGAATTTTTTTCTTTGGCAGTCCCTTAGCAACAATCAAAGTAGAAAAGTTTTACCTCAGAAAAAATCTGCCAATTGTTCACCACATATACTACTAGCACAGCACGATGCAAACAGAGCAAGCATTGAAAATAAATGAAATTCTTGCAATATTAGGAATTACGTTAGCGTAGCGGTAGCGAGTCCGCGTTCGCTTTTAGCGTCTCGTAGAGAGCGTCATTACGAATTCCGCCTTGGAGTACTAGTATCTGTAGTGAACAAAAAGCTTTGTATCGAACAAGTCTAATTCAAAATCATTATTGACTGTTCTTTGACGCAAAAGTTATACAGCTTCAACCAAATTTACATTTGTTGACTTATTTTGATAATTAAAATGTGACTTACATATTCATTTTTGTATACCTGTATGTAGTCCGAGAGCCGTCATTCAAGAGACTAGTACAGCACGGCGGAAATAAGCCACCCCTTCGGGTTCGCAGTCGCTCATGGAGGAAACCTCCAAGACCGCGCTGTCTCACCATTTGAAATGTCTGAAACCATTGCTAACAGCTAATTACGAATTACGAATTACGAATTACGTGCAGCGGTACTATGGGTAGTCCTTTTCCCTCTGACCCTTCTGATGAATATTGTGAACTTTTATGAAAAGATGAACTTCCTTCATTGGTTCTTCATGTTTTTATTTTATGTTCCTTTTCATCAACCTTGAAGTAGTTTTTGTCTCAACGGCTTTGGTTTGAGTGCAAAAGATTATTCTGTCGTCTCCGGTTTTAGAAACTGTGGCGATAGAGAATTCCTATTTAATTATGCAAGGATCTATGTAACATGACGCCAAAGTCAGACAGCATAATTGCAACTTCGACTGTTAGCGTAGACAAGGCAGTGAGAGCGGCGGCTCCCGCCGATGTGAACTGTCATGGGACGTGTCATGGGACGCGGGTTACGCCTGCAAATCACAATCTTCAAACAATACCAACAAACATCTTAGAAAGACGCGAAAAGATTAGTTTATGGGAGAAGTTTTGTTCATGGGTGACTAGTACTGAGAATCGGCTGTATATTGGCTGGTTTGGCATACTGTTGATTCCTTGTGTTTTAACAACCACCATTGTTTTCATCATTGCTTTTATTGCTGCTCCGCCAGTAAACATGAACGGAATGGGTTCACCAATTTCCGGTGCTTTATTCGACGGCAATAATATCATTTCAGCTGCTGTAGTACCGACATCAGCTGCAATTGGTTTGCACTTTTACCCAATTTGGGAAGCTGCTTCTTTGGATGAGTGGCTTTACAACGGCGGTCCTTATCAAATGATTGTGCTGCACTTTGTGATTAGCATCATTTGTTACCAAGATCGGGAATGGGAATTGAGCTATCGCTTAGGGATGCGTCCCTGGATTTCTCTAGCGTTCACTGCTCCCGTTGCTGCTTCCGTCTCTGTATTTTTAATTTATCCAATTGGACAAGGCAGTTTTTCTGCGGAAATGCCTTTAGGGATTTCTGGTACTTTTAACTTCATGTTGCAGTTTCAAGCAGATCACAATATTCTGATGAGTCCCTTACATCAGTTAGGGGTGATTGGGGTATTAGGTGGTGCAATGCTGAGTGCGATGCATGGTTCTTTGGTGACATCGACCTTGATTCGTACCAACGAAAGTGACTCAGAATCGATTAATGCCGGATACAAACTCGGTCAAAAACATCCAACCTACAACTTTAGGTCTGCTCAATTCTATCTTGGGCGGTTGGGATGGCGGCGGGCAAATTTTCCTAATTCTTGCAAATTGCATTTCTTCCTAGCGGCTTTTCCAGTAGCAGGAATTTGGTCTGCCGCCTTAGGGGTTGATGTCGCTGCATTTAACTTTGAAAAACTCACATTTGAGCAGCCAGAAATCAAAAGCCAAGGACGAGTTATTCACACTTGGGCAGACACAATTGATTGGGCTGATTTGGGGATAAAAGTGGCAGGTGAAAGCGATCGCCGAGTTTATAACTTCTCTAAAGATTTAACTACAGGGAAAGCAGTGCCATTGAGTTTATCATTACCGGAGCCGTAGTCCCGATATTCAACGCCAAATGAGCGCCAAACAGCTTCTTGTCAACTTCTATCTTGGCAGGGAGTGAGAAATCCTTGGAAGAAGTTGGCACGATTGGTATTAAGGGACTGACAAATAAAATATTCCACTGTTCACAGTCAACAGTCAGCAACTTCAAGCGAGATAATTTATTTCTTGGAGTTCCCTAAGAAAATGTACAACAATTTAGAAATTCCTCTCAAAAATATCAAGGCTACGCGCTGCATTCAAGAAGAAGCCATATCCTTGATGAGTAAGGAAGATGCAGTCGAAGTATGACCTTATTTTGACTACATCATGAGAGCGTTGTCATAGGAAAATGTCAGGATGAAGTATGAAGTTTAAAAAACAAGTTCTTACTTCATTTTTTCCTAAATGCGGACTCGCTAAGAAGCAGGGGGAAAATTGTAGTAGATTTTTCCCATTTGCCCCCGGAGCCTCTTCCAATGATGCCACTTGCTTAAAGTCGTCAGAGACGACGCCAGTCGCTCATGGGGGCGCTACCTCATGCTCCATGCCCGAATGGCACTAAGTTAAGCTGAAGGGTTGGCAGTGTAAGGATTGCAGAGGTGC
>NZ_JABXKQ010000163.1 GCF_017114945.1 Nostoc sp. JL34
AAACTGGTTTGCTAATTGCTGTTATTGTACCTCGTAACACCGGGAAGTGCTGTATAGCTCGAAATACACTTATTTGTTTCTCTCCCCCTGCCTCCCCTGCTTCCCCATAAAGTGTATGACAGAACAAGGAATTGGAATAGTTATTTGATTCTTACTGGGGATTCATGCTAGAGGTTGTTTGAAAAGTTGTAAAGTATACTCAAAACCCCGCTTCCATTCGTCTCCCTAAAACGGATAGAGGCTTTGAAACCCCCATTCTCTTGTAGGGAAGGGGGGCTGGGGGGTTAGATTTTCGAGGCTTAGATGTTACCAAAAAAACTTTTCAAACATCCTCTAAGGATGAAAATTTTCCTACTTCATCATTACCTAAATGTAATACATTAGTTCCTTCTGTTCTCGGATTGCTCTACGTTCACAAAGGTCTTGGAGTGTATATTTTTCCAAAACAGAGTTAGCTGCCTGTCGTGCTTCCTGCCAGACTTCCTGAATTAGCTCACCTTCTACCGTGTTGGGAGTCGGCTCACAATTAGAGACAACAATATCTGATCCTTCCATACAGCTAAAAGCATCAAACACTGTAATCTTTCCAGGATCTCGTGCCAGAACATAACCACCTTTGGCTCCGCGTATACTCTTAATTAAACCTCCACGTCTTAATGTTGCCAGAAGTTGTTCCAAATAGCGGTTCGGTATGTCTTGCAATGCCGCTATTTCTCGAATTTGCAGGGCTTCACCCTTAGGGTAGCAGGTTGCCAACTCTAACAGGGCTAGAAGTGCGTATTCTGATTTATTAGAGATTACCACAGGCGTAATATTTTAAACTCACACCTAAAAATACAAAGTTTTGAAGTCTGTTTCCTTAAGCTACTGCTAAGAAAAACTTTACAATTAACTTATTATTTGATCGGCTATATTCTACTTTAAAGACCTTTCCACATAGAAGCAAATACTTTTTTTTTTAAATTCAATAAATAAAAGTGATTGATTATTGTAGAGTCTTTTTGAGTTGAAATTGACTTAAAGGATTAGTCTGTCTTGATTTCAACCCAATTTTGTTAGTGATTCTTGCAACTTATTAGCCTGAATCCCCAGTGATCTCAAGTCCGGCTAATCACTTATCATTAAAATCTCTCCGTGTCCCCGCGTCAGCCTAAATGTTTGACTACTTAAGTCTTTTGCCAGACATGATACCAGTAAGCTGGGCATACTCAGGGGATGACTTTCAAACGATAGGAATCCGCTTTGATTTTTGCTTACTACAAACCCTCAAAACTAGCTTGACAAAGTGCTACGGACATAATACTATTCCTCAGTTATCAACTTTCTTTCTTCAGGGAGTAAAGTAGTTTCATCATCAGGGCGATCGCCATCTACGGATTTGGCTGTAGTTCTATTCGGTGTGATGATTAGACTGACGCCAATTGTCCAACCTAATGCAACCATCCAACCCGCGAGAATGTCACTGGGAAAGTGAACCCCCAGATAGAGACGACACCACGCAATAGCGATGATGTATAAGCTACCGAATATGAGAACCAACCAACGCCAAGAGCTAGCCCAAGTTAAAAATAGCAAAATTGCTACCAGAGTTATACTCGTCATGGCATGAGCGCTGGGAAATGCAAAACTAGACTCAGGCGCAATGGACTGCCACAATTGTGGACGCACTCGATGCATTAATTCTTTTGCTATGCGGTTGATGATCACACTTCCTAGTGAGGCGGTGAGTAAATAAGCTAGCGATCGCCAGCGTTTTTGAAGTAGTAATATTAGTGCGATCGCACCCAAAATCAGCATCGCCGTCCAAGGCAACCCAAATGTAGCTAGCGCCACTGCTAAAACATCTAACTGTGGGTTAACTGTAGAATGAACTGCTAACAGAATCGGCACATCCCACGGTAAGCCCGCTTGATTCTCCCATATCTTTACTGTCAGCATTTCAAAAACCTGCAAAGGTAAATAGACTCCTATCAACAGGAGTAAGAGCGATCGCCAACGAGCAATTAATAGGTTTTTGAGAAAAGAAAGCGGCGACTGATTTTCTTGATTGGCTGTTTTCACTTTTTCCATATCTAAGTTCAAAAGACTAATAAACGACTTGACTAATTACAAATTACTGGAATCTTGAGAAGTTCCACAATGTTTACAGTACGACAAATGTTTATAAGTAAGATTATGACAGTTTTGACATTCAATATACTGATAATAACCGCAATGCGGACAGTAAGTATCAAGATGTCGAATTTTCTTAGCACAATTGACACAGCGTGATTTTTGAACTCTGCTAGCTGCTTGGACTTTAGGATTAAAGATAAATTTTTGAAAAAGCTGGATAATTCCAAAACCAATAATTGGAATCAGCAAGATATAAATATAATTGATCAGGAAAAGTAATCCACCAAAAATAGCGCCGATTATATCAAACAAAAATTTAAATATTGCACCTATTTGAATAAATTCAAATATTTTAACGATTAGTGGGATAAAAAAGATAACTAGCAAATGCCAGCTAATTAGAGAGATGAGTCCATATCCTCTTCTTTGGGCAAATCTGTGAACTGATAGGGCAATGAGAATCAGTGGGAGAAGAAAGAGAGACTGAAAAGCAAGCTGGATACTTGGATACCAAAATGATGCTTGCTGATAGCCTTGATCAACTTCTCTAAATTGATTGTCATCTTTAAGAAAGGTTAAAAAACTAATACTTTGGGGTTTGGTAAGCAGTTCATTTTTTAGAGTAGAAGTTTCTTGTTTAAGGGTAGAAATTTGGCGATTATTTTCTTCTAATGCCTGTTTAGCTTTTTCCGCACCGATTTGATTAATTGATTGTTCACGACCTTGACCGGCAATTTTTTCTAAAAGCGTTGAGTCATATTGGGATTGAATAGTGTTATTTGTTTGTTCAAGGATACTAATTTTCGCTTGTTTTTGATCAATAGTTTTGATGATTTGCTGTTTTTCAGGATTGTTAATCTTATCCTTGTAATCAGCATATTGCAAGCACGTTTGAGAAACCTTACCCAGATGTCCTGCTTCAGCTTGTTGATAGCTTTGCTTAAACTTGAGTTGATTGTTTGTGTTATATGGCAATGAAAGTCTAACAATTTCATAGTCTTTATCTTTAGTGGTTTGTTTTCGGTAACTTTGCCACTCTGAATAACATGGATAAGCCTCGGTTGGGCTAATATGCCATCTGCTAATATCATCGAGTCCCGCAAAAACATTAATCAAGATAAAAATATCAATCAAAATAATCACAATCAAACTCACTTTATTCAGTGGTTCGTTGTTGATTGTCCTTGACTTGCTAAAAAATTGACTCAAAATTCGGCGGATTCTGGCAAACATATTGTCTTTTAAATAAATGGAAATTCAATCCGAGTCAATTTTATCTGATCGCTAGTGAGTCGCTGGACAAAAATACATTTCCTAATCTGAAGATTTGTTAATTACTGATGATAAACAAGATCCCCGACTTCTTTGAGAAGTCGGGGATCTGTGGCTTTCAATTCTTACAAATCAGGCTGTGGTCAAATACGATGACTTTCACCTGTGTCAACTTCAGGTGAAAGCTATTTAGCGGCAAAGTAGGCTTCTAGTGCCTCAGAACCACCAATTAATTTACCATCGATAAACACTTGGGGAACTGTTGTCGCACCCGTAACTGCTTTTAACGACCGTGTGGTGATATCCTTACCCAAGGAAATTTCTTCATAGTTAATCCCATGTTCCTTGAGCATCGCCTTAGCACGCGCACAGAAGGGACAACCGACTTTCGCAAACAGGGAAACTACTTCGGGCTTCACTGCTTGGGGGTTGATGTATCTGAGCATTGTTTCAGCATCGGACACCTTAAAGGGATCTCCTGGCTCCTCTGGTTCAATAAACATCTGGTTAATTACGCCATCTTTCACCAGCATAGAATAACGCCACGATCGCTTCCCAAAACCCAAGTCTGATTTATCTACCAACAGACCCATACCTTCAGTAAATTCACCATTTCCATCGGGAATGAGTGTGATATTTTCTGCCTCTTGATCCTTTGCCCATTCGTTCATCACAAAGGTATCATTGACAGAAATACAGATAATGTCATCCACACCATTTTCTTTGAAAACCCCTGCCAATTCGTTATAGCCAGGGAGATGAGTTGATGAACAAGTGGGAGTATAAGCACCTGGTAAAGAGAAGACAACCACTGTTTTATCAGCAAATAGACTATCGCTTGTCACATCCACCCACTCGTTGTTATTGCGAGTATGAAAAGTGACACTGGGAACTCTTTGTCCTCGGCGATTGGGGAACATAATTTTGCTTGCCTTTAGTAATCAATTCCAGTCATAACCTATCATGGAAGAACTGGTACAATCTAACTATCAATCAGCTAAGAAACTTCATTAATAAAGGTCGCGATCGCTGCTACAAATTCAGCGGTTGACTCATAAGGTAAAACATTCCGCCCATTTATTTTTATACCTTGACCTTGAGGTAAACTACCAAGGTAGTGAGCCAAGCGTTCATCTGGCGTTTCTTTTGCATTGTCTTGGCTAATACTCGATGCAGTTTCCCCCACAACCACTAATGTTGGTTGCTGAATAGAGGCGATAAAACTAGTATAATCCTTTCGCCAAAACCCTGCTAAAAAAGAAAATACTGCATGGCGACTAGCAGGATTTTCTGCCCCTGCAATTAATGTATTTAACCACTCTGCATCCACAGCATTTTCAGAAGCAAAGAGTTGACGAATCGAAAAAGAACGTAAAAATTTTGGGGTGCGTGCATAGCGATAAAAAGCACTTCCCAAAGGCGAATCTAACAGATTCCAAAGGACTTTTTGCTGCCATTCTGGTGATTTATTTGTCATCAAAGCCCACGCTGGCGGCCCAGAAAGTACGAGTCCAGCAATTAAACTTGATTCCTTTTGGACTAATTGGATGGCAACTGGCAATAAAGCACCTTGTACTACTAAAATGACGGGTTTTTGCACTACTGTTTGTAAAAAGTACTGCAACTGTTCTGCCCAATCACTAGGAGTGTAAGCCAGATGGGGCATATCACTTTCACCACATCCTAGTAAATCAGGGTTGTAAATTGAATTAAGCTGACCTATATTATACCATTGGTGACAAAATCGTTGCCAAAATTGCCGCGACAATCCGACGCCAATTGGATGAATTAATAGTAAGGGAATACCCTTTGGTGTTGTGTTAGTTGGTTGATGAACTTCGTAGGCGCAATGATAATTTTGCCAAGTGTAAAACTGGCTAGGAGATGCTGTCAAATTGGTTGTGTTAGCTACAGCAGATGGTTGCATAATTCCTAGTTTTTAATGCTTGCTAAAAAATCATCTGTGGATGAATCAACTGGTATCCAGCTTCTTTGAGCTTTTCATTAGATACCCAAGCATTATATGAGCGAGTCCTCTTAATAGAAGTATCCCATCTAACTTTGGGTAAATTATGTTTTTCAAATAAGCTATCTAGCAAGTCTCGGCTGGTGAGATGTGCATCATCTACCAGATTGTAAATCCCTTGCAAACGACGGTGACGGGCAAATTCTATTGCACCAACAATATCATCTAGATGAATCCAATTGGTGATATCCTCGCCATTGCCCGGACGGGTTGTACCAGAATATCTACCAAATATTTTCAATAGTTCCCTACCAGTTCCATAAATACCTCCTAAGCGGAAGATACAAACACGGAGATTTTCGTTAGATGTTGATAGCAACACGTCCTCTGTTTTTCGGAGAATTTGTGCATTTAAATTAGCGGGTGCAAGCGGCGTTTCTTCATCTACCCATACACCATTTCTATCACCATATACAGCATAACTTCCTGTATATATTAATTGTTTCACGCTCTTAATCTGCTGCAAGCATGAAACTAAAGTTTGGGCAGTTTGTAGATAAGTTTCTTCATAAACTTCCGCATCTTTTGCACCGATACTCAAAAGTACAACATCTTGATTATGCAAAACTGATTTTAGACTATCTAAGTCATTACCGCGGGTAACTACAACTCTTTGGGATACTGATTGTAGTGCCGGGACACGCTCAGGGGAAGTTGTGGTTACACTGACAACAAAGTTCATCTTTTGCTGCCAATATTGAGCAACTTTATAACCAACATAACCACAACCAATAATTGCAACGTTCATGACAAATTAAACACAAATAAATTATAAATACTCATTGAGACAATATTCTCAATTAAGGAACTGGACGGAAATAATACCATTTTATATTTTAGATTTTGGATTGGGAAAAACTTGGTTAATAAGCTTTTTGTCTTCCCTCTGTCGCCATCATTTTTCAAATTGGTATAAATTTAATAGTCCAGAGTCAAAAATCAATATCAATAGTACAACCTAATGACTAATGACTAGTGACTATTTTGCTAATTCTTTCTCAATTGTGGTAATTATCTCTGATGAATTTGGCTGGATACTACTATTAAATCTGGCTACCACTTCACCTTGCTTATTAACTAAGAATTTTTCAAAATTCCAAGCAACAGTTCCCGTTGGCTCAACGGCTTTGGTAAGTCGCTCATAAAGTGGATGCTGCTGTGAGCCTTTGGCATGAACTTTATCAAATAGTTCAAAGGTAACACCATATTTGCTCGTACAGAATTGCCCAATTTCTTCATTGCTTCCTGGCTCCTGCGCTCCAAAATCGTTACAAGGGAACCCCAAAATACGTAATCCTGCTTCCCCATACTTCTGGTTCAACTTTTCTAGCCCCTCATATTGAGAAGTATAACCACAGTAGGAAGCCACGTTTACAATTAAGAGTACCTTACCGGTGTAGTCGTTTAATTGCTTATCCTCACCGTTGATGGTCTTGACTGCAATATCCGAAATAGTGTTACTGTTACTCATTTTGAATCTGATTTATAGGGAATATTGCCAAGTCTCCCATATTACAGGTACTCTAAACCCGGTTTCTTTAAGCAAATTAGGTTTGTTATCCAATTATGTTTAACTCAGGCTACAAGCTTGTATAGGAGTTTAGATAGATGTTTAGTTCACTGATTAGTGCTTTGAAAGGTAGGCGATGTTTAACGATAAGCCAGGAGACGGAGTTTCTCTGCCTTTGCGCTGTCAAGTGGGACACCCGATTAATTAGGATAGCGATCGCTTGTGAATTTACACTTACCTAAATGATAACTTTTCTATAAATAGCTGGACTAATCCGCTGTCTCAGGATATGTCTTGGAAATCTGCGTTGCTTTTGATACAGATTTTTCTCGCAGAGATGAATATCGGCTGTAACCATCTGAGTCTAGTGGGCGGCTTTGGGATTGCTAATGAATTCTGACTCAAAAGATTAAAAATTAGGTGAATAAGACTTGGTTGTTTTAGAAACTACATCATAAAGTTCTGACGAAGAACTCCGAAAAATATTTACAGATGTGCCAATAGTTTCTTAAACTCCTACTAAAGTTATTTACACTGACTATTTAGACCAATCTAGAGACGAAATATAGCAGGATGCTTGCGAGTATTGACTTAATAATGTCACTATTAGTCTGCGCGATCTGAATCAAAGTGAAAAGTTAATTTCAGCAAAACTTATTTTACCTTGTGAAAATTTTATGGTTAAAGGATTGAGAGTTAGTATGCTGCTATTGGCAGTTCTGGGAAGTTTGGCGTGGTCATTTAGTGCCAAGGCAAATTTTAACGGCAAACTCACCGTGGAAATTGATGGCTTGAAGAATAAAGAAGGACAAGTCTGTGCCAGTATATTTGCTAGCAGTGAAGGATTTCCTAGCGATCGCGATCGCGTCTTACAAAAACAGTGTATCAAGATTACTGACACTCCTTTACCCATTACCTTTGACAACTTGAAAGCAGGTAGTTACGCCGTTGCTGTCTTCCACGATCAAAATAATGACCGCATTCTCAATCGCAATATTTTAGGTATCCCAAGCGAAGGCTTTGGATTTTCCAGCAACCCAGAAATTCGTGCCAGTGCGCCTAAATTTAGCGAAGCAGCATTTTTAGTCGCAGGCCCGGATACCAATATCCAAATCCAGTTGAAGTATTTTTAGGCTGATAGCAAATTTCAACTTGGTGCGCTTTTAGCGGAACTTAGATTTTGGTGAACGCCATCTTCTCCGAAAGGGAAAGGCTAACGCCAAAAGCGATAACACAGTTAAGCCGAGTCTTGTCTGCGACACGCTAGTTCGGGTTCGAGCGTCACCCTTACTCCTACGGGGAAGCAAGCTAGTAAAAATCTAAAATCTAATGACTCCTGCTCTATTCTCGTGAATCGTTGTTTGAATCCTCCGGTAGACTCTGTTGTTCCGGCAAACCACGCATTCGATTCATCTGAGTTAAAGCATATCGTGCTGTTGCTTGCACTTCGGCATCTGGGTCTTCCAGGGCATGGCGTAACATCTGAGTCATTTGACCCATCATGTCATAAAGGCGGGTCAGGTCACGAATCGCATTTTGCCGCACTTGTGGACTTTCATCTTGGATTGAAACTGCTAAAGCCCGGTTCATCGGTTTGAGTATGCGGGTGCCAATTTCTGCCAAAGCTGCCAAAATTAAACTGCTTTCTTGAGAATCAGCATCAATCATCAGGTCAACCATAGGCTGAATTGCCCGCGAATCTCCCTGCTGACCCAAATCCCAAATAGCCTTGCGCCGCTTTGTTGGGTCAGAACTACGTAAGTCTTGAATTAATTCATCTACGATATTGAGTTTAGTAAGACGGGAAGTTTTTTCTGTTAGCAAAAATTGTGGGGGTGGTGGTGGCGCAGTTGTTTGTGGATTAGTTACTCTCTCTGGTAAGGATCGTGTAACCGGGTCTTTGTTAGCTTCACTCAAACTTTTATTATTTAATATTTCGGACTTTTGAACTTGTTTGACCTGACGAAACCATCTCAGCAGGTAAAAAAGTGCGCCTGTACATCCTAGAACTCCAATGGCAAATATTAACCACCAAACAAAACCTCTCTCAGTTGGGTTGGGTTTTGCAGTTCGTTGGGGAGTCTGAGTAGGAGAGGTGACTATTGGAGAAGTGACTAGTGGAGAAGTGATTCTTGGAGAAGTGACAATCTGATTTTTGGTAGCCAAAGCAGCTTGCAGTCTCTCCCTAGTCGCCAGACCAGCAAGACCATCTACTTTTAAACCCTTTGCTTTCTGGAATTTAGCTACAGCGATTTCCGTACTGGCATTGTACACTCCATCTACCACACCACTGTAGTATCCCAACTGCTTTAATTGGGTTTGTAATCTCTGCACATCTGATTTTCGACTACCATATCTCAAAACAGCCGGACTAGCAGTAACTGTCGAACTAGCTTGTGCAAGTTCTAAAATTTCAGGTGCTAGGTTAGATGTGGCTGTGCTTGAGCGATTTGGGTAAAAACCCACGCAAGAAAAACAGGTAAATATCAGAATTGAGGAACGACATAGCCTCATATTGCAAGTTTCAGCCTGAACGTGCTTTTGAAGTCTTCGATACCACAATACCTTCTAGATGACCAAATGTTAACTGTCATTTTTTATTGGGGATTGGGGATTGGGGATTGGAGATTGGGATTGTTATTCTTTTTGTCCCCTTGTCTCCTTCATCCCCTTTTAACGAGTTAGGGTAAAATTTTTGATTTAGATTCTCTGACTGCTAGGGTTATGGGGTTCAATTTTTTTTTAGCAGATGCTTCTAAAACTGATTGCTGTATATTAGCTATTTCACCGACAGTAACTGTATCGTTTTTTGCTGCTAAAGCATCACGTTGGTTAATGAGATAGATGCTGATTAAAGTGAGAAATACACCAATCCATTGCAACGGACTGAGGACTTCTGAGAGGAACAGGTTACCGAATAGTAGGGCAAAGATGGGTGTGAGAAAGGTGAGGGAACTAAGACTAGTGAGACTGCCACTAGAGGCAAAGTAGAAGAATAACCCATAGGCGATCGCACTGCCAAATACGGTAGCATAACCCAAAGCCAGTAAATCAGCTCCTCCCAGATTCTCCCACTGCTGAGATTCGACAACTGATGAAACTCCCCATAGTGGCAATCCACCCAAAATCATGTGCCATCCCGTGGCAGTTACTGGGTCAGTATGTCGGCACACAAACCGGATTAACACTGTTCCTACTGCCATTGATAGCGCTGCTAACAACATTAACCACTCGCCGCTAGCAAACAAATCTTGCCAGTTGCCAATTGTAATATTTGCGCCTGAGTCGAGAAAATGTAAAATCCACTCATCAGGTAAGCCAATTAAACTAATGCCTGTGACTCCCAAGCCTAGCCCCAGCCATCCCCAAAAACCAATGTGTTCTTGGAATAGCCACAACGACAGCAAGGCCACAGCCAAGGGTTGCGAGTCAATCATCACAGACCCTAACCCCGCACTGGTTCTGACTAATCCCTCTGCCAAAAAGCCTTGAAACAGCGTCCCATCTACTAGGGCAAATAAGGCAATCCACAGCCATGCAGCCCAACCCTTGGGCTGGGGTTTATCCATGAATGCTGCTGCAATCAGAATTAACATCCCCGCTGGTATCAGACGCACACCTGCCATGAATAGCGGTGTGGTATGGGGTATGACTCCTTTCATCGCTACCATTGCCGTCCCCCATAGGAAAAAGGGGGCAATTAACAAAAGAGGAGCGAAGGGAAGTCGAGATGCACTGAGTTTCAGTTGCATGGGTTTGCTGATGCCTTTGTTTAACAAGCACAAAAATTGCTTTACCCAATTTTACCGAATTATGTAGTTTTGTGTTCGTGTAGCGTCTTAAAGAGCAGGAATTAATACTCCGGTGTAGCTAAGGTTACAAGAGGCTAAAGGTTGTAATGAGTAAACAAAGTAAATACTTATACCAAAAAAATCGCTAGTTTCTGCATTGATGACTTCCACAATTTTGGTGTTATCAGTGCAGACCCTTCTATCTTTAGACATTCTCAACTCACCTTGGACAAAACCAGTAACTATCCACACCATTCGGTTGATAGAAAGTTATGAGTTATGAGTTATGAGTTATTAATAATGAAGTGCGGTAATTGTCTGAGTTCAAAACTCCTCCACTCCCTACTCTTAACTTTATTAATATTATGTCTAAAAATTTACCTTATATTATGCCATCCCCTCAACCCCAAGTTGAGGAAGCTTTTGCCTCTTACCAAACAACCCATCAGTTTTACCACGAAGTTCGGTCACGGTCAGAGTTTCAGCGTTATTGTGAATGGTATTATACAACAGCAGAACAAAACCGCCAAGAGCTTAAAAGAATGCGCGGCGAACTGAATATTTTCCAGTGGTTTCGCCGCCGATAAGTGATTTAGATGACTTCTAACTCATTTTCACGTAAATGGGCTTTAAACTTTTTACTAAACTGGACTACAATCGGTAGATTAGCGCTTACGGGTCTGTCTCGCCATTGGGTGGCAATATTTACTACATCGCCTTCTGTGCCTTTGATGTCAAAAGGCTGATTCCGATGTTCAGGATGATGATACACCACTACCGAATCTTTAACGCGGACGCGATCGCCAACTTTCATAACAACATTTACACCTAGCATTTTCTTTTCCACAAGTATCTGCTACAAAATATATGATTAAATCGCTTAGAATTTGATTTAATCAGCTATTTCTTGACGCTTCATCGGGGTGCAACGGCGCATTTAACCCTCTGCGTCCAGGCACGTCTTAGCAATCCGTGCGTACTTTTTTAAGTTTTTTGCCGCGTTAATAAGTTATCGCCCCCAGCCTTCATCTTTACCCCAAAAGTAGGGAAATGAAAGAAAATTAGGCGATATCAGATGTGCTTAGTACTTTGACAAGATATCTAACCCTTTTATCTTGACTCTAGGATGTTCCCCAGGTCAACTCTCTCACCAATTTTCGTACATGGCAGATGCGTTGTTATTATCGAATGCACTCTGACCTCATTTCCATTCCTCTCTCAGCTTCGGAGAGAAGCTTTGAATCTACTCCTCTTCCCTACAAGGGAAGCGGTTGGGGATTAGGTTTCTATTGGACTCAACACAGAAGCGCTATAGAACCCATTTGATATCTTTTTTAGCTAGCTAGCAGCTAGTCTTTTGAG
>NZ_JABXKQ010000178.1 GCF_017114945.1 Nostoc sp. JL34
CGGTTGATGGTTAAGAGGCTTGCTGCACCTTCTTAGATGTCAAATGGGTTCTATAAGTATCCCGCTCAGATTCACCGCGCAGACCCTTCAGGCGGTTCTGTGATAATTCTTCTATTGATAAGTTGAGTGACTGCACACGTGCAAGAATCTGCTGCCCCCAATCCTCATCTAGGGCAGCAGGTGTAAACAGTACCCGTTCAGGTATCCACAACCTTGGCGATCTTGTTTGTGTATCTGATCCTGAAACTTGGTCTGTAATTGTATTCAGCAATATCGTTCTCCGTTATGAAAGTTTGCTGATTTCTGCAATTAATTTTCCAGGACTTGCTTAATTCGTCGCTCTAACAAATCAAGATCCAAACTGCCTTCATCACGGTTAATTCGGCGCACAGTCGAATTAACATTACTTAAATTTACCAATAAATCTTGAAGAATTTCCTGCTGCTGACGGGCTTGGGTAACTTCGCGTGGCTCCTGTACCAAATCACGGATGATGGTATCTTCTGCGCGAGAGGCGATAATTGGATCGTTTTGCCCTTGAATGTGAACAAAGGTTCGTCGCCCTGGGCCTCGCTCCTCTTCTATTGGTATAACTGCTGTCACTTGGTCAGAACGCACATATTTACCAAATCCCAAATGGACTAGTTCTGATGAGAGTATTTTCATATAATTGAAGCGTTATTTTTATGTCTTACTTATATTGTAAAATCTATAAAAGTGACTTGAAGCCATAGAGCATACGGGTTATACCCAATTCCAGGTAGTAGTTTCCTTTAGCAATTAGCTGCTTGATATCTCTCGTGTCAGTCACACTATTCCTACTTTCTACATAGCCTCAAGTTTTGGAATAGGCGATACCTACGGTGAGCTACACTAACGCACTTCATAAAGCGATCGCAATTTGAGGATATCTTGCCATTCGAGATCGGAGAATGGTTGGGTAACTAGTTCGATGTCAAAGTACTGTTTTGCCGTCTCTGTCAATGTATCCACAATCTTGACAATCCAATCAGCCTCTTCCTGTGTGTTGCAAAATGAGGTATTCCACGGAGCCAGTTGTTCAAAGATTTCCTCAAATAAACCTTTGTCCGTAGACAAAATCATTGAGCCGTGTTGAAGAATGGTATTTCTTCCCTTGCGTTGGGCACTACCAATAAATTTACTTCCATCGGCTGTAACCAAGTCAGCTGCTGTTGCTGTGTTGAAGCAACTGGGATTATGAATGTAACCTCGTCCAGCAGAACCATAACTTAACTCAATACCCAAGGTTTGCCAGCCTTGGATTAAAAAGTTACAGATTTTTTCATAAGTACCCCAGCTTTTTCCAGTACTAGCTGAGGTAATCACAGAGTAGGTCAAGTTTCCTTGGTGGAGAACAGCTCTACCTCCCGTTGGACGACGAACTAAATCGAGTAGCTGTCCCTGGTAAATCAGATTATGCCACTCGGCAGGCCATTGTTTTTGCAAATGTCCCAAGGAGAGAGCATAAGGCCACAAGGTATAAAAACGCAGGGTAGGCGGATGCTGTCCCTTTTCACATTGCTTGAACAACCAAGCATCGATCGCCATTTGCACTGCTCCCGATGTCTGAAGCATTGGGATGAAACGCCAGGTGGATGGTGATTCCATTGCTAGTTGTTTCATTGGTTTCTTAGGAAAGGGATATTACTGCTAAGGGCCTGAGCAAGAATATGTAACTATGAACAAAGATAAACATATTTTTTCATAATTTTGATGAATAAAGGTAGTACCTGAAGATGATGAAACCCCCAACGAGTTACTATGATGCTGAGTTTGGACAGATGAGAATCGAAGATAATCACTGGACTTTAGCAGAATGTGCTGTTTTGGGCGATCGCCGTGTACCGATTTTCGTGGATTTTGAACACGGGCAGATTGGGGAACTTTCATCGCTTCAGCGTGAAGCTATTCGGCAAGCTCTAGCCTTACCACCGGACGTGTTACGCATCACTGCTCCTCTGGTGCTGCAAAATTATGATGTATATCGTGACATGATTGGAGATGAGTCAATGCCGCCCCTGGCTAATCCCATTCAGGTCTGGAATCAGGTCACTTTCTCATATATCTATGTGCCACCCCACGTTGAGTATGACCTGCATATTGCTACTTTTGAGTTGATAGCTGAGTGTGACTGGGAGCCAGAACACGGCTTAGAAGTGCGCTTTCGCAATGGAGTAGCAGACGATGCAGATCAGATAGGTGAAACAGGACGGTAAAAACTATCTCGTGAAAATCTAAAATTCCGTGATGACAAAATCAAATAATTGATGTGCCATTTCTAATTTAGGACAAGGTGCTATTTCTACCTGATTTCCTTGATTATCTAAAAATATGGCTTGATTATTATCACTCCCAAAACCACTATCAGGTCGATCGATGGGATTAGCAACGATCGCATCAAGTTTTTTATTGTGTAATTTTTCTAATGCTGGCTTGACAATATCCCCAGTTTGTGCTGCAAAACCAACTAATCTTTGATGCGGCTGTTTGAGTTGTGCTAACTGGGCAACTATATCCGGTACGGGTTCTAAAGGTAAAGCTTGGGGGAGCGATCGCTTGGGCAATTTCTCTGTACTATAATCTCGTGGTTTCACATCTGCCACTGCCGCCGACATGACAATGATATCAGCGTTGGGTAAACATTCCACCATCACGTTCTGCATTTGCTCGGCACTAACAACGGGAATTGCTTTTACTCCCAATGGTACATCCCAATTGGCTGGGCCATGTACCAAAGTGACGTTTGCCCCTCGGTGAAGTGCAGCTTGCGATAGCGCCAATCCCATTTTACCTGTGGAAGGATTACCAATAAACCTCACTGGGTCAACATACTCTCGCGTTCCCCCAGCGCTAATTAACACTTGTTTACCTGCTAAATCTCGTTTGCCTTGAGTGTGTAACAACGATTGGATGTGAGCGAATATTTCTGGAGGTTCTGCTAATCTACCAGCACCGATGCGATCGCACGCTAATAATCCTGATGCTGTATTCATTCCATGATATCGGCTATCTATCAATAGCTGTTGCCAATTTCGCTGCACTGATAGCTGTTCCCACATGTCCGTATTCATTGCGGGTGCTAACAGTGCGGGACAAGTAGAAGCCAGCACAGTATTTGTGAGTAAATTATCTGCCATTCCGGAGGCTAACTTGGCTAATGTATTAGCTGTCAAAGGGGCAATCACCATAATATCTGCCCATTCACCCAACTCAATATGCAACGGACGAGAGTGAGTTGGTTGCCAGAAATCATCATCTGTGTAGGCGGGATGACGAGATAGGGTTGATAAAGTCAGAGGCGTGATAAATTTTTGCGCCGAACGGGTGAGGATAACTCGAACCTCTACCCCAGTTTTAAACAGCGTCGAAACCAATTCACAGATTTTGTAGGCGGCGATACCGCCACCTACACCAATTAGAACCCTGTTCAATTTTGGATTAGTCATGGTAAAAAGTTAGGAGTGAGTCGTTCAAAAATTAGTACTCAATAGTTATAAATCCTAATTCTTAACTCCTAACTCCTAACTCTCAACTACGCTTCATCGTAAGGTTCCAAGTCTAAGAGGTAGATATAGGGTTCAACTAACTCTGGACGCTGAAATGCGATCGCTCGCAATAGATGCCAATCATTTAAACCCTCAAAAGCATTACTATAATTATCCAGTTCCAGACGTGTAGCTAGTTCTTCTACTTCTGCCGCAGTCACGGCAGCAATTTCTTTTTGGGAAATGCTTAGAGTTGTCATAATGCTTGCCCCTCCCTTATGCAGCACTCGCCTTCAGCATGGGTTAAGTTGCGCTCTTTCGCAGCCACCCAATATATATTACTCATTAGAGGTGATTAATTTCGTGAAAATTGTCAGAATTTGTACCAGAAGTTATAAAAAATTCGTAATCCTGACTAGCCAATTGTTTTTACAACGAAATTTCGTAGCACCTCTAACGTTTCTGGATATATTTCATGCCCCATATCAAATTCGTGGTATTCTACCGCCACTCCTAGAGACTTTAGAGTTTCTTGTGCCTTCAAAGCAGCTTTCAGGGGCACAACTTCATCATATCTCCCATGAGTAATTAAAGTCGGAGGTATCTCACTTTTAGCTGCTGTTAGTGCGTCTGGATGTAAATACCCGCTCATGACAACTAAACCTGCTAAGGGCAATTTTGAGCCGACATCTAAAGTCATTGCTCCGCCTTGAGAAAATCCACTGAGAATAGTGCGTGATAAAGGTACGCCAGTGGTACTTTCTAAAGATTCCAAAAAATCTGTTAGCACTTGCCGACTTTCTGCCAACCCTTCATACATATTTTCTACCCGCAGGTCATACCATGCCCTCCCTATAGGGGAATAGGGATAAGGATAAGGTGCATTGGGTAATACAAACTGGTAATCAGGTAACTTGATCAAGGGTAATAATGATGCTACATCCTCAGCATTGGCACCCCAACCATGCAAAGTGACAATTAAGCCTGCGGGGGGTTGAGAAGTTGTTGGGGAAACGGTAATAGCTTGTAAAGACAGAGGTTTACTCCTAAAATTCTACTTTTGTACATAGATCCTATCTCTTCAAGCAGACTTAGACAGAAGTCAGATTTCCGAGTTATAGCAACCGCCATAATTAAAAACTAAGTAGTTAGACAGAATTAATTACACAATGTCATTGCGAACGCTCGCAATGACTGTAAATATTTTTGTCCGACTACTTATATTAAACAATGCCCTAAAATTACTGATTATGCGTTGAAAATTTCCCATGCTATTTGATGCGTTTAAAAATCGTAAATCTCCTAAAATCGAATTCATCAAGACTGACCCAACCTGGTGCGTAGCGTGGGGAAAAGTTGATGAAAACTATCAAGATATAGCTTGGCGAGATGAAAAAATTTCTGTGATTCTACCACTCACCACTTCGGAATCTCTGACGGAAAAATTAGCAATCAGTTCTGGAGGACGATTTGTTGTTGTTGGTGATGTTTGGTTAACTAACCGAGTGCAGTTGCTGCAAAAGTTAGGAATTGAACCGGATAGCTTTCAAGAAACTTTTCTGCAACTAGTAGCCAATCTTTGGGAACGATGGGGCAATGAAAATCTTAGCCAACTTGTGGGGATGTTTGCGCTAGTGGTTTGGGATACAGAAAAACAGGTGTTGAAGTTGGTTCGCGATCGCATCGGTGTTCGGACTCTCTATTACACTACCACTGGTTCGGTGCGTTGGATTGCGCCTCAACTGAGAACTTTATCACCCCATCGTTCATCTGATTTAGATTTAGTAGCTTTGCGAGATTATCTTTGTTGTGCTTTTGTCCCCGGAGAACGAACCCTTTGGGAACAGGTGCGGGAACTGCGACCTGGAACCGTTTTAGAATTTCCTGACCACAAAGTTACAGCTTATTGGCAGCTTCAAGAACAGATTATCGCAATAGATCAACCTTTAGCATGGCATGGCGATCGCTTGCGAGAACTCCTAGATCAAGTTGTTCAAGAATATTTACCACCAGCAAATGAACCCGTTGGGGTTTTTCTTTCTGGTGGTTTGGACTCTAGCGCTATCACTGCTTTAGTAGCAAAATTCCACAAAGCACCAGTTCACACCTTCTCGATTCATTTTGGTTCAGAATCTCCCAATGAGTTGGAATTCTCCAGTCTCGTTGCATCTCATTGCCAGACACAGCACCACATTTTGGAAATTACTTTTAAGGATATGTGGTCACGCCTGCCGGAAACAATGGCCTATTTAGATGACCCCATTGGTGACCCCCTGACTGTTCCCAACCTGTTGCTGGGACAACTGGCCAGAGAAAGCGTAGAAGTAGTTTTAAATGGTGAAGGTGGCGACCCCTGTTTTGGTGGGCCAAAAAATCAGCCAATGCTAATTAATAGTTTATATGGCTCTGTCACCAATCAGGATGCATTGCAAGCTTATTTAATTTCCTTTCAAAAGTGCGCTGTTGACTTACCACAACTTTTAAAACCAGAAGTTTGGACAGCAATCCAAACAGCCCCTTGGGTATTTGCAGAAGATTTATATTCCCAAGCTAGCTATCTGAATCGTTTGATGGCAATGAACATCAAATTTAAAGGCGCAGATCAAATTCTGACAAAAGTCAGTAACTTAACTCAAGCAGCCCTTTTGCAAGGTCGTTCTCCCCTGTTTGACCAACGAATAGTAGACTTAAGCATGGAAATCCCTCCAGAGTATAAACTTTCTGGAGTGGAAGAAAAAGCAGTTTTAAAGCAAGCGATTACCTACGGTACGTCTTCGACGAACGCAGATATTTTACCAGACACAATTATTCATCGTCCCAAAAGTGGCATGATGGTGCCAGTGCAGTTAGGATTTCGGAAATATTGGCAACAAGAAGCCAGAGATTTATTACTCAATCGGAATGCGGCTATCACTCCTTACTTGAACCAGTTGCCAATTCGCAATTGGTTAAACTATCAAGGAGATACTTGGAACCGTTATGGGGTGAAACTGTGGTTGCTTGTGAGTTTAGAAATTTGGTTACAAGTAAATCAAAAAGCACGGTAGTGAAAGCAACAAAAGGATACGCGATGACTAGGTTGGTCTACGCCTCCGCTATCAGTGTGAGTGCTGTTGTATAAATATTTCCTGACTTATGTCAGCATTTTTTGTTTTAAAAACCACTGAAAAAGCGCATTTTCAGTTGATTGGCGATTTTTTGTGAATTTATTTTTAATTATTTACTAAACTGATCTGCATTTGGGGTGTACTCTCAATATACGGTAACTATCACACTCGACCTTTAAAAGAAATTACACCCAGAGGTGAATACCATGAAAAATTATGCTGAACAGCAGGAATTTATATTAGGCCAAATCAAAAATAAATATTTTCAGCGGCGGGATTTCAGTGGATGTGACTTGAGGGGAATCGATCTCAAAGGAATTGATTTAAGTGGAATTAACTTCATCGGAGCGGATTTGCGTGGTGCTAATTTAAGTGGCTGTGTTCTGACTCGTGCTAATTTAAGTGGCGCAAATTTAATGCAAGCTAGCTTACGTGAAGCTAATTTGTATGAAGCATCTTTGTGTGAAGCCAATTTGAATAATGCTGATTTAACACAAGCAAATCTGTGTGGAACTTTCTTGTGGAGGGTGAAATTCACAGGTAGTAATCTTTGGGGTGCTTCTTTGTGTGATGTGGATTTGAGAGAAGCAGACCTAAGTGAAGCCAAATTAATTGAAGCATCGCTGATTGAAGCTAACTTAAGTTTTGCAAATCTTGCAGGAGCAAAGCTATGTGGAGCAAAATTACTAGAAGCTAATTTGACTGAGGCTAACTTAACTGGTGCAGACTTGACATGGGCAAATTTAACCAAGGCAAACTTGAGTAAGGCAAACCTTTGGAAGGCAAACCTGATTTATGCGAAGTTCCGGGATACTATCATGCCTGATGGCACAATTGAGCAATCTCAGATAGTTATTTATTAGTTAGGAGTAGCCCTGCAAAGTTAGATAATTTTACGTCCCAACAATCGCCAAAGTTGTAACCAAGGGTTCTTAAACCATAGACTAGGTTAGCTTCGACTTGTATATACAGCGAGTCTGAGTAAGGGAAAGCTCAAGAAAAGGCGAGTTAAGACATCTTCTGTTGGTGTCTCAAGTATTGAATTTTATCTTTAATGACTTCACAATGTTCACTCTCAGCCAAACAGCGATTTTGTGTGGCGCGAATCAGAAAATCTGAACCAGGACGACGCGGACAGGCAAATAAGTCATAAATATCGGCTTCTCTATCGGCAATCGTCACTACTTGTACTGTCGCAGGAATGTGTGGCGATTATAAATCTTCCGGCGCTCGGAATTTTAGTATTTATTTTACTTTAGTTATTACAGTAATAATACTGTAGCAAATATTGTATTTATAGCATAGATTTGTACTTAGTTATAATATTAATTTTTTTGTTTTAGCTCAATAAAAAGAGGTTTTAATTACCCATTCAATTTAGGCATGGAAGCGGATATCTAATATTCGCTTCCTATTTAGTGCTGTGTTCCTAAAGTCTTAGATTCGAGTTAACAGTTAAAAGTTGCCAAATTTTATTTACTAACAATAATCAGGGTGCAACTGCAAAAAAACAAAACTTCTAAAACCTAAATTAATTGTGCAGAGGAATTGTAAATGCCAACCAATACAGCGCCAATACTGGACGACACTGGTAATCCCACACTGGTCACTATTACCCAAAATGTGACCAACGCCGATAACCTCGGTACTCTAGTTTCTGCCATCCTTGCCACAGGTGGCAACCCCATTATTGATGCAGACACAGGTGCAGTGGAGGGAATAGCCGTCATTGGTGTAAATAATACCCACGGCATTTGGCAATACTCCACAAATGGCGGTAACAACTGGATTAATTTCGCTGTGTCCGCCACTTCAGCTACATTGCTCAGAGATACAGAAAAAGTCCGTTTTATCCCCAACGCTGGCTACAACGGTAGGGCTCAAATCACCTTCCGTGCTTGGGATACTTCAGATGGCAATGCTAGTGGCACTACTGGCATAAATCCGGGTGTTGGAGGGGGCACAACAGCCTACAGTACTGCTACAGAAACTGCTAGTATTGCGATCGCACCTCTTGTAGGATTAAGACCTTATTCCATCGTTACAGGCGACTTTAATAAAGACGGTAATATCGATTTGGTAACGGTAAACAAGTCCTCCCAAAGCGTTTCCGTACTCTTGGGAAAGGGTGATGGCACTTTTAATCCTGCCAGCAACTTTAGCGTGGTCGGGTTCAATGGATTAAATCCTTATTCTATAGCTGTAGCTGACTTCGACAAAGACGGAAAATTGGATTTGGTAACGGCAAATAATTCCTCCAGTAACATTTCGGTGCTATTTGGAGATGAGAAAGCTACTGGTGGCTTTGGGCCTGCTATCAATTTTTCTTTGCCATCAGGATCATCTCCCATATCCGTCGTGGTAGGCGATTTCAATAAGGATGGAAAACCTGACATAGTAACTGCAAACAACGCTTCCCAAAATGTTTCAGTATTGTTGGGAGATGGTGATGGCGGCTTTGCAACTGCCAAAAACTTTAAAGTTCCCAGCCGTCCGACTTCCGTCACAGTGGGCGATTTCAATGGGGATGGAAAATCTGACCTAGCGGTGACAAGTTCTTACTTCAACAACGTCTCAATCCTGTTGGGAAAGGGTGATGGCACTTTTAACTCAGCCACCCAATTTGACGTAGGAACAAATCCTCATTCTGTCACCCTAGGCGACTTCAATAAAGACAGCAAATTGGACTTGGCCGTGGCGAATTCGGACTCTAACAATGTCTCGGTGCTGTTGGGCAATGGTGATGGGACTTTTAAGCCTGCCACCAACTTTAATGTGGGGTTAAATCCCGTATCCGTCACAGTAATTGACTTCAACGGGGATGGAAAATCTGATCTAGCAGTCGCAAATGCAGACTCAAACACGGTTTCAGTCCTGCTAGGAAATGGTACTGGCAGCTTTGGAAATGCCACAAACTTTGACGTAGGTACAACACCCTATGCTGTCACCGGAGGCGACTTCGACAAAGACGGTAAATCTGACTTGGCGGTGGCCAACAGTGAATCTAAAAACGTTTCGGTGCTACTTAATAATCCCGCCGAGTTTAATGTTCCCGTTCCCCCTCAGCCGATACTCATCAACGAAATTCTCTTTGATCCCCCGAGTACAGATAGCCCTAAAGAATACATCGAACTGCGTGGTACTCCCGGTGCAACTCTAGCACCAGGAACTTATCTAGTTGGGATTGAGGGTGATTCTGGCTCCTCCAATCCTGGCAATGTGCAAGATATTTTTGATTTGTCTGGTAAGAAGTTTGGAAGCAATGGGTTGCTGGTTCTGTTACAAAAAGGCAATACTTATGCAGTCAACCCTCAAGCAAATGTCCTAACTAATACTGGAAGTGGAGCCGGATGGGGAAGCGGAGCCTCTAGTTCAATCGGTCACACTGGTCAGAGCGGTGCAACTGACATAGAAAATAACTCTGTTAGCTTTTTCCTGATTCAAAGTACTGCTGCACCCACTCTTAGCAATGATATTGACTCAAATGACGATGGTATTGCTGATGGTACTGTGTACTCAAATTGGACTGTGCTGGATTCTGTTTCTGTTTTAGATGGCACATCTACTACAGACAGAGCATATAGCTCGATTGTATTTAGAAAAGGTTCTACTGGCGGTTCCGTTCCAGCTAATGCCACAGTTGTTGACACCTCATTTATACCTGGATATGTAGGGCGTTCAAGTAACACTACTGGTTCAACAGCCTCAGATTGGGTAGGGAGTTTAATCAGCGGGACAGCACCAAATTTGACATTAGGTACTGGTACTAACACATCACCTGGAAACTTTGCTGGTCAACCGTTGAATCACATTGGGGATACTAACTTTGCTCCTCCAGCTAATGTCAATTACGCCATTTCAACTGCTACCCCAACTCTAAATGAAGGTAATACTGCTAGTAAAACTGTCACTTTCACGGTGACTCGTAGTAGTAATACTGCCATTGCTAGTACCGTAAATTATGCTCTAGATGGCACGGCAACTTTTGGCACTGATTACAACACCATTAAGGTTGCAGGTGCAACAGGTGCCGTATCTGGAGCCTTAATTTTTGCTGCTGGGGAAACAACAAAGATTATTACCTTAAATGTTTTGGGTGATAAGACTACTGAACTCGATGAAACCATAAATCTCACGCTGAGTCACCCCAACCAAACAGTTGCGATCGCTCCAGCTACAGTTACCATACTTGATGATGATAATGCACCCACTATCTCCATCCTAGATAAAAGCGGCAACGAAGGCAGCGGCAATCTTGTTTTTACCGTCAAACTCTCCAATGCTAGCACTAACGTCATTACAGTCGCTTACAACACTAGTAATGATACTGCGATCGCTGGCGTAGATTACACCGCAGTCACGGGCAGCCTGACTTTCAATCCTGGAGTTATCACTCAAACAATCAGCGCACCGATTCTCAACGATTTCATTGCTGAATCAAGTGAGCGCTTTTTTGTCAATCTCATCAATCCCACTAATGCTAGCATCGCTGATAATCAAGCTATTGCTACTATTACGGACAACGATACAGCAGGTTTCACCATCTCTCCTGCGACTGCACTAATAACTACCGAAGCTGGTGGCACGGCGAGCTTCAGTATCCAACTCACTAGCCAACCGACTGCTAATGTCACCTTAAATTTGAGTAGTTCCAAGGTGAGTGAAGGTACTCTCTCTGTTCCTAGTGTCACATTTACCACAGCTAACTGGAATACACCCCAAACAATCACAGTTACAGGTGTTAATGATGGTATTGCAGATGACAACATTGCTTACCAAATCATCACTGCCAAAGCCGTAAGTACTGATGCTAAATATAACAATCTCAACCCTACTGATCTTGATGTTATCAACATTAAAAACGGCAACCAAGTCAATAGCATTATCACAGGTTCAGCCAAAGTTGATAATTTGCAGGGAACTAGCTCAGACGATCTGATTTTTGGCTTTGCTAGTAATGACGTAATTGTTGGCGGACTAGGAAATGATCAGATTTATGGCGGTTTGGGTACTGATAATCTGACAGGGGGTGCAGGTAGTGATATATTTGTACTTGCCAAAGGTGAAGGTAGAGATACTATCAAAGACTTCAACACTAGTGAAGATTTGATTGCCTTATCAGGTGGTTTGCTCTACTCAGGTTTGTCTATTACTCAGAGCGGCAACGATACCTTAGTTAAGATTACTGCCAATAACGAAAGTCTTGCTCTGTTAACTGGAATTCAGGCATCAACTTTAAACGCTAGCTATTTCATTACTTATTAGTACAGTCCGGTGGAAATAAGTAGGTAGAAATAAACACAATACACAGTAGCAATCACCACAGAGATTACTACTTTTTTAACAAGAAAGATTCAATTCTGAATCCTGTGTGGGTGAATCTCGCCATTGATACAAACTAAATAAACGTGAGTTCGACGGATAGAAAACGGCAAAAAGCTTGCTAGATATGAAACATGA
>NZ_JABXKQ010000123.1 GCF_017114945.1 Nostoc sp. JL34
TCCTTTCCCTGCACCCTCTTGACAAAAGTGCAATCACTCTAACCTCTCACTGATGGTCTGGCACTACCCACGACTCAAATCAACAATATTTTGTACTGGCTGGATTTTGTGTATTCGAGCGTCAAGGATATTGGATTTCTGATCAGCTTGACCAAATTGCTGCTAGATTTGATCCCGCTGATCCGGTATCAGTTGAATTGCACGGTAGTCCAATGCTGAGTGGTAGAGGAAAGTGGAGGAGCCATGCTAAGAGCGATAGAGAGAAAGCTATTGAAGACATTTTGCAGGTTTTCTTACAGTCACACCCGACTAATCGACTATTCGCAAGTGTGATCAAGAAGACTATAGTATCACCAAAAGACCCTGTTGAAGTTGCATTTGAACAACTGGCTAGTAGGTTTGATAGGTATTTGATCAGGCTGCACAAAAATGATAATACACAGAGAGGTATCATAATTTTTGACAAATCTACTTACGAGACAACAATTCAATCTTTAGCAACTGACTTTAGAACTATTGGATACAGCTGGGGTGTTATCAGAAACTTTTCTGAAGTGCCTTTATTTTTAGACTCAAAAGCTTCGAGACTAATTCAACTTGCTGATATACTCGCTTACGCAATTTTCAGACATTTTGAAAAAGGAGATAGTAGATTTTTCTCTATCATTCAGTCTAGATTTGATTCTGAAGGCGGTATAGTTCATGGATTACACATACAGCAATAAAATTATATTTGTCTAATACCACACTATAGTCCAACTTTCTGAAGTTGAAGAAATACGATAGCTTATAATTGGCGTAGTTTTGGGATTGTCTGTGGTGCGATCGCAAAATAAAGTAGTTTATCTAAACTGTTAAACCGTTTTTGGAGTTAGATCGGCAAGAAACTCTTAATGAAAAAACTTTTATTTATCTGTAGTAAAAATAAACTGCGAAGTCCCACCGCCGAGGCTGTGTTTTCTGAATATGAAGGGCTTGAAACAGACTCAGCAGGTTTAGATCGCTATGCCGAAGTACCATTATCAACGGAGGCTATTCAATGGGCTGATATGATCTTTGTGATGGAAAAATCTCATAAAAATAAGCTATCAAAAAATTTTCAACCTTTTCTGAAAGATAAAAGAATTATATGTTTAGATATACCAGATGAATATGAATATATGGAACCAGCTTTAATTGAGTTGTTCAAACAGAAAGTTTTACCTTTATTAAAGATTAAAAAATGAATATTCAAGAAGCTTTTAATTCTGCCGCAGGAGATTACGATAACTTACGTCGGATTCTAATTCCCTGTTTTGATGACTTTTACAAAACAGCCGTTGAAATCATCCCAGGCGATTGCACTGCACCGCTTAAAGTTCTAGATTTGGGTGCTGGTACTGGACTTTACTCAGGTATGGTTCAGTCTGTCTTCCCTAATGCAGAGTTCACTTTGCTAGACTTAGCCCCTGAAATGTTAGAGAAAGCTAAGTTGAGATTTAGCAAAATGGGCAAATCTCCCAAAATCTTAATTGGTGACTACATTGAGACTGATTTAGGTAATTCATATAACCTGATAATCTCTGCCTTATCGATTCATCATCTGTCAGATATTGACAAAGAACTTCTTTATCAACGGATTTATGATGTTCTAAATCCTGGAGGGATATTTGTCAACGCCGATCAAGTTTTCGGCAAAACCCCTGATTTAGAAAAACTTTACCGTCAACACTGGCTAGATTCTGTCCGGGCTAAGAATATCTCAGAGGAGGATCTCAAAGCTGCACAAAAACGCATGGAATACGATCGCATGGCAACCCTTGATATTCAACTTCGCTGGCTAGAAGCGGCTGGGTTTCAAAATGTGGATTGCTGGTACAAAAATTTTAGCTTTACTGTTTTTGGTGGTTATCGACCAACTATTTAACTAAATAAGTAGGCGCAAATAATTAGAAGCTGCTTTGGTAACGCACCCTACTGGCGTGGTTAGACTAAATTTGGGCATTAAATTTATGGTTTTTTGGGGCTAAAGCGCAATACGCTTGGGTTGAGAAACCTAGCTTGCTTGCGGTAGGGTAACCCAACATTTTTGGTGGTTTGTTGGGTTTCACTTCGTACTCCTACAGGGAAGCAAGCTACAACCCAACTTACGCAATTTATGGTTTTTGACGCTAACCCAAGCGTATTGTGCCATAAGTATCGGCAGAAAAGCGCTTGTCGGTAATTAATCCCACAGTATTACCCAATCCAGCACTGATAATTGCAGAGGTGGAAGCAAGAGTTGGTTATTTACCAGAGCAGTAGCTATTAATTTCCTTAACTATTGAACTTTCTTCGCTACTACTCTTTTGCAGAGATACCAAAAAGCCCTTTGCTGCTGGTATATTCTTTTTATCTATGGCTGTTGCTGCATTATTCAATTCCTTGCTGATGTTCTGATAGAGCGTGAGAAAGCGCCCTTGGAAACCTTGTAACTTTTCATCCTTAAGTTCTAATGCTTTCATCTCTTGGGCAAGTGGGTCTATCTTACCAGAAAGTTCGGTTAAAGCTTTAGAACCTTTTGCCGGATTGGGATTTTTGCCGAATTCCTGACCTAGAGTAGCTGCCTGATTGGCAACCTTTATGACTTTGTTACATTGGGCAACTTTACTTTCGCCACAACCTGCAAATAATAAAGCGATCGCAGTAGTTGCTGAAAGTATAAAACTTCGTTTAAACACGCATTGCATAGGTTCTATTATCTCCAACGATGTTCCACTCAAGTTGGTACAGAAAACGGATGTTCAGCAAAAATAGGTTTTTCTCAAAAAAATCTTGATTTCTGTTTCTAACTTTCTTTCTGTCCTGTTACTTTATACTTCATTTTTTCTCAAATGTGTATGTAATTTTACTTAATAAACTAAATTTAAAATTGCTTAGTCAGCTTACCCTTTACTTTCGCAATTTGGGAACTAACTTCAATGTAGTAGCAGTATTATTTACAACAGTCTTCTGTTCCCAAAGCATCTGGTGATATTCAATCTGGCGCCAGGGGTCAACCATATCGTTGTAGTGGCTATGGAAAGCATGGCCTGATTGTCCAGGGGTGTGAATCGCTACTGATTTATCCAAATTTCCCAAATCTACAATCATCCGCAGTGAAGGAATATCAGTCACCTCAAAGGATTTGTTTGCTCTCCAGCGGTTAGCATTCACTGTTTCGCCATTACCAGCCGTAGCAAATGCACCACGATTAAATAAAGCTTCAATCGGTGCAACTCCAGATTTGCCCAAGGTGGCATTACGAAAAGTAACAGTATGCAGCTTGCCCCAATTCCAGTTTTTCTGGTCTTTACTTTGAATACGTTCTAGTTCATCCACGGCTTTTGCAAAGGATTGCCGGAGGATTTGGTCGCGGTTCTCAACTTTTGGGGTGTTGCGATTATCCCACCAAGAACTATTGGGCTGTTTGACCAGATTTGCTACCACAGCATACCAGCGATCGCCTCCATTAGGAAAGTACTTTTCAGGCAACTGATCGTGAAACGTATCTGCTAGCAAGTGTTTCCAGAAGACTTCAAACAAAGCAGCAGCAGGCGATGTCATTCCTAACTGCAAATTCCAATCTTGCAGAAGTTTTTGGGCGGCTTGTAAGCGGGGGGTCTCAACAGTGATAGATTGCAGTATTGGTACTAATGTCTGTGCATTCAGATTGCGATCGTCACCCTGTATCCGCTGCACATCCTTCAGAGAAATCGGCTGTGTTTGTTGTGAAATCATCTCAACGATGCGCTTTGCTCGGTAGCCATAAACCCAATCTGCGGTAATTAAATAAGGATATTCACGGTTAACTAAATTATTGGCAGTAGCAATATAACCCTGAGGTGGATTAAAACTTTTGGGCAATTTCTCAAAGTCAATATAGCCTTGCCATTCATATTCATCCGTCCAACCAGGAACGGGATAACGCCCATCTCCCTTCGCTCGGATGGGGAATTTACCAGGCATTTGGTAGCCAATATTGCCATCAATGTCAGCGTAGACCAAATTTTGAGCCGGGACATCATAATTGCTGGCAGCAGTGCGGAATTCCTGCCAGTTTTGGGCGCGATTAATTTGGGGAATGGCATACCCTAGTTTTGAAGGTGCTAGGGCTGTCCAGCGCAGGGCTACGGCGTAGTTCTGTGGTAATTCTAGGGGCTGACTGGGCTGGAATTGCTTCAGATTAGGCGAAACATCAGAGAGAATGGGCCCATGTCGGGTGTAGCGTACCGTTTGCCCAATCGGCTGACTCCCCGCCACTTGAATCGTCTCTTGCACGAGTTGCATATCAACCCATTTGCCATTGACCTCATACTGATTGGGGTTTTTTGGGTTGATTTTCTCAATGTATAAATCCATCACATCAGATTGTACATTGGTGACACCCCAGGCAATGCGATCGCTATGACCGATAATTACCCCAACCATTCCTGCAAAGGAAAAACCAGAAACGTTATAGGGACATTCTGCGCTCTTTGGTGTGCAGTGCAAACCAACCTCATACCAGATAGAGGGTATTTGCACACCTAAGTGGGGATCATTCGCCAAAATTGGCTTACCTGTCGCCGTCCGTTGACCAGATATCACCCAGTTATTAGAGCCAATACCTATTCCAGTGGGCCCGATGAGTTGTTCCAAAGCCATCATCGGTTTAGTAATTGACTCTAAAGCAGGTAATACATCTGGAGAGTCAATAATTACTTCAACATTATTGTTTCCCCCTTCCTTTACCTTTCCTTGCTGTAATTCAGACAAAATCACTGGCAGGTCTTGAGGGTATGGTGGAAAAAGTTCCTCTACTTGAGTGGGGCTAAGGGTTTTGAGCAGGATGGCACGTTCAATTTCGCTTTGGAAATTTCTGCCTAAGTCGTAAGCCATTACCTTCCCCCAAGTCAGAGAATGCAGTATTTGCCAAGGTTCTGGCTGATACCCAGGATTGAGGAATTTAAGCACAGCGTATTCTAGACTCAGAGCGCTGCCTTGATGCTCTGCCAGATAGGCGTTGACACCATCGGCGTATGCTTTCAGATACGCCTTCATCTCTGCATTAATTTCGGGAATTTCTTGGTGCGCCACCCTCGCCCAACCCATTGTCCGTAGATATTTATCGGTGTCAACCTGAGATGAACCAAACATTTCTGCTAGTCGTCCAGAACCAATGTGTCGCCAAAAATCCATTTGCCAAAAGCGGTCTTGGGCGTGGATGTAACCTTGTGCCATGAATAAATCGTGAGAGTTGGCAGCATAAATATGGGGAATGCCCCATTTGTCCCGCTGAACAGTTACTTCGGCTTTCAGTTCAGGTAGTTGAATTGTGCCACTCTCTTGCGGAAAGGATTGGCGTACAGTGTAGGTGGCAAATCCCACTAACAATAGCCCCAGCACCAACAGGAAAATCAGAATAGTTTTGAGTCTTTTACGTAACCAAACTTTCCTGGAGTTTTTCATTTGAGCTACCCGTGGCATTGTTTAGTGAAATCAGGCAATACTACAAGGTATTTAATCAGAATTTGGAGAAAAGTGTGATCTGCCCATTTTAAATGCGCCTGATACCGTTTCTTTGTAAAACTGCATATATTATTATCCCCGCCTACGTCGTCCTCCCTTGGCAAGGCTACCGTGTACACACAAATCTTTTAAAGTTACTGCGTAACGTAGGGCAGGTTAATTTTTGCAGGTCGATGCAACAAAGGTGCGGGTCAATGCAACAAAGATGCGGGTCAATGCAACAAAGATGCAAGTCAATGCAACAAAGGTGCAAGTCGATGCAACAAAGGTGCAGGTCAATGCAACAAAGGTGCAGGTCGATGCAACAAAGGTGCAGGTCAATGCAACAAAGGTGCAGGTCAATGCAACAAAGATGCAGGTCAATGCATGTCAAGAGACTTGTGTGTACACCGTAGCCTTGCTAAGGAGAGAGTTGGGGAGGGGTATTATCTACGCCTAGTAACTTGTTCAGACCTCCCGTAGGTATTTACTTGCAAAGTTACAATGATGTTAAGGAAACTTTTCAGCAGGACACCCAATGCTGAGAATTGGCCTAAAAATATCATTTGGTGCGATCGCAGGAGGCAAAAAATGGGCTTGGCTGGATTAAGAATTGTGTTGGTAGAACCAGCTGGGCCGATAAATATCGGCGCGATCGCCAGAGTCATGAAAAATTTCGGGCTATATAATTTAGTATTAGTGAACCCCCAATGCGATCCGCTATCGACGGAAGCTTTGATGATGGCTGTTCACGCTCAAGAAATTATAGAATCTGCGGTAATAGTGGCAACCTTACCAGAAGCATTGCATGGATGTGTCCGGGCGATCGCTACCACTGGTCGCGTTCGCAGTTTAGAAACACCTTTAGAAAATCCTCGCACTGCACTACCCTGGTTACTGGAGGAACCAGAAAAACCCGCAGCACTGATTTTTGGCAGGGAAGACCGGGGATTAAGCAATGAAGAATTAAATTATGCACAGCGGTTTGTTGGCATTCCCACAAGTCAGGATTATGTAGCCCTGAATTTGGCTACTGCCGTGGCAATCTGTTGTTATGAATTGTCACAATGTGCCCAGCAACCTGATACTCAGACCTTACCCCAAACGGAACTCGCACCCTTAGATGTTGTGGAAGGATACTACCAGCAATTAGAATCAATATTACTGAAAATTGGTTATGTGTATCCGCATACGGCAGCTAGTCGCATGGGAAAATTTCGCCAACTGTATAATCGCGCTCACCTAAAAACTGGGGAGGTAGCCATGCTCCGAGGAATTTTGCAGCAGGTAGAATGGGCCCTTAAAAACCAGAGGGATGGTGAAAACTTGTAATTATTCGTTTAATATGTACGCAATCATCCTCCCAAAATATTTGACATAGCTTAAACTAAACACAAAAATAGCTACTTAGTGGCAAAGTGGAATTTGAGTATTAATATTGCTTAGAGATTAAATTTTGGGTCAGGAGTCTGCAAGAAAACAGTCAAGTCGGTCACAAGGAGTAACGGTGTCAGAATCAAGTGACGAACTAACAGCTTTCTCGCGGCGTCAACCCATAAATCGCCGCCAGCGGCCACAAAAAGTTCAAAAAGTGGCACAAAAGAAAGTTAAAGCTAACAGCCAGCAGCAAGCTGGGAATGGACAACAAGCGGCGCTAACACGCCCAAAAAATCAAATCAGTCCTCCGCCAACTCCTAGTGCTACACGGAGGGTAAAATCGGGGTTGGTCATGCCAGCGGCAGTAAAACCAATACCTAGTGTGAAGGGAAAAATTCCTCCCTTCCGACCAGGTGCTGTGATGGTCAAAACAGTGCGAATGGAAAAGCCAAAAATGGGTAGGCGCTCATCGCGGAAAACGCGGTTGAAGCCAATGGCCAAAACTATGTTGTATGTTTTGCGGTTGTTGATTGTAGGTGTTGGGATGGGTGCAATTGTGGGCACAGCGTTGTCAGTATTAGACCCAGCTAATCGCATCAGCACAAATTCGGCGTCGCCATCTAATAGTAATGTGGCGCGATCGCAGCCACAACCTACTCAAACTCCGCCAACCGCAGCTTCGAGTCTGTATTTATCCCAGGAAATTACCTCTTTGAAAAATGCCGTGCAAAATTTGGCGGACACCAACCCAAATCTCACACCCGGAGTTTTCTTAGTAGATTTAGATACTGGTAATTATGTAGATGTCAATGGCTCTACCAGTTTTCCGGCGGCTAGCACAATTAAAGTGCCGATTCTGATTGCCTTTTTTCAGGATGTGGATGCAGGGAAAATTCGCCTCGATGAAATGCTGACCATGCAACAAGATGTGGTAGCTGGCGGTTCGGGAGATCTACAATACAAACCAGCCGGAACCCAGTCCGCTGCTCTGGAAGTCGTCACTAAAATGATTACAATCAGCGACAACACGGCAACAAATATGCTGATTGCCCGACTGGGAGGCATAGACGCTTTAAACCAGCGTTTTCGCAGTTGGGGATTGACAACCACAGTAATTCGTAATCAACTCCCAGATTTGCAAGGGACAAACACTACTAGTCCCAAGGAACTAGGGAATTTGATGGCGATTGTGAGTCAGGGAAATTTAGTAAGTATGCCATCACGCGATCTCATGCTCGATATCTTGCGTCGCACTCAGAAAGATACTCTGCTACCGTCGGGTTTGGGAACAGGCGCAAGAATATACCACAAAACGGGTGATATCGGCACAATGTTGGCAGATGCAGGTTTAATTGCTGTTCCAACTGGCAAGCGCTACATAGCTGCTGTCATGGTGCAACGCCCCAATAACGACCCTCGCGCCGAAAAGTTGATTAGCTCAATTTCTCGGGCTGCCTACCAAGAGTTTAGCCAGAATGCTGTCACACCCAACAGTACCACAAACACTATACCCGCAAACGGTTATCAGCCCCAGCTTGCGAGTCCTGCTTTACCCAACAGTACAACCGGCACTGTGCCCATGAGCGTTTATCAGCCTCCTGTTGTCAGTCCTGTACCCAACGGTATGGGTAATACTGTACCCACAAACGGTTATCAATCTCCAGTTATGAATCCCCAGTATTATCCCTCAAGATAATTCATTATTAAACCGACATTCCACAGTTTAGAGATCGGGTAATGGTATTTTAGATTTCAAGTACAAATACTGTCGTTGGAGGAGTACTGGAAGCAGGAGCCGAAACGAGTAGTGGTGCTTTAAATTCAGTTGGAAAAAGCTGATTTTTTCATTCTGAAATTTCTCCCCACATCACTCGAAATGCAAAATCTAAACAAACCTACACTTGTCAGCCTGCCCCTACTCCTTACGGCGCTTCTGGCTGTTGCTCACTCGCCTTACTTGGCGGAATCTCCTCAAGAGGAATCAGCGCATCGATCACCGACTTCACAATTGGTGCGGCGACAGTAGAACCATAGGCACTTTCTCCTTTTGGCTCATCCACCAGTGCAAACACTACATAGCGAGGAGATTCCACTGGCAAAATAGCCACGAAACTGGTCATTCTAGCACCCTTGATGTAGCCGCCAGAGGGGCTAGCTTTTTGGGCTGTACCAGTTTTACCAGCAATGCGATATCCCGGAATTTGTGCCGCCTTCCCGCTGCCGTTAGTAACAACAGTTTCCATCATTTCCACAACCTTTTGGGCTGTTGCAGCTGAGAAAATTTGGCGGGGGATGGTGCGATTGGGTGAATCATGCATCTGCCCTTTACTATCAATCAGCCCCCGCACTACATGGGGTGTGACCAATTTACCGCCATTGGCTAAAGCGCCGTGCATTTGCACTAGCTGTAACGGTGTCATAGAAAAGCCTTGTCCAAAGGAAGTAGTAGCTGGTTCAATTGGGGAAGCGATAAATTCTTCTTGACTTTTGAGCCGACCGCCAACTTCAAAAGGCAAATCTGTATCAACTTTTTGTCCTAGCCCCAAGCGTTCTAGCCAGTTGTAGTAGATTGAAGGCTTTAAACGTTGGATAATCTGCACCATCCCAATGTTGCTGGAATATTGCAAAATCTGAGCGATGCTGATTCGCCCATTACCATTATTCATCGCATTTTTGATGGTGTAATTAGCTACCCGAATAGAACCGGAGTCATTAAACATATCATCTGGTTTGATGACGCCATTTTCTAGAGCGATTGCTACATTCAAAGGCTTAAAAGTCGATCCCGGCTCATAAAGATCCGCCACCGTCCAGTTTTTAAATAGCGAGATATCAGCTTTACCGTATTCATTAGGGTTATAGGTAGGCTGAGAAACCAGGGCGAGTAAGGAACCATCCAACGCATCCATGACAATTACCGCCCCACGTTTAGCGTCAAACTTCTCCATCTGTTGTTTGAGCGCAACACGGGCAATTCGTTGCAGACGGCTATCGATAGTAAGTTGTAATCGCAAATCGTCAAAATGCAAAAAACCCTCAGGCGCATGATCCGGCATCAGTACCCCATTACCCGACCGACTGAGCCGCACCGTTTGCACAGGACGTTCTAGCAACTTTTCTTGAGAGTATTCCACACCAGCTTGACCACGGCGGTCAACATTCACATAGCCCACCACATCAGCAACCAAATCGTCTGGCGGATAAAATCTGGAGTATTTTTGAGTCCACTCTAAGCCATTTAAGCGCAAAGAGATGACGCGATCGACAATTTCTTCCGGTAGGGCTGGGGCAAGTATAATTCCGCTTCTCTTGCTTTGAAAAGTTTTCACTAATTCAGCAGTATCTTTTGCCAATATTGGGGCAAGTCGCTCTGCCATATCTTCATTAGACTTATCAAACAGCTTGGGATGAGCGTACAAAGTATATACAGGACGGTCAATTGCCAACAGATTACTATTGCGATCTACCACCGGGCGACGGGGCATAAAAGGTCGCAAATTCACCATTTGCTGGTTTCGTGCCTGCTCTGTTAACTTTGGCCCCTTGACAATTTGCAGGTTATACAATTTCACACCCAATCCCAACCCTGATGCTATTAATACGCCCCAGACTATGAACAGTCGAGACTTGGTGTTGGATGTTTGTTCTTGGATATTAGAGGCTAATTCTCCCAAAAGCCCTCGTTTATAACCCTTTTCTCGCTTTGTGAATCCTGGATTGCGAAACTTTCTGAATTTTGTTCTGCTTGGTGACTTCTGCATTGGGTTTGTCCTTTGTCATTTGTCTTTTGTCATTTGCCACAAGTCTGAGTCCTAATCACTAATGACAAATGACTAATGACTCTTAGCCTTTTACCAATTCTCCAAAATGAAGCTACAGATGCAAGAGGTGGAAACTCAGATGACAGCGTTGTTCATCTATTTGAACCACAATCTTTGCGATTACGAATTACATTAGCGAGTGGGCGTACCCTTACTCTTAAAGCTTGCTACGCGCAGCGTCTCATAGAGAGCGGCATGACAAATTCCGAATTATGATTAGTATCCCAGTGGTGAGAGTGTTTGCTGTTGCGTTTGGGAATTTGGCATTGTGTTAGACGATGCTGGTTTAGGACTATGAGATGCTGGAGGCAAGAAAATCATCCCTTGAGGAGTTGGCGATACCAGTCCTGCTGTTGATTGTTCTGCTTCCTCAGCCATTTTATTTGTCAGCGTCGCGTTGGTTGTTGTTAGCAGCCGCTCATGACGTTGGAGCTTTTGCAGTCTGCGATATGACTGACCCCAAACCTCTTGGGAATATACCGTCCAGCCATAAACAGCAAGTGTCGATGCTACTAATAAAAACGCCAAAACTGTCGAATAACGATGAAAGGTATACAAGCGCAGCAACCACAAAGGTGCTGCTCCAGAATTAGGCATTGTGGGAAGGCGAAGAAAACCTACCCCCGGAGTTTTCTGGTGACCACTAGACTGCTGATTGAGATTTAACACTTGTTGTCTACCCAACTCTTTCACCGATTTGGGTATGACTGCCTCATTTGTGGGAGAAACCGCTAGATTTTTCGAGGCCCGTTGTTGTCTTTGAGAGGATACTGGTATGGCTTGGGTAGCTGGTGTAGAAGCGCTTTGTGCTACTGACTCCATACGCGCAGAGCGTCGCCTCCCTAAAGAAAAGATAGAATCTCGCCGGAACCAATTACCCCTTGTAGAAACAGCAGATTTACGAGCAACTACCATAAATTTTTTTAGATGGGAAATAACTGTACTTTAGATTGATTGTCTTGATTGTCTGTTTTTGCTGAGGCTAAAATCACCTTCTGTGCAACAAGTACACATAACAGACTACACCCTTTTAACTATTTTGATAGGTAGCTGTACCACTGTTTGCATCCCCTAGATATGCAATGTTTGCAATCAGCGATTATAAACTGGACAGCTTATCCTTCAGATATCGCACCTAAAGTATGGCAACGTCGGGTAGCAAGGCGCAATACTCCGTGAAAAAAATAAAATTTTTTGCTATGATAGCTCGGTTGACTAGAGAATTTGGTAATTTCCGTTTTGCTCCTGAGTTAAGAGAAACTAATCAGATGGCTGTATGATAAGTAGGTGGGCGGAAAAATTTACAGCTATGTAACGAAAAGTTAAGTAGTAGAA
>NZ_JABXKQ010000144.1 GCF_017114945.1 Nostoc sp. JL34
TGCTCAAAAGACTAGCTGCTAGCTAGCTAAAAAAGATATCAAATGGGTTCTATAGTGAAGCAAGCTACGCATAGCGTCTTTGCCGGAGAAGGAGTTGAATTTAGTTGTTAGTCTAGCAAAGCAGCCCAATACTCACTAAAACTGCCGCAGTTTCCTCTTAAGCTAAGGAGAACGGCAGGCTTTTTTGTTATTTGGTCTGCTACATACAAAATCTGTGCTTAAACGTGATAGCTAGTCCACAAATGGAAAGCAGTAAGAGCAAATATTTACCAGATACATTTGGTAGCAATATCCTTAGAAACCTTACGCCTTTATACCAAAATTAGGCTTTCGAGAATTACATAGTTCAAGTTAAGATATTTAATAAAAAGTTATATTAAAAATTATATTCTATAATACAAATTAAACAAAAAAAGCCTATTTTATGATACGGATAGTCTTTGCACGGGAATACTAAGCCATAGAAACAAGAATGATGAGCATAGTCCACAATGTTAGCACTATTAGATACATTATATGCGTTTCCTGGCTATCGGATTACTGAGCAAATCTATTCAGGCAGTAAAACCCTAGTTTATCGGGGCATTAGAGAACAAGACCAAAAATCAGTCGTTCTCAAATTGATGCGGAATGAATATCCTACCTTCGCGGAAATCGCCCAGTTCCGAAATCAATATATCATCAGCAAAAACCTTAATCTTCCTGGCATAGTCAAAACCTATAGCTTAGAAAACTACCGTAACAGCTATGTCTTAGTTATGGAAGATTTTGGTGGCATTTCCCTCCAAGACTGGCGACTGGAGAACAAGGGGAAGAGGGAAAACTGGCTTTCCCTGAATGAGTTTTTCCCCATTGCGATTAAAATTGCTTCTACCCTTGAAGGACTGCATCGCGATCGCATCATTCACAAAGACATCAAGCCTGCCAACATCCTCATAAACCCTACCACAGATGAAATAAAACTCATCGACTTTAGTATTGCTACTCTCCTGCCAAGAGAAATTCAATTTCTCACCAATCCCAACATCTTAGAAGGCACTCTGGCTTACATTTCCCCAGAACAAACCGGCAGAATGAACCGAGGTATCGACTACCGCACTGATTTTTATTCTCTCGGTGTCACCTTCTTTCAACTCCTCACCGGACAGTTACCCTTCACCACTAAAGATCCGATGGAGTTAGTTTACTCTCACATTGCCAAACAACCGCTAAGAGCAAGTCGAATTAACTCCCATATTCCGCTAATTTTGTCTGACATTATCAGCAAGCTGATGGCAAAAAATGCCGAAGACCGCTATCAGAGTGCTTTGGGATTAAAGTATGACTTGGAGGTGTGCCAAGGTCAGTGGCAAGAAAAAGGAAATATTGTACTCTTTGAACTAGGCGTGAGGGACATCTCAGACCGTTTCGTAATCCCTGAAAAACTCTATGGTCGCCAAAGTGAAGTTGAAATCCTACTCGCTGCTTTTGGGCGCGTGGCAGACGGGGCAACAGAAATGATATTGGTTGCAGGTTTCTCTGGCATTGGCAAAACTGCTGTGGTCAACGAAGTCCACAAACCTATTGTGCGGCAGCGTAGTTACTTCATCAAAGGAAAATTTGACCAGTTTAAACGTGACATTCCCTTGTCAGGATTAGTGCAAGCTTTTCGGGACTTAATCGGACAACTGCTCTCGGAAACTGATACCCAAATTCAACAGTGGAAAGTCAAAATTCTGCGGGAATTGGGTACACAAACTCAGGTGATTATTGATGTTATTCCTGAACTCGAACAGATTGTTGGCAAGCAACCTCCGGTTACAGAACTCTCTGGCAGTGCTGCCCAAAATCGGTTTAATTTACTGTTTCAAAAATTTATCCAAATCTTTACCACGAAAGAACATCCCTTGGTTATATTTCTCGATGACTTGCAATGGGCAGATCTGGCATCTTTGAAATTAATTCAGCTATTAATGTGTGAAAGCACATTGTCTTCTGTTTCAGAAGAGACAGAACAGATGTATGAAATTCAGGGGAGTTTATTGTTAATTGGTTCCTATCGAGATAACGAAGTTTCCAAGGCACATCCGCTTTATTTTACACTCCAGGAGATTGAGCAAGCAGGAGCAATTATTAATACAATCGCTTTAGCACCCTTAAATCAAGGTGATTTGAATCATCTCATTGCTGATACTCTTCATTGCCCTGAAGTAGTTGCAGTTTCTCTCACGCAGATGGTGTTTGCTAAAACCAAAGGCAACCCCTTCTTTTCCGTTCAATTTCTTAAATCTTTATATGATGACGGGCTAATTGTATTAAATTTTGATGTTGGTTATTGGCAGTATGATATTTCAAAAATCAAAGAATTAGTTCTTACAGATGATGTAGTAGAGTTTATCGGACTGCAAATAGAAAAGTTACCAATATATACCCAAAAAGTTCTCAAACTGGCTGCCTGTATTGGTAATCAGTTTGACTTAAAAACTCTAGCGATCGTCAATGAAAAATCTGTAGTAGATACAGCATCAGACTTGTGGCAAGCATTACTTGATGGGCTAGTTTTACCACAGACAGAGAACTATAACATCTTTTCAAAAGATAAAACTAATCAAGAATTCATTGTTCATGGAATAGAATCTACACAATTTTCAAATTCTATACAGCTACCTAAATATAAATTCGTACATGACAGAGTGCAGCAAGCCGCTTATTCTTTGATTCCCGAAGAACAAAAAAAGCCAATTCACTTAAAAATTGGGCTACTGTTATTGAACAATATTCCAGTTGCAGAACAGGAAGAAAAGATTTTTGAGCTTGTCAATCAGTTTAATATCGCAGTGGAATTCATCTCCCCTCAAGCTAAACGAGATGAACTGGCTCAGATGAATCTAATTGCTGGACGTAAAGCTTTAGCATCAATAGCTTATCCCGCTGCTGTGAAGTATTTAACTACTGGTATCCAACTGCTGGCAATTGATAGTTGGGAGACGAAACATCATCTTACCTTGGCTTTATATGAGACTGGGACAGAAGCAGCATACCTAGCTGGCAACTTTGAACAGATGGAGAAATTAGCAGAGGTAGTGTTGCTGCGTAAACCACTGCTAGAAAAAGTAAAAGTTTATGAAGTCAAAATTCAGGCTTATGGGGCGCAGAACCAAGCACTAAACGCTGTAAATACTGCCCTAACCTTTTTGAAACTTTTGGGAGTGGAGTTTCCTGAACATCCAAGTCAGTCTGATATTCAGCTAGCAATGGCAGAATTAACATCAAATCTCAATGGTAGACCTATTGATGACTTAATGAACCTACCAGAGATGACAGAATCCCAGCAGATAGCAGCTATGCGTATCCTATCGGCTGTAACTGCTGTTACCTATTCAGTCACTCCTGAACTGTTTCCGCTGATTGTTATTAAACAAATCAACTTATCACTCAAATATGGTAATGCTTCCTCGTCTGCTTATGCCTATGTTGCTTACGGGGTAATTCTCTGCGGGATAGTGGGAGATATTGAATCTGGCTATCAATTTGGCAAATTAGCTTTGAGCCTTTTAGTTAAATCTAATGTTAAAGAAGTTAAAACTAAGATCATGATGGTATTCTATACATCTATCTGGCATTGGAAGGAGCATAGTAGGGAAATATTAAAACCTTTGCTTGAGGCTTATTCTGTCGGGCTGGAAACTGGAGATTTAGAATATGCAGCCTACTGTCTTAACAATTATTGCTACTCTACATATTTCATCGGTAAAGAATTGACAGAGCTGGAACGGGAGATAGCAACTTACAGCAATGCTATCAGACAAATCAAGCAAGAAACAGTATTTAACTGGAATAGCATATATCAGCAGAGTACTTTAAACTGGCTAGGAAATGTTGTAAATCCCTGTTATTTGATCGGTAAAGCATATAATGAGGAAATAATACAACCGCTTCACCTTCAAACGAAGGATGCTATAGGACTTTTATATTTATATTACAATAAATTGCAATTATGCTACTCATTTCATGAGTTTCCTCAAGCGGTTGAAAATGCTACTTTGGCAGAAAAGTATTTAGATGGTGGTATAGGACAGCTAGTTTTTCCTCTTTTCCATTTTTACGATTCATTGGCTAGACTTGCGGTGTATTCTGAGGCATCTGCTTCTGAGCAAAAGCTTATTCTTGATAAAGTACAAGCCAATCAAGATAAGATGCAAAAATGGGCGCATCATGCCCCGATGAATTATTTACACAAATATTATCTTGTAGAAGCTGAACGGCATCGAATTGGAGATCAATATATTGAAGCAATGGAATCGTATGAACGTGCTATCTCCCTCGCGAAAAAACATGAGTATATCAACGAAGAAGCTCTGGCTAATGAACTTGCGGCTAAATTTTATCTAGAGTGGGACAAAGATAAGATTGCCCAAACTTACCTAACTGATGCCTACTATAGCTACGTTTGCTGGGGAGCGTTAGCCAAGGTTGACGATTTGGCAAAACGCTATCCCCAATTACTGGCTTCCATATTTAAGCAAGAAAAACTGAGTATCCATTCCAGCGAGGAAAGCACTTCTTTCAATAACACATCTATATCATCTTTATCTACCCTGAGTAATCAACAAACTGTTATTGGCTCGAAGACAAGTATTTCTGACTCTCTGGATTTAGCCGCATTCATCAAAGCATCTCAAGCACTCTCTGGGGAAATAGAGCTTGAGCGACTACTTTCTACTTTGATGGAAGTTGTTATGGAAAATGCAGGAGCCTCTAAATGCGCTTTAATTTTGAGCGAAGGTGATAACTTAGCATTAACTGTCACAGCGGTTTGTTCAAGTTCAAATTTTGAGCATACCTACACTGAGTTTCCATCAACTTGCCTTGAGTCAAGCTACGATGTTCCCATTACTTTGATTAACTATGTTAAACGCTCCAAAGAAATCTTGGTTATTGATGATGCAACTGCTGTTTCTTTTATAGCAGGTGATAGCTACATTATTAGTGAAGAACCTAAGAGTTTATTGTCTATACCTCTTCTAAATCAAGGTAAATTGATTGGGATTCTTTACCTAGAAAATCATCTGACGACAGGAGCATTTACACGCGATCGCGTGGAAGTCCTCAAACTCCTCACTACTCAAGCAGCAATATCCCTAGAGAATGCTATCCTCTACAAAAATTTGGCAGAAGCTAAAGAAAGCTTGGAAGAATACAACCATACGCTAGAGGAAAAAGTCCAGGAAAGGACGCAGGAAATCAACGACAAAAATCACTCTTTACAAGAAGCTCTACAAGAATTGCAACGTACCCAAATCCAATTGATTCAAAGTGAAAAGATGTCTTCTTTGGGACAAATGGTGGCGGGAATTGCTCATGAAATAAATAACCCTATTAACTTTATTCATGGCAATATTAATCATGCTAGTGAGTATGTCCAAGACTTGCTGGATTTGCTAGTTCTTTACCAGCAAGAATATTCCCGTCCTTCGCCTTTAGTTGAGGAGAAAGCTGAGGAGATTGATATAAATTTCCTAGCAGAAGACTTGCCAAAGATTCTAGATTCAATGAAAGTGGGGAGTTCACGGATTCGGAATATTGTTTTAGGCTTACGCAACTTTTCTCGCCTAGATGAATCTGAGATGAAGCCTGTAGATATTCATGAGGGAATAGACAACACCTTAATGATTTTGCAGCATCGACTTAAAGAAAAGAGCAATTTTGCAGAAATTGAAGTTATTAAAAAATACGGTAAATTACCGGAAGTTAATTGTTACCCTGGTCAACTAAATCAGGTTTTTATGAATATCCTGAGTAATGCGATTGATGCTTTAGAAGAATCATTCGTCATTGATCATCCATCATTGATAAATGACAAAGAACAAATAAGAAATGACATAGACGCGTCATTAGCATCTCGTAAGGTAGGACAAATTCACATCTTTACTAAACTAACAGATTCTAATACGGCGATAATTCGGATTGCCGATAATGGTTCTGGTATGACAAAAGCAGTGCAGCAGAAAATCTTTGACCCATTTTTTACCACCAAGTCGGTAGGAAGTGGCACGGGGTTGGGGTTGTCGATTAGCTATCAGATTGTTGTGGACAAACACAAGGGTAGTTTAACCTGTGATTCCTCATTAGGAAGAGGGACTGAGTTCGTGATTGAGATCCCAATGCAACAGTCAGATATTTAGACTAGTAATGCTTCTTTGAAAATACAAAGTTGGGTTAAGTAAAGCGAAACCTAACATTTGGAAGTTTGTCAAATTTTGCTCCGCTCTACCCAAGCTACAATTCTAAAAACCCAGTTTTTGTGACAAACTAGGTAATTTCTAAGACTTATCAAAATAACTCTGGCAAGCTACTAGGGTATGGGTGTAGTTGTCATATTAACTAAAGACTCTTGACGCGCACGTCGGCCTGTAATTACCATCTTGACTCCACTGGAAGGCGCAAGGGTAAACCCTCGACGCTGAGGGCGCTCTGGACGCTGATCAACTAGCGCCAAGTGATAGCGTGACAAAACGGTTGCCAATACTAGCTTCATTTCAAATAGAGCCAAAGCCTCGCCAATACAACGACGGGCACCACCGCCAAAAGGCAGGAATTCATAGGGAGAAAATTGACGTTCAACAAAGCGCTCTGGTTGAAACTCCTTTGGCTGGGGATATAAATCCTCTCGCTGATGAGTAAGATAAATACTGGGAAGCAGCACAGTTCCAGGCTCTAAAGGATGTCCCAATAATTCAACGGGTTCTCGCACTACTCTGGGAAACGAAAACATTGTAACGGGGTAAATTCGCAAGGTTTCATTACAGACAGCTGTGAGATATGGCAGTCGGTAAATGCTCATAGGGTCTGGAGAATCACCGAGAGTGTCCAGTTCTTGGAGCAGTTTTTCATAGACTAAAGGCTTTTGGTGAATCCAGTACAATCCCCAAGCCATTGCCGATGCTGTAGTTTCATAACCGGCAAGTATTAAGGTTATTAACTGATCGCGCAACTCCTGAACCGTCATCGGTTGGCCCGCTTCATCCCGACATGATATCAGCAAAGAGAGAATATCGATGCGTTCTGGATCGGGTTGTTGCTGACACTCGGCAATTTCACTGTAGAGAAATTGATTAATTTGCTCTCGATTGCGTAGGAACTTTCCCCAAGGACTCCAAGCTCCTAAATCCTGTTGTAAAAATGAGAAAAAGAATAAGCTAGAAGTGAAAGGTGACTGGAAAAGCTCTAACAGCAACGGCAATAGTTGCCTAAGTTTTTGAATTTTTTCTCCCTCATACAAGCCAAAGATAGCCTGTAAAATGACTTGCTGGGATATATCCTGTGTTAGATTACGTGCTAAAAAGGGCTTATTTAGTGGTAAATGACTAAAGATTTTTTCAGACACATTACAGATTAACTGACCATAGGCTTGCATCCGCTCTCCATGAAAAGAGGGTGTCACCAGTTGTCGTTGGCGTTTGTGGCGATCGCCTTCCAGCATTACCACTGAATAATTTCCCAAAAGCGGCTGCAAAATCCCGTTGAGTTCCCCAACAGCAGCAAACTTCTTTCTATCATTAGTTAAAATTTCCTGGATTGCCTTGGGATGGTTCACAAAAACTACTGTGTCACCAAAACCGATTATTTTACCAGTAAAAATATCGGGATACTGTTGAGCTGCATTTTCCATATAGCTAACAGGGTCAGTAACCCACTGAAGCTTTTGTAGCAAAGAAGGAGTTTTGAGAGGATTAGGTAGTTGCATTTAATGTTTAATTCTGAAAATGTGCTAATTTTGCGCCCTTATTTTTAGAGTAATAAGTGGCCATTGAATTTTGATGTTCAAATGTTCAAATCTCAGAACTACAAGCAGCAAAAAGTATAAGTAAAATGGAACATGTTCCTACTTTGCTTAAAAATTTGCAATTCTTTTAACATTTAATTACCTCTAGCTTTTCAGCAGTCTGATAGCGAGTAGATTGGGCACACCAAGCAAGGTTGGCACTTATCCAGCTATGCAATCCTGATATATATTTTGCGAGTTCAGCATCTTCCTCTTCTCCAAAATTTGGAATAGATGCTTCTAATTTCATCATAGTTAGCATATCTTGATCGTGGATTTCAGCAGCACGCTGGATTGCTTGTACTAAAGGCAAGTTCTGTTGATAATACAGTACCAATACTAAATTATGAACGTCGCCATCTTCCATTTCCCTGAGTGCCGAGAAAATATCGTTACCCCAGCAAAGAACCTTAATTGCCATCAGTTTTAGTTCTTTCACGATGTCGTGTTCTCGGACAAAATCAGGAATTATTAAATGGTCGCAAAATTCAATCAACTCGATAACAGGCTCCACCCCTCCGGCTAACATACGTATCGCCATATAAGTGTCAAGATCAGGTATAACTCCCTGTATACGGTTAGTTGCTTCCTCGACACATCCTTGGAAGTAGCCTTTAAAGCAACGAAGGAAGTGAGAAAACCATTTCGTATTTCCTCTTTCGAGTATTCGATATCTTAAGTTACTTAAGGCATGAGCAAGGGGTACATCTTGATTTGTAAGTTCTTCCCCATTTAATATTTCCAAAAATCTATTATGAAAACCCTTTAGTAGTTCAGGTTGTTTTCCTAAATCTGACAAATCGCATTGGTCATCCCAAATAAATAACCAGCTCAATAAGTCATTTGCAATCTTCAGTTCTTCAAGCTGGCAGGAAGGGTAAGTAGCTGCGGCTAGTAAAAAGAATTTTGCCTTGCAGAAACGCTGATAAGACAATTCATTTGCCAGGAGATTGAAGCGTAGTACCCATTCCAAAGCATACTCTTCCAAAACATCAACATACTTATTAATATGGGATGAAAATGGACAATACAAATCACAGGAAAGTAGTTCCTTCATAGAAATATATTAGTTAGAAGTGACGAACATGAACTACAGGCGAACAAAATCAGTAGACCCATAGAGAGCCTATGAGAATTTTTTTAAAAAACATCCTCTAACACCACATGTTATATAGGGTGTAAATCTATATGAATATTTCTAAACTTAACCAGGATTATTCAATGTTTTTCAAAAAAACATAACTGTAATTATACTGTATCTATCTGGAGTTATATTTAATGTAAAAAAAAGTTACATTTAGTAATACTCATGATAAATACTGTTGACTAACTGAAAAAATTAACTTATAGAATCAACAATATTATTCTAGGCTAGGGCTACTTTTATAAAAAGACAAAGGTAATAATGACTAATTTTAGAGCGATCGCCTTCATGAAAGAGGATGTTCAACTCTTGTGAAAGCACAGATTGGTGGTTAATTTCCATGCTGTAGCGATCGCTCCCATGGTCGCATAGGGCAATTTAGTCTGAAAATGTTGGTGTTATGAGAGTTTTTGGGAACTATAGAATTGTCAGACGATAAAGAAAGTCAGTTAGCCCACCAAGAAAATAGAGGTGACTTAGCTGCGATCGCAGAGCAATAGTGAATAAGTAATAAGGAGTAAAACTAATTTAAATATATGAATTACAAGCCAGATATGAAAATGCTTTCTTTACCAGAAGATAGTTTAATTTTAGTGGTAGATGATACTACTACCAATTTAGAAATTGTCTTTAATATATTAACTAATGTAGGCTTTAAGGTTATTACAGAAAATGATGGCGAAAGGGCACTTCAACAGGTTGAGTCTAGAGTACCTGATTTGATTCTATTAGATGTTATGATGCCGGGAATAGATGGATTTGAAACCTGTAAAAGGCTAAAAGAAAATTCAGTAACTTATGATATTCCCGTAATTTTCATGACGGCTAATTCTGATACTGATAGTAAAGTGAAGGGTCTAAATATCGGAGCAGTTGATTACATTACTAAACCTTTTCATGAAGAAGAGTTATTAGCTAGAATTAAAACCCATCTACAATTACGTAATCTCACAAAAACTTTAGAAAAACGAGTTGCAGAAAGGACAGCAGCTTTGTCTAGGGCATTAAAAGACTTACAAGAATCTCAACTCCAGCTTGTACAGACAGAAAAAATGTCTGCCCTTGGTCAATTAGTAGCAGGAGTTGCTCATGAAATTAATAATCCAGTTGGTTTTATTCATGGCAATCTTGGACACGCTTCAGTATATTTTCAAGACATGGTTAACATTATTAACCTCTATCAGCAGCACTATCCTAATCCGGTTCCAGAAATTCAAGAGGAAATTGCAGCGATAGATTTGAAGTATATGCTTTCCGATCTACCTAATTTGATTTCCTCAATGAAAGAGGGAGTTCAGCGCATTCGCAACATTAGTACCAGTTTAAGAACCTTTTCTCGAGCAGATAGCGATCGCAAAGTTTATTGCAACATTCATGATGGCATCGACAGTACAATCATGATTCTCAAACACCGCTTAAAAGCATCCGAAGATCGACCCGATATTCAAGTAATTAGATATTACGATAAATTGCCAGAGTTAGAATGCTTTATCGGCCAACTAAATCAGGTATTTATGAATTTGTTAGCTAATGCTATTGATGCTTTAGAGGAGTCTAATGTAGGACGCACCTATATTGAAATTGAAGCAAATCCCAATCAAGTTTTCATTCAGACCACTCTTACTGAAGATAAAAATCATATCTTAATTCGGATTAAAGATAATGGCGTAGGAATGTCGGCTGATGTTCAGCAAAAAATCTTTGACTATTTATTCACCACCAAGTCTGTGGGTCAAGGTACAGGATTAGGATTATCAATTGCCCGTCAAATTATTGTCGAAAAACATGGAGGTTCTCTGGAAATAAATTCAGTACTAGGACAAGGTTCAGAGTTTATTATTAAGCTTCCCATTTAATAATTATAGTAAGTCGCGTTTTTAAACATAATAGATAAATTTATGTTCAAAGCAGTAGTAGGTCATAGTAACGATCCAGATTCTCTATCAGCAGTTGAAAAAGTTTTTCAGCAATGTGTTAGTTCTCTTACAGAAGATGTACCACAAGCTGGAATTATTTGGCAATTGACTTTGAAAATTCCCTCCTTTTTAAGGAGGATTAGGAGGGTCAAGCCTTAACCAAAGCGGATTGGTTGATAATGGGGACGGAAGCTAGAAGAGACTTTGCAAAATCAGGAATTTTTGTAACGACAAGGTTTTAAATTTGTGATCACCATTACATTACTATTCATTAGAAACAAAAATAAGCATTAAATTCTCTGAAGAAAGAGATTAAGCAGTTACTTTAGATACATTTTGGGGAACTCTAAAACTGTAGTTCCAAGATTGTGTCCTCAAAATTTATGACCAATGCACTTAACCACTCAATAGCTACACTGAATCTTTCTTTAGAACGTGATATATTTTTACGTACATTAATCAGAGAATTATCTGGCACTTTGCAGGACGTAGTTGGCTTAGAAGAAGCTTCTGGATTTATTAGCGTAGTTGGTGAAAGGATGGGGAGGCAGATTAACCAAGATTATAAATCTGCCTTGGAAGTCTCCAACCTTTCTCGTAAGCAAGTCGCTCATGTCTTGATTGATTTAAAAAAACGAATCCAGGGCGATTTTTATGTCATTCAGCAGGATGATGAAAAAATTGTCTTTGGTAACCGTGTCTGCCCATTTGGCGAAAAAGTACTTAATCGCCCTGCCATGTGCATGATGACTTCAAACGTCTTTGGAACAATCGCAGCTAATAATCTGGGATATGCGAAAGTAGAATTGCAACAGACCATCGCACAGGGCGATCCTGGATGTAGAGTTGTTGTTTACTTAAAACTTACAGAAGATGCAGAAGATGCAGAAGGTCGAGAATACTTTAGGGGACTAGAATCTGTCTAAACCCTTCAGCACTAAACCAACTCCAGGATACAAGTTTGAGTGCAGATATGTAAGTAGGTCTAACCCTGAAATTACAAGCCCCATGACTCCTGAACAATTTATTGAATTTGCCAGAGTTTTACCAGAACCTTTACTCCTGGTCAGTGGAGAGGGTCAGTTGTTAGCTACCAATCAACCAGTAGCAGATATATTGGGGTTACGCCGTCAGGAATTGCCAGGGAGAATGCTCTTTGAACTTGTAACTGAGTCTACCAACGATATTGTAAAGTACCTGCAAGCTTGTTCAAGTAGCAGGGCAATGGTTATTGGCTCTTTGACTTTACGAAAGAATGATGGACAAACGTTAATATGTCGTAGTCAAGGAGCCGTTATTCAACCTTGGTCTCCTGAATCTTCAGCTTTAATTCTCTTACGCTTGGAAAATAGAACTTTAGCCACCAATAATTTCGTTCTCTTGAACGAAAAAATCGATGAGTTAGCAAAAGAAGTTCAGAGACGTAAACAGGCGGAGGAAGCGCTCTGGAAAGCTAATCAAGAGCTAGAAATCCGGGTTGAGGAACGTACAACTGCTTTGCAAGAAACACTAAACGAACTACAACTTACCCAGACTCAGCTTATCCAAGCCGAAAAAATGTCTAGTTTAGGTCAGATGGTCGCTGGTATCGCCCATGAAATTAATAACCCAGTAAGTTTTATTCATGGTAACCTTCACCACGCCCATCAATACACTCAAGATTTACTGAGATTGGTGCAAATTTATCAACAAGTTTCTCCAAATCCACCTCCAAAAATCCAAGAGCAAATAGAAGAAATAGACTTAGATTTTCTGATTGAAGATATAACTAAACTTTTCCAGTCCATGAAAGTGGGAACAGAACGCATTCAGGAAATTGTTAAATCACTACGTAACTTTTCCAGGCTGGATGAAGCAGAACTTAAGCAAGTTAATATCCATGAAGGAATTGATAGTACTTTAATGATTTTGGAGCATCGCCTGCAAGCTAAACATGAATACCCAGAAATCAAAGTCATCAAGCAATATAGTCAACTGCCGAATGTAACTTGCTATCCTGGTCAACTCAACCAAGTGTTTATGAATATTCTTGCTAATGCAATCGATGCACTGGAAGCGGCGGCGAACAATGGTCAGTGGCCAGCAGTCAATTCACAAACTACTGACAATCAAAACCTGACAAAGAATAATCCCCAAATTCAAATTAAAACTGAGGTAATTGATGAAAACTGGATAGCAGTTAGTATTGCTGATAATGGTTTGGGGATAAATGAAGAAGTTCGCTCAAAGCTATTTGATCCGTTTTTCACCACTAAAGTTGTGGGCAAAGGTACTGGACTAGGGCTATATATAAGCTATCAGACTATAGTTGAAAAACATAACGGACAACTTAGCTGTTTTTCTGTTCCAGGAAAAGGTGCAGAATTTGTAATTAAGATACCTGTTATTTCAGGTTCATGAAATTTAATTAATGCTTTGATATTTTTGCTAAAAATAAAGATAACGATCATCTATTGTTAATAGTTTTATTTATACCAATAAACTTAGTAATATTTGGTTCACCCCAGAGTATCCCCCAACCCTCCTTTTTTAAGAGGTTGAGGGAGGATTAAGCCTTAATCCAAGTATATTGAAATATAAATTGTAAATTTTATTTTAAGTTAAAAGATATGACAAACGCCTGTTTGCTAATGAGCAGACAGGCGTGTCTTTGAATACAAAGTTTAGTTGTGATTCGAGTTATTAACTCTTAGCAGTAGAATCAACTGAGAGTTGAGACTGACTAACCGAATCTAACTTTGGTAAAAGCAGTAGATTTTGTGCTTTTACACTACTGTTGATTGTTGCTTGCAAAATTGGGGTATTGGAGATGGAATTGTTAGCCAATGTAAACAGTGGATTTGACAAAATCCCTGCTATGGTAGTGGCAATTAATGTTACCACCAACCCGACCTGCAAAGGTCTTAGCCCAGGTAAATCCCAACGCACTTGTGGATAATTCTTCACGGCGTCGGACATTTCATGGGGTTCTTTGACTACCATCATCTTAACTACGCGAATGTAGTAGTAGATGGAGACGACGCTGGTAACTAAGCCCAGCAAGACTAACCAATAAAGTCCTGCTTGCCAACCAGCCCAGAATAAGTAAATCTTGCCGAAAAACCCAGCCAATGGTGGAATACCACCCAAGGAAAGCAGGGAGATACTCAACGCTAGTGTTAGGAGTGGGTCTTTTTGATATAAGCCAGAGTATTCGGCAATCTGGTCGGTTCCTGTCCGTAGTGAGAACAGAATGATACAGGTAAAGCCGCACAGGTTCATGAATAGGTAAACCAGTAGGTAAAATATCATACTGGCATACCCTGCCTGTGTACTAGCAATCAAACCAATCATCACAAACCCAGCTTGGGCAATGGATGAATAAGCTAGCATCCGTTTCATGCTGGTTTGGGCTAGGGCGACTACGTTACCCAAAATCATGCTGAGAACGGCTAGAGCTGTGAAGACAAACCTCCACTCGTCAGCAACAAGAGGGAAGGCTGTTGTCAGCAAGCGGATGGCTAGGGCAAATCCAGCTGCTTTGGAACCGACAGATAAAAAGGCGATGACTGGGGTGGGAGCGCCTTCGTAAACGTCTGGTGTCCACTGGTGGAAGGGTGCAGCGGAGATTTTAAAGCCAATACCGGCAATCGCAAAAACCAGGGCAATCACTAAACCTAAAGATTGACCAACTTTAGCTGTGGCAATACCATTAGCGATCGCACTAAGTTCGGTTTGTCCTCCCGATAGTCCATACAGCAGGGATACACCGTACAAAAATATTGCTGTACTGGAAGCTCCAATTAACAAGTATTTCAGCGCCGCTTCGTTGGAGCGGGGGTCACGCTTGGTATAACCTGTCAACAAGTAAGAGGAGATACTCAGGGTTTCTAGGGAGATGAAAATCATCACCAACTCACTAGCCCCGGATAAAAACATCCCTCCCAATGTAGCACTCAGCAAAATAGCGATGAATTCGGCTAAAGCAGTGCCGCTCTGCTCAACGTAGCGAATTGACATCAGTATAGTAGCGATCGCAGACAAGGCAATAATCCCGCGAAAGACGATACTCAGGTCATCACCGTTAAAGCTACCGGTAAAACCGATGGGATTAGGAGAGTCCCATTGAAAATATAGGGCGACAATCGAAGCAAATAAACCTGCGATCGCTAGATATCCAATCCAGCGTGCGGATGTACGCCCCAAAATCAAATCAACAATCAAAACCCCCAAGAGGGTGAGAATAACAATCCCCTCTGGCAAAATCGTTCCAGCGTTTAGCTGGGATGCAATATTAGCAAAATCCATGAGATGTATAGGTTTTGGCGATTAGACATTAAGGCTAACTCTGTTCACTCTAGCAAGTTTTCTAATCCCCGGACTAGCTCTTTTAACAAGAGCTTAACAGCTTGGATGCAGATGGCGAACGCACCAATTTTAATGGCTTACCAGCAGCTTTCTCAGTATTTAGGGATTCACCTAAATACTTTCATACTTGTTTTTTACAGCCATTTTTAGGTAATTAGACCATGCGGTAGGGGCAATTCATGAATTGTCCCTACTTAATCGAATATCTTGATTACATAAATAATGATGCCGCAGGTGCGATCACTATCTACAAAAAGCTCATTAATAATTAATAAGGGCACAACATTGCTGTGCCCCTACAATATCCATAACTTCTAACTTTATTAAAAATCGACTGATGGCAGCTTGCCTTGTAGCGACTGAAATTTAGACTGAACACAGTTCGCACAATTGCAACCAACTCGATCAATTATCGGATGAGATGTTTGAATAAAGCTTGGTGTTGCCAGATCGGGAATTTGTTGTGTAGATACTACCGTCATAATTTGGGTAGCATATAAAGATTTCAGGCTGGATGCGTTTGCTGGATTGACTATCAGCAGCATGGATACCAGAAATGCGGGACAGGCAAATAAAATCAGTTTGACTATGTTCATAATTCACACAAAGATAGCTTTGCTGATACAGCATAGCTAATAAATTGCCCAGCTTCAATTTTAATTACCAAGTATTGCTTAACTACGCCCGAATCCTTGACCCCGCAAAACCTTTGACCAAATCACTAATTCGCCCTGTTCACCGCCTGCGGCCAATAACTTACCTTCGGGATGCCAAGCTAGGGAAGAAAATCCTGCTGAGACACCTGTGATAATTTGGGATACTTCCTTAGCTTTGTTCCACAAACATAACCAGCCGTCAGCAGCAGCAGAAGCGAGAAGGAAGCTTTTGGGTGCAAAGGCGATCGCATTAATCACGCCCACATGATTTGTTAATACTCGCGCTTCCCAACCTAAAGTATCATCCTCTAACTTCTCCCACACTACAATCCCTTCAACGCTAGAAGATGCCAATATTGGCGCACCTACTTTGGTCATAGCTTCTGACCATGCCAATTGACGAATTTTACCAGGGAAGCCGCGCATCACCCAAGGATCGGGGTTGTTCCATTCCAAAACGGTGACACTGCGATCCATGTTGCCAGAAGCTAGGAATTTGCCATCGGGCGACCAAGCCATAGCTAAACTGACAGTAGTCATATCTAAGCTGTATGGTTCTTCATCCCAGTTTTGACTGTGCCAAATCTTCACTCCTTTGTAACCACTAATGGCTAAATATTGTCCATCAATGCGCCAATCTATACCCAATACTGAAGAGTTGTCGAAATTCAGCGTCACGACAATTTCACAAGTATCTGCATCCCAGACTTGCACGTAACGCCCCAAACTAAAAGCGAGTTGGTTACTGGTGTAATTCCAAGCTAGCTTGTCAACCCATGCAGGGGAATTTTCCAAGGTGGCGATTAATTCAGTGTCGCGCCAAATTTTTACTTGTCCATCTTGTCCACCAACAGCTAAAAATTTGCCGTCGGGCGAAAAGGCGAGACAGTCTACTGATTTACCGTTAGCAGTTTGTAAGGTTGTGAGTTCGCCATCATTCCACAAAATTACTTCACCAGCGGCGGAAATTGCTGCTAAAGTTTTACCTTGTGGCGACCAAGCGATCGCAGTTACGTAATCAGAAAGTGTCCCCGAATAGTGTTGTTCAAATTCCTTAGATTTGGTTGTGGTGTTCATAGTTATTGGGTACTGGGTACTGGGTACTGGGGACTGGGGACTGGGAACTAAGGACTAAATTCTTCCCAATACCCAATACCCAATCCCCTTTTAAGCTAAACAGGCGAGAAAATCTTGCTTGAGTTGGGCTGCATCAAGGTTGCGGCCAATGAAGACTAGTTCGTTTTTGGGGGTTTCGCTGGGTTTCCAAGGGCGATCGGGTTTGCCATCAAAGATCATGTGTACTCCTTGGAATACAAATCGATTATCTTCTCCTGCAATATTTAAAATACCTTTCATCCGAAAAATATCTGGCCCTTGGGTACGCAGTAACTCCGAAAGCCAAGTGTTTAATTTTTCTCCATCGACAGCACCCGCTTCTACTAAAGCCACAGAATAGACAGTTTCATCATGTACATGAGCATCTTCGCCTAAGAAATCTGGATCTATTTCTAATGCGCGTTCTAAATCAAAGGCTTTTACACCCAACAAAGCATCCATTCCTAGTTCAGAATTTTGGGTACGGTAAATTTTTGCGATCGCATTCATCGCCCGAATCCGTTTTTCTAATTCATCCAACTCTTCTGGCGCTACTAAATCTGTTTTATTAAGTAAAATTACATCGGCAAAAGCAATCTGTTCTTGGGCTTCGTCGGCATCCCAGTGCTGCCAAATATGCTTTGCATCTACGACTGTCACCACTGCATCTAGAGACAGTTGGTTTTGCAAATCTTCATCCACAAAAAATGTCTGAATCACTGGTGCAGGATCGGCTAATCCAGTTGTTTCAATTACTAAATGGTCGAATTTATCGCGTCGCTTCATCAAATTGCCAATGATGCGAATTAAATCGCCGCGTACTGTACAACAGATACAGCCATTGTTCATTTCAAATATTTCTTCATCAGCATCGATAATCAATTGATTATCAATACCCACTTCCCCAAATTCATTGACAATCACAGCAACTTTTTTGCCGTGTTCGTAGGTGAGGATGTGATTGAGTAGAGTCGTTTTACCTGCTCCCAAATAGCCAGTCAGAACAGTAACGGGAACTGAATTGTTGATTACGTCAGCCACCATACTCTAAATTCCTCTTGTCTCACCTTGTGGATAATCATTATCGCCCATGATAAATCTTTTTCTATTTTTGTGCGAACTTACTATTATTTTGGGTTTCAGCAAAATCATCACATAATTTAATCAAGAAAGATTTTATTTTTATGTATCTGTAATATGGCTATTCTTATTTGAATGAGTAGGGGCGCACAGCAGTACGCCCCTACGAGGAACTATTTTCATCTCTGGTTAATTATTTGTTAGAGAACAAAAAATCTTCAACTGCTTCTAAAATAACTGCTGGGTATTCTTCATGCAGCCCCAGAGAACCAGGGATGACAACGCTTTTCACTCCTGGTAAAGCTACTAAAGCGTTCATTTCTTCTCGTGATTTGGGAGGGCTAGATTCTCCAATTACTACCATGAGCGGTACGGTTAAAGACTGCACAAGTTCCAAAAAATCAGATTGTTTGTGTACAGCATCAAGATTACCAGTTACAAAGGCAGCAGATGCAAATCGCGCTCCTGGTTGTTGAGTCGTGTGCCACTTTTTCTCAATGAAACTGGGTGTAATTTTAGCCGCGTCAGTAAAGACATGACGGCGGTACATAAAACTTAAGAAAGATTGAGTAGTGTTGAGCTTGTAGATAGCTTGACCAAGTATAGGCGATCGCACCAAGTCTCTCACAATGCCAGCTATCTGTTGACTTGCCCCCATTGTCGGCAAAGGACCACGCCAAGTAGGAGCTAACAATACAATTTTTGAGAAAGCAGCCTGCCTCACAGCTAATTTTAAAACGTAACTAGCAGCATGACCAGCTGCCACTACAGTAACAGGAGTATTAAAAACAGTTTTAACAAAATCTTCCAGAAATTGCTGATATATTTCTGGTCGATAATTCAAACTAGGGCGAGAAGATTCACCAAATCCAGGCCAGTCTAGGGCTACAACTTGAAAATTGGAAGCTAGTAACTTGGCAAGTTCGCCGACTTCCAAACGTGTCGAAACACTGCTGAAAGATGGTAGCAGCAATAGCGGTGAACCATTACCGAGGGTTTCATAAACAACGCGCAATTGCTGATTTTCCCACTTCCAGAGATATTCTTGAACTACTCCACCAAAGCCAATAGCAGCAGAGGTAGATAATACATTGGTTGACATAAGACTAAATTCTGGTAGTTGTACGCTATTTGTCAGTTGTCCTTTGCAAATGACAAATGACAAATGACTAATAACCAAGTTTAGTTAGGTATGTCTAACTTGCATTCCAATGCTTTTTTTTGCATGGTTTTAAAAATATTGTAAAACCCATTAGCACGGGAAGGTGTCAGACTAACGTTTAAACCTGTTTCTTGAATAAAATCTGGAGTAAGTTGGACAATCTCAGTTGGCGTTAGTCCATCCAATCCTTCAACCAAAAGCCCTACTAATCCTTTGGTTAGCTGAGAATCGGAATCGCCCTGAAACACAACTTTACCGTCATCTAAGGCTGCTGTGATAAAAACTTGAGACACGCAGCCAGGAACTTTATTTTCAGGTAATTTATCTGCTTCTGGGAACTCATTGAGCTTCTGAGCATACCAGATTAGCTGTTCGTAGCGTCGCTTCGGTTCGGAAGCGCGTTGAAAGCGCTGGACAATTTTAGCGAGCGCAGGTGGCAAAGAATCTAGAGTTGAAGACATAACAGAAGCTGCAAATGATCGGTATCACCTTGAGTGTAAATTATCTTTCGAGCGATGCCTACGGCGGGCTGCGCCTACGCGCCTCTGGTTCACCTTGTGATATCAGCCAGCCATATAGCCATTATTGACTATAAATTGTCAAATCCAGATAATTACTGCGATCGCATTCACATCGGTCAGGTTTTTTAATCCGTCTAAATCGCAAAAACTTAATTTTTTTATAAACAAGCTCTAACAGTAACTTCCATAGAGTTCCTGTTGTATCAGTATAGACTTACTGCTATTACGTAAGTATGTGATATGTGTGAAATTTATGTGTTGCTTGATTTGACTTTAATCTAAATTTTCTGGAGCTTGGACTGTTTCTACGCTCCTAACTCCTAATTCTAAGTTCCGTCTCAGTGTGACTCCTGGCGATGCAATGCCTAGGTTGGGCTGTACCTACGCACTTACAAAATTAGCTGCAAGTAGTTTTTAACTAAGCAGCTAGATAATAATCAACAATTAAAAATTAAAAATCAAAAAAAAATTCTGATTTTTAATTTTTAATCTCTCTCGCCTTCGGATTAATTCGTAGTTTGTGCAGCTAGCATCTGCTTCAGCTTTTCTAATTCCGAAGCCCAACGAGGATCTGGACGAATAGCGTCCGAATCGGTGGTTGTAGTGCTGCTTTCACGAGAAGCTCCGCCGCCACCGCCGCCACGACGAGGCTTCTTAGAGCTTTTCTCACGACGGCTACCTTCTCTGTTGGGGCTAGGAGTCGGGGTACTACTAGCAGCAAGACTAACTGGTTTAGGAGCTTGCTCGTCGCCCTCTTCACCCTTTGTCCGAGGTAATGCCTTCTCTAGCTTAATGGGAGTGTCTTTAAACATCTGACCATTATATTTTTCAATGATTTCGTCAGCTTGTTCGTCGTTGTTGACTGTAAGAAAACCGAAACCACGGCATTTGCCAGTTTTGCGGTCTTTAATTAATTTAGTAGTTACAGCATCACCTTCTGCTGCAAAAACGGCTTGCAGATCTTGACGATCTATTTCATCTTTAGGCAAATTACCTATATATAGGCGAACGGACATGAACTATACCTCCAGAGTTAAATGAACATGGCAAGGTGCGAAAACAATCACTTGGCTTTGGCTTTTAAAATAGATGCTATTAACCAAGACTGCCATCAACCAATTTTTTTGCTCGAAACTGTCAACCTATACAACAATACAGTTTTTCGTTGGGATCAAGCTTGTTTAATCCAAAGGCTCACACTATGGTGAGCTAATAACACCTTAATTCTAAGAATTGTAAATTTAATAGCCTAGTGCCTGCTAAAGTACACGCTTTCTTCCATGCTCTTTTTCGCAGAATCAAATACCATTCCTTACATTACCACGGTATTTTCTACGTAGCTAGTTTAGCGCATACATTTCCGACGTTAGTATTACTGCATCGTAACATAAAACACATTTTTTTTATCAAGGGAGCATATTTTGAAACAAAAACCAGCCAGTGGCTGGTTAATTTGCTGCTGTGTTGGGAGGATGAAAGGTATGGAGAGGGGGAAAAAGCATCCGAATTGACAACTAAGCGGTAATGCTGAGTTACGTCGGCTGCTCTTGTTTGTGTAAATAAATGTAACACTTGTAAAGAAAACCTGCAACTTTTGTTTACATTCCAATTTGTCCTTTGTCCTTTGCTAATGACCAATAACCAATGACTAATGACCAATAACTAATGACCAAGAATTAACCAGTAAGAAAAACGTATGCGCCCCAAGCCTGTGCTGCAACTGCTAAAAAAGTAGACCAAATGGGATGAGGGCTATGAATGGTTTTACCACTTTGAGTTTCCAGGGTTTGGATATCGATCCAAGGAGTTGCTCCTCGCCGGAACCAACCTGTGACGATAATTTGCCGACCGATTAGATCCTGATGATTGACTGACTGTCCTAGCCAAGAAATGTGGTGTAATTTCACCAAGCCCGCGCTGGATTGGAAGATTAAATCTTGCGCTAGGGAGTTGCTAGTACCTTGACGGCCTAATAGTTTGCCCACAAGACGCACGCTGATGCTGTCAATGGGTAAGGCAGAAGGGTCAGATAACAGGTTGGGTAAGCTGTCGTCAGTTTGCACCGTGGCCGGTTTAATATCGGGGAAGAAAGAATTAATCCGCATCACTGTACCGATGCTAAAGCCAATCAGAAGGCAGCCTGTGATGAAAGACCAATCTTCATATATCCACTTTAGATTTAAAAACTTGAGTGCGAATGCTAGTTGCCAGGTTAGCCAGACTAAAGCTGCAAACAAAACCCCTAGAGGAATTCCCAACCAGGGAGCGATTTGTAATAAGAAAGACTGACGCTTAACCTTTGATGCTTCGCTTGCAAAATGTAATTCGGTGTCTAGATGCCAGTGACGGGCTATTTGGCAGAGCCGTTCGATGCGATCGCCCATTAAAGGATGGCTATTATTAATCGTAAACCATCGGCGATAAGGATTGGCAGTATCCCACTTCAAAAAGGATTCAAAAGATAGATTACTGGCAATAGTGCCCAAAGATAAACTCTGTTGGTGACTAACTGGTGTTAAGAGATTTAAGCTTTCTAGTTGCCAACTGGTGTGTTCTTGTTTTTCGACATCAGCTGCAATGCCAATGGCAATTTTGAGTAAAGCGCGAATTAGGGCATTGGGATTACCAGTAATTTCAGCGGCGACGCGATCGCTATAATAAAGTCGTAACCGCGACAACCACAATGCAGTTCCAGTCAGCAAACACCAAACTCCATAAATTAAACTAGCCAGAATTGTCACTGGCCAGCGCCAAATTTTCGCTGATATTTTGTCTCCCAACTCCGACACTTGCTGATATAGCTGATGAGTTGGTAGTGTCACCAGCAGCAACAAAGACATCACAGCAAAATCCCAGTGAGCAATATGCCCTAGCTGCGTGGCGTAAATAGTGGCGATTTCATCATCTGCTAGTTGCTCTAATAGCCCTTGACTCACAACAATCCTGGCATTACGTGGTAAACTACCATAGGTCAGGATAATTGGTGCAGCCATTGGTAAAATCCGCAGCTTGGGTAATGGCCAGTGCCGCTGTTGGCAACAACGTTGTAGCACCCGAACGGCTTCGCGGCTATGAGTATTCAATACATCTTTGGGAAATTCTCGCTGACCATACAACTTTGCCATTAGCAGATCCAGCAACCAAGGTGATACTCCGATCAAAATCACCAATACTATTAGCAACAACTTAGTAGGGTCGCGGTATAAAAGCTGCAACGGCTCCAGATAAGGTAGTTTGACTAAAGTCTGGTTGATGAATCCCATTGCTAACTTGAGGATTTCTCGCATTACCCAAAACAAGGCGATGAATGTTCCTGCTGACAATAGCCGCAAAGGAATTAATTTCGGTTTACGTAGTGGTTGCCATGCTCTAGCGCGTTGTGCTTGCCGCCAATAAATAACACCAAACAATTTGGCTTGGGTACGAGTAACTGAACCCATGAAGCCACTTAAGGGTGCAGGTGGAGGTGGTGGCGTTGCTACTGTAGCTTTGAGTCTAGTTAGTGGAACCATCGGCGGGATGTCGTCGCTCTTGGTTTCTATTACTTGATCTTTTGGTTTTTCCTCTAATGTAGGAGTTACCGGGGGAGTAACTGCGGGAGAATCTGGAGTTGAATTTTCAAAGGCAACAAATCCAGTTTCGACATTTTTTGATTCTTGATCGGGTTTTTTACGTTTTGTCAGGTGTTCGAGAGCGCGTGTTGCCCACTCTTGAACTTGCGGATTGTTACTCTCAATGAGATTCTGGGAAATAGCGATCGCTTTGGGAACTTCGCCAGTGCGAGCATAAGCCATCACTAAACCAACCTGGGCTTGTAAACTAGCAGTCCCATTATTTTGGCTGCTAGCAATAGGTTCTAGTTGAGCGATCGCTGTTTGGTAATTTCCCTGCTTGAGGGCAACTAAACCAGCCTCCAAAGACGATTTGGCGTGTGAAGGCATACAAATTCTGGCACTCCAATCTCTTCTAAGTGATCCACGTTTGTGCAAAAGCGCGAACCTCCGATGCCGTGGAAGTCAACCGCGCCTGAGTTTTGCTTGTCAAGTGAACGAGCAAGGAAGAATAAAGGCGTCAGTCGTCAGAATTCAGTTGGATCTTTTGTAAGACTAATTCTGAATTCTAGATTCTGAATTCTGTATTCTTCTTCATTCCTCCACTGGTTGTTGACTAGAAAATACTGGAGCGATGCCTACGGCGGGCTTTGCCAACGCGCTTAATTTTAACTCTGGATGGTCACCCAATAACTGTTGGCAATTCCATTCATTGCGGAATAGCAACACTGGGTTTCCCATACTGTCTTTAACTGTAGTGGTATTGAATATCCTTCCCACTTTTTCTAATGCTTCCCAACCACCCTCAACCCAACGGGCGACACTGTAGGGCAATACCTCTAGTAGGGTTTCTACGCCATACTCATTTAGTAAGCGAAATTGTACCACCTCGAATTGCAACTGACCCACCGCCGCCAAAATTGGATCGCGCTTGGCTTCATCAGTTGAATACATAATTTGCACAGCACCTTCTTCTCGCAATTCCGCAACGCCTTTTTGGAATTGTTTAGACTTCGAGGGGTTGGGATTCCTAAGAGATGCAAACAGTTCCGGCGAAAAATACGGAATCCCCTCATATTCGAGCTTTTGTCCTGTGTAAATTGTATCCCCGATCGCAAAAACACCGGGATTATTCAAACCGATCACATCGCCAGGATAAGCCACATCAATCGATTCTCGTTCTTGGGCAAAGAGTTTTTGCGGACGAGACAGACGGATGAGTTTACCCATACGAGCGTGATTCACCATCATATCTTTTTCAAACTTACCAGTGCAGACCCGGATAAATGCGACGCGATCGCGGTGTTTCGGGTCCATGTTCGCTTGCAATTTGAAGACAAACCCCGAAAATTCTGGGTATGTAGGGGCAACTTCGCCAACACTGCTGTAATGAGAACCGGGTTTAAGGGCATAGTCGAGGAAGTATTTGAGGAATAACTCTACCCCAAAGTTAGTCATGGCACTACCAAAGAACACAGGCGTCATTTTGCCTTCGTGTACCAACTGTAAATCTAGCTCTGGCCCAACTCCTTCTAACAGTTCTAAATCATTTTTCAGTTGGTAGTAGAGGTTTTGCTCTAGCTGTTCTTCTATTCTCGGATCACCTAACTCCACTATCGTATCACGGGCTTCTCGGCTCCCGTGGGCGCTGCGTTCAAACAAGTGTATTTGTTGCTTGTGTCGGTCAAAAACACCTTTAAAGCGATCGCCCATACCAATCGGCCAGTTTACCGCATAGGTTTGCAATCCCAGTTCTTGCTCAATTTCATCCAACAGTTCCAGAGGTTCTCTTCCTGGGCGATCGAGCTTGTTGATAAATGTAAAAATTGGGATACCCCGCAACTTACACACTTCAAACAATTTACGGGTTTGGGGTTCCAAACCTTTTGCCGCATCAATCAGCATCACTGCATTATCGGCGGCGGCAAGTGTCCGATAAGTATCTTCACTGAAATCTTGGTGCCCAGGGGTGTCTAATAAATTTATTTGACAGTTGCGGTATTCAAATTGCAACACTGTCGAGGTAATGGAAATACCCCGTTGTTGTTCCATCGCCATCCAGTCAGAGGTAGCCTTACGCTGTGCCCGTCGGGCCTTAACTGCTCCAGCTTCGTGAATTGCACCTCCGTACAGAAGTAGCTTTTCTGTTAGTGTAGTTTTACCCGCATCAGGGTGAGATATAATCGCAAAGTTGCGGCGAAGTTCAACTGCTTGAATAAGTTCAGACTGAAGTTCAGTAGACATAAGTGTATTTGTTTGTCAGCTAGCTTAATTTTTTTTGACTCTGGCAAGTCTTTTAATCTTAAGACAACGATGCTCGTGATAGGGTCGTAATATAACCAACAATATGACTAAATAGGAGAAAGGAATGTACGACACAGACAAGCGAAAGCTTCTATCTGCCTTGTCGCATGGAGCCATTTTTTTTAGCACGACACTGGTATCTGTAAGTATACCTATTGTCATACTGCTCGTATCTGATGATCTTGTTGTTAAAGAAAACGCTAGAGAATCCATCAATTTCCACTTTAATGTCTGGCTTTATGGAGCGATTCTGGGAGCGCTGTTTTTTCTATTCGGTTGGTTAGTGTTACCTCTATTATTACTGGGGCCACTAGCCGGTATCGGGTATTTGTTACACTGGGGATTAACAATTTGGGCACTCATCGGAGTTTTCAGCAATCCTGATATACCCTTCCGCTATCCCTATATTTTCCGAGTTTTCTAGCACCGATTTATGAGGATTGGGTATTGAGCATTGGTAAATGTCAGATTAAGCTGTTGAGCCTTGAATTTGCACACACCCAATCGCCAGGATTTTCTCAACAGACGGTCTTATCATTTGGAATTTTGTTAGCGAGTCCACGTTCACTTTTAGCGTCTCGTAGAGAGCATCATTTGGAATTTTGAATTGCTTACTATGTTGTTTTTTTTCCAGTCCGTCGGATAGGTGCAACCAAGCTGTAGAATACAAAATTGCCCCACAACTTGATTAAGAGTAGGGCAAAGGACAGTTAAGCACTGTTTGTAGTCTGTCTGACGGCAGGAAAATTTTAGCCTGCTTTTGTGACGCTTTATTTTGTGTCCATTTGCGTTGTTTTTCTTCATAAAATTTTATGTTTCCTACACACCGCCCCCGTCGTCTGCGTACCCATCCTCAACTGCGTCGGATGGTTCGTGAAACTGTTTTAACAACAAGCGATTTAATCTATCCATTATTTGCCGTACCAGGTGAGGGAATCGCTAATGAGGTGAAATCCATGCCCGGAGTTTACCAACTTTCGGTAGATAAAATTGTTGAAGAAGCAAAAGAAGTTTATGACTTAGGAATTCCTTCTATTATTTTATTTGGGATTCCGGCTGATAAAGATGTGGATGCTACTGGCGCTTGGCATGATTGCGGAATTGTCCAAAAAGCGGCGACGGCGGTAAAAGCAGCAGTGCCAGATTTGATTGTAATTGCCGATACTTGTTTGTGTGAATACACCAGCCACGGTCATTGTGGTTATCTACAAGTTGGTGATTTAACAGGACGAGTTCTAAATGACCCAACTCTGGAATTGTTGAAGAAAACAGCGGTTTCTCAAGCAAAAGCTGGTGCCGATATCATCGCGCCTTCTGGGATGATGGATGGGTTTGTGCAAGCAATTCGTCAAGGTTTAGATGAAGCCGGATTTCAAGATACACCGATCTTGTCTTATGCTGCTAAATATGCTTCGGGTTATTATGGCCCATTTCGGGATGCAGCAGACTCGACGCCGCAATTTGGGGACAGAAGAACTTACCAAATGGACCCAGGTAACTCCCGCGAAGCAATTAAAGAAATTGAATTGGATATCGCTGAAGGTGCTGATATGCTGATGGTTAAGCCAGCCTTGGCATATATGGATATTATTTGGCGGGTGAAGGAAGCGAGTAACTTACCAGTTGCAGCCTACAATGTTTCTGGTGAGTATGCGATGGTGAAAGCTGCGGCTCTTAATGGTTGGATTGATGAAGAGCGCGTGGTTATGGAAACTTTAACTGGATTTAAACGGGCTGGTGCAGACTTGATTTTGACTTATCATGCCAAAGATGCGGCACGATGGTTAAAGTAGGCTAGGCATATTGAATACTAATTTAGTGGGAAATCTCACGCAGAGGCGCGAAGACGCAGAGTTGTGTTTTGGTGTTTGGGTGTGAGATTTTTGTATTTTGGGTTTGGCTGGTGCGAAATTCAAAAAAAATTAACTAATCCGCGTTATACTTGTCATACGCGTATTGCAAGGACGAGAAAAGTTATGCTCAGTGTCAGGCTGGACGAAGAAACAGAACGGCAGCTAGCTGATATCTTGGCTCACGAGCAAACGGACAAGAGCGAGTTGATCCGACGCTTGATTGCTGAACGCTGGCTAACCTTACAAGCGGGTAAAACTTTGGTAGAGAGGCGGGGTGGACACCCTGAACATCTGCTACAAGATGCACCAACGGATTTATCAGAACGCTCAAACCGTAAGAAAGCGATCGCCAAATATCTTAATAAGCGCCATCCATGACCTACTATCCGCTTATACTCGCGGATAGCGGGTTTTTGTTTGCGTACTACAGCGCTAGAGATAAGTATCACCAACAAGTGCGTAGCTTCTTTGAGAACTGTACTTCTAGATTAGTGACTACGCCCATTTGTATTACAGAAGTGGTGTGGTTGCTGAACTTAGATTGGCGTACACAAAACGAGTTTCTTCTAGATGTTGCTAAACAACTCTATGAGTGTGAGCAACTATTGCCGCAAGATTTTTCGCGTATTGCTGAGTTGAATACTCAGTACAGAGATTTACCAGGGGATTTTGCAGATTTATCTTTGATCGTCATTTCGGAACGCTTAGATATTGCTGCGATCGCTACTTTGGACAGTGATTTTGATATTTATCGGCGTTATCGAAAAAAACCTTTTGAGCGGGTGTTTTAGGGATGGCGATCGCTACTTCATAATAATTTTTTCAGCGTATACCACTAGCTAAGATTCCTAAAATTTTATTGACATCTTTAAGATAATATTCACTTAAGTCTATCTGGATAGATTGCCGTTCTAATTTTAAAAATTGCCAAATACTTCCAGTCGTGACGGTTCCATCGCACTATACAAATTAAGCATAATGTGAATTATGGTATTTAGTCGTTTCAGACGCTTACTATAACCCTGATTGACTCATATTTATGAACAGTTACGCAGCTTGCGGCAGAAACTTGATGCCAGAGCTAAACTTTTGCAAGAGCTACCCAGTAATAGAGAAACTCAAGCCGCCACCCTCAAAAAAGAAATTGAGAGTCTCATCAATCAATACAACCTTGGCGATTTGAATTTTGTAGGACACGCATCTTGCCTGTCCTACGAAAGGGTTGATTTCTAGGAGTTTCTGAAGCACATTTTTCGTATATTGTCAACGTTATAGTACATAAATAGAGGATTCTCTCGTTTGCCAGAGTGAGAGGCGATCGCTCATCAAGCTCATAAAACCGATAACATCTAAATTAAATAGCTTTGATATAGTTATGGCAATTACTCGCTCTATACTTGGGGCGGTTCGTTTAAACAACCCAATCTCTAACTAGTGCGATCGCTCACCGTATTTGCGACAGCAGCACGATAAAATTCTAAAACTATAATCGTACTAAAAGGTCTAAATGGCAGAAACACTATTCTTCAACGCCTTACGGGAAGCCATTGATGAAGAAATGGCGCGTGACTCCAGCGTATTCGTTCTCGGTGAAGATGTCGGACACTACGGCGGTTCCTATAAAGTTACCAAAGACCTGTACCAAAAATATGGCGAACTCCGCATTCTAGACACCCCCATTGCTGAAAATAGCTTTACTGGGATGGCTGTGGGAGCCGCAATGACTGGGTTACGTCCCATCATTGAAGGCATGAACATGGGCTTTTTACTGCTCGCCTTCAATCAAATATCCAACAACGCTGGGATGCTCCGCTATACTTCTGGCGGTAACTTTAAAATTCCGATGGTAATTCGCGGCCCTGGAGGTGTGGGACGGCAGTTAGGGGCAGAACATTCCCAGCGACTAGAAACTTATTTCCAAGCTGTGCCAGGGTTGAAGATTGTTGCCTGTTCCACACCAAGAAACGCCAAAGGACTACTAAAATCCGCAATCCGCGATGATAACCCGGTATTGTTCTTTGAACACGTTTTACTTTACAACTTGAAAGAAGATTTACCAGAAGAAGAATATTTACTACCCTTAGATAAAGCCGAAGTTGTGCGTCAAGGGAAAGATGTCACAATTATCACTTATTCTCGGATGCGGCATCATGTGCTACAAGCGGTAAAAACACTTGAAAAACAAGGTTACGATCCAGAAGTTATCGACCTTATATCCCTCAAACCATTAGATTTTGATACCATTGGTGCATCAATACGTAAAACCCATAAAGTCATTGTTGTGGAAGAATCCATGCGAACAGCGGGGATTGGAGCAGAAGTCATCGCCTCAATAAACGATCGCTTATTCGATGAATTGGATGCGCCAGTACTACGACTTTCTTCTCAAGATATTCCCACACCCTATAACGGCAATCTGGAACGACTGACAATCATTCAACCAGAGCAAATCGTAGAAGCTGTGGAAAAAATGGTAGCTTTGCGAGTCTAGGGATTGGGAACTGGTGACTGGGGACTGGGTACAAGGCGAATAACCAATGCCGAATGCCCAATCCCCGATCCCCAGTCCCCAATACTTGCTCATAACTCCATAAAAGAGCGCTATTATAGCGTTTGTCAGTTGCGAGTTATGGTATGCAAAGACAGCGATCGCTATTAATTTTGATTTTAGTTCTGATAATCGCCGCTATTACGGTGATTGCCACAATTCCGATACCCCTTGGACTGGACTTGCGCGGAGGTTCACAGCTCACAATTCAGGTGAAACCATCAGCGGATATTCCCAAAATCACCGACCGAGAATTGGAAGGTGTGAAGAAAGTTGTCGAAGGCCGGATTAATGGTCTGGGTGTTTCTGAGCCAGTTATCCAAACAGTCGGTGCAGATAAAATATTGGTGCAACTACCAGGAGTTAATGATCCAGAGCAAGCTGAACGGGTGTTAGGGGGTACGGCGCAGTTAGAATTTCGTACCCAAAAAGCGAATACAGAAACCCAACTGCTTGCTTTCCAAGCATCTAGAGCCGAATTGAAAGCCAAGCAAGAAGAGTTAAGAAAGAGTACCGACAAAGCAGCAATTGTCAAAAATCAAGAAGATTTGCAGAAAAGTAATCAAGCGATCGCAGAATTGTATGAAAGCACCAATCCACCGCTAATTGGCAAATACCTCAAGGATGCATACGGTGAACCCACTCAAGGTAACAACTGGCATGTTGGCATTCGCTTCGACCAAAAGGGTGGTGAACTGTTTGCCGATTTAACGAAAAAGCTCGCTGGTACTGGGCGTAGCATTGGTGTTTTTCTAGACAATGAACTGATCAGCGCTCCTAGCGTGGGTATAGAATTTGCCGCAACTGGTATTACTGGTGGCTCTGCCGTGATTACAGGAAGGTTTACCGCACAAGAAGCCAATGACTTAGGCGTGCAGTTACGCGGTGGTGCATTACCTGTACCAGTAGAAATCGCAGAAAGGCGGACAGTCGGAGCAACCTTGGGTAGAGATAGCATTCAAAGTAGTATTTATGCTGGAGTCGGTGGTTTGACTTTAGTATTAATATTCATGGTGGTTTACTATCGACTACCAGGATTGATTGCCGATGTATCACTAGTGATCTATTCCCTTTTAACTTGGTCAACATTCGCTTTATTGGGCGTCACCCTGACTTTGCCGGGAATTGCTGGTTTCATTCTCAGTATTGGGATGGCAGTTGATGCCAACGTGCTAATTTTTGAACGGACGCGGGAAGAATTACGGGCTGGTAAATCCCTGTATCGTTCAGTAGAATCTGGTTTTTACCGAGCATTTTCTAGTATTTTAGATAGCAACGTCACTACATGGATTGCTTGTGCTGCTCTATTTTGGCTAGGGTCTGGTTTAGTTAAAGGCTTTGCTCTTACCTTAGCTTTGGGGGTGGCTGTGAGTATGTTTACCGCAATTACCTGTAGTCGGACATTGCTGTTTTTGGCAATTTCAATTCCCTCCTTGCGGAAGACAGAACTTTTTTGTCCAAACCTGCCAGCATCGAATAAGGCAGAGGTGACTCCATGAAACTGAGTATTAACAAATCGCGATCGCTTTGGTGGAGTATTTCTGCCGCGATCATCCTCGCTGGTATCATCTCAATGGTGATTTCTTGGCAACAACCCAGTATTCGTTCCCCCTTACGTCCCGGTTTAGATTTTATTGGTGGTACGCGGTTGCAGTTTGTCCGAGATTGCACCAAAGCCGGTAACTGCGACAAACCAATTGATATCAACGCTGTCCGGGAAGTAGCAAAAGCACAGGGATTAGGTGACAGTAGCATCCAACTTGTCTCAGAAAATGGTGTAGAAAATGGTGTATTAATTCGGTCAAAAGATTTGAGTGTCGATCAACGTACCAAGTTACAAAACGCTTTGAGCGAAGAAATCGGCGTTTTTGACCCGCAAAAGAACCAGATTGACTCCGTTGGGCCCACCTTAGGAAAAGAACTGTTTACATCTGGGCTATTAGCTCTGATAGTTTCCTTCATCGGTATTACTATCTACATGAGCTTCCGCTTCCAGTTAGATTATGCTGTATTTGCGATCGTTGCCCTACTCCACGATATCTTGATCACAGTAGGGGCTTTTTCATTTTTGGGTTTGGTGGCGGGCATCGAAGTAGATAGCCTTTTTATTGTCGCCTTACTTACTATCACAGGTTTCTCAGTCAACGATACAGTGGTAATTTACGATCGCATTCGGGAAACCATAAAAATCCATCCCGAACAGCCGATTGCCGAAATTGTCGATGATGCGGTTAACCAAACATTGACAAGATCGATCAACACTACCTTAACCGTATTACTGACATTGTCTGCAATCTTTCTATTTGGCGGAGAAACACTGAAAAACTTTTCCCTCGCTTTGATTATTGGCTTCACAATGGGAGCTTATTCGAGTATTTTCATCGCCAGTACTCTTCTAACTTGGTGGCGAGAGCGGAAAGGGGAATCCCAGGTGTTAGACAACGCTGATTCAATTGATACATCTGCGAGTTCCCAGGATAGTTAAACTTGTGTATATTTCACAATTGGGTGAAAGCATTTTGAATTGCTCACCCATGTTTTGCAATTTTATTCCTCTATGGATCAACCGGAAGAACCATTAACTACTGTCCCAGACTCTGAGAAATCCGATCCATCGTTTGCTCAACAAGTACAAAGGCTACATCAGCTGACAGTATATGGCAGGTGGCTATTTGTGGGCTGTCTATGGCTGACTGTTGCGCCTGTCTCCTTGTGGGGTCTACATACAGAAATTTCTCTGTGGCAACAATATTTTACCTGGGTGGCAGTAAGATTTGGACTCTTCTACCATCCATTGTCTACCTTCGGTCTAGCCTTTTGTATTGGGATGACCGCTGCTGTTTTAGTTTGGCAAAGTCGGAATATTCTACTCGGACTACCACAGCAGGAAAAACAACGTTTAGAAAAACAAGTTTATCGGATACGTCAGCAGGGGCGAACTCATCCTCTGTGGAAGTGGATTTGTGATTAAATCGTTGCATATACATATACACGTACTGCAATTTCTAGCAAAATATGACTTAACTATACAAAGATACTGCCAAAAGTGGATGCCATACATGAACAATCTTCAGATTCAATTTAGCGATCGCAAGTCTGAAATTGACCTTTACCAACTCCAAGAACTGTTAAACGTTTCAGCTTTTTGGGCAAAGGGACGGAGTATTGAGGATTTAGGTATAGCCATTGCCAACAGTGAGCCAGTGATTTCCGTCTGGGATAGCGATCGACTCATTGGCTTTGCGAGAGCAACATCTGATGGCATATATCGCGCCACAATTTGGGATGTTGTCATTCATCCCAAATATCAAAGTAGTGGGTTGGGAAGCAATTTAGTAGAAACCGTTTTGAGTCATCCCCGCATGAGGTGGGTTGAGCGTGTTTACCTGATGACTACTCACGAGCAGGGTTTCTACAAAAAGATTGGTTTTCAACCAAACACCACTACTACGATGGTGTTATATAACCAAGCTAACCGTGCTTTGGTTCCTGCTACAGAAGTTCAGCTTCAGGAATCACTAGGGGGATAGAAATTTGTAGTCTAGTAAGGTGCTGAGGTGGATTATGAGCAATGGTCGAGGGCAGGATTTCTAACTTTCCTCCCATAACTTCCACCAAAGTTTGATTGATTAATAGCCTCATTCCTGGGGAAAGAGGAGCGTTTTTTTGGTCAATTTGGGTCGGCTGATCTTCAGATTTGATCAAATCAATCGGCTCGCTCCAGGGTATGGTATGGGTTGGGAAATCCAGCCAAATGGTTACAAAATTATTTGTAGATAGGCTGCTGCTGGAAATATAGATGCTGCCTTCCTCCATCTGAGTAATGGCAGTGTCTATTAAACTTATCAATATTTGGCGGAGCCAGAGGTGATCTGCCAAAACATAAATTTCTGGATCGGCAGGTAACAATTGCAAGGGAAAGTTGCGATTTGCCGCCAGCATATAAGTTAAATTATGAACCTCCTCCAAAATTTGGGCTAAGGGTCTGGGCTGAATATCTAATTTATTGGTACCATGTTCAGTTCTAGCAACGGTGAGAATTTCATCCATCAGCTTCAGCAGTTTCAGCGTTCGCTCGTGAGCTTGGGCAATAAATTCTCGTTCTTCAGCTGGATCTTCACACAAATCGGACAAAATTAACTGATGCAAGCCAATTAGACCATTCAGGGGCGATCGCAATTCATGGGTAGTCCGCGCTAAAAAACCAGCTTTAAACTGGCTCATCTCCCTTGCCATTTGGTATGCCAGCTGCGTTTGCTGTAGCTGTTGCGATATTGGTGGCATATCTTGTTGAGCTAATGGCGCTACTGGGGATGAGCTAGATGAAACATTTGACGAGCGCACAAATAACCGACCAAAAACCATACCTAGTGCTATTCCTGCTCCTAGATATATCCAGTTGCTCCAATTCATAATCTGGCAATTATTAACTTGTTAATTGATCACAACAGCGCAAACTAAAGTTCCAGATTTCTCTGTTGTTAAAATCAGGGAAACAACATTATAGCTATCTATATCTGGTTATCGCTCGAAATCTCTAACTTGATCGCACCTTGCCGCAAAATCTGCCAATTTATCCCTGTCCATTTAGCAACGGTGGAAGGTACACCCATCCCCAGCGTTTCAGCCTGGTATTCTGTCGTTGCTAGAGTCAAAACTTCGGGAAACTGAGTCTCAATTTCTGCCATCTTTTGCAAAGGTGGCTGACCAGAAAAATTAGCGCTAGTGGTAGCAAGAGGGCCTGTTTGCGCCAAAATAGTTTGAGCGATCGCACTCTTAGGGACTCGGATACCAATTGTTGTCGGATCAATGGGATTCATTACTTTTGGCAGGCGTTGACTCGCTGGCAAAACTAATGTCAGCCCTCCTGGCCAATATTTATCTGCTAGTTCTCGCCAAACTTTATACTCATTCTCACTACCTTTGACATACAGCCACAAATCTTCAGCACTAGCAGCCATCAAAATCAAAGGTTTATCTTGACTGCGTTGCTTTGCCGCAAAAATTAATGCTGCTTTTTCAGGTATGGCTGCAAGTGCAGGCACGGTATCCGTGGGAAAGCTCACTAAAAAGCCAGCGCGTGCGCCATCTATTAGATTTGTAAGGGAAACTTGGGTCATTTTTATGGAGTCGGGTATGGGGCATTTTTCCTATTCCCTATGCGCCATGCCCCATGCCCTATTTCCTAACTTTTATAGGCCAGGGCAAAGCGTTCAATTCCAGCTAAATCAGCGTGAATTTGAATTTTACAATAGCTACCTTGATTTTGCAAAAGTTCTCGCACTGCATCAGCCTGTCCTGCCATCATCTCAACCAGCCACACTCCACCCGATCGCAAATAACTGGGGGAGATTTCTATCAAATGGCGAATGCAATCTAAGCCATCAGCGCCACCATCGAGAGCTAGATGCGGTTCATGGTTAACTACTTCCGGTTGCAAAGTAGGTAAGGTGCTGGTGGGGATGTAAGGAGGGTTCGATACCATACCACTGAACTGACCTTTTAACAATGCCAGTGGCTCCCACCAGGAACCTTGATAAAATCGAATGTGGTCAGCAAGACCCAAATTATCGGCGTTGGCTTGAGCGATCGCCAGAGCTTCTAAACTGTAATCAACTGCATGAATTGTTGCTTTTGGCAAGATATCTGCTAATCCCAGTGCGATCGCTCCACTCCCAGTCCCTAAATCCGCCCAGTGTCGTGACACATCACTAGCAGATGCTTCAGCTAAATCAATTAAACACTCTGTCTCTGGTCTAGGAATCAAAACCGCACTCGACACCGCAATTTTAAACTGACGCCAAGTTGTAACTCCCGCAATATACTGCACTGGTAAGCGGTCATTTAATCGCCTCTGCCACAGTTGGTCTAACTCTTCTAGAGGCAATTGCAGTTGAATTTGCGGCCAGTTTTTAAAAGACTCCAAACGCAGTGCCAAGCGGTCTAACCCAGCAACTTCGAGGAGTAGCCAATCTACCTCCCTTGGTGGGACATCAGTGGCGATCGCTGCTTTAAGAGCTGTATTTCGCCACTGCCAAAGTTGTAAACCAGAAACTATCAGATGTTTCTCCCCCATACCTCAACCTTGGAGCGCATAACCGTTATTTTTTGGGAGCGGGGGCAGCAGGCTTGGCAGCTGGTGATTGATTCGGTGCCAGGGAGCGAATAAAATTGATCGACTCGCGTGATGGATACAGAACAATTTTATTGATACTAGGATCGGTGCTGCTATTGAGAGCTTCCATAACACCGTACAAATCCACCACCTGAATTTCAGTGTTGTCTGCTTCCTTTGGCACGGCTTTTTTGAATTCATCTAACAGAGCTACTGCTTGCTCTTTCTCAAAAAAGAAAGGGATGTACCGCTCGTTGCCTTTGGCAACGGGAATAGTCAGATAGCTATTATCTTTCTTAAATTTGGGTACAAATAAGGGAATACCATTGAATTGCTCCCCTTTTTTACCATTTTGATTCAGCATACTTGTTGCTGAAGCTACCTGTTGTTGCGTCGGTACTAAAGTATAAATTACAGAGTCTGGTTTCTTTTTGCTTTCTTGCACTATTTTATAGTAGTCTGCCAGGGACAAAGGTCTAACCTGTAGGGTGCTTGCCAACTGGGGATTTTCTTTTTTGAGCCGATTGTCAAGGAATTTTTGAGCATCTTGCTTGCTAATAAAAAATCCCACTTGCGAGATTGGCTTAGATGCGTTGTTTCTCGAAAGAACTACGAATTCGCCTTTAGGATTGGTAAGTGTGAATACAGGTACTTCTTGGAGCTTTTTCACTACCTGATCTTGTGGCAGAGCGATCGCCTCTAGATTACCTATTCCAGGGAGATTGCCTATTCCTGAAAGCCCCGTTAAAAATACACTGCCAGCTATACCCAATGTTGCGCCTAAGCGAATAAATGATTTCATGATTGCTCCTCGCATCAATAGTCCAATTAAATTAAACAAATGGTTGGATTTGCACAGCACCAACTAGCTTTAGTTATATAGCAATCTATTTCAGTTGTGAAAAATTCATTGTGCGCGTTGAGGTTGAGTGTTAAGCATCAACGGTCAAAATCCAATATTCCCCAACTACTTAGAGTTGCTATAGTATCGTTTTCACAAATTGGCTGTGCTAACGTTGTGTTTTTCTCGATTTCGCTTCGCTATTCACTGCGAAACGCCGTAGATGCATATTATATGTCTTCTCAATCAGTGAAAAGCCTCTCCATCATCTCTAGCCTTGGAGATGATAAATGCCATTCTATCGGCTTTTTCTCATATCGGTGACGGTATTACTTAATTAATCGTTCCATCTGAGATTGGTTTAACATCTTCTCAAATCTATATAAATCTCAGTGTCAGGAGTAAATTTGCCTGTTAGGTTTTAACAGCTAACACCACAGCAGAACAGCCTAATTGATCTTCTCCCTAAAAATATGCAATTAGACTGCACACACTAGCAAAAGAAACCTCTTTAGTCCAGCTTAACTCTTAACTATATTAATTAAATCGGGATGACAGGATTTGAACCTGCGGCATCCTGCTCCCAAAGCAGGCGCGCTACCAAGCTGCGCTACATCCCGTTATCTTTATCGACTTTTTTGGTTTGATTTTAACTCCCCATCAAAGCGATCGCGCTTTTACACAAGCATTAATTTGATTATATCAGATAACACGGCTTATGCCTAATATCTTTTATCTTCTGCAAAGACGAGCTAGATTACATCCTTACACTGATAAAGGTTTTTCTGCCGACTTAGTTTTACAAGAGATATACTTGCTCCTTCGGTCGGCTAAACCTTGCCAAACCAAATTAAAATAATAGATTTGTACTACTATACCTGATTTTATTGTGCGAATCGGGTTTTATTTGGATTTAGCGCTAGTGAGGATACCAGAACATGCCTTTGATGCCTTCTGGATCAGCCATAAACCCCATAGTGCGGTAGAAATCTACAACATGGGGGTCGGCGAACAGAGTGACATTACTAATTTCTTCACTCCTAAGTTTTTTGAGAACGTATTTCATCAGCGCCTTGCCCAATCCTTGACTTTGAAAGTCTGGGTGAACCACCACATCCCAAATAGTGGCATTAAACGCGTGATCTGAGGTAGCACGGGCAAAACCAATGAGCCGCTTTTGGTTTCCTCTCACCTGCCACATTGAGGCAACGAGAAAACTATGCTCAATAGCTTTTTTAACTTTTCTTAGAGGACGACGCGACCAACCAACTGCATCACAGAGTTCTTCTAGCTCATATAGGTCAATGTCTCGTTCCGTGCTGAAGACGATCCGAGCCTCCTTTGAAGAAGCTTCGCCAATGCTACCGGGGCTGGAGTTGCCCGCAGTTTCAGCTGTATGCTCTTCAAAGGGGTTTGTCCTAGTTGTCGCTACAGATTCAGGAGTACTAAACCAAGTTTTCCAAAAACCCATGCCAACGTGGTTCGGGTAGTATAACTGAATTGGTTTCCACTCTTAGGAGTGTTGATTCACGTTTAACATAGCTACCCCCATTTGCTACCCCTTACACTCAAAGTTTTTCGGTTGTTTTCGGGATTTGCAATGCGAAGAGCCAGTTAAAGCGTGTTTCACACCAATCATTTTCAACTTTAGCATTTTGTTGTAAAGGCTAGGAGAAATTCACCAAAAGGGAAGGATAGAAACAATTGAAAATTCAAAATTCAAAATGGAAAAACCGAATCCTGGCAATTGCTCGTATAGAGCTAAAATGCACGTTAGCTTAGGAGTGTATTGTATACAAAGGATTGGGCATTATTATTCTTCTCTTACTGCTCTGCCCTCTGCCTCGCCAATCCCCATTACCCCTTATCCCCAGAGGGGGCCCCACCATCCCCAACAACCCAGTCCCCAGGTGACGAAAGCAAGCGAGTCTTACCCTTAACAATGGCTTCTGGTTTAAAATCTTCGACACTGGAACTCCTAAAGCGCTTTAACCGAGCGTTTCCCCAGTTTTATGAGCAATTCGTCAGCAGTGAAATTCAACTGCAAAATTTGCGGCTAGCCTACCGTCTCTATAAAACTAGACGTGCTGTGATTGAGCTGAAACCGGAAGGTAGCAAAAGTGCCCTGCATTTTGCTTACCGTAACCAGTCTTTTCTCCTCAGTGATATTTTTGGTGTACTAGCAGCTTATGGGTTGACTATCCACGGTCTGAGTCTATACGGTCAGATCCGTCCACCGATGTTAGTTTTTATCAAACTGTTGGTATCTCGTGGTAGTAAAGCCTTGACCGAGAAAACCGCAGAAAATGTCTGTCGCGCCATTCGCGAGGCTTTAGGAGGTCGGTTTGAGGTAGAAGAGATGCTGGCAGTAGAATTCAATCTTGACACTGGCTTAGAGCAGGTACAAACTGAGTTCTATGTCGATCCAGTCTTTCATCTCCCTGCCCTAGTGATTGAAGCCGATAATCAACCAGGATTATTCTACAAAGTAATGTACGCCATCTGGCAGGAAGACCTTCTGGTAGTCAATGCCAATTTACTGGTTTGGCGCGGACGTACACGGTTAATTCTCTACTTGTTGGGGCCGAATGAAAGTTTAATTCCTGAATATCTCGGTCACAAAATTGCTGAAGGAGTGCGACAGAGGTTGCTGGGTAAATGAAAAAAGTGAGGAGTTATGAGTTATGAGTTAAAAATTAACAACTCTTCATTCCTAACTTCTAACTCTTTGCACTCCGTATTTAGTCGCACCCACCCTTAAGGGTACGATATAAGTATGGCAACTATCGAAATCTTGGGCGTTCCACACGCATACGAGCTAACGGCTCCCACTTCCTGCCCCCATGCTTTAGTATTTATCCACGGTTGGCTTAATAGCCGTGGATATTGGCAACCTGTGATTTCCCGCCTATCAGATGATTTGCAGTGCCTTTCCTATGATTTGCGGGGTTTTGGTGAATCGCAATCCCAGGTGAAAACTGATTTTAGTCGAGCACAAACGTCTCTGAGCCTGACGCCCATCTCCAGTAGTATGGTTAGCTCACCTTTCGATTCTCTTTATACTCCTGCTGCCTATGCTCAGGATTTAGCAGTTCTTCTGAAACAGCTGAATATTACCAGTGCTTGGCTAATTGGTCACTCGTTGGGTGGAACGATAGCTCTTTGGGGAGCAGATCAAATACCTGAGTGCGTTAAGGGAGTTATCTGTATCAACGCTGGCGGTGGTATTTACCTCAAAGAAGCCTTTGAGCAGTTTCGCTCGGCGGGTCAGAAATTTTTGCAAGTCCGTCCGCGCTGGCTTTCTCAAGTGCCTTTGATTGATTTACTGTTTACCAGAGCCAGTGTGGCTCGTCCTTTGGAGCGCTACTGGGCACGTCAGCGGGTAATAGATTTTGTCGTGGCTGACCCAGAAGCGGCTCTGGGAACTCTGTTAGACTCCACAACGCAAGAAGAAATCAATCGTTTACCTGAGCTAGTATCCCAACTGAAGCAGCCAGTTTATTTTTTGGCTGGCGCAGAAGACAAGGTTATGGAACCCAAGTATGTACGCCATTTAGCTAGCTTTCACAGACTGTTCCAATACTGTGGTGACAATGTTCTGGAAATTCCTAATTGCGGACATCTGGCTATGTTGGAACAGCCGGATGCTGTGGCTGATCTCATTCGATCGATAGTCATTAGTCATTAGTCATTAGTCATTAGTCACTAGTCATAAGTCATTAGTCATTAGTCATTAGTCATTGGGTATTGGGCAAAACGCCCTGCTATCTATGTAGAGTAATCATTAGTCAATACTCTTGAGGGTCATTGGTCATTGGTGGTTACAAATGACAAATGACTACTCAATAGGTTGATACAACTTCATCACCTGGGTAAGCGCTAACCTAGACTCAACGCCTAGTGTGAGGGGCGATGTATGACCACGGGATAGATGGTCAGCTGCGGCACAGCCAATCATGGCGGCGTTATCGGTACAGAATTTTAGAGGAGGGAATAGGACACGTAGGTTGTGTTTAATGGCTGCGGCTTGGAGGTTTTTTCTCAAGCCGCTATTAGCTGCTACACCGCCACCAATAGCAATTGTGTCTAGACCATAGTCTAGGGCACAGGCGATCGCTCTTTTGGTCAGCGATCGCGCTACGGTATCCTGAAAGCTAGCTGCTACATCTGCCACTGGCACTTGTCCACCATCTTTTTCTAACTGCTGTACTAAACGTAAGACAGCCGTTTTTAACCCACTAAAGCTTGCATCATAACGATGAAATCCCCCACCGGGTAGAGAAACTTTTCCTTCTGGTAAAGCAAAGGCTTGAGGATTTCCCTGTTGTGCCAACTTGTCAATTACTGGCCCACCGGGATAACCTAGCTTTAACAATCGCGCCACTTTATCAAAGGCTTCACCCGCTGCATCATCACGAGTTTGTCCCAGGGTTTCGTAAATACCACAATCTTTGACATAAATCAAGCTTGTATGTCCGCCTGAAACTAATAAACTAAGAAAAGGGGGATTTAAAGTTGATTCGCTCAAGTAAGTTGCGTAAATGTGACCTTCGAGGTGATGAACTCCCAAAAATGGCTTGTTGTGTACCATTGCCAGAGTTTTGGCAGCAGTTAGCCCCACCAATAGCGCTCCTACAAGTCCAGGGGCACAAGTGGCGGCAATTGCGTCAATTTTTCCCCAGTCTAGTTGGGCTTGCTCAAAGGCTTGTGCGATCGCAACATTTATCGTTTCCAAGTGCTGGCGAGACGCGACTTCTGGCACTACCCCGCCATATTGCTGATGGACTGGAATTTGCGAGGCTACGATACTGCTGCAAACTTTACGATTGTTAACAATTGCGACGGCAGTTTCATCACAGCTGGTTTCTATTGCTAAAACGGTTGTCATTGAGAGTAATCAGTGCTGGGTGCTGAGTCTGGAGTCCTGAGTGATAGAGAAAATCTTGCTTCTTTACTACCCTACAACAACAATTCTTATAGTTGGCACTTCTTCCTGGGCAGTCAACACTCTATTTTGGTTGAGAAGCTTTAACTTTTATTTACTTAAACTTTACTCGGTTCCCACCCAAGAGTATGATGACTTCCTAGTTATGCAAATAAACAACTGTACAAGCCGCTTCGTTTTGTACAAAAAACTTCTTGTTTTGTAATAAAAGGAAACAACTCTATGCGACGATTGTTTGCTTTGATGTTAGCGATCTGTCTTTGGTTCAACTTTGCCCCCCCAGCACAGGCTTTAGGGGCTAATTTGACACCGTGCAAAGACAATCCCGCTTTTCAAGAGCTAGCAGCTAATGCCCGTAACACCACCGCTGATCCCCAATCAGGGAAAAAGCGATTTGAGCGTTATTCTCAAGAACTGTGTGGTCCTGAGGGGTATCCCCACTTGATTGTTGATGGTCGTCTAGATCATGCTGGTGACTTCCTAATCCCTAGCATTCTGTTTCTATATATTGCTGGTTGGATTGGTTGGGTAGGTCGTGCCTATTTGCAAGCAATCAAAAAGGAATCTGACACTGAACTAAAAGAAATCCAAATCGATCTTGGTTTGGCACTACCCATCATCGCGTCAGGCTTTGCTTGGCCAGCAGCAGCAGTCCAAGAATTGCTCTCTGGAAAATTAGCAGCTAAGGATTCAGAAATCCCCGTTTCCCCACGCTAAATCAGCTTAACTAATTCATTCGTTTTGGAGACTAATTATGGCAGACAAAGGCGACCAATCATCTTATTTGATTAAATTCATTTCCACAGCGCCCGTAGCCGCTACGATATGGTTGTTCATCACAGCCGGTATCTTGATTGAATTCAACCGCTTTTTCCCCGACTTACTTTTCCACCCACTGCCATAAGTGTCAAATGGTATTGAGGATCGTTGAATCAATGTCTTGTTTTTTGCCTAATATTGTGTAGTTGATATATTCAGCTTAGTTAGGCAGAATTATCACTAAAATAGACAGCAAAAATAGTTTTTTGAAACTCGTGATACTGTTTACAGATCGCGAGTTTCACAGTTTTAAAACTAGCTAAATTAATTTTTCTAAACTTCCTAGCGAAAATACATCTTTAGCTACAATTATTATTAATATAAAAATGCCACCATTTTAATTTAGAGGCTGAACATAAAATATGGCACAAGCAGTAGATGCATCAAAGAATCTTCCTAGCGATCCTAGAAATCGGGAAGTTGTTTTTCCCGCATTTGGCGATCCACAGCTAGGCAACCTAGAAACCCCAGTTAATTCTTCTCCCTTGATCAAGGGGTTCATTAATAATTTACCTGCCTATCGCCCAGGTCTGGCTCCTGCTAGACGCGGTTTGGAAGTTGGTATGGCTCATGGTTACTTTGTATTTGGCCCCTTTGCCAAATTGGGCCCACTGCGGGACACAGCTAACGCTAACTTAGCTGGGTTACTAGGAGCCATCGGCCTGGTTGTTCTTCTTACCGGCGCCCTATCGCTGTATGCCAATAGCAATCCACCCAAAGCACTTCCTAGTGTTACCGTACCCAAGCCTCCAGCAGATGCTTTTAACTCTAAAGAAAGCTGGAACAACTTCGGCAGTTCTTTCTTGATTGGTGGTATTGGTGGTGCAGTAGTTGCTTACTTTTTGACTAGTAACTTGGCACTAATTCAAGGTCTATTTGGTTAATTACTAGGAGTTACGAGTTAGGAGTTAGGAGTTAGAAGTTTAAATTCATAACTTCTAACTCTTAACTCCTAATTTATTTAAACAAAACCGTTTCAATGTCATTTAAAGCAGTTTCAAAATCGTCATTAACGATTTGAATATCAAATTCATCAGCGGCTTGAATTTCTTCTTTGGCGCGGAGTAGACGACGAGCGATCGCTTCTTCAGAGTCTTGGGCACGAGAGCGGATTCGTTTCTCTAATTCATCAAAGGAAGGCGGTAAAATAAAAATGCTGAGGGCACTGGGGAAGGAAGCACGAATTTGTCTTGCCCCTTCTAGTTCAATTTCCAGCACCACCAACTTGCCAGAATGAATTTGGTTAAGTACAGCTTCACGGGGGGTGCCGTAATAGTTACCAGCAAATTCTGCCCATTCTAAAAATTCAGCTTCAGCAACTAATTGTTCAAACTTACTGCGGCTGATGAAGTAATAACTTTTGCCATCGATTTCCCCTGGACGGGGAGAACGAGTCGTCACGGATACGGAATAATAGAGTTCTGGATGACGTTGTAGGAGCGATCGCATTAAAGTGCCTTTACCGACCCCACTGGGGCCAGTTAAAACAATTAACCTGCCTAAATGTAAACATTCTTCGGTAGTAGAACTACTTTGGATGGGTAAAACTGGCATCATCCCTTCAACCTGTGAATCAATCAATACATATTATTCATTAGTCTTGTGTTTTTGGTCTAGTCCACTAGTGACTAAAGAATTTGTAGCAAGAGTGACAGAAGAACTTATCTAATTCACATGGTACTGCCGATATGGTGCAAGTAGAAGTGGGATTTTTAATCTACTGCTAGTCAATTATCTACAGTTTGATGATCGCGGGAAATTACAAAGCGATTCGCTACCGTTTCCGGCTGAATCGCTGACAGAATTACATGGCTGGAATCGGTGATAATTACAGCCCTAGTCCGACGACCGTAAGTTGCATCAATCAGTTGACCTCTGTCCCGTGCATCGGTAATAATCCGCTTAATCGGGGCAGACTCTGGACTGACAATGGCAACTACTCGGTTGGCAGATACGATGTTACCAAAGCCGATGTTGATTAACTGAATGTCCATAAAAAAAACTGACGCTAAAGGCGGTTTGAGAAGCTTGAAATAAACTTATCCTCATGTTATCGCCAAAAAACGGGAGTTACAACGCTTAAATTCAAGCCAGTCTGCGTTTTTAAATAATGTCTGCTTTTTTTAGCTGTTTATCAGCTATTTTTCCTCAAAATCTTCCCAAAGATATAGGTGAAATTCCACTGATACAAGCTAGTTGGGTGATGTCCATTTATTTTGTTTGAAATAAGTATCTGAATCGGAAATTGATAGAGAGCAAAATAGATTGGAACACTCTCGCTCGAACTGTGCTGGCTCAGTACAATGTCAGTGCAGATCAATTAGTATTCTTGGGTCATAGCGAAGATGTGACGTTTCGGGTTGACATTCGGAATCATCAAAATTTTGCTCTATCTGGAGAATATGATGAGCAAGCGTTATTTGTTCTTCGTGTCCATTATCTGATCGCCCAGTTTCGCGATCGCATCTGGCAACTTTACAGCACGCATTCGTCGTACACTTCCAGCTTGGCAATCGCGTAACCAAGCTTTAACCCCTTGGGCAACAGTACCGTTACTACTATCACGTGGCGGGGATAGTGGCTGCTGTTCTAAATGAGAACCAGCTTGAGAAAACATCATTACTAGTTGCCAACCACTTTTAGTTTTAGTCAACAATAGCCAGTGGAATTGTTGCAATTCTACCGCTTTCTTTCCTATGTAGTGCCGCTCCAAGGTAGTAAAGAAAACTTGCTCAACTCCTGATGCATCACTTTTAGGCGCATCTGCACTATATTCTTCAAGATTAAGGGGCAGAGGAGTAAATTCAGGCCTTCCTGCCACTAGAATATAACTGAAAACATCACTGCTTCTACTGAGACGGCGGGCGCGTTGACTAGCGCGATTGGTATAACTAGGCAAATCTTGCAGTAACTGTATAGTTAATGTTTCTAAATTTTGCTCAGAACACAAAGACCTCGCCCCAGTGTTGATATTTTCCTTTTCTGCGATCGCATAAGGTTTAGGGGTGAGGTTTATTGAGAATGCTGGGTAAGCAAGGCTGTTTGATACTACAACCCAGAAGCCACAAGCTAAAAGCCAACTATAATTTTTCTGACTGAGCGAAGAAGCAAGATTGTTCTCCCCTACACCCTGCACTCTGAGTTTCTCACTGACTCTTAGCTTCATGCCACCGTGGTTAACTCCTCAGAAATCCTCTTCCAGGCTAACTCCGGCTCAGTAGCAGTGGTGATGGGACGCCCAATCACTAGATAATCTGCGCCAGCAATAATTGCTTGGGCTGGGGTGAGCGATCGCTTTTGATCGCCAATATCAGCCCAAGTTGGTCTAACTCCCGGACAAACTAACAAAAAGTCATCTCCACAAGTCTCTCGTAGTTGTGCCACTTCTTGGGGTGAACAAACTGCCCCATCCAATCCCACCTCTTGAGCCAGCAGTGCCATTTCTAGGGCGTATTCTGGTAACTCTAGGGGAATCTTTAAATCAAACGCCAACTGCCTAGCAGAAATGCTTGTTAACAAAGTAATAGCAATTAACTTAGGCGGTTTTACACCTGCTTTTGCAGCCCCTTCCTGTGCCGCTTCTGTTGCAGCTTTGAGAGCGTCTCTACCAGATGCAGCATGAATTGTCAATAAATCCACCTCGTAACTAGCTGCACTACGACAAGCGCCAGCGACTGTGTTAGGGATATCGTGAAACTTTAAATCCAGGAAAATGCGCTTTTGCTTGGACTTTAACACTTGCAGAATTTTCGGGCCAGTGCTGGTAAACAACTCTAAGCCTACCTTCCACCAAACCACTTGTGGAAGTTGATCTACAAGAGCGATCGCACTTTGTTCATCCGACACATCCAAAGGCACTATAATTCGTTGTTCTGCGTTCATTTGCAGTTTCCCATTTCCCATTTAAGGCACTAAACGCACAAACTTATTTTTCCCAACTTGTAAAACCTTACCTTGTAACTCAGCAGAATCGGCAAAAGTAGTATCAACATCGGTAACGCGATCGCCATCTAAGCGCACCCCACCCTCTTGAATTTTTCGCTTTCCTTCCCCTGTACTTTTGCACAAGCCACTGACATTGAGAATATACGCTAACTTAGTAGGGAACTGCTGCACGCCAGAAGAAAGAGAAAATTCTGGAACAGCACCTTCCTTGCCGCCGCTTTGGGCTGCAACTTTTGCCTCTTGGGCTGCGGTTTCGCCGTGGTACTGTTTGACAACTTCCCATGCTAGAAGTGTTTGGCGATCGCGGGGATTTTCTGGCAGTTTGTCCAAAGGTAAATCCGTCAACAGTTCAAAATACTCTGACAGTAAATGATCGGGAACTCCTTGCAACTTTTGATACTTTTGTCCTGGGTGTTCTGACAATCCGATATAATTACCTAAAGACTTAGACATTTTTTGAACGCCATCTATGCCAATCAAAATTGGCAACAGCATCCCAAATTGGGGCTTTTGACCAAAATGGCGCTGCAAATCTCTGCCTACAGCAATGTTAAATTTCTGATCAGTCCCACCTAATTCCACATCTGCCTCAACTGCAACCGAATCAAAACCTTGCATTAACGGGTACAGGAACTCATGGATAAAAATCGGATTCTCTTTTTTATAGCGATCGGCAAATCCTTCCTTCGCCAACATCTGCCCTACCGTCATCGTGGAGAGTAACTCCAAAATTTTCTCTAAGTTTAACCCAGAGAGCCATTCGGAGTTATAGCGCACCTCTAATCTTCCTGGTGTGTCAAAATCCAAGATAGGACGTACTTGATCGAGATAAGTCTGAGCATTTTGCGCTACATCTGCTTCTGTAAGCTGACGACGCACTTCAGATTTACCAGTTGGATCGCCAATACGGGCTGTAAAATCGCCAATAATTAAAACTGCTGTATGACCTGCATCTTGAAAACCTCGCAGTTTCCGTACTGGTATGCTATGACCGAGATGAATATCAGTACCTGTAGGGTCAATCCCAAATTTGACCCTCAAAGGTTGGTTTGTAGTTAGTAAGCGCTTTTCTAGACTTTCGCTGTTAACATCAACTGATTGTGGGAAAACTTCTACTACACCACGACGCAGCCAAGCAAAATCTGGTGTCATACTAAAAGACTCATTATTAGCTATGTTTTGCACACTAGAAGTTAAGTTGGTTATAAACACTTGCAATTTATCCACTTTCTCATCTGCCAAACTACTATAATTGCAAAAAATTAACCGCCTTGCTTCACCCAATCAATTACAGTTAAATTTACAAGTGAGGAAGTGAAATAGCCGTGTCGTCGTCTAGGACTTTTGAAGATAAACAGCCACAGCGTCGGGCTTCATCAGGTTTTGAGTTTTTGAAAGGAGTCGGTCAGGTAACTGGCGGTACTCTCCTATCAATCACCATGCTGGCAAGTTCCATTGTAGCCGGAGGACTGGTTGGTTTAGCCATCAGTTTCCGTAATTTGCCAGATGTGAGACAGCTACGTAACTTCTTTCCCTCAGAAACAACTTACATTTATGACGTTAAGGGCAAACTCTTAACAAGTATTCACGGGGAAGCCAACCGAGAAGTCGTACCCCTAGATAGAATTTCTCCGAATCTAAAACGGGCGGTATTGGCAAGTGAAGATAGCCACTTTTACGATCACCACGGTATTAACCCAGTTGGCGTTGGACGGGCTGTAGTAGTTAATGCTGTAGCTGGTGGAGTCAAAGAGGGTGGCTCTACTGTGACTATGCAATTGGTCAAAAATCTGTTTTTGTCTCGCAAGCGTGCTTTTACCCGCAAGTTAGCAGAGGCTGTGCTAGCAATCCGCTTAGAGCAAATTCTCAATAAAGACCAAATATTAGAAATGTACCTCAATCAAGTTTATTGGGGTCATAACAATTATGGTGTACAAACGGCAGCACGCAGTTATTTTAATAAGTCAGCAGAATATTTAAGCTTGGGTGAGTCGGCAATGATGGCGGGTTTAATCCAAGCACCAGAAGAATTCAGCCCTTTTGTGAGCATGAAACTGGCAAAACAGAAACAAAAAGAAGTTCTGGGACGGATGCTGGAATTGAACTGGATCAGCCAGTCAGACTACGACGATGCCCTCAAGCAAGAAATCAAACTTGGGAGAATCAAATCGTTTCAAGGTAGTGCCCTACCCTATGTAACCAATACTGTAGCGCAGGAGTTGGCTAAGAAGTTTGGGCGTGAGACACTACTCAAAGGCGGGATGCGGGTGCAAACTACAGTTGATGCCAACTTCCAAATGATGGCAGAGGAAACGGTTACGAAGTGGCATAAAACACTTTTAGATCAGGGATTATCTAAGAATCAAATGGCCCTGGTAGCTGTTGATCCCCGCACACATTTTATCAAAGCATTGGTCGGCGGTATAGATCCTAAGACCAGTGAGTTCAATCGTGCAACTCAATCTCAGCGCCAGCCAGGATCTTCTTTTAAACCATTTGTATACTATACTGCTTTTGCTAGTGGTAAGTATGGCCCAGATTCAACAGTGGTAGATGCCCCAGTTAGCTATCGAGATGGTAATGGTTGGTACTTTCCCAGAAATTATGATGGCAGTTTTAGCGGAGCTATGCCAATCCGCAGAGCTTTAGCCCAATCGCGGAACATTCCGGTGATCAAGATTGGTAAGGCTGTGGGGATGAATAGAGTCATAGAAACCTGCCGTACCTTGGGAATTATGAGTCCAATGGAACCTGTGTCTTCCTTGCCACTTGGGGCAATTGGTGTCACCCCTCTGGAAATGGCTAGTGCCTACGCTACCTTTGCTAATTATGGCTGGCAATCTCCACCAACCGTAATTGCCCGTGTTACTGATAGTAGTGGTAACGTCTTGTTAGATAACACGCCGAAACCGCAACTAGTTCTCGATCCTTGGGCATCAGCAGCAATTATCGATGTGATGCGATCGGTAATCTCTGAAGGTACAGGTAAAGGTGCTGCTATAGGCCGCCCAGCCGCAGGAAAGACGGGCACAACATCATCAGAAAAAGATATTTGGTTTGTTGGCACTGTACCACAGTTAACAACTGCTGTCTGGGTAGGGAGAGACGACAACAGACAATTAGCTGACCATGCAACAGGTGGTGTTATGGTCGCTCCTATCTGGAAAGATTTTATGCAAAAGGCATTGAAGAATGTACCAGTAGAAAACTTCAAAGCACCTTCGCAGTTTTCTCGCCCCAAGTCACAATAACTTTGAATTTTGGATTTTGGATTGCCAATTAATCCAAAATCTGTCTTGGAAAGTTCGGAACGCCCGAAGTTGCCACAACATGGGAAACCCGCGCCAGGCACTTCTCTTCGGAAGTCGGCGCTCCGACTTTCCGCAAAATCTCAAATTGACTAGGTTTGTTTTTCTAGCTCGGCTTTCATCCGTTCTAAAGTGAGGTGCATTTGATCAAACATTTGTTGCGGGGTGACACCGAACTGACCTAATTGTGTTTTCAGTTGTTCTACTGTCATTTGTGCCATGAAATCTTCTGATAACTCGAAGCGCTTCATAAAGATGCGATACCGATCCATCATGGTTTCCATTTGCTCAATAAACAGCTTTTTGCCCTCGCGGTCAAATTTGCCGTAGCCGTTGCCAAGCTTGATCAGCGCTTGATAATCCTCAAACAGCTGTTTTGCTTCTTGCTGAACTATTTCAGAATCGAAGAATCCCATATTGCTTATATTAAACTGAGTGCCCAGACCCAGTAGCTTAATAGTTTTACTTCTATTTATTATTTTAGTCTAGGGGAGTAATCTAGTCACGAAGCTTCGGTTTTAGTACGGTTTGTTACCGAAATTTCAACACTTGACTTGAGAACTTTTCCCTTGGCTAAATCGACTTAATAAAGCTGCAATACTCACAGCTTTAGCCATTGATTTAGGATTAGTGTTTTCACCCGGTTGAATTTTCAGCCCAGGAGCGTATTTCAAAGCTAGTGAATCTTGCGGGTTCAGTTTTAATGCTTGACGGATGTAAACCCTAGCCATCCCAATAAATTTCTGTTTTAGATGTACCAAACCTAATAAAGCATAATAGTCGCTGTTATTTGGCTCTAACTTGATGGCATCGCGCAGTTCTTGCACAGCTAAGGGCCAGTTGGCTAGCTTGACGTACTCAATCGCTCGCTGGTAGTGACGTTGAGCGTAGTTTGTCAAAACTGGTTTAACATTAGTTTTTTCGGATAATGTCAATTCAACTGGCTTGACTTCTACTTCAGGGATGATGCGAACAGCTTTTTGCAGCAAGAACAAATCAGGTTTATGCAACTGTAAGTAAACTAAATTCAGTATACTAATTTGTTGTGTTACCTGAGAAAATTTATGTAGTGATTTGTATTGAGCTTCTGCATAGCAAGTGATCGCTTCTTCGTAAAACAATTCTGCTTGAGGTGCAGACATTTCCGTAATTTCCTTAGCTATGGCATTTTGAACAGACAAAGCTTCTTGTTGTAACACTCTTGCATCCGATCGCAGCATGGCTATAGCAATCAAGCGCTTGTGTCGATTTTTGAGTTGTTCGTAAGCTGGATTGATTAAATAGCTAAGTATTGCCGTTGCTAATTCTTGATCTGGATTGCTGCTTTTGGTATGGCGATCGGGATGTAGCAGTTTCGCTAAAGTGTGATAGCGTTTAAAAATCTGGCGATCGTCAGCACTCACAGAAATTCCTAGCACAGCGTAAGGATCACAAAGCTGTTTAAACCATTCTGGCGGTAGGAAGGTCTGTGACATCGTAGTAATCTGATCCGTTAAAAACTTAAAATTAGCATCAAAGCTCAATGCATAGTCATGTGAAACTTACTCAAATTTCTTCAAATATTAAATTGGGGGACTTAGCACCCAAAAGTCCGAAGGGCAAGCCGGGGTAGTTGACTAAAATAAATTTAGATGGACACTAGTCATAGAAATTTGGCAAGCTCGTCAGTCAGGATGTTTATTACAATTACTTTTCTTCTCTACGAGACCCTACAAGGACATTTAGAATTTTGAATGAGTGAGTTTTGAATTGTTTCTGTACCTTTTGGCTGTCTTATTGTCGGAACTATAGTATTGGTATATTTGTTAGAAATATGTTGACTAAGCGCAAAAGTCGAAGTGTTGCCGCTGTTTTAGCTTTTTCTGGCACACTGACAATTTCAGGATTACATAAATTCTATCTGGGACAGCCGTTGTGGGGTGTTTTGTATGTGTTACTTTCCTGGACGCCTATCCCCAAGGTAGCTAGTGCGATTGAGGGAGTTTGGTATTTAGCCCAAGACGAAGAAGCTTTTGATCGTAATTTTAATCTCGGCAAGTCAGCAGCAAGAAACTCACAAAAGGTGATTAATCAGGTAGGAGCGATCGCTGATGCAATGCGGGAATTAGATGCTCTGCGCCAGGATGGACTAATTTCAGAGTATGAATTTGAACAAAAGCGCCGCCAATTGCTAGACCAGATTTCTTGAGGTAAGCAACAATCATGAATAACTGGCTACCTTTAAATTCCAGGCTGCAAAAACTCCGCGCCAAGCTGCTCAACGATCCCTACTATCGCCTACAATCTGGGGAAGAAATTCAGATAGCGGCTCAATTAGGTATCCGCATTGATGCTAATCAAGCGACTGTAGATGATTGGTTACGCTTACCAGGTTTGTCAATTCACCAAGCGCGATCGCTTGTGGAACTTTCACATTCGGGTGTGAAATTTTATTGTATTGAAGATATAGCTGCGGCTTTGAGTATGCCAGCGCCGCGCCTAGAGCCATTAAAGCCTCTGCTGAATTTTATTTACTATGACCACGAATCTTTAGAAAATCCGCCGCATTTAGTTAACCCGAACACAGCAACCGTTGAAAAATTAGCACAAATTCCATTTATAGATTTATCTCTGGCGCAAGCAGTGGTGCAAAATCGGCAATCAGCCGGGCCTTACCGTAACCTGCCTGATTTCCAGCGACGGCTGGAGTTGACTGGTGATGCGATCGCCCAGATGATGTATTATTTGAGGTTTTAAGTTAAAAGTTAGAAGTCTTAAAATAACTCCTAACTCTGGCAATTTTGAATTTTGGATTGGAAGAAAAATCCCAAATCTAAAATCCAAAATTGGTTAAATGAACCCAATGCGATCAAGAGGCCAAAAGCGAAACGTTGCCCGGCCGATAACATTTTTTCTGGGTAAAAAGCCCCAATAGCGAGAGTCATTACTATCGTTGCGATTATCTCCCATAACAAAAAATTCGTCTTCTGGGACTTTGACTGGTTGATATGGCTGATTGGGAGGTTCCGCAATGTAGTCTTCTGCTAACGGTTGACCGTTGAGGTAGACTTTGCCAGAAGCAACACTAATTACCTCACCAGACTTGCCAATAACTCGCTTGATGAACGCTTGGTCTTTGGGATATCCTCGACGTTGTAGTTCTGCGGGTGGCTGAAAAACAATAATATCCCCAGTTATGGGAGGGTGAAAATGGTAGGAGATTTTTTCAACTACCAAGCGATCGCCAGTATGTAAGGTAGGCAACATCGAGTCAGAAGGTATATAGCGGGGTTCGGCGACAAAAGTCCTGATCAGGAATGCCAAACACAATGCGATCGCAATTAAAATCAGATTTTCTTGCCAATTACGCCATACTTTTAACGACGCGCGCTCTTCTTTTGCATCACTTTCGTGAGGAATCATAAAAGTTTCTAGCCAGTTTAAGAAGTGAGACAAATACCTTGATTATTTTGACTCAAAAGGTATATTAATAGGAAATCTGGGTTTAACGTCAACCCATACAGATATTAAATAATACAATTATCCCAGCTACCAAAGATAAGCAAAAGTACTATAGATAAACTATGACCTGTCTAAGATAATATAAGCTTATGAATAGGATTACTAAATATATAATAAAAAATCCTAATTTTAATTGCTGTCATTATAAGGCAAGTTATGAGACAGGTTGCAGTTTTGCTTACTCCTGCTAAAAAAGCTAGTGAGCGACTGGTAGAGCAATATAACCAGTCGGTTTTTTCTTTGAACAGACAATTGGTAGTTGAGTGGCAAAGCTTTCTACCCCATGTCTGACGATATATGCTTCACTTTAACGAAAAAAGGTACAAGGCAGTCTTGCTGAAGGCTGAGTTGCAAGAAAATATATTTTGATATTTTTATTAAGTGATATTACATAATACAAGATGTACTAAGAGTGATTTATATTACATAAATATTCTTTTACCAAGTGTTATGAGTAAAAAATATTACATTTTAATTGAGAATTTAATGCTTCAATAGATAGACGCTATACTATTTCAATGCAATTTTAACAACTTGTCTATATATTATGTGATTAACTTCCGTAATTATACGGTGACAGGTAATATTAAATTGTACTATTAATAAGATATAAATATCCTTAATTATCGAGAAAAACATTAACAGACAGAAAGCTACTAGCAATTTAGGCTCAAGTATCAGCATTCAAAAGAGAACTAAACTGTCAATAAAATTGTTTTTGCTGAATGAGTCAAGAGTATCTAGATTAACGAATAAGTGCCCCTTGGCAATAAGAAACTATATTGAATCAATTTTCGTCTGTCTATTTCATAGAAAGTACAAGGGAACATTCTCTCACTTGAAAATTTAACTTTTTCTTAAAAAGGAAGGAATGGCAGTAGGCAGTAGAATATATCTCATCAATAATAGAACTAATAGTTTACTAGACTTTTTTTGGAAGATACTCCACCCCTTGTAAGTAGTTTTGTATGTTAGTCAAATAACTCAGTAAGTTTTATAAGTTACAACTTTCGTATCAGAAAGTCTGGCTATAAAAACTTCAGTCAGCGAAAAGTGCAAATTGTAAGCGCGACAGCTTAGTTCATCTTATTTGCAAAGCCATAAACCTTGAAAAGATAATGCTGCCTTAGCGGTGAAGTGAAAAACAGCAAATAGTTAAGAACTGCTATTAAGAGGATTTTGGGGTGTGCTTAATTATCTGATTGTGCTGCTTCTTAGAGCTAGTGGTAAGAATGTAGAAGTGCAGACCTTGCCTTTGATGAGTAGGTTGACATTAAACAGTACTAAGTATTGTATAAGCATTCGTCCAAACTTAAAGCATATAGATTTCAGTTAAAACCGTATAGTCTGTCTTCTCAATTGTGGATTTCTGTTAGTCCCAATTTAAATTTTCATAATTACCAGGAAGCAACTGGTATCTAAATATCCAAAAAAATGTGCTATAACGTACCGTCATAACTGTGGTGATGGTTCGATCTTTGAAGGAGCTATGAAGTGGAAAACAATAAGTCGTTTCTGTGGCCAGAAGGAATATTAATTGCGCTACTTGCCTTAGGTGGTGTTTTTAGTCTTGCTTTCATGATGCTTCTAAGGCCAAATGCTTCAGAGGCTCAGAGTAGACAAAGTATAAATGTCAAGGATATCGCTGCAAACGTAGGAACTCAGCAGCGCATTGAAAAATTAAAGGCAGCGATGCTTACAAGTTGGCAACAAGAAGCACAAGCCAAGGGTCTAGCCTACCCTATACCATCAAGGTTTCAAGGGACAATAATTGAGGATGCAAAACTCTCTCAAGGTGAGAAAGTGATTGCTCTCACCTTTGATGATGGCCCTTGGCCTCAAACCACAGAGCAAGTACTAGATATCCTCAAATCAAATAATATCAAAGGAACGTTTTTTGTCGTCGGGCAGAACCTAAAAAATTATCCAGAGATAGGAAGACAAATTGTTGCTCAAGGTCACGTCATTGCCAACCATACTTGGCATCACTGGTATCACTTCTTTAATCAGCAGGCCGCTGCGTTTGAAATTGATCGCACAACAGACCTAATTTATCAAGTTACAGGTGCTAAAACAAATCTCTTCCGACCGCCTGGTGGTAACCTGCACAATGGATTAGCTGCTTATGCTAAAGGCCAAAAGTATACTGTGGTGATGTGGTCAGCTGACTCCACGGACTACAAGTTACCAGCCGTACCAAAGTTGATCAATAACGTGATTAAAGATTCAAAACCTGGTGGAATTGTGCTGATGCATGATGGTGGTGGGAACCGTTCTAGAACTGTGCAAGCATTACCAGAAATTATTAGCAACTTTAGAAAGCAAGGCTATCGCTTTGTTACTATTCCAGAACTTTTAGAAATTCAAGATAAAGACCAAAAGTTGCTTGCTAACAAAAAGTAAATAATTATTAATTATGGGTAATTAGTCAATAGTAATTGGCTAAAAACTAAAATTATATTTTTTGGTTAAAATGCATTATTTGTAATTGGAGTTTAGATTAGTTACTGGTGCGAAACTGCTGAAAAAATCAACTTAAAATTTGATGAATAATCATCTATAAATATTCCCCCTAAAAAAGGGGGAATATTTTTCTCTCTACGTTCTTTTTAAGAAGAAAATTCACGCGACTACTTTGCGTATCCAAAGGGGTTTTCGCAGAGTAGCAGTTTGTGCAGCTTCTCCAAGGGGAGAATAGCTTAAGGGAGAGGATGAGAACGGTTACAGTTACTAATGACTGCTTACTAAACTGAACTCAGTTGTTTTTTCAGGATTAGCTTCTGGACTATCAGCTTCAGAAGGCGGAACTAACTGCCAGAATTTCGGCAAAAATTCTTGCCAGTTTTGCAGAATTTTCTTCGCCTTTGGTGAACCAGTGCGTTCTGCATGAGTTTGGATTAATTTTTGCAATTGCTTTGCACCTACTTCTGTAATCACCCGCTGAATTTTGACAATTTCCGGGTTGACTAACTCACGAAATGAGTCGTCTTCATCCAAGAAGTATGCCAGTCCACCAGTCATTCCAGCTGCAACGTTACGTCCTACTTTACCGAGAACGACAATCACACCGCCAGTCATGTATTCACAGCAGTGATCCCCAGCGCCTTCAATCACTGCTATGCCTTTGGAGTTTCTCACTGCAAAGCGTTCTCCTGCTTGACCGTTGGCAAATAACATGCCTCCAGTCGCACCATAGAGGCAGGTATTGCCGACTATGACATTTTGTGATGCGTTATAGGTAGCATCCGTTGGGGGTTTGATGATGATTTCACCACCATGCATCCCTTTACCTACGTAGTCGTTTGCCTCACCTTCCAGGCTCAAAATTATGCCAGGGAGGTTGAAAGCACCAAAGCTTTGTCCAACACTACCTGTGAAGTTGAGATTAATTTGTCCTTCAAAGCCACTGTCACCGTATTGAGAAGCGATCGCACCCGCTAATCTTGTGCCTACTGTTCTGTCAGTATTGATAATTGGGTAAGTCTTGGTGACACTAGACTGATCCCTAATAGCGGCCAGAATGTCGGGATCGGCAAGGAACTTGTCATCTAAAACCACGCCGTTGCTGTGGACTTCTTCATGCACCAACCAGCTCCGATTGTCTCTGCTATTTGGTAGCTGAAGTAAACAGTCGAGATTTAGCGATCGCGTTTTGGTGAGTTTTGCTTCTGGGCGCAGTTTTAACAAATCTGCACGTCCAATGATTTCTGACAAAGAACGGTAGCCAAGTCGGGCTAATAAACTACGCACTTCTTCGGCAATGAAGTAGAAGAAGTTGACAACTTGTTCGGGTATTCCCGTAAACCGCTTACGGAGTTCTTCTTTCTGAGTAGCAACACCTACAGGACAGGTATTCATGTGGCAAACTCGCGCCATGATACAGCCTTCAGCAATCATGGCGATGGAGCCGAAACCAAATTCTTCACCGCCCATCAATGCACCTATTACCACATCCCAGCCACTCTTGAGTCCGCCATCTACGCGCAAAATCACGCGATCGCGCAAGCTATTTTCCATTAAGACGCGATGCACTTCACTTAAACCGAGTTCCCAAGGTGAACCAGCGTGTTTAATAGAACTAAGTGGCGATGCCCCTGTACCACCATCATGACCAGAAATCTGAATGATATCAGCGTTTGCCTTGGCGACACCAGCTGCGATCGTGCCAATGCCAACTTCTGCAACTAGCTTCACCGACACCTTTGCTTTGGGATTTATTTGGTGCAGATCAAAAATCAGTTGCGCTAGGTCTTCAATGGAATAGATATCGTGGTGCGGTGGTGGTGAAATCAGCGTCACACCTGGTTTGGAGCGCCTTAACATCGCAATGTATTGGCTCACCTTGGGCCCTGGCAGTTGTCCACCTTCCCCAGGCTTTGCACCTTGGGCAATTTTGATTTCAATTTGTTTGGCGTTAACTAGGTACTCTGGCGTCACACCAAAGCGTCCCGATGCAACTTGCTTAATGGCACTATAAGCTCGATCGCCATTTCGCAATCCTTTTAAATGAGGTAGGGTTGGCGAGTGACCAGACTCGTCTACATCATCTAGAACTGTGTAGCGCACTGGATCTTCGCCGCCTTCTCCAGAATTTGATTTACCACCAATGCGGTTCATGGCGATCGCTAAAGTTTCGTGGGCTTCTCTTGACAAAGCGCCTAAAGACATGCCGCCTGTGCAGAAGCGTTTGACAATTTCATATACCGATTCCACTTCTTCGAGAGGAACCGAGGGGCGATCGCCTTGAAAGTCCAGCAAGTCCCGCAAAGCTGTTACTGGTCTGCCTTGGAGGTGCTTTTTGTAAACTTCGTAGTGGTCGTAGTTTTTGCCATCGAGAGCCTTATGCAGCGCCTTAACCATTTCTGGGCTATTCATGTGGTATTCGCCGTTAGGACGGTATTGCACAAACCCCAGGTTTTCTAACTTATTAGTCGTCAGTTCTGGGAAAGCCTTCCTGTGGAAGGAAAGCACTTCATCAGCGAGTTCGGTAACACTCAAACCACCGATGCGGGAAGTCGTACCACGGAATCCCAGGTCGATTAAATCTCCACCGATGCCAATAGCTTCAAAGATTTGGGCTGCTTGATAGCTGGAGAGCAGAGAAATTCCCATTTTGGAGAGAATTTTTAGCAAACCTGACTCTACTGCTTTGCGATAGTTTCCTAAAGCTTCTTTTAGGGTGAGTGTGGGAATTTTTTGCACACCCATTAACTTTTGAGTTTTGGGATCAGACCACCAATCACGCACCGTATCTAAAGCCATATACGGGCAAACTGCGCCAGCACCATAGCCAATCAGACAAGCAAAGTGATGGGTACTCCAGCATTGAGCAGTATTCACAATCAGGGATGTTTTCATTCGCAACCCCTCACAAATCAGATGGTGATGCACTGCACCCACTGCTAATAGGGGAGGAATGTAGGTGTATTCTGTGTTGATACTGTCATTAGCTCGATCGCTTAATATTAAAATCTTTGCACCTGCCCGGACTGATTCAGCGGCTTGTGCTTGTAAAGATTGCACAGCGGCTTTCAATCCTTCTGGGCCACTGGCGATCGCAAATAGGGTTGACAACTCAGCCGTGGCAAATCCTGACAGCTTAATTGCCTCTAATTCACCATCCGTTAACACTGGCGATTCGAGTTTCAATCTCCGAGCATATTCTGGCTTGGGTTCTAATAAGTTACCCCGTTCACCCAGTTCGACTTTCAGAGACATTACTAGCTTTTCCCGCAGGGGATCGATTGCTGGGTTCGTCACCTGAGCAAAACGCTGTTTGAAATAGTCATAAAGTAGGTGGGGCTTTTGTGACAGCACTGCTAAAGGAATATCATCCCCCATACAGAAAGTCGGTTCTGAAGCTGCGATCGCCATTGGATGAATCACCATTTCCACATCTTCTGTGGTGTAGCCAAAGGCAGTTTGACGCTGAAGTAAGGTTTGCTTGTCAATTTTGTCAGTTGTACTATGCCCGTTACCATTCTCAGCAGCCAGATGTCCATTTCCATTTCCATCTGACGACTGACTACTGACAATTTTTTTGAGTTCTTGACGATACTCTTGCAGCCATTCCCCGTAAGGGTGCTGTTTGGCGATGCGCCCCTTTATATCCCAATTCTTCAGCACTTCTTGATTTTCTAAATCCACAGCAATCATTTGCCCTGGGCCGAGTCTACCTTTCTCGACAATATCGGCTTCTGGGAAGTCCACTACACCAGCTTCAGAAGCTACAACAATGTAGTCATCTTTGGTGATTGCGTAACGAGCTGGTCTTAAACCATTACGATCTAGAGTTGCACCAACTTTTTTGCCATCGCTGAATACTAAAAGTGCTGGCCCGTCCCAAGCTTCTTGCAAACCACTGTAATATTCGTAGAAATCAACAATTTCTGGATATTCACGTAAAGAAGGCTGATTTTGGTAAGCCTCTGGAACCATAATCATTAAAGCTTCCAAGGGGGTGCGTCCAGAACAAACCAGCAATTCCACTACGTTATCTAGGGTCGCTGAATCGCTGTTATCAATATGAACAAGTGGCTTGAGTTCATTGATGCGAGTCTCCTGCAAAGAGGCTGCGCCAACGCCCCATACAGGATGATTCAGGCTAGCTTCTCGTGCCATCATCCAGTTGATATTACCCAATAAGGTATTGATTTCACCGTTGTGACCCAAAAGCCGCATCGGTTGAGCTAGGGGCCACTTGGGCATTGTATTAGTACTAAAGCGGCGATGATAGACAGCAAAAGCGCTTTTGTAAGCTGGATTTTTTAAATCGTCATAAAAGTTGCCCAAGACAGCAGAACGCACCATGCCTTTGTAGACAATTGTGCGACTTGACAACGAGCAGATATAAAATTCTTCTGAGATGTTGGTTGCAACTTTACTAATTCGGCGGCGGGTAATGTACAATTGCCGCTCCAATTCATCACCGCTTTTGTCAACAGAGGCTAACAAAACTTGTTCAATCTGGGGTTGATTTTCTTTTGCTTGTATCCCCAGTAAATCAGGTTGCACTGGCACTACTCGCCAACCCAGTACAATCAATTTTTCTTCAGCAGCTACTTGCTCAACAGTCGCCCTAGCTTTTTGTGCTGCTTCTTGGTCTTGTGGTAGAAATATCATCCCCACAGCTATATTATTGGTGGATGGAAATTCCTTCCCCCTTTGGGCAAAGTCTTGTTGGAACAACTCCCAAGGTATTGCTGTCAATACTCCAGCACCATCACCAGAGTCGCGATCAGCGCTACAACCTCCCCGATGTTCTAAGCAGGTTAAAGCAGCTAAGGCTTTTTCGACAATTTCGTGGCTGGTATGATTCTGACGATGAGCAATAAAACCTACACCACAGGCATCTCGTTCCTCTACTAACCACTTTTGCCCCTGATAGGTATCTCTTGAGTTGATATCTGTTGTGATTTTCTGGTCTTGGTTCATCGGTTTATTATTCATACCCTGTTCCTGAAGTATTGAGTTACCAATTTTGCCACTACATTGTGGAAAAAATTTCTAAATTCAGCGATGGAAAAATATATAAGCACCGAAATTTTGGGAAAAAAAATTTTAACTTCGGTTTTACTTTATTAGTTCCCCCGTGTTAAAATAGTTGCGTGTTTTTTATGTGTTTATGCGGTGTTAGACAAGTTACCTCCGCCAAGACATTATTTTTGCCCTGACAGTTTCTTTTTTATATTTTGAAGTTAAGTATTTTCTCAATCCCCTTTTTCCAGATGCACGCTAGCTACTCATAGAGCCTATTTCGGCTCACCTGAAACAAAATTAAAACTAAACGCTGTACTATGTTCTAAAGCCAAACTCATCCTGAGTCAGCAATAAAATCAGCGTATTACAATATATACCCATTTGACAATTCCCAAATATTGTTGTTGTCTGGAATTTTGCCACTTACCAGTTGCTGTATGTATTACTACTAACTAGACATTACTGAGGTAAGAACATTAGCAACGTTAGGTGAGGATTTAATATCTTAATCTAGTTTTGATAACCAAAACTACCGTATATGGTGTGGTTAGAATTAATTGGGAGTTAAAACACTTGATTACAGTGGCTTTAGCGTCTAAATAAATTAGTGTAGGTCTAAAAGAGATAACTAGCCACCATATAGATTACCATATTTATTTAAAAATAAAGTCATGTTTTTTATATTTCCAAATAATTAGTTAGTTTATACCTTGGGTGATAGTTTCCAAAAGTACCTAGTAAATTATGGTAAAAATGCCGAATTGTTGCCAATCAGGGATTAGCGAACGCAAGTTTTTCCGGGCTACTGTGTCACCAATACTTTTGACAGTACTGTGCTTAACTAATACCTCTGCTACCAAAGCCCAGGAGTCCCCGAAAACCACCAAATCAATACCCATAATCTCCCAGTCACCTGCACCTCCTTTAACAGGTGTAGCATTCTCTGGTAATCAAATTTCCCTGAATGGGCGTACTTTAGCAGGAACTTGGTTACAGCGACCTGGAAAATCTGGTCAGGTGACAACCCATCTTAGTGACGGGGCATTCAGGCAATTAATTGGAGTAAATTTCTTAAACAGTAGTAATTCAGCGAAGCAACCAATACAGTGGTTTTCGTCAGTGACAACGCCACTAGTATTAGCCACCAGGCTACTAGGAGCATATCGCTATCTGGATATCACTAATTTTGCTCAAACATCTGGATGGCAAATTCAAGCTAATGGCAACACTTTGGTGATTGCTACCCCAAAAACACAAATCACAAATATTGTTCAGAGCCAGGAACCTCCAGAGGCGAGTGCCCCTTTGCAACAGAATCGGATTCTTGTCAATTTAGATCGTCCAACTCCCTGGCAAGTCGCACAAGGGTCAGCGATCGCAAAACTGCAAACTCCATCTTCCGATCCAGACACACCAACCCCAAAACCCACTACACCACCAAACCGACAGTGGACAGTTACTCTGGATGGAATAGCTGATCCTGTTTTGATAGAACGCTATACCCCTCAGCCACCAGCAGCACCAACATTGCTGCCAAACCTGCTCAAACAATTATCACCCGCTACACCAACACAACCAATACTACCAGCCCCTGAACCACTGATTCAAAAAGTGGAGGTGGTGAAAAACCAAACGGTTATTAGTCTGAGCGTTCCCTTTGGTCTATCGCCTCAAGTTAGTACTGTCGCTAACCCAAATCGCTTGATTATCGATATTCGACCCGATCCTTTAGAAGAGAGGGATATTACTTGGGCCCCAGGATTGCGCTGGCGACAGCATTATGTCAACTTAGGCACAGAACGCTTTCCGGTCGTCTGGTTAGAAGTTAATCCCCGCAAATTTGGGATAATGTTGAAACCTATGTGGGCTAGTCCTGATGGACTTGCGGGTACTGCTCCCTTAATTCAAACAGCACAACGTTACTTAGCAGTAGCTGGAATTAATGGTGGTTATTTTAACCGTAATAACAGATTGCCATTGGGTGCGATTCGTCGTGATAGTCAGTGGTTATCAGGCCCGATTCTTAACCGGGGTGTGATCGCTTGGAATGATTCAGGCCAATTTTACTTCGGTCGTCTCACCTTAGAAGAAACTTTAATCGCAGCAAATGACCAGCGTCTACCAATTCTGTTTCTCAACAGCGGTTATGTCCAGAGCGGCATTGCTCGTTACACTTCAGCTTGGGGATCAACTTACACGCCCCTGACGGATAACGAAATCATCCTAGTGGTACAGAAAGACCAAATTACTAATCAGTTACCAGGCGGCAAAGTTGGTGGGACAGCAGTTCCCATTCCCCAGGATGGCTACCTGCTAACTTTACGCGCTAACGCTGCTAGTGCTGCCTCACAACTACCTATTGGAAGTGCAGTAAGTATTTCCAGCGCCACTACTCCAGTTGATTTTAGTCGTTATCCCTACATTATCGGAGCTGGGCCGCTACTAGTCCAAAATCGTCAAATTGTCCTTGATGCCAAAGGCGAAAAATTCAGCAATGCCTTTATTGCAGAAAAAGCTATTCGTAGCGGCATTTGCACAACGGCAACAGGCACACTGATGATTACTGCGACACATAATCGTGTCGGCGGTTATGGGCCTAATTTGGCAGAACATGCCCAATTGATGCAACTCATGGGCTGTGTGAATGCCCTAAATTTAGATGGCGGTAGTTCTACCAGCCTTTATTTAGGAGGGCAACTACTCGATCGCTCGCCCAGTACCGCTGCTCGTGTTCATAACGGAATCGGTATTTTCCTACAACCACGATAATAGGGGATAGGGAAGTTTCTTAATCATCAAATGCCCATCCTTTTTTTTAAAGTTTAGAACAAGCTATCATTTTGCTTGATGAAGACTTCGTGTAGACATCAGAATTTTAGTAGTGATGCTTTACACCATAAGGTTTGATTTTGCTATGTTTATCAAAGTGCGACAAAATTGCTGATTTTCAAGGTTGCAAGATAGCGCCAGATTTTTTATCAATAGTTAAGAGTACCAACGGTTTGTTATGTCTTCAAATGAGGTAACTATGGCTCGATATCAAGAAACTACACAGACTGAAACTCTACACCTACCTCCAACCATAACTTCCAGGGGCGTTGCTGCAACTGAATTACGTCCTTGGGGTGCTTTTACAGTTTTGGAAGAAGGGCGCGGATACAAAATTAAGCGCATCGAAGTTAAGCCTGGACACCGCCTCAGTCTACAAATGCACCATCACCGCAGTGAACATTGGATTGTCGTCTCTGGTACAGCTAGAGTAGTTTGTGGTGAGAAAGAAGTACTACTGAGCAATAATGAGTCAACATACGTACCCCAATGTACATCTCATCGTTTAGAGAATCCTGGCGTGATCCCCTTGGTATTGATTGAAGTCCAAAATGGCGAATACTTGGGAGAAGATGATATTATTCGCTACCAAGATGACTATGCCCGTACCAAAGATTAAAACCAAGGGAACGCTATTAAAGCTCTAATCCCAAAGCTGAATACATTTTTGTGTAACCCGTCTTTGTAAACGAACTACTACACCCCAGAAGTCCCTACCTAGTTAAGGTGGGGACTGAAGCATGATAGTGTTATAAATGTATTGATAGCGATCGCGCTCATGCCTTCGGTGATTTGGAATTTTGCACAAGCAAGGGTCAACCCATCTGTAAAATGGAAGATGGGGTATTCAATTGCAAAAAACGAGTTCCATGATTCATCTGAGTCAAGCAGCCATAAGTGAAATTGGGCGAATCAAGTCCAAGCAGCCAAATGTCTTGTTTCGATTGGCAGTAAAACCAGGTGGTTGTTCTGGATTCTTTTATGATATGTCCTTCGATGAAGCAATAAAAGTTGGCGACCAGGTTTTCGACTTGGATGAGATTCAAGTGGTCATAGATGCCACAAGCTTAAATTACCTCAACGGTTTGAGGGTGGATTATTCAGAAGACTTAATGGGTGGTGGTTTTCGCTTCCACAATCCCCAGGCGATCGCTACCTGTAGCTGTGGCAATTCCTTCTCCTTGAGTCATTAGTGATTGAGCATTAGTTAAAAAACAGATGTTGAATCACTAAGGAAAAATAACAATTGACATAAAACCGTAAAAAGAGATATAATCAGGATTTGTTAAAACTTAGACCATAAGCAGCTTTACGCGCTGTAACTCATGCCAACAATACAGCAGCTAATACGAAATGAACGCGAACAAGCGCGTCAGAAAACCAAGTCCCCTGCTCTGAAACAATGTCCCCAACGTCGGGGAGTTTGTACCAGAGTATATACGACCACACCAAAAAAGCCTAACTCAGCCCTACGCAAAGTAGCAAGAGTCAGACTTACCTCTGGATTTGAAGTCACAGCTTACATTCCAGGTATTGGTCACAACTTACAAGAACACTCAGTTGTGATGATTCGTGGCGGTCGGGTTAAGGATCTACCAGGCGTGAGATACCACATTATCCGTGGCACCCTTGATACAGCCGGAGTCAAAGACCGCAAGCAAGGTCGTTCCAAGTATGGAACTAAGCGGCCCAAAGAAGCGAAAAAATAGGATTGGGCGATTAATCGCATCCAACACGATTAATCGTCTACCTTAAAAGCGACCAAGGGCAAAAAACGATCGGCGTCTGTGTTCTAACAGCAGTTATGAAAGCTGCTCAAGTCGATCGAAAAAAATCAAGCAAGCTATATCTACACTAAGCGAGCAAGTGTAGAAGTTCTGAGGATAATGCTGTAACCGACAGCGAAATTCTCATCTGGACATTAAGGTTTATAATCTTGTCGCCTTGAGTATTTAGTTGCAGGTACCAAGTCAATAAATTTTAGATTTTAGATTTGCGATAGCGTAGCGTTAGCGAGTTATCGAGCGTCTTTTGGATTGGTCGAACCCACGAGGGGATGAGGCTTATAGATTTTAGACTTGTTCAGATATTTGTAGTCGGAACATGTACCGAAAACTTTTAATCCAAAATCCAAAATCCAAAATTGCCAGTCAATAAATCAGCCTTGCTGCAACGGTCGAAAAAAATTGAGGAAGTCTGAGGGTTGGGTTCTACCGCTTTTAGTTTCCGGTGTCTGATAGCATATAATTTCGTTGCCAATTCCGAATTAAAGGTGAAGTATGTCTCGTCGTGGTGTTATTCAAAGGCGCCCAGTTCCGTCTGACTCCGTATATAACAGTCGCCTTGTGAGCATGATTATCAGGCGGATCATGCGTCATGGCAAGAAATCACTTGCCGCACGCATTGTCTATGATGCATTGAAAACTATTGAGGAACGCACTGGTAGCGCTGCCTTAGAAACCTTTGAAAGAGCAGTGCGAAATGCCACGCCTTTAGTAGAAGTAAAAGCTCGGCGAGTTGGCGGAGCAACTTACCAAGTACCAATGGAAGTGCGTTCAGAACGGGGCACTACCCTAGCACTGCGTTGGTTAGTGCAATACTCCCGATCTAGACCAGGCCGAACAATGGCAAGCAAACTGGCGAATGAGTTAATGGATGCTGCCAACGAAACTGGAAATGCCATTCGCAAACGGGAAGAAACGCACCGGATGGCGGAAGCTAATAAAGCATTTGCACATTATCGTTACTAAGTAAAACAAGCGATATATCGCCCTCCCGAAGCGGTATATCGTAAATTTACAAAAAAAAGGCGGTTTTCCGTAAAAGTATAGAATCTTAACAAAGAGTAATATACAAGATATCATGAGGCGAAAACTATAGGAGGTAGCTGTGGCACGCACGATCCCGCTAGATAAAGTACGCAACATTGGTATTGCGGCGCATATAGATGCGGGCAAAACAACAACAACAGAGAGAATATTATTTTACTCTGGGATAATTCATAAAATTGGCGAGGTTCATGAAGGAACTGCCGTTACAGACTGGATGGAGCAAGAGCGGGAGCGGGGAATTACCATTACTGCTGCTGCTATTAGTACCAGTTGGAAAGATCATCAAATTAACATTATCGATACTCCAGGTCACGTAGACTTCACAATAGAAGTTGAGCGTTCCATGCGCGTGTTGGATGGTGTAATCGCAGTATTTTGTTCTGTGGGTGGCGTGCAACCGCAGTCTGAGACAGTGTGGCGACAAGCAGAACGCTACAAAGTTCCTCGGATAGCCTTTATCAACAAGATGGATCGCACCGGAGCGAACTTTTATAAAGTTCACGAGCAAATCCGCGATCGCCTGCGGGCGAATGCGATCGCCATTCAACTACCAATTGGTAGTGAAAACGACTTCCAAGGTATTGTTGACCTAGTACGGCAACGTGCGTATATTTACGCTAATGACCAAGGAACCGATATCCAGGAAACTGATATCCCAGAAGGACTACAAGCGCAGGTAGAGGAATTCCGCACCAAGTTAATAGAAGCTGCGGCAGAAACCGATGATGCTCTGATGGCTAAGTACTTCGAGGGCGAAGAACTTACAGAACAGGAAGTTCGGACTGCCCTGCGTAAAGGCACAATTGCGGGGACGATTGTACCAGTGCTTTGTGGTTCGGCATTCAAAAACAAAGGCGTACAGTTGATGCTGGATGCCGTTGTCGATTACCTGCCAGCGCCAAGTGAAGTACCACCAATTCAAGGCTTACTGCCGAATGGCGATACTGTTGAGCGGCGGGCTGATGACAACGAACCCCTAGCAGCTCTGGCATTCAAGATAATGGCTGACCCTTATGGTCGCCTGACATTTGTTCGTGTTTATTCTGGTGTCCTGAAGAAGGGCAGCTACGTTCTCAACGCTAGTAAGAATAAAAAAGAACGGATTTCCCGCTTAGTTCTCATGAAAGCAGATGATCGCCAAGATGTCGATGAACTGCGAGCGGGTGATTTGGGAGCAGCCCTGGGATTGAAAGATACCTTGACAGGGGACACGCTCTGTGATGATGGATCGCCAGTAATTCTGGAATCCCTATTCATTCCTGAGCCTGTAATCTCGGTGGCGGTTGAACCCAAAACCAAGAACGACATGGACAAGTTGTCCAAGGCTCTGCAATCTCTCTCAGAAGAAGACCCCACCTTCCGTGTCCGCGTCGATCCCGAAACAAACCAAACCGTGATCGCGGGAATGGGAGAGCTACACCTAGAAATTCTAGTAGACCGGATGTTACGAGAATTCAAGGTGGAAGCGAATGTAGGTGCGCCACAAGTAGCTTACCGAGAAACAATTCGGAAAGCTGTAAACAAAGTTGAGGGCAAATTCATCCGCCAAAGTGGTGGTAAAGGTCAATACGGTCACGTTGTGATCAATTTGGAGCCTGGAGAACCTGGTACTGGCTTTGAGTTCGTTTCCAAAATTGCTGGCGGTTCAGTACCTAAAGAGTACGTTGGCCCCGCAGAACAAGGAATGAAAGAAAGCTGCGAATCCGGTGTTCTCGCTGGATATCCGTTAATTGACGTTAAAGCGACGCTAATTGATGGCTCATACCACGATGTAGACTCTTCAGAAATGGCTTTCAAAATCGCTGGCTCAATGGCGATGAAAGAGGCTGTACTGAAAGCTTCACCCGTCCTCTTAGAGCCTATGATGAAAGTTGAGGTTGAGGTTCCCGAAGACTATATCGGGAACGTCATTGGCGACCTCATCTCCCGCCGGGGGCAGATTGAAAGCCAAAGCACCGAACAGGGACTTGCTAAGGTCGCATCCAAAGTTCCACTGGCGACCATGTTTGGCTACGCCACTGATATCCGGTCAAAGACGCAAGGTCGGGGTATCTTCACGATGGAGTTCAGCCACTACGAAGAGGTGCCTCGCAGCGTAGCTGAAACTATCATTGCAAAAAGCAAAGGGAACGCTTAGTTAAAATAAGGAAATGAGCATTCATGGCACGCGCAAAGTTTGAAAGGAATAAACCCCACATCAATATCGGTACCATTGGCCACGTTGACCACGGTAAAACCACGTTAACAGCAGCCATCACCATGACCTTGGCAGCTATGGGTCAAGCTATAGCTAAGGGCTACGATCAAATCGATAACGCGCCAGAAGAAAAGGCACGGGGTATTACCATCAATACCGCTCACGTTGAGTATGAAACCGAAAATCGGCACTATGCTCACGTAGACTGTCCAGGACACGCTGACTATGTGAAAAACATGATCACCGGCGCTGCCCAGATGGATGGTGGTATCCTCGTAGTAGCTGCGACCGATGGCCCTATGCCCCAAACTCGCGAACACATCCTACTGGCAAAACAGGTAGGCGTTCCTAGTCTGGTTGTCTTCTTGAACAAAGAAGACTTGATGGATGACCCAGAACTCTTGGAACTAGTGGAACTGGAACTTAGAGAATTGCTTTCTAGCTACGATTTCCCTGGCGATGATATCCCAATTATCAAAGGCTCTGGTCTGCAAGCTCTCGAAGCAATGATCAAGAATCCTAAGACCAAAAAAGGTGAAAATCCTTGGGTAGACAAAATCTACGAATTGATGGACGCTGTAGATTCTTTTATCCCCACCCCTGAGCGGGATGTTGATAAGCCCTTCCTGATGGCTGTAGAAGACGTATTCTCAATCACAGGTCGTGGTACTGTCGCCACTGGTCGGATTGAACGGGGTATAGTCAAAGTCGGCGATAACGTTGAACTAGTGGGTATCAGAGATACTCGCGCCACTACCGTAACTGGTATTGAAATGTTCAAGAAGAGTCTTGACCAAGGTATGGCTGGGGACAACGCTGGGGTACTACTTCGGGGTATCCAGAAGGCTGATATTGAACGGGGTATGGTAATCGCCAAACCAGGTTCAATTAAACCTCACATTCAATTTGAAGGTGAAGTGTACGTCCTAACGGAAAAAGAAGGTGGTCGTAAGACTCCATTTTTCTCCGGCTATCGCCCCCAGTTCTACGTACGGACAACCGATGTAACTGGTACTATCAAAGCCTTCACCTCTGATGATGGCAGCGAAGCAGAAATGGTGATGCCAGGCGATCGCATCAAGATGACAGTAGAATTGATCAACGCGATCGCAATTGAACAAGGAATGCGCTTCGCTATCCGCGAAGGTGGTCGCACCATCGGTGCTGGTGTCGTCTCCAAAATTCTGAAGTAGCACCTTTTTGCTCATAATGAAGGAGCAGAGATGGTATTTATTGTGCCTCTCTGCTCCTTTCTCTTCCCTCTATAAATAAGGTAATAGGTTACAGGGGACAGGTAATAGTTTTCTGTAACTTATAACTTGTAACCTTTAACCTGTAACTACTCCCCTAATTACGCAGAACCTGGAAAATTAAAGATGGCAACTCTACAGCAGCAGAAAATTAGAATTCGTTTACAGGCCTTTGACAGACGCTTATTAGATACATCTTGCGAGAAGATTGTAGACACCGCTAACCGCACAAACGCTACAGCTATAGGCCCAATTCCTTTACCAACAAAACGCCGCATCTATTGTGTACTGCGATCGCCTCACGTAGATAAAGATTCACGGGAGCACTTTGAAACCCGTACTCATCGCCGGATTATTGACATTTACCAGCCCTCTTCTAAGACTATAGATGCCCTGATGAAATTGGATCTACCATCGGGTGTAGATATTGAAGTCAAACTTTAATTAGTTATTAGTCATTGGTCATTGGTCATTAGCAAAGGACAAATGACAAATAACGTTAGTATGAATATTTACATAGCCCTGAAGAAATATATCTCAGGGCTTTTATTTAGCTAGGAAACAAATGATAGAATATAGACAAAATACGGGAAAAGCAGAGAAAAATAAATTTTAAAGATTAAGTTTATACCAAGGTAACAATGACATCATCTTCTAAAATTGCAGTTCGTGAACTACCTCTGTTCCCGTTACCCGAAGTAGTTCTGTTTCCTACTAGACCATTACCTCTACACATCTTTGAATTTCGCTACCGAATCATGATGAACACGATTTTGGAGAGCGATCGCAGGTTCGGTGTTTTGATGTTCGATCCAGTTAAGGGTACAATTGCAAACACTGGTTGCTGTGCCGAAATTGTTCATCACCAGCGGCTGCCAGATGATCGGATCAAGATGATGACTTTAGGGCAGCAAAGATTTCGTGTATTGGAGTATGTTCGTGAAAAGCCATATCGTGTTGGCTTAGTTGAGTGGATTGAAGACCAACCACCGACTAAAGATTTGCGACCTTTATCAACTGATGTAGAACAACTACTGCGAGATGTTGTGCGTCTGTCAGCCAAATTAACTGAACAAAATATCGAATTGCCAGAAGATTTACCTGACCTCCCAACAGAGTTATCTTATTGGGTAGCCAGTAACCTTTATGGTGTCGCTCCAGAGCAGCAATTGTTGCTAGAAATGCAAGATACTGCAACTCGTTTAGAGCGAGAAGCAGAAATTTTAACCTCTACTCGAAATCACTTGGCAGCTCGCGCTGTTCTCAAAGACACATTTAATGAAAAGTGAGAATTTATGAGTAGAGACGCGATTAATCGCGTCTGTACAGCAGTTAGTAGTTAGGAAGAAAGAACAAAAAATAAAAGATTGACAACTTATAATTTATAGTCGATAACTAATCACTGATAAGTCTTATCTTCTCAAGCAACAACGCTGATCGGCAAAACATTGTAAGCGCCAAGAATTTTTAAAATCTCTGTGTGGATAGTTAATTCGGCTAAAGCAGATTGCATCTGTGCTTCCTTGGCATCCGCTTCTAAATCCATGAAAAACAAGTATTCGCCTAGTGATCGCTTTGTCGGACGAGATTCAATTCGGCTGAGGTTAATTCCTAATTGAGCAAATATTTGCAAAGGTTTGACCAATGCTCCGGGTGTGTTGGCAGGCATACTAAAAGCCAGCGATGTGTGAGTGGCACGTGTTGTTGATGCCTGGTATCCAGCGTCCGCCTCATCCTGACTTACTACCCAAAAACGAGTAAAGTTTTCTGGATTGTCGTTGATGTTACTGGCAAGTATGGGCAGGTTGTAGAGTTGAGCTGCTCTACTAGAAGCGATCGCTGCTGTTGTTGTATCTTGCTCTAATCGCTGTAGTGCTTCGGTTGTGGAATTGCTGGGAATAATTTGTACAGTCGGCAGAAAACGCTCTAACCATCTCTGGCATTGTGCCAAAGCTTGCGGGTGAGAGTAAACAGTTTTAATTCTATCTAAATTAGACGCGCAGGAAATTAATGTATGGGCAATGGGTAATACCAAAGCCAACTGAATTCGCAAACTGTCCAACTGCCAAAGTGTATCCAGTGTCGTGGTAACACTCCCTTCAATAGAATTTTCCACTGGCACAACAGCCAACTGGGCTTGACTGTTAGCAACAGCATGCAGTGATTGGGAGATGGTGGGATAAGGACTTAACATAGCTTCAACTCCCGTACTTTTGCTCAACCAGTTGATATAAAAAACAGCTGCTTGTTCTGTGTAAGTGCCGGGAGGCCCTAAATGTGCAATCGATAAAGTCATGCCTTTAGCCTTGAGTTGCGAGTTTTATGCGTAAACAGAGATTATGATATTTTAGGTTTGGCAAATATATCCAACATCTACTTTTACTAAACACTGTTATCTCTAAAATTTACGCACTAAATGAATAGACAAAAATATATATCCAGGAAAATAAGTTATGGAAATCAGTCTTCCATCAGATAGATTTCCTGGCAGTTTTTTTGCTCAGTTCCTCTGAAATATTCAAAGGAATTATATTGGTTTCTAATCAAATCATCATGCATAATTGTGATTTTGTGTCAAGATTTAAATCCTAATCTATATTTATTTAACTCAAGATAGTAATGAACGTACCAACTTTTTGCTAATGATGTATAGCTGATAAGCAACAATCATTATTTATGGTCAATAAATTTTGTACTTTTCTAATAATCAGAACTAAGTTGTTAAAAAATATTAAAATTAAGAAACAGATATTTTTATCCGCTCATGGCTACCCGGTTTACTGCCTCCCAATCGGTTGAAATCGCTGTTCCAGAGCAGCCTATCCCCATTCAGCACTACTTACGTCAGCCTCAACGTCTGGTTAAGGCTTTGGTTGACAACAGCCGGATTCAGCAGCTGTCTGAGGAAGTATTTCGCTTGAAAATGCGCCCGCTAACTTTTATGTCACTAAGTATTCAACCTACTGTGGATATGAGAGTCTGGGCAGAATCAAATGGAATCATTTATTTGCGATCGCTAGGCTGTGAAATCCTGGGTTTCGAGTATATTAACCAGCGCTTTACTCTCAATTTAAAAGGTTATTTGTCTCCCAAAGACTTTAGCACTGGCACTCGGCTGCAAGGAAAAGCTGATTTAGAAGTGTTGGTGGATTTCCCACCGCCATTTTCCTTCACTCCTAAGCCTATTTTAGAAGCTACTGGCAATGGTTTGCTTAAAAGCGTACTGTTGTCAGTCAAGCAACGGTTATTAAATCAACTTTTGGCGGATTATCGCTACTGGGTGATATCACAAACCAAAGATAGAGGCCTCGACGGTGATAGTACTGAATTACCAATCCTGAATGCTGAGTAATTATTCAATCACTCAACACTCAGACGTTTGATTTGGCAAGGACGAAAAGACTGACGATGCAAAGGTGAGGGCCCATATTGTTGCAAAGCCAGCAAATGCTGCTGGCTACCATAACCCTTGTTACACTCCAAGTTGTACATAGGGTATTTTAATGCTAGACGCATTACCAGATCGTCACGCCAGACCTTAGCGACAATACTAGCAGAAGCAATAGCAAGCGATCGCTCGTCGCCCTTAATTATTGTTTGTTGTGGCAGTAGCAAGTCTTTGATTAGCTGATTGCCGTCAACCAAGCAGATTGCAGGCTGTACTTTTAACTTCAGCACAGCCCGCTTCATTGCTAACAGCGTCGCTTGCAAAATATTTATCTTGTCAATTTCGGCAGTAGAAGCAAACCCAATTTTCCAATCTATAGCTAGCCCACAAATCTGCTGCGCTAGCTGAGTTCTCCGAGAACTAGACAACTTTTTACTGTCTTTGATTTTAGCTGCCATAAGTATTGGCAAAGCGTGATCTGGTAGAATCACTGCTGCCGCTACCACGGGGCCAAATAGAGCCCCTCGCCCTACTTCATCAACACCTGCAACCAATCCTGGAATTCCTGACAAGGTAGAAAACTCCAGCCAAGTGGATTGTTCTAAAGGCGTTGGCGATGTTTCTACCATAAAGCAAACTAATTATCCTCGATCGCTGAGGAACGACGACGGCGGCGACGGCTGGCAGTGGCGCTGCTATTAGCTTCACTTTCATCTGCGATCTCGTTGGCAGCGGCTTTTGCAGACAAGCGTCCCGAAGGATTCACACTCAGTTCCGATGGTTCAGTTGTCTCTTCAATCAAAGATTTTTGTTCTGGTTCAATAACTTTTGGTGTCGGTATCTTGCTTGTGGTTATTTCAGGTGTTGCTTTTTGGGCAATAGCGGTTATTTCAGGTGTTGCTTTTTGGACAATAGCGGTTATTTCAGGTATTGCTTTTTGGACAATAGTTGATTCTGAGGTTGATTCAGTTGGGATTGTTGGCAATTGACCAGGCTGAATCACATTAATAATCACAGACTTGGTATTTTTAACCTCTTGCTCTAACTTCACCAAGGGAGATATTCCCATCAAGGCAAACATATCCTGTTCCTGAAGGCTCATTTCTACAGTTCTAATCTCCGGCGGTTCTACCACTGGTTTAACTGGTTCTGCCTTGATAACTTTAGTGCGCTCTATTCTTTCACTCCAACCTGGTTTACCAAGGGTGGGTGAGGGGATCTCTGGTGCAACTCCTAGTTCTGGTTCTACTACATCCAGGTCTAAGTCTGGCTCATTGACAAAAGCCAGTGGATTGGGAACAGCCCGAGCTTCATCTTTCCCGTTTAACCCATTGACACCAATTCGACTGCGGCGAGTGCGGGTACGACGTTTATCATTAAGTTCTTGATAACTAGGATGATTGATCAGATTTAAGTTACTCAATTCTGAGTCGCCGTCAAATGCTTCCCCAAATCCATCGTATGTTTCTCGTGGTTCTGGGGTGCGGGCAGATGGCTGACGTGGTTCTCGGTGAGGCAAGGATACAAAACGCTCACGTTCTGGTGTCTCTGCCGGTATTGGTAATCGGTTTTCGATTTCTCCAGGGAGACGCACGGTATGTCCTAAACCGCCACAGGTGGGACAAGTTTCACCAAACAATTCGTAAATATTTTGACCCTGACGTTTGCGGGTCAATTCTACTAAACCTAGTTCGGTGAGTTGGGCAATCTGGGGACGAGCTTTGTCTGCTTTGAGTCCTTTATTAAAGTGTTCGAGAACTTGTAGTTGGTCACGTCGCGATTCCATATCGATAAAATCAACGACGATCACTCCGGCGATATTCCGCAGACGCAACTGGCGAGCAATTTCTGTTGCAGCTTCGCAGTTTGTCCACAAAACTGTTTCTCTAGCTGTTGCCGATCGCGTAAAGGAACCTGAGTTAACATCGATTACGGTTAATGCCTCCGTCGGCTCAATGATGATGTAACCGCCAGAAGGTAGGTCTACCCTCGGTTTCAGGGCTTCTCTAATCGCAGCAGTGATGCGAAAGTACTCTAAAATTGGGGAGCGATCGCGATGATGGTCAATCAACAATCCCTGCGGTGTTTGACCGCCACTCCAATTCTGCAAGTACTGTTTGACGCGCTTCAAACCAGTACTAGAATCTACAACAATCCGATTGACATCCGCGCCGTACATATCTCGCAATACGCGCTGGATAAAGTCATCGTCTCGGTTGAGCAGTGCTGGAGCGCGGGTAGAATGAGCTTCCTGCTGAATGGCTTCCCATTGCTTTTGCAGCAACTCCAAATCTTCCATAATCGCTTCTTCTGGTTTGCCTTCGGCTTCTGTACGCACAAGCAAACCCATTCCCGCCGGTTTGACCAAAATCGCCAGTGCTCGTAAGCGGTTGCGCTCACTTTCACTTTTAATCCGTCGGGATAAATTTACGCCCCGACCATAGGGCATCAATACTACGTAGCGTCCGGGTAAGGTGATATTACCGGTGAGCCTGGGCCCTTTTGTCCCCGTTGGCTCTTTCATTACTTGCACCAAAACTTTCTGCTGTGGTGCTAGTAGTTCTGTAATTGCTGCTGCGGTACGCTTCAGCTTCAATGGCCCTAAGTCGGTGACATGAATAAAACCGTTGCGCTCTGGGTCGCCAATATTGACAAAAGCCGCATCTATCCCAGGTAATACGTTTTCTACTACTCCTAAGTAGATATCACCTATTTGATGATGACCTGTAGCAACAACGAGTTCCTGTATTTGATCTTCAGAAAAAACCGCAGCAATTTGGTGCTGCTCCGCGATGATAATTTGTTTTGGCATTCAATTTCCTCAAAAATTGGCAGCACTTATAGGTTTGAGGTTTGTCGTATCAAGTCCGGTTTATTACTTAATAATTCAAAACTCCCCGCGTCTCCGCGTCAGTCATAATTATCAGTGTTTTTCCGGTTTGATATTATACTTTTGCTGCCCTCGCAACCCTCAAAAGGCGCTACTGGATAATAAAAATCGCAAATCTGAGCTTCTATCTAAGTTAAATAGCTATTGGCGCTCTTAAGAGCATTTCCACGGCTGATTATTCCAGAACTGCTGCATTTCGTCTAAGCAATTAAATCAACCGTCCGTGGTTGATTTGTGATGCAATACCCTCAAATCTTGAGAGTTCTGAGTTGAAAGTTCTAAATCCTGAGTGAGCATTTAAACTCAGGACATTTCATTTGAGAGTAACCTACTGAATTCGTTAAGAAAAAGAAACTATTTCTATTTTCCATTCCCCGGATTTATCTTAGGGTTATACTCAGGAGCGCTAGTTGCTACCCTGTCTTGAGCCGCTCTAGCCTAAGACAAGCCGCACTTTGCGCGTCTTTTGAACGTCTACAAGTCGGCATGACCGACAGTAGTTGCTTTAGCTCTAAAAAAGTAATGCACTAGCTCTTGGGCACTACGTGGATTAGACATTCAGCAGTTGTTTTAAAAGCATGGATTTAGAGAAGCTAACCGAGCCTGCTGTTAGTTACTGATTCACAAGGTAGCTATAGAGAGAGTGTGCATTCTTTAATCTGCTTTTTGTTTGTCTAGGATAAAATCCTAGAAGTTGCACTCTAATATCTTTGCTTTCGCCCCCTGAATACCAGGGTAGTGAACCAGCTAATTCAATGCAGCGCCAGAAAATTTCTCTTCACCCTATTCTAACGCAACCTTGCTAAAAATCAATTCCTATGAGCTGCCATGTCAGGACAACTACTAGCAAGTTGCCTTACAGGGATTATACCCCTAAAATTAGCCGATTGCGGTGGATGTGCAGGAGTTGAAATTCTACACTAGCCACTGCCTCTAGCATAAACAGGATTTGTTCGGGACGCAACAGCAAACCGTCCTGGCGATAGCTACCTAGATAACGGATCACAGATGACATAGATTCTGTAACACAATTGTAGTTTTCTACTAATTCCAGTTCAAATAAGCGATCGCGCAGATTTATTAACTGGCTCTTGCCTGATTTAGTTGTTTGCTCGTACCAAAGTTCCTCTTTTGCTTTGATTGTATCAATCCAGTCTTGCCATTGTATGGGTGTTGTTTCTGCAAGTGCTGCTACAGTAATCAAATACTCTGCGGACTCTAGCAGTTGGGTAGCGGCACTAGCTTTTAAATCTATCTGCTCCACATTATATATAGGTATGTCTGTGGGCATTTCACGAGCCAACTTTTCTCGGAAAGTATCAACTTCCACTGGTAGTGTTAACTCAAAATCTGCAATTTCACCGCTGCTAGTAGCCCCTAGAGCCAAAGCAGTTGCTAGAGAAATCCGTGGCATTGGATGAAATCCACCAGTGAACGCGATTGGTAAGCCTGCTCGCCGCACAACTCGGTCAAAAAGACGGATTAAATCCAAGTGGCTCATCAATGCCATATTACCCTGTTTACCAAACCAAAGTCGCAATCTTTGCGCCTTTGTTGTGTTGGGGATAAATTCGCCAGCGAATTTTGGGATAGCAGGTGATTCTATGACAATGTTATGCCCAAAGTCGGTGCCACAGACGCCACAATGAGAACAACCTTCAAAGGAGCAATCAGGTACAATTGCGGCTTCTAAGGCGCGTTGCAAATCTTCTTGGAGCCACTTTTTGTCAATCCCGGTATCAATATGATCCCAAGGTAGGGGAATATCGAGGGAGTGGGGAGTGCTGAGTGGGCTATTCTCCTCTGCTTTTCTGTCCTTTTGCGCTTCTGCGGGAAACAAATTGTATTCGCCATTTTCTACTTGGCGGTATTTCCAATCTAAATCGGCTTGAGCGATCGCAGACCCCCAAGCACTAAAAGCTTGATCTAAATTTTCATACCAAGAATCCATACCTGCACCCAATTCCCAGGCACGGCGGACTACTTTGCCCAAATTGCGATCGCCTCGTCCCACAAAATCTTCCATTGCCGAAATGCGGACATCAGTAAAATTTACCTTCACTGCCTTGATTCGGCGGAATTCTTGCCGCAACAAGTTTTGTTTACGCTTAAATTCAGCGGTAGAAACTGAGTGCCACTGGAATGGTGTATGGGGCTTGGGCGTAAAGTTAGAAATTGTCAGGTTAAAGTTTAAGGGTTTTCTGCCTTTGCCCCGACATTCTCGCTGTAGCCAGCTTACTGTTTCCGCAATGCCCAAAACATCAACATCCTTCTCACCCGGCAAGCCAACCATAAAATACAACTTTATTTTATCCCAGCCTTGCTCCCAAGCCGTTTTCACCCCCCGCAACAATTCTTCATTCGTCAAACCCTTATTTACAATGTCTCGCATCCGCTGAGTACCAGCTTCTGGAGCAAAAGTCAGTCCACCTTGGCGCGTACCTCCAAGGATATTGGCAATATTCTCATCAAATCTGTCTACCCGTTGGCTTGGTAGAGTCAGAGAAATATTTTCATTTTTTAAGCGATTTTTGATTTCCATCCCCACTGCTGGTAGGGACAAATAATCAGAACAACTCAGAGATAGTAGAGAAAACTCATTATAACCAGTTGCCCGCATACCCTGTTCAATTGCTTCTACAACCTTATCGGGTTCTACATCCCGTGCTGGTCGAGTCAGCATTCCTGGTTGACAGAAGCGGCAACCACGAGTGCAACCACGCCGAATCTCAATGGTTAAGCGGTCATGCACCGTTTCTACATAGGGAACTAGCCCAATGGAATATGCTGGTATGGGAGTTGCAACCCGTCGCAAAATTCGTTTTGGTACATCTGGGCGACAAGGATGAACTGAGCCATCCTCTGCCATGTCGTAAAACTGAGGCACATATACGCCTGGTATCTGTGCCAAATCAAGTAACAGATGTTCCCGACTCAATCCTGCTTGTTTGCCTTCTTCCAACACCAAACCAATTTCTGGCAGCAGTTCTTCTCCATCTCCAAGGGCGAAAAAGTCGAAGAAGTCAGCATAAGGCTCAGGATTCGATGTTGCTGTTTGCCCACCTGCAAAAATCAACGGAAAGGATGACTGGGTATCGGTAAATTCTCCCCTGCCTCCCTGCCTTTCTCGCCACGTCAAGGGAATTCCAGCCAAATCCAACATTTCGAGGATATTAGTTGCACCCAGTTCGTAACTGAGGCTAAAGCCTAAAATGTCGAATTCTGTCAGCGATCGCTTTGACTCTACCGCAAACAATGGCGTATTAGTCTCGCGTAGTTTGGCTGCCAGGTCTTGTCCTGGAAGGTAGGCGCGATCGCACAATTGACGCGGTTGGGCATTCAAGATGTTATAAAGGATGATGTGCCCTAAATTAGATGCACCGACTTCATATACTTCTGGGTAGGTTAAAACCCAATGTATTGCTGTCGTATCCCAAGGTTTGTGTACTGCTAACAGCTCGTTACCCAGGTAACGGGCTGGTTTTAAAATACCTGTCGTTATTAATTTTTCAACTGCAACAACCACTGTGCTATCTTCTAGCTACCTTAATTACAGCTACCAATCCCAACATTAGCATTGAATTAGGTCTTCTAACAGAGTTTATCGTTGCAACTTACAACTCCTTTACATAAAGTCCTCTTATTGCCCGAACTTTTGTGCTTTTACATAAAGTTATGTTTGGGCCAACTCAGCCTCACCGTCTAATATTTCAAATACCCTATCGAGTTGCGTAAGTTCAAAAATAATTCTAATTGTTGGAGCAACAGCACAAAGTCGGCAACTCCGTCCTAAAGTCAGAGCCAGCTTGTGTGTAGATAACAATGCCATCAACCCCGCGCTGTCTAACGATTCTACCGCTGCTAGGTCTACTACCAAGATGGAAATACCATTTTGTGCCAACGCTGTAGTCATATCTCGTTCAAATTCCAAGGCGTTTGCAGCATTCAAACACCCTTGGGGGCGAATAACTGCAATCTTGGGATAGTTAAGCACTGCCTGCATAGTTACATCCTAATTAAGAATTTTGAAGCGTCAAGCTAAGGATTATTTGAACATAAACTCTATTTTGTTGCATCGACCATACGTCTTAGCTCTCTTTGCTGAATCTTTATTGCTTTAGTATGTCTCTTTAAAGATTGTTATAATTCCAGGTTAAAATGTGTTTATATATACTTTTTTTTTATCTCAGTTCAAAAACAATCAACTATAGACGGCCATAGAGCAAACAAATTATCAGTAACTATGCTGAGAAACCTTGCTTAGTCTATAAGTAAAGCTAATTTAGCCAAGTCTTAACGGTAGGTTAAATCTCCCACTTTAGCGTTGCTGATGGCATACAGCAAAGTCATAGCGAATTATCTATCTAACTAATTAAATTGTGATATATATCACTAGTAAGTTAGTATTTGCATCACTCTTTATACTTAGACTGATCTGGGAAGATTAGTATCATATTACAGTTGGGTTATTACTTATGAAAACTCAGTACGCTATTCGTAAATTGGTAGAAAAAGCTCTTGATATTAAAAAACTAACTCCTGAGATAGAAAATGAAATCAACTCAGAACTGACAGAACTTGGTTACATTTCTGATGTTGATTACGAAGCCTTAGAATTATTAATGGCAGAGATGGATGCTGGTCGAATCCAGTTGGTTCCTAGCCTGGGATTTTAAAATAATTCGTAATTCGTAATTCCTAATTCGTAATGAAGATTCTGGTATTCGCTACGGTGATAAGGGCATGGGGAATGAGAAATTGGAAGTGGGGAGATGAGGGAGCAGGGGGAGAATGATAAATGCCCCATGCCCAATGTCCAATGCCCAATCCCTATTGATATGCTTGCCAAAGTTGGTGAATAAACTGATTGAGTTGCTGCTTGGCTGCTGAATCAGGTTCAGTTTTTGGTTCTTTTGCTAAAAGTTGGCTCAAGAAGGTAATTACTTCTGTGTCTAAAGCTGGCCGAAATAAATTGGCAGGCCAAAGCAAGTCAGACGCATCTCGCAAATCGGTAATTAGCGGCGATTCTTGAATAAAAGTGACCATTAATAAAGGACGAACCCAGCACAACTGGCGGGGAACTACAAATTGAATGACTTCTGCATACAGATTCTTGTCGCCATGCTCTAAAGACACAATTTGTCCTGGTTGAAGAAAATCTAGGCTTATGTCCATCATTATGCAGTTTGGGCAGGGGCAAGGATTATTTTGCAACTTCCTTAATCTTAAAAGTGAAAATGCGCTACGTTTAAGAAAGCTTCTGTAAAATTAGGGTAACATTATTAGGGCAGTCATGTCATAGACATGTGCCTTAAAAGTGGCTACGCAAACCTAATACGACCAACCCCTGGCAGCAAAGGGTTTTCCTAGCATAGTATCTGAGCAGAAATACTATAGAATAGGTAAAAGACTGTTGAGCGATCGCAAAACAGAGACTTTGTTGTAGTGAATTAACGAGAAAAGAGCAAAGAGCCGTGTCAGTTGAAACCATTGAAAAGCGTTCCACATCCCGCAAGCTCGCGCCCCAGTATCGCGTTTTGCTCCATAACGATGACTACAACTCGATGGAGCATGTTGTGCAGTCACTAATAGCCACTGTGCCAAGCCTTACTCAACCCCAGGCTATTAGCATCATGATGGAAGCACATACTAACGGGCTAGCTTTAGTCATTACTTGCGCTCAGGAACACGCTGAGTTCTATTGCGAAACATTGAAAAGTCATGGTTTAAGTAGCACGATTGAACCTGATGAATAGTCATTAGTCAAAAGTCAAAATTTAGAGTATTGACTGGTGACTTACTTAGTATGAACAAAAACCTTGTCCGTTTATCAGAACGCCCTGCCCCTATCAGGCTGGGTGCTTTCATTTTGACGTTATTGCTGCTATGGTTGCCCTTCGCTGCACCAATATATTTCCTAGTTCATGATTCAAACTTAGAAAGTATATTGACATTGGTATTGTTATATGCAATATTTATTTTTCTCCTGAGACTATGGGGTAAATATGTCTACCAGCAGCCCCAAATTCTGCGGCATTATGGCTTAAAATTCACGCGGCAAAATGGTGTAGATTTACTGCGTGGCTTGGCTATGGGCATAATTAATATTCTGATACTTTTTGGAGCAGAAAGTTTCTTGGGTTGGTTAGTGTGGCAACAACCAAAAGTTTTTTTACTGAAAGTTATTTTAGAGGGTTTACTTGTTGGCTTAGGTATTGGATTTGCTGAGGAATTGTTATTCCGAGGCTGGTTGCTAGATGAATTACAACGAGATTACAGTCCGCGTGTGGCTCTGTGGACAGATGCAACTGCGTTTGCTACATTGCACTTTATTAAACCCTTGGAGGCAATTATTCATACACTGCCGCAATTTCCAGCTTTAGTACTGCTGGGATTAACGCAAGTATGGGGAAAGCGTTGGCGGAGGGGACGCTTGGGTTTACCAATTGGTCTACATGGTGGTTTAGTTTGGGGCTACTACATTATTAATGTTGGGGAATTAGTGAAATATTCTGGTCAAGTTCCTGATTGGGTAACTGGTGTGAATAATAATCCCCTGCAAGGAGTTATGGGAGTGTTGTTAATGAGTGTACTCGCTTTGTGGATACGAGGGCGAACAGTGAAAAATTCAAGATCATAAAGCCTATGTAGCATTTTGAGGAATACTAAAACTATTTCTGGTAAAACTAAACTGGGCAAAACTCAATAAAGGAAATTGGTAAAAAGCTAAAAAATAATTCACGCCTAATGTGAATTAAAAAAAAAGGCGGGAGAAGTAAGAAGATAAAAGTTACCAGCTTTTCAACTCAGACTTCCCCCATGACTAGCATAGACTTTGGAACACTATTAACGACAATCTTTGTAGTGGTAGATGATTGGTATCAAAAGCAAGTAAAAAATACAACACTCCTAAAGCCAGGGTGAAAGCAAGTATGAGCGATAGTGAAATCATGACACTGTTGCTAGTTATGGATTATCTGCCATTTCCAGGAGAAACGCAGTTTCTGGGTTTTATCCGTGGGAATTACAAAGAATGGTTTCCCAATTTACTTGACCAAAGTCAATTTAATCGTCGGTTACGCAAATTGGATGGAATGTTAGAGAAGTTACGCCGCAGTTGGGTGGAGCAATTGGTTGGGGAAAGTGAAAAATATTTCCTTCTCGACACTAAACCCTTACCAATACTGGGACTCAAACGTGACAAGCGATATAGCGATTTTGCGGGCAATGCTACCCCTGGTTGGTGTGCTGCCAGAGAAATGCGTTATTTCGGCTACAAGCTGGTTATGCTGTCAACCTGGAATGGAATTCCTATTGCTTATGATATCGTGCCTGCTAATACAGATGAGAGAATTGCTGCCGAGAGTGTTTTAGAAATGGTTAGTTGTAGTGATATTTACGCAGACAAAGGATTTATCTCTGCTGATTGGCAGGCTGCGATCGCTCATCGCACAGGTAATCGCATCTGGACACTAAAGCGCGATAACCAGCATCTTCAACATTCTCATAGCTTGAAGCGCTTTATTAGTCGTGTTCGCCAGCGTGTAGAAGGTGTTTTTCACGAAATTCAAAACACTGGTCGTAATCCCGATAGCGCAGCGGTAGCCGGTACTCCGGCGTCACGCTTACTCAACAAAACTATTGATGGCTTTTGTGTACACATTGCTGCCAAAATTGCATCTCACACATTACGTTTATTGCTCCGTCGCCGTTTTGGTATTGATGTTCTCACTTTCCAGTCCCAACCTATTTAATTCACATTAGACGTAATTCGTAATTTATCATGATACTGGCTGTCACATTCAAGTATTAAAACCCTCATTTTCCCAAACCCAGGTGATTTTGTAACGCTTGGCGCATTACTTCTACAGGTACTATTTCCTGCTGCAACCAGATTTTTAATGCTGCTACCCCTTGTTGGACTAGCATTTCTAATCCATCGATTACAATTGCGCCTTGTTTTTCAGCCTGCTGGAGAAATTGCGTTGGTTTAGGAATATATATTAAATCGTAAGCGATCGCACCCGTTGGTAAATTTACGATTTCTTCTACACTCAAAGGCGATTCATCGACTTTGGGATACATACCTATGGGGGTTGTATTTACCAGTAGATTTGCTTGGGGAATGAGCTTTGGTAATTCCTCCCATTGATGAACCTGGAATTTATCAGCTAGGGATGAATTGCTCCAACTATTGCGGAATTCTTGTAATCTCTGCATATTGCGCCCAACAACATGAATTTGGGCAAAACCTAACTGAGTACAACCTGCTACAACTGCTCTGGCTGCACCACCATTGCCTAAAATTACCGCTACTTTCGGACTCCAATCTTGTTTATATGTTGTCTGCAAAGGGGCGATAAATCCTTCTACATCTGTATTTGTGCCTACCCATTTGTGATTTTGGCGGCTAACAGTATTCACGGCTCCGATAGTTTGAGCCAGTGGCGTAATTTCTGAGAGTAAAGGGATGATTGCTTGTTTGTGAGGTATTGTCACACTAAAGCCGACAACCCCAACAGCAGCAAAACCTGCGATCGCCACCTCTAAATTCTGTGGTTCAATCGGAAAAGGTAGATAGATGTAATCTAATTCTAATTGTGCGATCACTGCATTATGCATCACTGGCGACAGTGAATGCTCCACCGGATGTCCAATGACTCCTAGTAGTTTAGTTTTACCTGTAATTTCATTTGTCATTTGTCATTTGTCATAGCTCATCCCCCTTGTCTCCAGTCACCACTCCCCCACCTAGCCTACAATTATGAAAAGCTCCTTAACATTTCTTTAAATCATGCAGGCAACTACAGCCTCCCCTACAACTCCAATTCCTGGCAAATATTGGCAGTGGCGCGGGCATAATGTTTACTACGTGCGTGCGGGAGAGAAACAAACGCAACGTCCGCCCTTGCTTTTGGTACATGGATTTGGTGCTTCCACAGACCACTGGCGCAAGAATATCACAGGATTGTGTCAAGATTTTGAAATATTTGCGATCGATCTTTTGGGATTCGGGCGATCGGCGAAACCAAAATTGCAGTATAGTGGCGACTTGTGGCGCGACCAACTCCATGATTTTATCAGCGAAGTCATTGGTCAAAAAGCAGTATTAGCCGGTAATTCCCTTGGTGGTTATGCTTGCTTGTGTGTTGCAGCCCAACGTCCTAACAGTGCAGCTGGTTTAGTTTTGCTCAATAGTGCCGGGCCTTTTAGCGAAAGCCAGACGACATCGGAACCGGAAGCTTTGCAAAGCGAAATTCAGCCACCCAAACAACCCTCTTCTTTAGAGAAACTCCTGGGTGACTCAGTTAAGTGGATTTTTCAACAACCTTTAGCTCAGTTTGTGTTATTTCAATACGTGCGACAACGTTGGGTAATTCGCCAAACTTTAGAAAAGGTATATCTTGATAAAAGTGCAGTTACAGACCAATTGGTAGAAGAAATTTATCGTCCTGCTTTTGATTCGGGTGCATTGGATGTATTTGTTTCAGTTTTTAGCAGTCCTCAAGGGGAAAAAGTTGATGTACTACTAAAGCAATTAACTTGTTCTCTGTTAATGTTATGGGGAGAGGCTGACCCTTGGATGAATGCTAGAGAACGTTCTCTAAAGTTTCGTCAATATTGTCCTGAATTGACAGAACATTTCTTAACAGCAGGTCATTGTCCCCATGATGAAGTACCCGATGGAGTAAATAAACTTTTACGCGATTGGGTTTTGTCTAAGTAATTGAGCATGAATAATTAAAGGTTTGTAGTAAGCGGCTGAAGCCACTTACTACAGATAAGCTTATTTAAAAACGTAGGATTTAATTTCTTGCTCTATTTGGTCACTAATAATTTCAGTTCCCATACCGATTTTATCGAGGTTAACTCTCACAAAATTTGTTCTGTCTTCTTTTGTAAACTTTTTATCATTATCCGAGTCTTTAAGAATTTTTAGAAAAATTGTATTTTGACCTGGAACAACAACCCAACTGATGATTCTAGTATTATTTGGGGTAATTTGCTGGAGGTTCTTACCTGATAAATCAGAAACATAGCCAATAGTAGCATCTTCGCTGTTAAATTTTTTATCTGTATTTGTATCTTGGTCAATGATTTTATATAACCAAACTCTTGTCGTTGGCTTATCTGCCGCTTTTACCTCCAATAAATCGAAGGAGGTGATAATGGCTTTTTTATTTAATAAAAGATGAGCTTCACTACCTTGCTTTTGATAAAAGATGATATTATACAATTGATTATTTCTTTCATTTTCATAAGAACGTGAAAGATTTAAATCAACTCCTTTATCTTCATGCTGCTCTGCAAGACTAACAGGAATCATCAGATAATCTGATTGTTCTTTAATAATTAAATCACCATAGATAAGATTTGGTTGTGGCTTCGGTTTCTCAGTTGCTTTTGCCTGTTCTGCATTTCTACTAACAGAAGACTTACAGGAAAAAGAAAGGGCAGCTACAATCATAGCTGTAGTAATCTTATTTAAAAAGCGATAATTTTTCATCAAATTCTCCCAGCAGGATATCTTGCTGTCCTATTTTATTCCCTGCTGGAAAATTAGCTAGAGTCCAATACGCTTCAATACAGTTCAGTTAAGCCTAAAAATTATACTGATGTAGGTTGGGTTGAGGAACGTAGACCCAAAGGGGCTTCCCGTACGTAAACCAACATTATCGAGACTTTGTTGGGTTGATCTGTCGCTCAACTTAACAAAGCCCCACCGATAATCCCTGCTGTATCGAGAAAATCATATTACAATAAAATACCAAAAACCTGGTCGAGGTTGACCAGGTTTTATCGAGTTTACAGGCTTCAAATTTTAAACTAATTAACTAGCTGAAAGTTAATAACTAGGGTGGACTGAAAAACTAACAAACTCAGCACTCTTGTGTTTTTCCGCTTTAGGATTTGGCTTTGCCTTCTACATTAGGCTTTTTGCCACTTCTATCACATTTGATATGCTGAAATTTGCTTGGGCTGATGACAAGGGGACACTAAGTCATTGACCCTTTTTGTTTGGTTTTATTTTATTTGGTGTCCTACTATCTAAATTATCACTTAATTTGTGAGTTGCAACTCTTGGTTTACGAAAGTTGACGTTTTGTGAGATTTTGCAATCTAGAGTCAGAAATTTGATCCCCAACCCTCTTTTGAAGAAAGTTATAGGGATCTTGGATAGATTAAGCATAGTAACCAAACTGCATTGTCATCAATCCCACATAATCTGATTATCATCCAGATGGTCAGTGACAATCCGGCCAATGGCATCAATTTCTGCCAATTCGGCTGTAGAAAGCTTGATTTGGGCGGCTAATGCGTTGTCTCGTGCTTGTTCGGGATAACGCCCTCCAGCGATCGCATTTGTTTGAGGTTGAGCAATTAACCAGGCTAAAGCTAACTGAGCAAGGGTACAATTATGTAGAAGGGCTATAGGACGCAGTTTTTCTAGCGCTTGTTGGGCACGTTCAAAGTTTTCGCCTTGAAACAGTTTATTTTTAGCACGGTTATCTGTTGGGTCAAATTTATGACCGAGAGCAAATCTTCCTGTTAACAACCCCTGCGCTAAAGGCGAATAAGCAAGGATAGAAATATTGTTTTCGATACAATAGGGCAATGCATCTTGTTCTACCTGTCTCCAGAATAAAGAATAGGGTGGTTGTAAACTATCAATACGTCCATAACTTGCTGCTTCTGCTAACTGGACACCAGAAAAATTGGAAACACCGATCGCTCGAATTTTACCTTGCTCTTTGAGCAGGTTAAGAGCTTTCATAGTTTCTTCGATAGGTACTATTTCACTATTGAAAGCACCGGAGGGCCAATGTATTTGGTAAAGATCGATGTAATCAGTTTTCAGGTTAGTTAAGGAGCGATCGCAAGCTTCAATCACTTGTTCATACTTGAGATGGTTAGCGAAAACTTTCGTGGCATATTCCACATGATCGCGTACATCAGATAAAGCTTCAGCGACAATTTGCTCCGAATGTCCTTCACCATATACTTCAGCAGTGTCAATTGTCGTAATCCCAGCTTCATAAGCGGCTCGAATGGTTTTAATCGAGTCAGCATCCTCAATTCCCACCCACATTCTTTTACCAGCTTGCCAAGTTCCCATGAGGATGGGTGTGATTTTGACTTCACTTGTACCTAGGATTCGCTTTTCCATAACTGCTTCCTAATTCATTACCTTGGACAGGTTCATACTTTATCAGTCTTAGCTTCAAATTAAATCAGATTTACAGTAGATGCCGATGGAATTGACTACAACTTTTCATGCTCTCAAAGAATGGGCAGTTGCCATAAATGCCTTGGAAAGTGGCAAAACAATTATGTTGCTCCGCAAAGGCGGTATCCATGAACGAAATGGACATTTCCAAGTTGCCCACAAGCAAATTCTGCTTTACCCTACTTATGAACATCAACAAGCTTTCATGCTGAAAGCTGAATATGCCAATAGTGTCTATCCAGTAACATCAGGCTGGCATCCTGAAACAGTTCGCATTGGCAGTTGGGCTGAAATTACAGATATTTTGCCCTGTAGTGACGAGTCTATTGTCAACAGTTTACTTCCCTTCCATATTTGGAACGAGCATTTTATTAGCGATCGCCTCAAATGGAAAGCACGTCAGCCCCTTTATATTCTCCTTCTGCGGACATATAAACTACCGCAAGAGCAAGAAATTCCCTATTACGCTAAATACGCTGGCTGCAAGTCATGGATTGATTTAGATCGAGCAATTCACTTGCAAACAGCACAACCAGTTTTATCTAACTTTGCATACACCCAACTAGTAGAGACAATTCGCCAAATTGTCAGCGATAAGTTGTATGCTCCATCCTTCTAATAACCCAACTTGTTGCCCAAATCCTCGACTTCTTTAAAAAGTCGGGGATTTAAATTTAGCTTGTAGATAAATACGAAATTGTTTCTCGTTATCAAACGGATGATTATAAACAACCAACATCAAAATAGATTTGATATTGTTTGCTCATAGTGTTTAATCAACGGAACTTTATAACTAACTTCTAGAATCTCCGCTTATATATGTAAGCAGAAAAACAAATAGTCCGATTGCGAACCTCAGCCAAAATAGTAGTTATTGTTACACACGATCGCAAAAAACGCGGATAACATGAGAAAAATCTCACCCGATAAACAAGGTGAGGTAAAGCTGTTTATCTCTATGTCCTATTAACAGCTGTCTTCCAGGCTATGAGTTGTTAAGCAATTATCTTGCAGTGGATAGAACTTAATTACATTTTGTCTAAAGTATTAGGCAAAAAATTATCCCCAAGGGTGATAATTAGCTTGACAAAAGCCTGCTATTATGCATTATTAGCTGAAACAAAGGAGTTTGCAATGCATCGACAAATGTGCTGGTTATCTAAGTCTGGTGGCGACGGAGAGAAAATTTTGTATTTGCAGTCAGAACCCAATCAACCCTGGCGTCCCTACACAGCTTTTGGACATTTTGCAGTCCCAGATTATCAAATACCAGGTGGTTCTAAAGGTTGGGCAACTTATCAAAAACTTTTGAAAGCAGGTTGGACACTAGTACCTAGCGCACGGGCAAACGAGTTTGGTGGCAGCAGCTACGCAGAGTCAACAATCCAAAATCAATAGTTATTTGTCATTGATTATTCTTAGCGTTCCTGCGTCTCCCTCACAAACCTCTGGGGGAACCTTCACCGCGAGGATCGGCAGCTCCTTCTAAAGTTCCATCAGATGTAATAGCGATCGCGTTACCATTACCCCAAGGCGCAGTTTCCTTAATTTTGTGTCCCCGACGGCGTAAGTCTTGTACAGTTAGAGCATCCAAGCCCCAGGATTCAACGCGCAACTCATCTGGAAGCCATTGATGATGTATGCGTGGAACAGAAACAGCCGCACCAACATCCATGTTGTATTCCAGCACATTCAGGATCACTTGTAAAACCTGGGTGATGATGGTGCTACCACCAGGCGCACCTGCTGCCATCCGAAAATGACCATTTTCTGTGACTATTGTGGGAGTCATACTGGATAGAGGAGTTTTACGGGGCGCAATGCTGTTGGCATCATTACCAACTAAACCAAAGGCATTAGGCACTCCTGGCGCAGCTGCAAAATCATCCATCTCATTGTTGAGGATAATTCCAGTTCCCGGTGTCACCACACCAGCACCAAAACTGAGATTAATCGTGAAAGTCAGACTCACGGCGTTGCGTTCTTCATCCACAACAGTGAGATGACTGGTTTCAGGAGATTCATGCTGAGGACAAGGGGATGAGGGAAGACGCAGACATTTTGAATTCAAATCTACTGGCTTGACTTCGGTGGAGGGTCGAGCCATTTGCATATTGATTTCTTGACGGCGTTTTTTAGCGTAAGCTGGACTGAGCAGTTCTTGTACAGGGACTTTGACAAAATCAGGATCGCCTAAATATTTTGAGCGATCGCTATAAGCAATCTTCATTGCTTCTACCATTAAATGTATCGCGTCTGGATGATGCCATCCTAAAGATTTTAAATCGGTGTCACCAATAATATTTAAAATCTGCAATAGGTGAACGCCTCCTGATGATGGTGGTGGCATTGAGCAAATTTTAGCTTTGCGAAAATTTCCACAAACGGGAGTGCGCCAGATTGGTTTGTAGGCTTTGAGGTCTTCTAGAGTAATTAAACCACCATTTTTTACCATATCAGAAGCGATCGCATTGGCAATACTTCCGGTGTAAAAACTTTGGGGATTTTGGGCAATTGCTGCTAAAGTACGTGCCAAATCACGCTGCACTAGCTTTTCCCCTGGTTTATAAAATTCGCCGTTGTGAGTGAAAATTTCCCGCACTGCTGGATTGTTGAGAAGTGCTTGCTTGCTGGACTGGTTTGTTTGCAGAGAACGCCAAGTCGCCACATCGCCAATAACAAAGCCATCTTTAGCGAGTGCGATCGCAGGTTTCATCACCTCTTGCCAAGAAAGTTTACCATAGCGATGATGCACTTCATAAAGTCCCGCGACTGTTCCTGGTGTCGCCACTGCCAAATAACCATTAATACTTGCATTTGGACGCACCTTTCCTTCTGCGTCAAGATACATATTTCTTGTCGCTTTCAGGGGTGCGCGTTCGCGGAAATCTAACGCTTTGATGTCGCCAGTTTTCTCAGAGTGCATCAGCAAAAATCCACCGCCACCAATTCCCGCCGAAAAAGGCTCAACTACAGAAATTGCAAAGGTTGTGGCTACGGCTGCATCCACTGCATTACCACCTTTGCGTAACATCAAAATTCCCGCCTCACTCGCTAGGGGATGGGCTGAAACCACCATTCCTTTTTTGCTGTGGAGGGGTAAAGTTAAGGCGGCTGAGGCGACTTGGCTGTAAAGTAAGAAGCTGAAAGAAAAGATTGCGTAGGCGTAGCCCACCGCAACTCTCTTAGGTTTGACAACAGTAAGCATTCTTATACCATTTTGTTTAATATTTTTTAGCCTACCGTTAAGGTGTACATTTAATACACATTTTTAGAAAAAGGAATAGCTGAAATCAAGGAAAATGAAGACAGCAAAGGATATATTAACAGAGGTTGGAGTTATTCACTATGTAATTAATTAGTCTCTTTCTGAAAGCAGCTAATCAAACTATCTAGCAAAATGAATTCAGGAGGTAGAAGGCAGAAATAACCCACGCTTAAAAATATGGGATTGAAGCAAGGATGCTTTGGTTCTGGCGCTGCACGTCTCAATACAATTATTTTTTTTAGTAGGTTTTATACCCAGAACTAAAGTTTTGATTCATACTTATTTCCTCCTGCCTTCTGCTTTCTATTAATACTGTTTCACTTTAATAATGATACAAATACGTTGGTAGGGGTGTACATTTGTACGCCCCTATAGCCAATTCATCTGTTGTAAAGATTTTTGTCAATGGTATTACGGGCTGGTGATGGCTTTTGGTTGCAAAGATACAGATTGTCCATTAACTGATAATGCCGTAGCTTCTAAAATCTGTCCGTAACGATTGCGAGTGCCAAATCCTTTGGCTTGAATTGTGTTTCCGATGTTCGCCATACTGGCTAGCTGTTCGCCTACATGGGGCGGGAATTTGACAATTGTGCCATTAGAGATAATAACGCCGTTAATTTCTCCTCGATGTCCCACCAACCAATTCTGAGCAGTTCCTTCCGCAGATAAGGTACTGTAGTTGCTCAAGTTGGGGGGTTGGGGTGCGGTTGTGGGAGGTTGTTCGACTAAAGTCTGTCCAGTTTGAGAATTGGTGATTTTTTTGGCTCTCACTTCCTGTCCGAAGCGAGTGGAAAAGCCAGAATCCCCAAAAATGCTCACTTTCGTGTCTGGGGTAATCATCCCCACTAAACTGTCCCCCATCTGGGGAGGAAATTTCACCTGTAACCCGTTATTGAGTAATAGTCCATCCACCTTACCTTCAGGGTTGAGAAGATACTGTTTTACCTCTCCAGTGAAAGTGGTTCCGGCTGTGGGGGGTAATGCTGGTGGGGGTGCAGGGGGAATCTCTAGACGATTAGCATTGGGTAAATTGGCGCTTGGGAGATTAACTTCTAGCGATCGCCCACTTGGTGTAGCATTACTAGCAAAAGTATTGTATGTCCAAAAACCGAAAAGTGCGATCGCTGCGCCGATGCCGCCACTAGTTAAAATTAACTTTAACCTGCGTTGGCGATCGCGCTCTCGGATTTGCTTGGCTTGAATCTGTTGTATAGCTTGTTGAATCACGTCTGGCGGAATTTGTACTTCCGCTCCAGCTTGCATAATCTCTTCTAAAGAATAATCCTGATTTTCTTGGGCATACAACTGAGCCGCCAAGGCAAAAACATCGGGAGCAATTTCTTGCGGAATACGAACTTTGGAGTTATTCATCTGTTTTAACTGAATTTAATCGCTAACTATAACTGTAAGAGTGCAAAACTCGTGCCATAGATACAAGACACTCACTAGTCAGTAAGGCAGCATGAAAAATGAGCAACTGGAATTTGGCATAGTTTTTGCACTTCTAGAAGTTCTAACTTTTATTCCATGCAACCTATTGTGTTACCTCAACGTTGGACACTGCGGCGACAGCTAACAATCCTCAGCATCCTTTTTTTAGGTTTAAGTGGAGCTGCTTTGTGGTTAGTGGTACAACTATTTCAAAGTCTGGAAGGTGCTGTTGTTGCCAGAAATCAGAGAGAATTAGCTTTTGCCAACACCAGACTAATTAAGCTGTTTTGGGAATCAAATCCTGGGCAAGCACCAAAGCCAAGTGAGCAGTCAAGCAAACCGTTGGCGGAACTTTCAAACGATGCGCTAACTGCTTTTCCAAGGGTAGAAGGGGGATTTTATCTACTTCAACAAGACCAGCTTTTAGGCTATGCCTATCCTACCCACGGAGGCCCTGTCCCCAAAAAAGATATTCCTCCTGCTGAACGAGACACAATTTTGCAATTGACTCGGAGAGCCACAAGCCAAGGTTTACCCCAAGAATTAGTACTGCATCCCGGTCTTGATATCTTGGTACTGCGTGCCGATCCCCTACCTCTGTGGGGAGCCGTGTGGACGATGAAACGTATGCCTCATCTAGAAGATAGCAATCAAAACGTTTTAAGTGTTTTCGTAGTTTTAGGAATTTTAGTCGTGGGAGTTTGGACTTTTTATATTGCCTTACAACTTCAGTGGGGAGTGCAGCGACTCCAGCAAAGTATTAAAGCAATGGAAGAGGATAAAGCTTCGCTAATTCCTCCGCTACCCGCAGAAATGGGACTGTTGGGAACTGCAATTAATAGTATGCAATACCGCCGCCAAGAGTTAGAGCAGCGCTTGCACCGAGTTGAGCGCTTGGCTTCTCTGGGACAACTGGTAGCAGGGGTAGCTCATGAAGTCCGCAATCCCCTAGCTAGTATGCGCCTCAACTTGCAATATACAGAACGGCAATTAAAAAAGCAGGGAATTACAACTTTATCGATCGCTAGCTTACTAGAACAAGTAGACCGTTTAGAGATGCTGGTGCGACGGCTATTGTATTTTGACCAAAATCAGCAGGAAGAAATGGTAATTACTTCCCTAGAAGCGATCGCTTTTGAATCAGTTTCTCTATTACGTCTCAAAGCCGAAGAACAGGGAGTAACGCTTTTTTATCGCTCTGCTGCTGAACCCTTGCCCCAAGTACCACTACGCCACCGAGAGTTAGGACAGGTGATGGTTAACTTAATCTTAAATGCTATCCAAGCCAGTCCACCGGAAAGTGAAGTTGAGGTTGGTGTAAGTCAAGAGCAAGACTACTTAGTGACTTGGGTAAAAGATACTGGCGCAGGTTTAGCACCAGAAGAACGCGATCGCATTTTCGATCCTTTTTATTCCACAAAACCTCAAGGAACAGGTTTAGGTTTAGCAATTAGCCACGAGATTGTCACCCGACACGGAGGGCATATTGATTTCAAATCTCAACCGGGTTGCACCGTTTTTAGCGTTTACTTACCGAAGAATCACAACGATGGCTAAGATTTTGATTATTGATGATGAAAAAGCTTTGCGTCAAGCAATGGCGCAGATTTTAAAAGATGAAGGCCACGACGTAGTAGAGGCGGGAGACGGAGAACAAGGACTGAAGATAATTCAACAAGATACCACATCTCGTCCTGACTTGGTATTTCTAGATTTGAAAATGCCCAAAACTCAGGGTAGTGCTGTTTTAAAAGCTTTAGGTAGTAAGACTCTATTTGAACTGCCAGTCATTGTGATGACAGCTTATGGTACAAGTCGTACAGCCATTGAAGCTATGCAATTGGGAGCCTATGATTACTTAACTAAACCCTTCGATCTCGAAGATTTAGTCAACTTGGCGCAAAAAGCTTTAGCTCATTCTCAAGCATCAGCCGAGCAAATTGGTGAAGCAAATATCCAAACTCTCGGACAGCCAGAAGAACTGTTGGGGCGATCGCCTAAAATGGCAGAAGTTTTTAAACTCATTGGTAGACTTGCCCAAGGAAACACCACAGTTTTGATTGTCGGCGAATCAGGTACGGGCAAAGAGTTAGTCGCCTCCACACTACATAATGCTAGCCCTCGCAGTCGCGGCCCTTTGGTAAAAGTTAACTGTGCAGCCCTTCCAGAACATTTATTAGAAGCAGAATTATTTGGTCATGAAAAAGGAGCCTTCACTGGAGCGAATCACTTGCGAATTGGTCGTTTTGAACAAGCCAATGGCGGTACAATTTTTCTGGATGAAGTCGGAGAATTGAGCCAGATAATTCAAGGGAAATTGTTGCGAGTATTACAAGATAAATCCTTCGAGCGTTTGGGTAGTAACCAAACCAAAACTGTAGATGTCCGCATTTTAGCTGCTACCAATCGGAATTTAGAGCAATTAGTTCGCCTCAATCAGTTTCGAGAAGACCTATACTATCGCTTTAATGTAGTCCGAATTGAATTACCACCTTTGCGCGATCGCCCCGAAGATTTAGAACAACTTACCCAACATTTTCTAAGTTCTATTGCCCTAAGAAACGGAATTAAAAATTTAGCAATCACCTCAACCGCCCTAGAAAAACTGAAAGATTACGCTTGGCCAGGAAATGTGCGAGAACTGCAAAATACTTTAGAGAGAGCAGCAGTTTTTTCTGGAGGAAGAACCATTCTTCCAGAGCATCTCATTTTTAATCAAGAACATCAGATGAATCTGAACTTAGAACAAGCGATCGCTCAGTTAGAAATAAACTTTATCCGCCATGCTTTAGCACTTTATCCCCAACAACCCCACAAAGCATTAGGAATTTCAGTCGAAAGCTTTGAACAAAAAAAGAAACAATGGAATTTATAGCACTTAACGATTTTTCCTACTCTCTGTGTCCTCTGCGCCTCTGCGGTTCGTATCATGAATTCCTTAAACTCAGCATCTACACTAGAAACACACCTAGAAACTCAAACCGTTATTTACCCAACCTTACAGTACTTAGTTCGCTTCTTACCGTGGGATGGAAAACGAGTATTCGATCATCTTCGAGAAGAATGTAAACACAATCCATTTATAGTAGAAAATTCTGATTTCCATAACAGCGAAGTACTTTTAGACGATATTAAACCTAATTGGTACAATCCCATCGCCCAGGAATTAAGCCTAAGTGAGCATCTTCTCGGACAAATATCAGCTTTATCAATCCCATCAAGACAACGTAAAACCTTAACCTATCTAACTCAGTGGTTATTAAACTCCGGTTATTTAGAAGAAACTCCAGAAGTTTGGGCAGATGGTAGTATCTGGAGTGCAAAAGAATTAGAAGCTGTTGTGCCTATTCTCCAAAGTTTAGATCCACCTGGAATTGGTACACGCTCCCTACAAGAATGTCTATTAATACAACTCAAAAACCAGCCTGAAAGCCTAGCTTTTCTACTAGTTAAAAATTATTTAGAAGAAATAGCAAATTGTATTGGTAATACTTCAGAGTCAAAGCAAAATTGTCAAGTACTATTGCAAAAAGTTGAGCCTTTTAGCCTGAACGTTGAGCCTTTGAACCTGAACGTTGCGCCTTTGAGCCTCGAAGTTGCGGCTTTGAACCTGAACGTTGAGCCTTTTAGCCTGAACGTTGAGCCTTTTAGCCTGAACGTTGAGCCTTTGAACCTGAACATTGCGCCTTTGAGCCTCGAAGTTGCACCTTTGAGCTTGAACCTTGCGGCTTTGAGCCTGAAATTTTAAGTTTGATTGTTGACGAATGACTAATGACTAAGGCAATACGCTTGGGTTAAGGAAAGAGACGCGATAAATCGCCGTCTCTACAATAATCAGTCCTTTGTGGAGACGGCGATTTATCGCGTCTTTGCAATTAGCGGCGTGTTATCAAAAAACCTTATCCGAACCGTATTGGAAGGAGAGAGTTTTTTCGCCGGTTTTTTGAGTATTTTTTTATTTGGAAGTCCCTAAATCCAAAAATAAGCCAGGATGAGAGTCACGACAGTTAACGGTAGACCAAAACGCAGATGTTCCCAGAATGACAATTGATAACCAAGTTTTGCAACAGCCTCAGCAACAATTAAATTAGCAACTGAACCTAACAAAGTTAGATTACCTGCTAAGGTAGATCCTGCTGCTAATAGTAACCAGGTTTTGGTGTCTGGATGGGGAATTAAATGTTGTAGTAACAATACTGCTGGAACATTAGAAACTAAATTTGAAAGCAGAGCAGTAATTCCTAATATGTTCAGGGGATTATAAACTAAACCGCTAAATAAATTCAATATTCCTAATTTTTCTACTCCAGCGGTAACAACAAATAGCCCAGAAAACATCACCAGTAAATCCCAATCCACTTTATTTAAAACTCGTTGCGGTTTGATTCGCCTAGTAATGAACAGTAAACCAGCAGCTACGAGTGTTGCTTGGGCTGGAGGTATCCCAATTAAAAATGCAATTAATAGTCCTCCTGTTATCAATAGGCTTTTAGTAAGCAACGGTTTAAATATGCGGTAACGCACGGGGGTTACACTCGGACAAGATTTAGTAGAACGAACATCAGGATAAAGCCACCACAATAACCCAATTTGGATTAACAAACTTACTAATGCGATGGGAGTCAATGCTTTCGCAAAATCGAGATAGCTGATACCAGAGAAGGAACCAATCAAAATATTTTGCGGATTACCACTTAAGGTAGCTACTGAACCCAGATTAGTTGCTCCCGCCAAGGCAAGTAAGTAAGGAATCGGATTCAGGTTCAAAGTTTGGGTTAAACCGAGAACCAAAGGAGTCAAAATTAGAGCGATGGTATCGTTTAGAAAAAAAGCGGAGAGAATTCCACTGCCGAAAGTTAAAACAATTAGCAAACCCAAAGGGCTACGAGTAAAGTGTGTAACTGTATCAAGGGTTAGCTGGAAAAAACCAGCGTAAGCTAAGTTTGTGCTGATTACCATCATGCCAAACAGGAAAATCAGCGTTTTATAGTCTATCGCTTGCCATGCTTCTTTGAGGTCTAATACCCCGAATGCCATCAGCAAAGATGCACCAACTAAAGCAATACTGGCTCGGTTCATCCGCAAACCAGGGAGATATCCTAAACCCAAACCGATATAAGTCAGCCCAATGATGATGTATCTGAAAACAATCATGATTTCGCTAGATGCTTTTGATTAAGTAGTCATTGGTTATTGGTCATTAGTCATTGGTCATTGGATTTTAGTGCATACCTCGCCTCTTGTGGGTGGAAAAACTTTGTCTTTCATGGGACTAATTCAAGCCATGTTAAAGAGAGGACGTGTTTATTTTGGACTAATGACTAATAACTAATGACTAATGACTAATAATTAATGACTCCCCGAAGCGGTTTGAGGTGATGCCTTTCTATTAACTCCTGTTTTTGTTTCAGGTACACAGAACCAAAAAACTGCTAAAGCCACAACTGCGATCGCTGCTAAAATCAAAAAACCAACATTGTAACCAGCACTTTTAACTACAAACCCAGCCAACACGTTGCTCAAACCCGCACCAACACCAATAGCAGTGTTGAGCATCCCTTGGGTAACATTAAAGCGTCCCGTGCCTTTAGTCAAATCAGCTACCATCAACACCGAAAGCACACCAAAAATCCCACCTGCAATACCATCCAGAATTTGCACAGAAACGAGAAAATAGGGATTGTCCGAAAGTGTATACAGCACTCCTCGAATCGGTAAGACGGCAAAGCCAAGCAAAAATATGGGTTTTCGGGCTGTATGTGCGAAACGCCCAGCCAAGTTAGATACTGGAATCATGACTAACTGAGCCACAATAATACAAGCAGACATATAAACTGTGTCACTTGTCCCTTTACCCTGTGCCAATTCTTGACCAACTAGCGGTAACATAGCAGCATTGGCAAAGTGAAACAGAACTACTGCGATAGTAAAGAATAAGATTTTGCGATCGCTTAATAATTGCAATATGCCTTCATAGGGCTGCTGAGGTTTTTCATTATCCTCCTCTTGGCCTTCTTCGCCCTCTTCACCATCTCCACGCGCTAATTCGTGGTCAATCTCTCTTTCACGAATCATTCTCACTGAAATAATACTGCCCACAGCCATAGCTGCAACCAGGAAAAATATTGCCTTGCGTGCAATAAAGTAACCTACTAAACCAGCGAGAGTTGCAGCTAGCAGATTACCTGTGTGGTTAAATGTTTCATTACGACCTACCCGCCTATCTAATCTCTCATGTCCTACGAGTCCCAGAGTAATAGCAGTAATCGCAGGTGGGAAAATTGCAGCAGCAATCCCAATCATAATCTGAGAACCGATGACAACAGGCAAATTTGGGAACAACCCCATAGCAATACAGCCGATAGAAACAAACACAGCCGCCAGTACAATCAACATCCGTTTTTGACGTAGCCTGTCAACCAATGCACCAGCCGGTGTTTGAGCAATAACTGTGGCAATTGCCGAAGCTGACATCGCCATGCCAATCTGGGCTGGGTTCCAATTTGCTGAAGCTTTCAGGTAAATGCTCAAATATGGCCCAACACCATCGCGCACATCTGCGAGAAACACATTCAAGTAATAAAGTGATCGCAAACTCTTATTACTCGGTTTTCGCTGTTTTTGCATAAGTCTTTAGTGATATTTTGTCAGCTATGGAGGGGTCAAAATACTCTTATGCAAAAATCGTGCCAAATCAATTGCATCCGGCTGCATCTTGTGAAAAAACCCTCTTTATGCTATAGACAACTTACGCAAGTAATAGCCGAAACCCTGATTTTCAGTTAGGGGCAGTAAAGTCCTTTAATGGGAAATAGTAAAGATTTTTAGATTTTGATTGCACTTTTTTGTGTGGATATCAGTGCGATCGCAAAAAGAAACCCCCTCTGCTTTTGCCATAGTAAAGTGATTACAACGCAGAGGGGTTTCATTTATTTTTATATTTTTGTGGAGGCCGGTTTTAAGGATAATTCTGGCAACAAACTAGTTTACTTGATTTAAAACCCGCCAAAACCTATGTTGTATTGATGTGGACTTGTGTACTCAGTTGGGCCTATTTCCAATCGGGAATTTCGGCATCTTCTCCACCAATCCCGATTCCAGTGTTAAATACTTGTGCATCAGTAAGATTAAGATCGTTCATTGATGCTTGATACACATTAGAATCGTGAATCGTAGCGCGAGTAAAATTTACTCCGTTGAGATTAACTTGCTTCAAATTCACATTGGTTACATAAGCAGATGTTAGGTTAGCACCTGCCAAGTTTGCACCAGTTAAGTCAGCACCTTCGAGGTTAGCTCCTACAAGGTTGGCTCCTTGGAGCTTCGAGCCTCTCAAGTCAGCACCAATTAAATGAGCGCCACTGAGGTTAGCTCCTGATAGTTCGCACTTAACACATTCCCCAGTTGAAAGCAGCTTTTGTAAATCCTGTGGATTCTCGGCTCTAACCGAGCTAGCGAAAAATAGGGGTGTTGCTAAGGCCATGGCCGCTAATAGCTGGAGTTTCATAATTTTCCCCCTTAATATATCGAGTTGCGTCCGTTCTGTCCCTCACACTTCTATTATCTCACTAAACTTCGTAAGGTCAATCTATCTTATGACAATCTATCTTCTGACAGGTTAGTTGTGATCTGAAACAGAGATATTAAGTGATGTCGCAAATGCCATTAATTCGGATTTTTGGCGCTCTTACCCAATAATTCCTCAAAAACTGCCAGTGTTAAATCACTATTAAATCTTTTAAAAGTAAAAGCTAACGCTACTCGCTATAGCTGGTTTGATAAGTATTTATACTTTATGAATTGATTAAGTAGTCATTAGTCATTGCTGTATACCCCATCCCTTGCGATGCCCTGAATTTGCTTTTACGGTGGGTGAAAAAACTTTGTCTTTCATCGGATTAATTCAAACCACGTTCCAGAGTGGGCGTGGTTTCTCTTGGACTAATGACTAATAATTAATGACTAATGACTCCGTTCTGCGGTTTGATGTTTTAGCTTAAGTCCTCAGAAATTCTCGCATATACTGATTAACCAATTCCGGCTGTTCTTGCTGCACCCAATGGCCACAATTAGGAATGTACTTGATTTGAAAATCCCTGACATAGGCTGCGGTGCCGTAGGTTAGTTCTTTGCCAAGTGCAGTGTCATTTTCTCCCCAAATCATCAGTGTTGGCACTTCCAGAACGCCCCAATTTGGATTTAACATTCTCTGCTGAAAAATATTGCGGTAATAGTTCAACATTGCTGTCAGGGCCCCGCGTTTTGCAGCAGCATCTTTGTACGCGTCAATATCGGCTTGTGTGAAAGCACTCTTGTTAATTGCTGTACCTTTAAAAATTGTTTCAATCGCTTGGTAGTCTGAAGATTGTAAGAATAATTCTGGCATCCAGGGGAGTTGAAAGAGGAAGATATAGTAACTACGCTGTAACTGTTGGGGAGTGCGTAAGCCTTGAGCAAATTTGGCAGGATGAGGCAGATTAAGGATAATTAATCGCTCTACCATTTCGGGATGAGTGTATGCAAAAGCCCAAGCGATCGCACCACCCCAATCATGTCCAACTAATACACACTGTTGGTATCCTAATCCCTTAATTACTCCTTCAACATCTTTGATAAATTCATCCATTACATAAGCTAGTTGCTCATTTGGTTTATCACTGTCGTTGTAGCCCCGTAAGTCAATGGCAACTACTTTCAAATCTTGGGCAAATTCTGGTATTTGATGCCGCCAAGAATACCAAAATTCAGGAAAACCATGCAACATCAGCATTAAGGGGCCTTCACCTTGGGTGACGTAGTGTAGCTTCACCCCATTAGTAGTTATATATTCGTGTTTACAAGAAGTTTCTATTAGAGACATAATTAATCCCAATTCAGCATTATAAAACACTAAATAATAATACTTTACTTAATAAGTGTAATATGATTTTTAGGAACCTCACATCTATTAAAAGACATTACTACAATAGTGATTTATTACAAAATAATTAGACAATTTGCCCTGAGATAGATGTGAATCGTGGGTAAATTTTGGTAAAAGGTAGATATAATTATTCTCCAACTACCATGACACAACAGTTGACAAACCATGCTTCATTGTGGGTTGAGCGACTGGGACGATTTGGCTATGTTTCCAAGGGAGTAGTTTACGGTATAGTTGGACTACTGGCAGCACAGGCGGCTTTTGGCAGGGGTGGTAAAACAACTGATACCCAAGGCGCTCTCCAAACAATTGTCAACCAGCCATTTGGAAAATTTTTGCTGGCTTTAGTTGCAATCGGCTTGATTGGATACGTAATCTGGCGTTTTGTACAGGCAATTAAAGACCCAGAAAATAAAGGTAACGATGCCAAAGGTTTGGCAGTGCGAATTGGTTACGCAGTTAATGGCTTGATCTATGCAAGTTTAGCCTTAAGTGCTGTGCAAATCGTTATGGGTACAGGTAGCAGTAAAAATAGTAGTGATTCTACTGAAGATTGGACAGCACGTTTGCTTTCTCAACCCTTTGGTCAATGGTTAGTTGGAACTTTGGGGGCGTTTGTAATTGCTCTAGGCTTCTATCAGTTTTATAAAGCTTTTAGTGGAAAATTTCGTAAAGAACTCAATTTAACTGAGTTAAGTAACATAGAAGCCCGATGGATAATGAGAATTTCCAGATTTGGTTTAGCGGCACGGGGTATAGTATTTTGTATTATCGGTTGGTTTTTAATTGAAGCAGCAAGACAGTCAAACGCCGCCACCGCAGAAGGTTTGGATGAAGTATTACAGACGTTAGCGCAACAGCCTAACGGAGCATGGCTTTTGGGTATTGTGGCACTAGGTTTAGTTGCCTATGGAATTTACACAATAATACAAGCACGGTATCGTCGGGTAGTCAATGTTTAGATGGTGTAGTACCGAGAATTTCAATTTATAGAAATGGCAGTAATAGAAACCCGTGGTATCTGGCTGACCACTACTGATAGTAAAGTTCTCAGGTCAAAGAAACGCATTGCTGAGGCGATGGATTTCTTGGCCGAGACAGGATTTAATGTGGTGTTTCCCGTTGTTTGGAACAAAGCAGTAACTTTGTATCCCAGTCAAACAATGCGGCAGACTTTTGGAGTCGAAATTGACCCGATGTTTGTAGACCGCAACCCTTTAGAAGAAGTGGTGACTGAAGCGCGGCGAGTTGGGTTGAAAGTTATTCCTTGGTTTGAATACGGTTTTGCCAGTTCCTACAATTTAAATGGTGGTGTACTTTTACAGAAAAAACCGGAATGGGCTGCGCGTGATTGTAACGGCAACTTACTGAAGAAAAACGGCTTTGAGTGGTTAAATGCCCTCGATACCCAAGTGCAGGAATTTTTATTGAACTTGGTGCTGGAAGTTGCGAATAATTACGATGTGGATGGTATCCAAGGTGACGATCGCTTGCCAGCGTTCCCCTGTGAAGGTGGCTATGATGAGGGAACTGTCACCCGCTATCGCCAGGAATTCGATCGCAATCCACCACAGAACCCCAAGGATAGGCGATGGTTACAGTGGCGTGCAGATATTCTGACTGAGTTTTTGGCGCGTCTCTACCGGGAGGTAAAAGGAGTGAATCCTAATTTGCTAGTAGCGATCGCACCTAATATCTATGATTGGGCATTCCAGGAATATCTGCAAGATTCACCCGCATGGCTAAAGCGAGGAATAGTTGATATGATTCAGCCGCAGATTTATCGCCGTGACTTTAGGAGTTACGCTGCGATCGCTGATAAACTAGTAAACCAGCAGTTTACAGATGTGACGCTGCCCAAGTTAGCGCCGGGAATATTGATGAAGCTTGGCAGTTATTCTATTAGTCCAGAATATCTGGTGCAGGCAATTGAATACAATCGCCAACTTGGCATTCAAGGAGAGGTATTATTTTTTTACGAAGGTTTGCGCGAAAATAACAATACCCTAGCTAAAGTTTTACGAAATGGGCCTTATGCTAAGTCTGCATCATTTCCCACTCTGTCAGATTTGAGTGCGGGTGGTGTGATTAACAAGAGTACATCTTCAATTTGGCAACAGTTGTTCAAAAAGATTTTTTAAGGAAAAATGGGCGTGGAATCTCAATTATCGGTGGGACAGATAATTAAAACTTTAAAAGAAGATTTACCAACACTTTTTGAAAAAGATATTTTATATCACATTTATACACAGGATATCTATTTTAAAGACCCGGTAAATACATTTAAATACAAATTTAACTATCGAATTATATTTTGGACATTGCGATTTCATGCTCGGCTATTTTTTACCCAAATTTACTTTGATGTACATGAAGTATCTCAGTCAGCCGAAGATACGATTTTAGCAAAGTGGACGGTGCGGGGGGTGTTGCGCGTCCCCTGGAAAGCAGGTTTGCTTTTTAATGGCTATTCAACTTATAAACTCAACCAAGATAATTTGATATACGAGCATATCGACACATGGGATCGAAAGCCAGGGGAAATTTTACGGCAGTTTTGGCAAAGGGGAGGAGAGAGCTAATTAGCTATTGGAAAAATGACCCTTACTTTTAACTCAGATATTTACAGCCAATTGCTGTCTCAACATCAACCTCGGATTATTAAGACAGAAGAGGAAAACGAAAAGTTTTTAGAAACTGTTGAAAAACTGCTTTCTCGTTCTAATCTGACTCCTGAAGAAGATGATTTGTTGGAATTATTGGTAAAACTGATTGAGGATTTTGAAGATACAGCACTTGCGTCTATTATGAGGTACACTAGATTAAAATATAAATAGTTTTAAATGAAGTCTTACTCTGTCGATCTTCGAGAAAAAATAGTTGCAGCACATCTTGAGAAAAACATCTCAATCAGGAAAGTGGCTAACATCTTTTCCGTCTCAAAGAGTTTAGTACAAAAGCTTGTAAAACAACAAAGACTTGAAGGAAATTTACAATCCAAGCCGCGAGGAAAGCCACAATTTAGTCATTTAACAAATGCTGACATAGAGCCCGTGAGAATTAGTTGAATCATATCCAGATGCAACATTGATAGAGTTGTGTGAATTATTTGCAGACAAGACTGGCAATTGGGTAGGTCAAAGTGCAATGTGTCGTGCGTTACAGAAATTAGGATTAAATCGGAAAAAAAAACGAAGCGGAGTACCCAAGCAGGGACAGAAAGAGTCCTGAATTTAAGATTAGATTATTGGGAAAAGGTCAAACATATAGAGCCAGAAAATTTAGTATTTCTGGATGAAACTGGTGTCCTACTTGGGTTAATGAGGACTCATGCCCGTTCACAAATGGGAACAAGAGCTTACTCTCTTAACCCTTTTTATAGAGGCTCAAAAGTTACAGTAATTGGAGCAATTAGTATTAAAAAAGTAGTTGCATTAATGACAATGAATGGTTCAATGGATGGCATTGCATTTGAATTATTTATTGAGAAATTTTTAGTGCCACATTTATGGTCAGGAGCAGTGGTAGTAATGGATAATTTATCCGCACATAAACTAGATTCAATTGTGCCAATGATTGAAGCTG
>NZ_JABXKQ010000084.1:0-71133 GCF_017114945.1 Nostoc sp. JL34
TGGGGACTGGGGACTGGGGACTGGGGACTGGGGACTGGGGACTGGGGACTGGGGACTGGGGATTAGGAAAGAAGCAGGGAAGCAGGGGAAGTAGGGGAAGAATAACAATGACAAATGACAAATGACAAATAACTATGACAAATGACAAATAACTATGACTCAAGAAAGGGGCAAAGTCTACCTCGTAGGTGCTGGGCCTGGAGATGTGGCATACCTAACAGTAAAAGCTTACAATCTCTTAGTTGCTGCTCAGGTGTTAGTCTACGATGCTTTAGTAGATGCTCAACTATTGCAGTGCGTACCAGATGATTGCCTGAAATTGGATGTCGGCAAACGCGGTGGTAAACCCAGTACAAACCAAGCTGAAATTAACAAGTTACTAGTAAAGCACTGCCAGCAAGGAAAACAAGTTGTACGGCTAAAATCAGGCGATCCGTTGATTTTTGGGCGTTGCACTTCCGAAATTGAAGCGTTGAAAGCATCTGGTTGTGATTTTGAACTAGTACCAGGAATTTCCTCAGCCCTTGCAGCCCCATTGTTAGCAGGAATTCCCCTCACAGATCCAGTTCTCAGTCGCACTTTTGCAGTGTTTACAGCCCATGAACCAGAAGTTTTAGACTGGGAGGCACTCTCACGCTTAGAGACACTGGTAATTTTGATGGGAGGGCAACATCTACCGGAGATTGTACATCAACTGGTGCGGCACAGGCGATCACACTTAACACCCATTGCCATCATCCGTTGGGCAGGAACTCCTCATCAACAAGTTTGGACAGCACAACTGGGCAATATTTTGGAACAAACCACCGGATTATCCCTTTCTCCAGCAGTAATTGTGATTGGCGAAGTTGTTGGGCTACGCAAGTACTTACAACCTGAGAAAATAGATTGTCAGGATTCGACTACAGTCAAAACTTCTAGCCCCCCTGCTATGTCAAGCAATTTCTCCCTATCTCCCCTTCCCCTTACTGGTAAAACAATCTTAGTGACACGTTCAGTTGGCCAGTCCAGTCAATTTAGCGATCGCCTCATTGCATTAGGTGCAATAGTCATCGAAATGCCTACCTTAGAAATCGGCCCGCCTTCTGGTTGGGAAGCTTTGGATGATGCGATCGCTCATTTATCTGATTTCGACTGGTTAATTCTTACTTCTACTAATGCCATAGACTACTTTTTTGCAAGGCTAACCACCCAAGGTAAAGATACCCGTGCTTTAGCAGGCGTCAAAATTGCCGTTGTTGGCGAGAAAACAGCCCAAAGTCTCAAACAACGCTCTCTCCAAGCAGATTTTATTCCCCCCAACTTTATTGCCGATTCTTTAGTGGAAAATTTTCCAGAGAAACTGGATGGTAAAAAGGTTTTATTTCCCAGAGTTGAAAGCGGCGGGAGAGAAGTTTTAGTTAAGGAATTAACTCTCAAGGGAGCAGAGGTAATTGAAGTTGCCGCATATCAATCTTGTTGTCCTAGTGGTATTCCACCTGCGGCAGAGTTAGCTCTCCAAAACCGCAAGATAGATGTGATTACCTTTGCCAGTTCTAAAACTGTACAATTTTTCTGTCAACTTACTGACAAGATATTTTCCAACAACTCTGATGCTAGCCAATTCTTAGAAGGAGTTTGTATTGCCTCTATCGGCCCCCAAACCTCCAAAACTTGTCATGCTTTATTCGGACGTGTGGATGTAGAAGCTGAAGAATATACTTTAGATGGTTTAACCCAAGCACTGATAACATGGGCAACAAATTCTTAGATAGAGGAACAGGGGAGAATGACAAATAACAAATAACAAATGACAAAACATATAATCGGCTTAACCGGAGGTATTGCCACAGGTAAAACCACTGTCACAAATTATTTAGCTAGCACTTATAATCTGCCAATTTTGGATGCAGATATTTATGCTAGAGAGGCAGTATCTTTAGGTTCGCCTATTCTCAGTGCGATCGCTCAACGTTACGGCGAACAAATTTTACTACCAGATGGCAGCCTCAACCGCCAAAAGCTAGGCGAAGTTATCTTTAATCGTCAAGATGAACGCAACTGGATAGATGATTTGATTCATCCTTATGTGCGCGATCGCTTCCTCAAAGCAATTGCCCAGTCTTCCTCACAAACACTGGTATTAGTAGTGCCTCTATTATTTGAAGCGGGAATGACTGATTTAGTTACAGAAATCTGGGTAGTGCGTTGTTCCCAAGAGCAACAACTACAAAGATTGATACAACGAAACCATTTAAATAGAGAACAGGCACAAGCTCGGATCAACAGCCAACTACCTATCGAAGAGAAAGTGGCTCATGCAGATGTAGTTTTAGATAACTCTTCCACCCTAGAAGTACTACTGAAACAGGTAGATACAGCCCTAAAAACTATGAGCGGTAACTAGAGTTTATCTATCTTAAAAAAGATACATGAACGCCATTCTTAAGACATAAAAGATTGATAAATTCATATTATCTCTTTAAGCAAAAAACACTCATATCTGACCAAATATTGTCTAATAATTAGGTGATTTTACAGTTGAATCTGCGGTGAATCGTACTGTAAATTTAAGTGAATAGTGAAACAATGACTGCTATCATCTCTGGTATTGCATGAGATACTTAATATTGGAGGTAATAAAGTAGTCAATAATATTAACAATAGTGAAGTTTTTCCTGACATATAGCATCATCATGACATCAATAGTTTATCTTACAAAAGATACATTTAGTATAAATTAAACATTAATATCTCAGAATTAAGTCTTAAAACAACTGAATTTTGAATTATTAATTCTATTTTTAAATTGCTTTTAAGTGCCTTATCTTCAATCAGAACAGGTATGAACTTAAGTTTTAGTTTTTTAAATAAATTCCCTCTGGTTAGTTTTCCAGCTAATCTATTAAAACAAAAGAATAAAATCCATGATTATAGCCAACAAGTTTGGGGAAGCGACTATGTATTTGAGCGCCTTAATGAAGGAATGATCGGGTATATGACTGGAGTAGGGAAAGGTATCAAACCCTGCGATCGCATTATTTTACGAGAAGGTTGTGAATCTTATCAATATCAAATTGAAGAAATTGATTACTATTCCGATCCGTCTGATATGTGGATAGCTTTACTCAAAGAAATACCGACTGACTAAATATTAAAATCAATCGGTTAGTTTAATTTCATAGGTGAAGATTCTTCTTCTCTTGCTAGACAACTAGACAATAAGATAAGTGAGATATCTATTTTAAATTGAGCAAAAAATGAGCTATTAAAGTATTCCTTTCGTAGGATAGCAAGTAAAGATGTAAAAGATTTGGGTTATCTTTATCAAGGTGCATTACTGAACCATCAACTGCTAAGTGGTGATGATCTATCCAACGCTCTTGGGAATCTAGTAAAAAACTGAAGTAAGGGCTGACATCTGGATGATTTTTTGTTAATTCATCGTAGCTTTGATAAAAAGGAGGTATCCCAATTCCCATCGGCATATATAAGCCTTTAGGATACTCTTTCACAGGCAATTGAGGAAGGTTTTTCAGATTCATCCCACTAATAAATAATCTATTTTGTTCATTAGTCTTAGTATCTGTAAATACTAACTCAATTTCTTGTAAATTTGTTTCAACACCAATCGGTTTAATATTCCTTAGAATAGCTTTATCAAATTTGCCTATTCTCCAGTATTGATTTGCCCAAGGCTTATTTTGATCGTAAAATCCTGGGGGTCGAAAACTGGCAAATTTAATTTCATTTTTAGCGTCATAAAAATCTCTCCATTTTGTGATATTGGTAGCTAGCGTCGTTCTCACTTTTCTACTTTGCTCTCCCGATACAATTATCTTTTCATCAAGGGGAAACTGAGTAGCGACTTCTTTTTGATCAATGACATTTCTCAGAAGATTAGTTGTTACTATTGTGCCACTTGGATCTTGCCAGTGTTCTAATTTCCACCAATGCCGCCAATAAGAAATATGATTAATATTTTCAAAAATATTTTTGTAATGTCCCATTGGGAAAGTGAACCAACTTTGATAATAAAGAGATTTATTACCATCCTCTTTAGTAAAAAGTAAAATTTCCCAAAATCCTGCATTTAAGCAATTATTAGCCAAGGCGACCTCTACAAGGTTTTGCTTTTCAAAACCGTCTCCTCCAACAATTTCTATATTTTTGGAATTAGCAGGAAAACTAACCTGTTGTCTGTTCCACTCCCGGTCTGTAAAAGCGATTGTTTCTAAACCTTGATCTTTTTTAACCCATTCGGGTGCTTTCGGGACTAATAGCTCTAAATCAATATTTTTTATAACTATTTGTGCTGTTTTGTTATCTGTTGGCTCAAGCACAAAATCAAAATGCGTATCATCTCTCTTAATAATTGTTAATTTTCTCTGAGAATATCTTTGAAAGTTTTTGCCTAAAGGCGCAGGATTGACTGGATAATCGACATTAGATAATTCTTGTAACTTTACAGTCATCTTATTATCAAATTTATATCTGGATTTAAACCAGAAACCACCCAACCCCAGCAAACCAAGGCATAGGATGAGGGTACTAAATAAAATCTGTTTCTTCGTGACTCTGAAATTAGTTTTGCCAAATTGGGAAATGCCTGCAATTTTTTCCTTCGCAGAGGTATTTTTCATTGGACAAATTTCTTTTGGTGGAAATGCTGCTTAACAGCATACCGTTTTGTAAAACTAATTCCTCATTTTTATTGGCAAAGGTCACATTAATAAACAGTTATCTGGAATTAAGGGGGATTTAATACCCATTTTCTGCGGATGTGGAACGCTAGCTAGTTCTCTCTTGAAAAATTGCTCTTTTTGGGGAGACCACAAGAGGAGCAATTTTTCGCTACACTTAGTTTAAGTTTCAGTCATAGTCTAAGCTCGACAAGCTGCTAAAAGCGTCTATGCATAGGCTGAAACCTTTATTTATTAAGAAATTGAAAAAGTTCAATTTCACCATAATTAGTCACAATAGAAAAACTTTCACGCTCCAGAACAAAACTTTTGCCTAATAAAGTGGGCTACTTCCCTTAATTGGATAAAGTCGAACTCAGTTGTCGAAGAAACTCAATATTCAAATCTAGCTTTTCTCCTAACCATAGGGAATGAACCGCGTGGTCTGCCACAGCATCGCCTGTTTCAGGGTGGACGAGAATATCCAATCCCTCACGATTGAGCATTAACCAAGGAACAACTTTATCAAACTGATTCGGTAAGAAAGCAACTTGATACATTCCTTTTGTGTGGGGCCCGATGGGCTTGTCAAACCAGCGTCCGAGTTGCACGTCAAACCTAGCGCCCAATCCTTCACGTACACGCGCAGCTACATCGCGACTTGCAGGATCGAAGTAAACATGAGCGTGAAAACCAGTGATCTCGATAGTCTCTTCTTTCATAGATCCACCTTTCGCTCATATAGGTCATAGATTGAGGTAATTAAGTAGGCGAGAACAAAGTAAATTCAGAATTTGGCTCACTAAGACTTATGCAATATTAGTAGTTAATTAACGCTGAAAGTCCTTGTAGTTTCTTTGACTACTTCATCTTTTTTAGGAGTAACTGAAAGATGGACAACATGCACTGAACAAGGAGCATGGTGAAGGACATAGTTACTCACACTACCGATAAATAGTTCCACCAGCCCAGAATGACCCCGACGCCCCATAACAATTAGGTCAGCGCCATAAGTACGGGCTAAGTCACAAACAATCCGACCAGGATTACCAACATTTTGTGTAAATTCCGTAGTCACACCTGCTGTGTTAGCTTGAACACAGAAAGATTGCAACATCTGGATTCCTAGATTTTTAAAGATATCCCACTCTTTTTGGTATAACTCGAAGCTTTGATGGCTCAATCCTGGATAGTAGTCAAAACTGGACAGCATAGGCCCGTAAGGACTCCCCTCTTCTTCGGGAGATAAGACATGCAGTAGCATTAAGCTAGCTTGTGTTAACTTTGCTAAACCCAACGCTTCATCAAATACCTGTTGCCCTATTTCCGAGCGATCTAATGCAACTAGAATCTTTTTAAACATCATATAGACCTCCGATTTCATTGGTAATTGGTCTTTACGGTTTTGGGTTTCCAAATACTGGATTCTCAAAAATGACTAAACCCTCAACTATGTTTAGCAACTTTTTAATTTTAAATTTGTTAAAGATTTTTACCCCATACTTATGTTTATAGCAAAACAAGTTGAGGAACTTGTGAGGAAAGCAAGCATTTATCTTTGATTCTCAAGGAGCATCCCTTTTTGAAAGAAACACCTTTTGACTCTCACCAAAACAGTGCTTGTTAGCAGATAGCTAGGGTTTACCCCGTGCCCAAGAACAAGTGCTGAGTAAAAAACTTATTTTTATTATCTCAGTTATCTGAGTTTGATTTTCATAATTGATCGAATTGTTTACTAAAATCTGCAAAGCGATGTCTACAAGGGTCTATGCCTACGCACCTTGATATAACATACTTCGGATTTTCGTGAGCGATCACTCTCATAAATGTTAAGAAAAATGCGGGTAATATATGGCCTTTTAGCAGAGAGATTCAGATTGGATTGCATACATAGGGCGCGTGGCAGCTTCCCGCAGAGTTCGAGCGATCGCTATATGAGTAATCATTCATAAAAAACAAGATCCCCGCCTTCTCTAAGAAGTCGGGAATCTATATCTTGCGGGCACAAAAAAGCACTAGCGGAGGTTTAATCAAACCAAAGGCAATAAGATTTCAAATTTTGTACCTATACCAGTCTGTGAATGAAAATTCAATTTCCCACCATGTCTGACGGTAATAATTCGATAACTTACTGCTAAACTAGTATTTTTACCATTCTTTGTTTCCAGCGAAAAAGACTCCATAATTTGCTGCTGTAACTCTTCAGACATTCCAGAGCCATTGTCAGCAATGCGAATTAAAATCCAGCGAGAATCTGCTACATTAGGATTGCTTGCTTCTTGGGAAATAACTTCTGTGGTAATCTCAATTCGGGGTTTTTGAACAGTTTTAGCCTCTTCCAAATGCAACTGCTGTCGAACTGCTTCATTGAGTAAAGTATCTACAACTTCGCTTAAAAGATTCATCAATACCTGGTTTAATTGCCCCATAAAGCAATATACTGGGGGTAATTGTCCATAATATTTGACGATTTCAATTTCTCCTTGAATCCGGCTATTAATTAATAAAATGATACTATCTATGCAAGCATGTAAATCTACTGGTTTGGGATAAAGTTCATCGATATGACAGAAGTTTTGTAAACTAGTGACAAGTTTTTTTAATCTTTCGGCTCCCGTGCGGATACTCGCAAGCGATCGCGACAAATCTTGTTCTAAAAAATCAAATTCAATCTCTTCTTTAATCTGATTAATTGCCTGAGAAACTGATGGTAACTCTTGATCGTAAGCCGCTATCAGCTTGAGTAAATCTTGGCTGTAGCTGGAAACATAAGTTATGTTACCCCAAATAAAACCCACTGGGTCTAGAATTTCGTGGGCTACGCCGTCTACCAAACGTCCCAGGTTTGCCATTTTATCATTTTGAATCATTTGGGCTTGGCTGCGTTCATACCGCACCAGATTGTCGATTCCTCGAATTTGCCAAGAAATAATATTTAATTCTTGAACATCTAACAATCTATAAGCACCAGATTCAGTTTGTACTACAATTGGTTCTGCTAATAATTCTGGCGATCGCTTCAAGCTAAGTTGCATCGCAGTTAAAATCGATGTTGTATCAGCAACCAGCAAAATTGGTGTTCGCGCATAGCTGTAGAGAACGGCTAATGGTTGCTGAACAAATAACTCTTGTCCATAGGGGCGAATCAAAAATTCCAGCAGTCGCCGCCGGGAAATCATCCCAATGAATTGTCCCTGTTCTACCAAAATTACTCCTGGTAGTAGGGGATATTTTTCCAAAAAACTAGCCGCTTCCATACCGGTGTGGTTGATTTCTACCGGGAAGTTGTACATTGGTAGTTCTTGGAGGGTTGACTCTAAACCAAGATCGCGATCGCTACCCTCAGACAAAAATGGCGGTGAGATTTGGCAACTGAATTCTTCTGGCACTAGACACCCTGATTTTTACAAAGACAGGTAAACAATAAGTTAATATTTTACATTCTGCCACCCTTAAAATCCGGTTTCAGTTTGGGTATTTAGTAAGACTAGTGATCTGTCAAGGGCAACTGGAAGTAGGTGGCGGGCGATTTCTAATCTGGGTAGAGAATATTTAAAAGGTAATTTATTGTTGAGTGGCGATGAAAGAGCCGATCATCTGCCCAATTGCGTAGACGCAAAGCGGCTTGTCGTGAGAAGAAACCCAATGTTTTACCATGAATTACGAATTATGAATTAAAAAGGGCTGGTGTAAAAGAGTCATCTGTGGCTTAATTTGTTTAGATACAAATTTTACTGCTACCAGGGTAATCACGATGACGAATAGACCTCCTTCCGAACCGGAGTCATCCCAAAGAACTGCCCTTGGCTTTGATGAATTTATAGCCATTCTGGTTGCCTTCACCACTATCGGAGCGATTCTTTTTTGGTCATTGTCCCGCAGGGATTCTAGCTGGAACTTAAACGGGCTGCTGTCGCCTTCTTCCACTCCGTCTGCTAGTGTTCAACCAAATCAGGTATTGCCCTACCCTACTCCCAAGGTAGAACCAAATGCAGTCCCCAACAAGGCTTTGCCCTCTTCTCCACCTGAGGCTGTTGTTGAACCCCAGACACCTTCACTCCCCACGAACAGCGCAACTCCTTCCCCCGCAGTGTTGCCATCTGCTCAGGTAATCCCAACTCAATCTCCACAACCACAGACGCCTGTATCCCCTTCAACAGGTGTTGAGTCATCAATTACATCATTAGCATTGCCTTTAGTAACTCCGGCAAAACAAAAATCAATTATTCCGCCGCCAATTGCATTTAACGATGTGCCCAATAACTTTTGGGGTCGGCGTTTTATAGACGTTCTTTCTTCCCGTAGTATTCTCAAAGGGTTTCCTGATTATTCTTTTAGACCAAATCAGCCTGTAAACCGCGCCGAATTTGCTGCCATACTGCAAAAAGCCTTTGACCAAGAACCATCTAAAACTGCGATCGCATTTCAAGATGTACCAGCAAAATTCTGGGCAAGTCCAGCAATTGACCAAGCCATCAATGCCGGATTTCTCAAAGGCTACCCGAAAAAAACCTTTAAACCACAACAAAATATTTCACGAGTGCAAGTTTTAGTTGCCCTTGTCAGTGGGTTGAATTTGAAAGCACCCACTTCTCCAAATCAGATTTTAAGTGTCTATAAAGATGCTAAAGATATTCCAAACTATGCTATTGGCAAAATAGCCGCTGCTACAACTAATGGTCTGGTAGTTAACTATCCAAATCCACAAGTCCTTGATCCCAACAAAGTAGCTAGTCGGGCTGAAGTAGCGGCGATGATTCATCAAGCTTTAGTAAAACGCGGCAAGTTGGAGGCAATTCCATCTCAAAATATAGTGCGTAGGCGTAACCCGCCGCAGACATCGCGTAGCGTGTCTCCAGTCCCTTCACTCGCTCCAAAGCCGAACCTAAAAGGTAACTTGTCCGCAGGAAGCCCGTCTCAGTGAGTATTTTAGATTTTTAATTAAAAATTGGGATGCTCAACCCCCTGCGGGGAAATTCAAAATTCAAAATTAGAGACTTAAAATTAAAAATCTTTTTTTGAATTTTGAATTAGAGCATTCGCGCAGCTTCTTTGCAGGGGAAGCGATAGTCAGATATTAAGCTTCTGGAATTTGCTTACCAACCACTTGTGATTTCAGAGTGGTGATTTCACTAGTTAACTCTTTCCTGGTTGAGGCTTTGAGTAAATAGCGGTAAACAAACCAGGCAGAATAACCAATACCGATCAACTCAAAAGTAGGTGCTACCAAGGGGATATCATTCAAAGCATCTAATATTGCCAAGAGTACCTTAACCCCAACAATCGCTCCCACAATTAAACCAACAGTTACCAGGGGTTGCTTATATTGATTAAAAAAGCCTCCCAGATATTCTGGTAATGTTGCTAAAAAGGTAGAAATTTGTTCCCCATATTTTAGCCATTCGTCTTGAGACTGTGCGGGAGGCTGAAGTTTGGTGATAGTTCCGGTTTGGCTATTGATCTCTGCCACTGTAGTCTCTTTGGATGCGGTTTCCGTAAATTCTTGTTCTGGCATTTTCACTCCCATAAATTTGACAGTTGAGTTTTTCTAATCTGGATAATTACAACCAAAAGGCTGTTGATTAGGTAATGTACAAGTGCATCATTACAATTGGGTAAAGGGCACAAAAGGGTTTTGGTGTCCTATAACCATAATTGCCCCGTAATATCTACTGCATCAACTACAAGGTAGACAGTCAGTAGGAGGATAGAACTCAGAAGGCAGCAAGATGTATTATAATCAACCATCTGAGTTCTATTTTTTGGAATCAACTGGAATCCTCAGGTTGTGATTATCCCATTCCGTGTCATTTGCTCATAATCGTACTAAATCTAAGTACAAATCATGCAAAAATCAGTCCACCTCTCATTTATATAAGCCTAGAAGCGGATTTCATCTGATATTAAAGCTATCTTAAGCCGCGTTCGTCAATTAACCCATTCGTATTGATATTAATACGTAATAAAAGTTTTTGTGTATTCATATAGACTAGACTTTTAATCTATTTTATGATAGAGATGCCTGGAGAGCAGGGGGAGAAGAATTAATAACCAATGCCCAATGCCCAATGCCCCATACCCAATACCCAAGCAACTTCAAACCTTTTGTTTTTTTCCTGATTGTATTAATTTCATAAGGAAGCAGTAAGGTAGAGTAGTGGCGTACCTGATGGCAAGAACTCATTGCTATCAACTGCAAGAAGTGTGGTAAGGAAAAAACGCTCTCAGGCGGGTCTTTAGTGAAGGGAACTATTCGTTGCTGCTGAAAAAAGTGAATTCTGCTGATTTAGTAATTGTACTTATTAATGTTGCTATAAAAAGCACTCTCATAGTATAGACTATGCTAATTATTTAGTAAGAAATGATTTGCTCTTGCTATAAAAGAAGATAATGTAGATGTTAAAGACTAATTGAAGTGTTTGTACAAGCTAGACTAATTTGGTGATTTTTGCGGGAAGGCAAGGAGGTTTGAGAAATGCCAACTCAAAAGCCAACCCCTAACGACAGCAGTTCAGAAAGCAAAAAAGTGTCAGCCGAAGAGCCATCGACAGACGAACTCCCAACCATAGAATTTCCCTCACGAGGGAAACTCAAAGCTAGTTCTTGGCGTATCCATCAAAAAATTGGCTATGGGTACTTTGTAGCTATCGGAATTGGCTTTTTTGGCTCACTGACTGGATTAGTGATCGCCAATTACTACCGGGGAAGGGAAGTTAGACAATTCAATCAAGCCTATGAACAAGGGCAACTACTGAGTAATTATAAAGATGCAGTCATCGGGGCGCAATTACATAGTTCTAACCTAGTTGCTGTATTGGAAAATTCACAGCAACTGCAAAGCAAAAAAGCTGATTTTCTGAAGAATGTTGAAAAAGCCAAGCAACTAGAGTCAAAAATTGGCGGATTTATCGACAGTAAACCTAAAAGACTAGCAGCAACAAGTTCGACTTTACAGACGTTATTACTGGATTACAAGACTAATTTAAAAGCTTACGTTGACAAAATCGAGGTTGTCTTACAGAAAATTGACTCTCCAAAAGTGCAGCCTCAGCAGATTTCCTCTGCCCGATCGCAGTTATTGACAATTATGCGTGGTGAAACAGCCATGCGGCTAGACCAGCTTTCGCAAAACTTGACTAACATCCTGCAAACTGCTGAAGATCAAGAGCAAGAAAGGCAAAAAGCGGTTGAGCAGGCAAAAATCGTTGAGCGATTCATCGTGATCTTGAGTATGCTGGTTTCGGTAGCGATCGCAGCTATTGTAGCTTGGCGTACCAGTCGGGCGATCGCTGAACCAGTTATTACTGTCACCCAAGTCGCTGAACAAGTGGCGAGGAAACATAATTTTGATTTGCGAGCGCCCGTCACAACTGAAGATGAAATTGGCCTACTCGCCAAATCTCTAAATCGTCTGATTGAGCGGGTATCTGAGCGAACAAAAGAACTACAACAAGCTAAAGAATTAGCCGAAGCAGCTAGCAAGGCAAAAAGCATATTTCTGGCCAATGTCAGCCACGAATTACGCACACCATTAAATGCTGTCATTGGCTTAAGCCAACTTCTAGAAGACGACGCCACCGATCTTGGTTTATCGGCAGACTTTATCACAGACTTAGAAACAATTAACTCTGCTGGTAAACATCTGCTGCATTTGATTAACGAAATCCTCGACTTGTCAAAAATTGAAGCGGGGAAAATGACCCTTTATCCTGAGACATTTGAGATTGCGACGCTGATTCATAACGTTGTCCTGACTGTCAAACCAGCTATAGAAAAAAATGCCAATGTTTTAGAAGTGGATTTTGATGAGCAACTTGGTATCATGTACGCCGATCAAACCAGGATGCGGCAGGTGTTGTTAAATTTACTCAGCAACGCCAGTAAATTCACCACAAACGGTAAGGTGACGCTGACAGTCAAGAGAGAAAAGGATGAATTTCGACCGGAGGCTCCTTTGGGGAGCATTACTTTCACCGTTACCGACACTGGTATAGGGATGTCTCACCGTCAACAGCAGCAGTTATTTCAACCTTTTACACAAGGAGATACCTCGACTACGAAAAAGTATGGAGGTACGGGACTGGGGTTGGCAATTAGCCGCCACTTTTGCCAGATGATGGGCGGTGAGATTATTGTTACAAGTCAGCCAGGAATTGGCTCTACTTTTACTATTCGTCTACCAATGACTGTGCAAGATTGAAGGAGACAGGATTTAAGGTAAAATCGGCGGTTATAAACCGCGTCTACACGCGGCTTTCAAACACTCAATGTTTCCTACAGCCTGGTCTATTTACCTGAAAATAGCTGTAACAGGAGATGATAAGAGCAAGCAGAGAATGCTTGTCAGTACTGGCTTCTAGGTTAAACTGACACCAGTGAACTTCTGTGTGCCCCGACAAAAGGCTTATATCCATAAAATTCTCTAACTCTGATACCATTTTCTGTAATTTCCTGCTTGCTAAAAAAATTAGTCGAATAGAATTAAGTACTTAGATAAGGAAGAGTGAAATGGGACTTAGCGAAGGACTTTTGAATCCGACCAAAAAGGCTATGGTGATAGATGACTGTTGCAACATGATAGAAAGACAGCTTGCATCCAAGTCAGGGATGAGCGGCATTGCTATAAAAACTGCCTTCGCCGCCCTGAAGGGGGTCAAGCCAGGGTATATCCCATACGTAGTTGAGCAGATCCTGCCGCAGTGCTTCACAGCACTTGATCCTATGTGGAGTGAAGGCGTAGAGAAAGGCAACCCAATTGAACACCTGAGTGCAAATCGCTCTCATACGGCAGATGCGCTACTGGGTGTCACGGATGCGAGAGTCAAGAATGCAAAGCGCCAAATCGTGCGAGGAACCTATGAAAAACTTCGCGGTTCAGCCAAAAAGCACGTAGAAGAAGCGGTGCCAGACTTAGCCAAAGTCATCGATAATTACACTAAGGTCTGAGCCAGAAGGGAAGAATCACAATAAACGTATGCCGCCGTTCGATGCGTCGGTGGCTGGCATACGGGGCAGATATTTATTTAAGCATTTGCGCCCAGAATAGAAGAGTCATACTGCTGTAGCAAATCTTCTGGATCATTGTAAATTGCGATCGCTCCCGACAGTTGTTCATCGCTAAAGCCACCGCAGCGCAAAGCAATCACACCTACCCCTGCTTTGCCGGCAGACTCAATATCGTAGGGCGAATCTCCTAGCATCACGACTTTTTCAGGAGTCATTTGCCCTTTGTTCAAGGCAGCTTCTACAATGTCAGGAGCAGGTTTAGATGCTTCGGCATCATCGGATGTAGTTACTTCCGATAGCAAATCATCTACTTGGGCAATTTTGAGCATGATCTCAAGTTCTTCAGAACTGGCTGAACTAGCGACAACCAGATGCAAGCCCGATTTTTGCATCTTTAATATTAAGTTTCTGCTCCCATTAGCAGCAGTTATTTTCGGTATATATTTGTCAAATAATAGTTCTTTGCGTAGTTTAGCGATCGCTTTGCCAGTTCCTTCTTCACCATTTAATTCTGGCACTACTTTGGGAATAAGTTGATCTCCACCCATGCCCATAAGTGGTCTAACTTTTTCAAATGGCACTTCCAAATCATAAGCTGCAAATGCCTCTACCCAGGTATTTGCATGAATATCATTACTTAAAACTAGTGTGCCATCAATATCTAAAATCACCCCTTCTAATGCCATGAAAAACCTCGGCTGACGTTTTGTTTCATAGCTGATGATGGCATGGCAAATAATTTACTTCATCGTCCTATGAGAGGAGAAGGGGGTTAGAGAAGAGATGGCGATCGCTCTGGCTCACATTCGGGTTATTCTGCAACGCCTCATGTACTCACTTGCAAGCCTACAAAATTTGTGAAAGCGTTATCTATTTATCTCCTAGCCTGATAATTTAGGATTACTAACCAACGTTCGGCAATACTTTTAAAAGTTGCAGCTTCGTGACTAAAGCTTTCTGAGGGTAAGCTTACCGACAAAGAGCGCAGGGCAATTATTAACTCATCAAGCAATTCGCACTGTCGGTCTACTAACGTAATATCCAAAGCAGTTTGTACTTCTTGGCTAATTTGCAAAAATAGGGGTAATACAGAGTTAATAGCTTTTGGCAATGGCGAAGGCATCCAAGCTAACTGATTGGAAACGGTAGCTATGTCTTCAATCGTCTGACAAGAATTAAGTGCATCCATAGCAACAATAATTAAATCATTAATAGCAGCGCTTTTTCTGGGAGTGGAGTTGATGAGATATCCAACAGCTACGCGAGCATCAGCCAAATTTCCATCATAGGCTTCTATTATTAACTCTAAAGTCCGCTGGAAGTGGAGTTTATCTAAAGGATAGCTGGGTACTACTGGCACAGGAATAATAGAGCATAATAGTGTTACTATTGCAGGAATTAAAGGTAACCACCAACCTAATATCAAAGCCATGTAACAACCACCAGCAAGACAAATTATTGCTATAAAGATACTGGGGGTTGACAGTTGCAAAGAACGCAATCTCCATAACACTAAACTAATACTTGCTCCCACGGCTGACCAGGCGAAGATCCACAACCATTCCATTGGCTCAGACCAGGTTTTGATTAAAGGTCGCTTATCTATTACTGCACCAAGGATCTGGCTGACCATGTGAGCTTGTACCAGTACTCCTGGCATTTGCTCATATAAAGGAATGCCATAAGGTGTAGACCAGGTGTCTGGAGAACCCCCCTTTGCAGTCACACCAATGAGAACAATCCGGTTTTTGATGGCATTGGGGTTAATTGGACTAGATAAAAATTGCGTTAGCTTTACCTGTTCGGCTATTTCTTTTGAAGAACGATAGTTGAGTAAGATTTGACCGCCATTGGCATCGATATTGTAACTGGTACGAGACGAAAGGTTTTGAAAAATAGTCTTACCCAACTGCAAATTTCCTTCAGAGGTGAACTTTGTTTGAATTCCTAAAGGGCGCAGATAAAGGGATGCTAGTTGTAAACTGAAGGAATATGGAGCAGAACACAATGATGTCGCCTCTTGGTTCATAAAGAGAAGATGCCGACGTATTACTCCATCGCGATCGTGAATAAAGTCACTGAATCCCAGATTTGCTGGAGGGATTTCTGGTGGCGGCTTAATGCCTTTGATATTTCCTGAGCGATCGCTCCCCTTGCATACGCCAACCAAGTTCTGAGTTTGCTGGAGACGAGTAATTAAATCTGGCTCTTTGACCTTAAAATCACGGTAGATATATAAGCCGATCACTCTGGGTTTATACTGTTTTAGTTTTGCCAGTAGTTTGTTGAGAGATTTTTCGGAAATGGAAGCTCCGATCAAGGACTCGCCATTTTGTCTTTGAATGGCTAAATCTTCATCGTCAATTGTGATTACCAGCAGACGCGGATCAAATCCCTCAGCAGGACGCGATCGCATTATCTGATCATAAGCTGCTAATTCCAAAGGTTGTAGCAAGCCATAAAGACGTAAGACAGAAACACAGCCTGTAATGCTTACAGCTTTAATCAAGATCATTAATATTACCCACTTAATCTTAATTTTCTGCTCTAGAGGTTCCCGTTTTGCTTGCTGTTGAGCTGTTGTCAATATCTCGTTTGCATTTACTACACGAGTGAGTCTATCTTCACTAAGCTTACGTCGTGTTCTTTCTTTTTCAAGCTGTGTAACTAATGTCTCTCCCTGTTGTTGGCGAATCAGAGATACTAAATAATCATGCACCAGTTGATAACGGTCAGATGGAGATTCTGGTAGCAGCAAGACTAACCTTGATGCCACAAAAATCTCTAACACCAAATCCAGTTTATCGGCTTCTACTACCAAATCTGCTACTAATTCAGCACGAGTCTTCAGGGGACGAGTACCATTTTCATCTGTGAGTAAATATAAAACCAGTCGTGCAACACGTTCATGTTCAGCACCACAATCTGTAATTACTTCTTTTAAAAATCGCTCAACCAGTTTTTCTTTAGTACCAAACTGACGATACTTATCTAAAGTTGTAATTCTATCAGTTTGCAGTTGCATCCCCACAATTTGTAACTCAATCGGGCGTACCTCACCCAATTCACCTGCTAAATCCCGCACTAATTCATCAATCAGTACAGGCTCTAAGTAAAAGTGAGAGCGTTCTGTTAAACTCTGCACAACTGCTTTAGCATCGTCTGGCGAAAAGTTACCCAAATAATAGCGAATATTTTTATCGAGAATATTATTATTAATTGCACTTAAATTAAACAGACGTTCTAACTCTAATAAATAATGTAAATAATCTTCCCGCAAAGACAGAATTATTTTAACAAAAGGAATATCGAGACAAACGCGCAAAAACTCATAAAATGCTCGTCGTTGACCTTGGTCTGGATAAACAAAGAAGAACTCCTCAAACTGGTCAAACATTAAAACCGTCAACAAATTCCGGTCAGCATTTCTCCGTAATTGTTCTAAAATAGCCGCGGAAGAATCAAGATTAGCAAATAATTCCTTACCTCTAACTTCCTCAAAAGCCGTAGCCAAACTCCGCCCCAAGATCCCTACCCAATCTGTATAAACTCGCAACAAAATGGGTAAACCATCTCGCTCACCAATTGCTTCCTGTTGCAACGCCGGGATTAATCCACCCTGCAAAATTGAGCTTTTACCCACTCCTGACTGACCATGAATTATAGTCAATTTATGCTCAGTCCCACCAATTCTTTCTCGTAACTGCTTAACATCTTGTCCCCGACCAGAAGCTGCAATCTCTTCAGCAATGGTTTCAGGATTTTCTATTTGCAACTGTGCAGAATTAATTGCTTGTCGCTGCGGGTTGAGATAAGATGCACCAACAAAAGCGCGGAAACCGTACTGTTGTTCAATCTGTAATTGCTCTTGCTTAATATTAAAAGCTTTAAGATATTCACCTTGTTCAAAGTAGAGTAAACGCAACCTTTCTAATATAGATATATATAATTGTGGATTGTACTGATGATTACTTTCCTTTTTTGCATTTTTTAAACTATTAATTGCTACTTTATATTGACCTAAACCCTGTTGAGATTTTGCTAAAATAAACCGATACAACCCAAATTCATCTGATTGAAGATTAGGGATATCAGCTAATATTTGCAATGCTTGCCCCGCAAGTTTACGAGCTTCTTCCCAGCGTGACTGTTCTAAAGCTACTTCTGCCAAAAAACCATAATCTTTAGCCAACTGCAACGGCGTGCCATAATTTTGATGTAGCAGCAGAGATTTATCAACAAGGCTTTGCAACTTTGACCATGCTTGTAAACGTCGCAGCACTTCAGCCAGTTTAGTAATGTGTTTTGCAACTAAATCTGAACGTTGTGCTTGTTCAAAAATTTCAATAGCTTGCTGAAGGTAATTTTTAGACTCTTGCCAATAGCGTTGATTTTCTGTCTGATTTTTTTCAGCTTGGCGGTTATAAACTGAAGCAATATTAACAAGTAATATACCTTGTCGCTCTAAATAATTACTTTGTCGCCAGAACTCCAAGCTTTGTTGATAATATGTTAAAGCAGAATCTATCTCATCATGTAGATAATCATTTAAACCAAGCACAAATTTTAAACTTGCTTGCAGTCCTAGCTTTAATACCTTTTGACGGTTTTGCAAATCTTGACGAGCAGTTTCTAGTTCCCGGCAAATTTGGGGATTCGGCGTAACATCACCAGCAAAGATTTCATCGCTTTTTTTCTGAAGGAAATTGACTAACTCATCGGTAGGGTTTTCAAATTCAGTGATAGTTGCCCAATTTTCTAAATCAGTTGCTAATCGAATAAATTTTTGCAGAACTGAATCATTAACCCACAACAATATCGGAAACGGGAAGTTTTTTCTAAACTCCTCCCGTACTTGGTTAGCTGAAGTCAGAACTGTATCAATATCTTTAACTGACTCCAAACCAAAAATCATTAATGCAGGTGGCTGTTCATCTCCCAGTTGTTCGCGTATATTTGTGTAAAGCGTTTTGACTGATGCAGGTAAAGTAATTTCGCGAATGTGTACAGGAGATAATTGGCGCAGGCGTTCTACCATGCGCTGACGTAAATCAGTATAGTTACAGCGCAGTAAAATCAGCGAAAATGTTTCTTGAGAAAGGGTAATTGTTCGCACCAGAGTTTGCAATGAATGCTCATTGTCAAAGGCTAAATTTTCTGGCTCTTGCTGATTACTCATAACATACAGCAGTTTTCTTTTGCATGAAGTACAAAGCTACGGGTTTTGAGGCAGGGGGCAGGAGGCAGGGGGGCAGAAAGGATGATGAACGATTTCTGCTAGTTGTAAAAGCTGTAGTTGTGAAGATGACAACTGACACGGCTCCCGCACTTGTTGATATAGCTCCCGCACTTGTTGATATAGCTCCTGCACTTGTTGATATAGCTCCCGCACTTGTTGATATAGCTCCCGCACTTGCTGATATAGCTCCCGCACTTGCTGATATAGCTCCTGCACTTGTCGATTTAGCTCCCACACTTGCTGATATAGCTCCCGCACTTGCTGATATAGCTCCCGCACTTGCTGATATAGCTCCCGCACTTGCTGATACCGCTAACGTTGTGCCATTTTACAAAATACCTGATAGTTAAGGGCGTAGAACTCTACGCCTCACAGCCGATTTATAACTTAAATTCCTTGGCTTCTGCCAAAATCGGATTGACATCAAACCACGAACCATCCTCATTCCGGTATTCAAATACAAACATACTGCGGAGCAAAAGTTCGTATCTTTCATGACCTCTCAAGCTTTTCTCTTGCGTCACCTCACGCAGTAATTCCCATTCATCGGGCGTAATTGCCAAAGTTAGCTCATTGCGGCGTTGTTTAATCACCCTATTTACACACTCACGCGACAAAGGTGGGTCTTCTTGCTGAAGACAGCGAAACAATAACATCAACAAATTACGCAAATGACCACCGCTAACTTGGCAAAGTCGCTCTAAAGTATCAGGACTATCAAAAACCTCAGTAATTAAATTCCGACTTTGTTCCCAACTGACACCAGGAAAAGCCCTCGCCATGACCATCTGTTGCAGTAGCGTAATTCCTTGTGAGAATTGCGAACCATCTTGTAATTGCACAGGAACCATCGGTAAAACCTTGGGGTCTACGCCAAAGCGATTTGTTAACCTTCCTAAAGCGTTGGAAAAAATCAACACTAACGGAATGGTATAAACAACATGACAATTTAGCTGGTTTAACTGTTCACCCCGTTCCACAAAGAGATATTCTGGCTGGTAATGACCGGAAGGTTTCTGAGAGTTATCTACTCTGTCGAGATTATCTATAATTACCACCAGTCCTTTTTTACCCTGCTGCTTGAGTTTTTCTCTAGCAGGCTTGAGCAATTCTTTGTTAATTGATTCTAAAATGCCATTGGTGCGCGGTTCTAAATATTGCCGTAACTGACCGCGAAGTTTGGGACTATCTTTAGTTTTGGCGGTAATCTTGGCAATACCTACAGATAATTCCGCCTCAACGCCTATATCTAGCGGCGTTTGCAAAAACTCAGAAATTTCCGTAAACAGATTTTTAAAGTATCCTGGTTTGAGGTTAATTTTGATTGCTTCTAGACTTTGACTCACCTCACGAGCTACTGCTAATAAAATATCTGTAACATCAATATCAGCCATATCCAGGCTTTGGCTAGACTCGAAATAAACGACATGCAATCCCTGCTGCTCTAACTCTGCTTTCAGCCGCAGTAACTCAGTGGATTTGCCACAACCTATATGTCCTGTAAATAATTGACAGGTAGGTTCTTCAGGTGCAAGGCGGGTGATAGTTCGTCCTAATTCTTCAATAATCTTGGCACCACGAACTTTAGAGAAATCAATATAATACTGTCTATCTTCCGGTTTGCTTACAACCAGAGTCTTACTGGGGTTGCAAGCCTGAAAAAACCTGACTAAATCTAGTTTCATCAAAAATCACCTGAAATCAGCCTGACGCTCTTGCCCATTTCAGTGATTATACAGACGACAAAGCCGCTATTTCGGAAAAAACTTCTTCAAAATGACTGATTAAGAACTTCCAAGCGAAAAAATATCTAACTTTTCTTGTGGGGCGCGTGTCTCACCCGCCTACAACCAAGGGCGGACAAGATGTCATTGGTGTCAAGTTAAGCTCAAACTTCCTATGTCAATAAGCATTTAGGCTTAAAAATTCGGTTTGAAAGGGACAAAAAACGAACTTTTTCATGGACTATTAATGCTTTGTTTATTAGCATCACTCCCAGCTTGCGTATAAAAGTCAGAAAAAAGTTCACCTTTATACTTCGTTCCTAACAAAACCTATCGTTGACAAATGGGTTTTAACCTTAAGTTGACACTAATGACAAGATGTCCACCCCACAAGAAATATCTACAATTTCAATTTCTCACCGCGAATCGAATAATCTAACAACTCCATCGGGTGAATAACTGAAATCTTCTTACCTTGCAACTGCAAATGTTTTGTAATCTGCAAAGTACACCCCGGATTAGCAGAAGCAATTAACTCAGCACCAGTATTCAACAAATTCTCTACTTTTTGCCGACCTAATTCTTCAGAAACTTCTGGTTGCAGCATATTATAGACTCCAGCACTGCCACAACATAAAGCTGCGTCTATTGGTTCTCTCAACTTCACCCCTGGAATTTGCCGCAATATCTGACGCGGTTGGACGCTAATCTTTTGTCCATGCAATAAATGACAAGCATCTTGATAAACTAAATTCAAGGTTTTATCAGTCAGTGGCGATAATTTTGCTGTTAACCCAACAGTTGCCAAAAATTCTTGAGCATCTTTAACCTTAGCTGCAAAATCCTTTGCCTTTTCCCGATATTCTGGGTCATCTTCTAAGATATGACCATATTCTTTCAAAGTATGACCACAACCAGCAGCATTGATAATTACAAAATCCACATCCGTCTTGGCAAAACTATCAATCATCTGCCTTGCTAAAGCTTTCGCCTGTTCTGTTTGTCCTTGGTGTTCGGGAAGCGCCGCACAACAACCTTGAGATTTCGGAATCACAACTTCACAACCATTGGCTGTTAAAACGCGCACTGTTGCTTCATTCACGGGGGAGAAAAATAGCCTTTGGACGCAACCTAAAATCATCCCAACTCGGTAGCGCTTCTCACCTTTAGCGGGAATCACAGTAGGTAAACTATCCTGAAAAGATTTGAGAGTGATTTCTGGCAGAATTGATTCCATTGCTGCCAAACGGGGTGATATTTTATTGAGTAAACCCGTAGCCCGAAATAATTTGGCAAAACCCAACTTTTGATAAACCAACAACGGAACTAGTAAAACTCGTAAAAGATTGGGATAGGGAAACAGAGAAAATATCAGTTGACGAAAAAATTGGTCTGGTAAACTGCGGGGATAATTCCGTTCAACTTGGTGACGAGTTGCAGAAATTAACTTGTCATACTGCACACCAGAAGGACAAGTACTCACACAAGCAAGACACCCCAAACAAGAATCAAAATGTTCTACTGTTGCCGTATTCAGGGCAATCTCACCCTCATTAATCGCATCCATTAAATAGATACGTCCTCTAGGAGAATCCATCTCCTTGCCAAGTACCCGATAACTGGGACAAGTCGAGAGACAAAATCCACAATGTACACAACTATCAATCAACTTCGGGTCAGGCGGATGATTAACATCAAACCCCTTTAAATTCTTTAAACTAGCTGTATTATTAACAGAATTTTCTGAAACTTGCATATAACTTCTTGTCCCCTCTCTCTTTGCGTCTTTAGAATCCTTGGTGGTAGCCTGCGCCAAGTTGCTGGCTGCATGTCTACACTTTCTTAAAACTAAATTTCACCCACAAACCGACCAGGGCTTAAAATATTTTTACTATCAAATTGTTCCTTAATACGGCGCATCAACGGCAAAGCGTTGCCAGTATAACCCCAAACATCTATTTGTTGTTTAACCGCTATTGGTGCTGACAAAATTGTTAAAAAACCTCTATGAGCTTGAGTGCGATCGCGGATTTGAAAAACTTGATTTTTACTCTCTAATTGTAACAAACCTAAACCACTACTAATATGAATTAAACCCCACTCTACCTGAGTCAAAATCTCTATAGCAGCAGTAGGTAACACTCCTATTTTGCAGGTAATTACAGATTCTGTAGCAGTAGTATGTATTTGTTCTTGCAATCTCTGCCATAGATTAGCTTCATCAGTATCTGCAAAAATTGTCCCATCTAATCCCAACTTTTGCCCAACTTGCAAAACTCGGTTTGACTGTTCTTTAACACTCTCACTAATACTTTGAAAGCGAGCAATTAATCCCAGTCCTTGACCCAACCCTAAACTAGACACCAATTTAGTTGATAGCAAATCAGCCTGGACTGGTGTTAACGCCGAACCTCGAAGGATATCAGCCGCTTGGGATACAGCCTCTGCACTGCCGGTCAATACCACCGTCCCTGATGCTTCTGATAGCGGATACAGGCGAAAAGTTAGCTGACTAATAAAACCTAATGTGCCATAAGACCCCGTAAGCAACTTCATTAAGTCATATCCAGCAACATTTTTAACTACTCTTCCCCCAGCTTTAGCAATTTCTCCATCAGCACGGACAAAGGTAATACCTAGTAACTGGTCGCGCACACTACCATAGCGTTGCCGCAGAGAACCTGTATCACCTGTGGCAACAATACCGCCAATAGTAGCTGACTCTGGTGCTGTGGGATCAAGGGCGAGAAATTGCCGCGACTTTGCCAAAAGTGCTTGCAAATCGGAGAACTTCATCCCCGCTTCTACTGTGACAGTCAAATCGCCAACAGCGTGTTCAATCAGTTGGTTGATGCGTTCCGTACTAACTACGACATCAACACCCTTAGCTAAACCACCCCAGTTGAGTTTACTGCCACTACCACAGGGGAGGACACGCCAGTTGTTTGTGTGAGCAGTAGCGATGACTGCGGCTAGCTGTTCTTGGCTACGAGGATAGACAATACAACTGGGAAGTTTCCCAGAAGCTATAGCCTGCTGGATACGTTTTTGCTGACCTAGTTCGAGATTTTCCCAAAGACAAATAGCATTTTCTTCATCGACGATAGATGCAAGTTCAGAAGCGCAGACGCCTTGCGGCTTGTCGTTAGACATCGCTTTCATTGAGTTTATTTTTTTACGCCCTACTTCTAATTTACTGGCTAACTTGACCAAAAAAGCGCATTGCCATTAATACACGGTGGGTAATTCTGTTGCGAGTTCTGCTTCAAAAGAGTCAAGGGAGCAAATCCCCTGTCTTGACTCTTTTATAAATTTCTTGCAAAAAAAGCCTTAATATCAATCAGCGATGAAGATGCACCTAACATTTATTAAACGAACTGCCAAATACGCCAAGAGTCAGGGGAAGCATCCCAAATTTGGAAATTTCAGGAGAGAAAGTAGCAGGTGAGTAAATTTTACTAACCTACTACAGGTAGAGTTAGGAGACAGTTGGAATATTTACAACATCTTAATATGGGAAAAATCATAAATTACAGCAGTATTTGTTGAATAGACTAGAGAGGTTTGGAGAGATATTTAGGCTTAGTCTATTCATTTGAATATTGCTATATAAGTATTATTTTTAATAATAAATTTATGTCGCTCTGATTAACTTTAAAAAAAGGTAGCAGATGAGTATAATTACCCCTCTGCTACAAGCAAACGGAGGTATAAACTTGATTATTTAATTGGCATGAACCAATTCTTGAGGCGCTGCGGCATCATATTCTACAGCTTTAACAAATTCCTTGAGAACGTCTTTGAGTCTTTGCTCAATTTCCTCATCTAACAGGACGCTGTTATCAGCTTGTCGTTGAACTTGTTTGTCTACCGCATAAATAGTAGCTAGGATATGCCGCGCTCCTAATTCAGATAACACAGGTTTAAGAGCATATTCAATTGCCAATAAATGAGCGATCGTCCCACCCAGAGCAATTGGTAACACAGGTTTACCTGTCAATGATTTTTGTGGCAGCAAATCTAGAAATGTTTTTAGCACTCCTGTGTAAGCAGCTTTGTAAATTGGCGTGGCAATAATCACACCATCTGCTTTTGCTAGTAAAGCTTTTGGCTGTTCTAAAGCAGGGCTGTCGTATCGTCCAAAAACTAAATCTTCAGCAGGCAAATCTCGAACTGAAATAATGTCTACATGCAAGCCTTCTTGTTGTAAAAGCTTGGCAGTGTATTCGACAAAACCGTAAGTTCTAGATGGATGGGTTGGACTACCTGCGATCGCTAAAATATTTGCCATTGAATTAAACTCCTATGTATTAATGGGGATTGGGGAAGGTGGGGCCCCCTCTGGGGATAAGGGGTAATGGGGGACTGGGGATTGGGATTGGGGATTGGGGACAAGGGGGAATTATTCAACAAGTCTCTTCCTTGTCTACCCCCTCTTCCTTTTCTCCCTTGCCTCTTCTGCATTTTCAATGCCCAATCCCTAATACCCTAAACTTTACTAGGATATGGATGTGGCTTTCTGGTTATGCTGCTGCTTAGGGAAATCTTCATTTGCAACAATCTCGCCAAATGGACTTAAGACATGTTGCTTCTCTACTGCGGGTAAGTTCTCTAAAGGCAAATGGGGAAACAGAAGTTCTGCAACTCGATAAGCTTCCTCTAGGTGGGGATAGCCAGAAAGGATAAAGGACTCAATACCTAAATCTGCATATTCCAACATCCTCGCCGCTACAGTTTGGGGATCGCCTACTAAGGCTGTTCCCGCACCACCGCGTACCAAACCGACTCCCGCCCACAGGTTCGGGCTAATCTCTAATGCCTCACGATTACCGTGGTGTAATTGAGTCATCCGTTGTTGTCCAACTGAATCCATCCGCGCATAAGCTTTTTGGGCTTTAGCGATCGCCTCGTCATCTACATACTTAATCAATTGATTGGCCGCATCCCAAGCTTCACTCTCGGTTTCGCGCACAATCACATGTAGGCGAATCCCAAACCGCACAGTCCGACCTTCTGATAAAGCAAGTCTGCGAACTGATGCAATCTTCTCGGCTACTTGCGCCGGTGGTTCACCCCAAGTCAGATAAACATCTATATGCTTGGCAGCAATGTTTTGAGCAATGGGAGAGGAACCACCAAACCACAAGGGCGGATATGGCTTCTGAACAGGTGGAAACAGTAGCTTACCATCCTGAATGTTGAGATAGTCGCCTTGGAGATTGGCTTGTTCACCACTAGCGATCGCTCGCCATACTGTCAAAAATTCATCTGTTAATTCATACCGCTGATCGTGATCCAAATGCAAGCCATCTCCCGCTAACTCCACGGGATCGCCTCCTGTCACGACATTTATCAGCAAGCGTCCTCCAGAGAGGCGATCAAAGGTCGCCGCCATCCGCGCTGCCACTCCAGGTGATACCAAGCCAGGACGAATCGCCACCAAAAAACGCATCTGTCGTGTCAGTGATACCAAGGTTGACGCTACAATCCAAGCATCTTCGCAAGAACGACCAGTGGGCAGTAATGCCCCTGTATAACCAAGGTCATCCACTGCTTGGGCAATCTGCCGTAAATAAGGAAAGCTTACTGCCCGTCCACCTGTAGCAGTTGCAAGGTAACGTCCGTCACCGTGGGTTGGGATGAACCATAGTAGCTGCATGAGTCCTGTCCTTTTAAACTACGGCAATTCGATAGAAATACCGTGCTTTATTTCTAGATTTAGAGTATCACACATTCTACTTAAGCAAGCAAGAAGTTTTCAGAAAACTCCGGTATTCCTATCAGACCAATGTATATTAGGCAGTGTTCAATAAGCTAGCGATCAAAAAAATTCGGGATTGGGGTATTGTGATTCTCTTCTGCTCCTCTGCCCCTTTCCTTCCGTCTCTGGGAAGAATACAGCGATGGTAGCATTGTGTATATTAGTTTACTTATCCCTAACCTTCTGTTAAATTAACCTTAATGTACGCCAAGCTGATTGACTTAATGTACTTAGTTTTCAGCTATGAACGTGGGTAGCCATCCAGCCCACTGGCAATAGGCGCAAAGTTTCGTTCTGTCTCTAGGAGAAATAAAGCAATGGGGCCGATGTTTATTGCTGCCAACGATTGGCCACATATAGCGTTGAGATTGTCTTTGGCACTCCTGGTTGGTTGCTTGATTGGATTTAACCGTCAGCAAGGGGGTAGACCAGCAGGGATGAGAACATTCATGCTTGTGAGTATGGGGGCAGCACTATTCGTGATGATTCCTTTGCAGGCTGAGGGTGAGAGTCCCTATGCTGCCACCAATGCACTGAGTCGCACAATTCAAGGTGTAGCTACCGGGATCGGATTTCTTGGAGCTGGATTGATTTTACAAGAGTCTCCGAGAAAATCTGCAACGCCAAAAGTAAAAGGTTTAACTACAGCCGCTTGTGTCTGGACTGCGGCCGGATTGGGGGCTGCGATTGGTTGTGGTCTGTGGCAAATGGGATTATTGGGAGGGCTACTGACCCTAATTACCCTAAGTGGTGTGAAGCGGCTCAATCACGCATTTGTGTTTTTGACGAGTCGGGGTAAACAGGGGACTACTCAGGATATCACAACCACCTCTGATGAAGATGATGATTGACCGTGGCTATGCTCCAATTTAAATCTATACTTACCTATTGCCCAAAATCGGAGCAAATTGATCGGATTCCCGCCTCGTATTTTGTTGAAAAATAATTTGTTGTTTCTTAGCTAATTTTAATCAGTTTATCAGGGCTAACTCAGGGCGATCGCTAATTATAGTTATTTATGTAGGGAATCCCGTACTGGAATTGATTGGCCAGTTAACCGGAAAATAGAAAATAATAGATATATGGACAAACGGTATTTTTTACAGGCTAGTGCAGTAATAGTCGGCACGGCATTGTTATCAAGGTATATAAATTGGGGGTCAGAAGCAATGACAACTTCTAAGAGTGGATTTGAAATTACCAAACCAGAGTCAGAATGGCGCACAATTTTAACGCCAGAACAGTTTAATGTATTGCGTAAACATGGGACTGAACGCTCTCACACCAGCCCACTAGACAAGGAATACGATCCAGGTACTTATTTTTGTGCAGCCTGTGAACAACCATTGTTTACATCTGATACCAAATTTAACAGTGGTACTGGCTGGCCTAGCTTTTTTAACCCGATTGAAGGTGCGATCGCTACTACTGTAGATAAGTCGTTATTTACGACCAGAACTGAAGTGCATTGTAGTCGCTGTGGTGGTCATCTGGGACATGTTTTTGATGATGGCCCTGCACCCACTGGCAAACGCTACTGCATGAATGGTGTTTCGCTAACGTTTGTCCCTGCTTGATAAGTTGCGACGCCGATAGCGAAGCGGTAGCGAGTCATCGAGCGTCATAGCCCGTTGTAGAAATCGCAGATACAACCTAAATTCTTAGATTTTGAGGCTTGACCAAGGGTGAATAAATTTTTGACAATATTTTTTCCTATTCAGTCCTACTGGATAAAATATTGTCAATTTAAGGAAATACAACTCTTGGTCTTCGCTAGAGCTATTTACCTAAATCGTCCTATTTGCTTGGATCTTTTTTATCCTTTTTGTCTTTGGGATCTTTTTTAGGTTTTTTAGCTTCTTTGTTACTTTTTCTTTCCTTTGACATCAGTGTTCTCCAACTAGGTTAATCAGTGAAAGCTTTCACATTTTGCCGTTAGTAAATCAGGAAATGACTTACCTGATATTCTTTTAAGGCAAAAAAGAAATTATCAAACATAAATGCTACTAACTACCATGATACGGTGTTGTTTGATTTTCTTCTTACAGCCTTTTTGATCTATTTGAAAAAGAATTTCCTGTAAGGTAGCACAGCTAGCTGTGCTACCTTACTTATTTACAACGTCGCTACCAGATCCAGTAAGCGATCGCGTCCATCACGAAAAACGGGCCAACCATCCCCCACCAGCACTGCTTCTATCCGACTCAGTTGAGCTAACCTCCGCACAGAAGCAACAGCCTCTTCTCGATTCAGCAGTTTGTCATCTGGCAAAATCGTTAAGCTACCTGCTTTGCGTGCCCGGACTAAATCCCCTGTAATTAAAGTTGTCTCCTCTAGTAACAGAGCCAATTCACCGGGAGTTTTAGAACCGTGGAGTTCAATCACCTCCAATCCTGGGACAAATTCTTCTCCATCAGACAGCCAGCGATCGCAATGTATGGGAAAAGTGTCTTTTTCTGCCACAGGGCCAGCTACCTTAGCATAAGTTTGATCGGCAATTTCTTTACTTGCCCTGATATGCTCAGAATTTGTCAGCACAATCCAAACCACACCACCGAGGGATTTCAGATGATTCCAATCATGGTTTGATAGGGCTACTGGGTCAATCAAGATGTTGCCATCTGGGCGAATCCAGGCAATCCCATTGAAATCAATATTTCTTGCCGGATTGAAATTAGACCAGCTATAGAGATCGGGACGGTGCAAAGATTTCATGATGATTCTGGATCAGTACGTTCAATAATTGACTATTAATCTCAATAATTCAGTATATAGATAATAAGGTTCTATTCCCTCTGGATCTGGAATTTGAGTATACTACGATAAATCTATCGATATTATGGATTCTATCGGGTTTACAGAAATTTCCGCGTAACTGCAATACGGAGGTATAGGGGTGAGTGAGATTGTGCGCCAAAAAATATCAGCGAAGGCAGAACAGTTTACAGAGTCTGTGATTCGAGAAATGACGCGGGTGGCACTGCAATACAGTGCAGTGAATTTGGCGCAGGGGTTCCCTGATTTTCCCTGTCCCTTGGAGTTGAAACAGGCAGCATATCAGGCAATAGAGGCAGATGTAAATCAGTATGCCATTACTTGGGGCGATCGCCCATTTCGTCATGCGATCGCTAACAAAGTTCGTTGGTATCTCGGCTTAGATATCGATCCCGAAACCCAAGTCACCGTTACCTGTGGTTCCACAGAAGCAATGGCAGCTGTGATGCTGGCGACAGTCGATCCTGGTGACGAAGTAATTGTATTTGAGCCGTATTACGAAAACTACGGCCCTGATGCGATTTTAGCTGGTGCTATACCCCGCTACGTGACACTGCATCCCCCCCATTGGACATTTGACGAAGCACAGTTGCGTCAAGCTTTCAATGCCAATACCAAAGCTATTATTATCAACACACCCCACAATCCCACAGGTAAAGTCTTCACCCGTGAAGAACTCACCCTAATTGCTGAACTTTGTCAAAAGTGGGATGTATTAGCGTTCACTGATGAAATCTATGAACATATTCTCTATGACGGCACTCAACATATTGCCCTAGCAACCCTTCCCGGAATGGCAGAGCGCACCGTTACTATTAACGGTTTATCTAAAACTTATAGCGTTACCGGATGGCGAGTCGGCTACATTTTGGCAAACCCCGAATTGACAGGGGCGATTCGCAAAGTCCATGATTTTCTCACCGTTGGCGCACCTGCACCATTACAACGAGCCGGAGTTGCCGCCATGCAACTACCACCATCCTATTATGAAGAACTAGCCAAACTTTATCACCAGAAGCGAGACAGCATTTTGCAAATTCTAGACCAAGTTGGTATTCCCTATTTCGTCCCTAAAGGAGCTTATTACGTTCTTGCAGATATTTCCAAATTTGGCTACAAAACCGATATTGAATTTACTTACCATCTAATTAAAGATATTGGTGTTGCGGTAGTTCCCGGTTCCAGCTTTTTCAGCCAACCAGAAAAAGGACATTCATTGATCAGATTTTGCTTTAGCAAAAGACCTGAAACATTACAAATAGGTAGCGATCGCTTACTCAAATTGCAATCAAATGTATAACTAACATCCTAATATTTATTTATTCTCTTATCTTATCTTCTCAAAGGCTAGGAAACAAAGATAAGAAATAAAAGATTTTACAAATCATTTAGGGCTGCTATATGGCTACTTACGACAACATTTTACAATCAATTGGTAGAACTCCATTAGTCAGACTAAACAAAATTACCGAAGACATTCACTCAAGTATTTATGCCAAAGTAGAATATCTCAATCCTGGCGGGAGTACCAAAGATAGAATTGCTCTCACCATGATTGAAGCCGCGGAAAAAACAGGTCAATTGCAACCCGGTGGCACTATTATTGAAGCTACCGCGGGTAATACTGGTGTGGGACTGGCATTAATTGCAGCAGTGAAAAAGTATCGCTGTATTTTCATCATGCCTGATAAAATGAGCCAGGATAAAATCAATCTACTCAAAGCTTATGGTGCAGAAGTAGTTGTTACTCCCACATCTGTACCGCCTGACTCACCAGAAAGTTATAACGGTGTAGCGGAAAGACTCGCCAAAGAAATACCAGGAGCCTATAGACCAAATCAATTTGAAAACCTGAATAATCCTTTAGCACATTACTTAACTACAGGGCCAGAAATTTGGTCAGATAGTAATGGGAAAGTTGATGTTTTTGTTGCAGGGATGGGCACAGGTGGGACAATTTCCGGAGTTGCTAAATATCTGAAAGAGCAAAATCCCAATATAGTAATTGTTGGTGCAGATCCAGAGGGTTCAATTCTTTCTGGTGATAGTCCCAAATCTTATAAAGTTGAAGGGATTGGTGAAGACTTTATTCCCAAAACATTTAATCGTCAATTAGTTGATGAAATGGTTCGGGTTAGCGATAAAGAATCTTTTAATATGGCTCGTCGTTTAGCACGAGAAGAAGGTTTATTGGTAGGAGGCTCTTGCGGGACAGCAGTAGCCGCAGCGCTCAAATATGCAGCCAGATTAACAGAGCCGAAGTATATTGTAGCCCTATTACCAGATACGGGAAGAAACTACATTAATAAAATCTACTCCGATGCCTGGATGCAGGAAAATGGTTTTTGGGAAGGTACAACAGTAAAAAGTATCAAAGTTGGTGAAATTCTTGCTCAAAAAATAGATTTTCCTTCTCTAGTTGCCGTCAGCCCCCGTGATACCTTAAGTAAAGCCACAAACTACCTACAAAAGCTGAATATTTCGCAGCTACCGGTGATTGATAATAATCATGTAGTAGGAAGTGTCAACGAAGCTTCTTTAATGAAATTTCTCCATGATGGGATCAACTTTTCTAACCAGGAAGTTTCGGCAGTCATGGGTAAACCGTTACCGATGCTTGATGAAGAAGTCGATGTTTCCGAAGCTTATCGAGTTCTGTTATCAGGAACCACAGGAATTATTATTAAGCGGCATGATGTTCCCATTGGTTTAATTACCAGAGCCGATTTAATCAGATATTGGATTAGTCAAACCCAAGAATAAACAAGGAAAAATCATGGAATTTGAGACTAGAGCAATTCATGAAGGTCAGCAATCAGACCCACAAACTGGTGCTGTAATTGTCCCTATTTATTTAACTTCTACTTATGAGCAAGAAGCTATAGGTAAGCACAAAGGATATGAATATTCCCGCACAGGAAACCCAACCCGCACAGCTTTAGAAGAAGCTTTAGCTTCTATTGAAAATGGAAAGTTTGGTTTAGCATTTGCCTCAGGCTTGGCTGCAACGACCACAGTATTAAGTCTACTCAAAAGTGGCGATCATGTTGTTGCTGGTGATGATTTATATGGTGGAACTTATCGTTTGCTAGAAAAGGTTGTGAAAAATTGGGGTGTGACAACTACCTATGTAGATATTGATAACATCGCTAATTTTGAAACTGCCATTCAACCAAATACGAAGCTGATTTGGATTGAAACTCCTACTAATCCTTTGTTAAAAATTATTGATATTGCTGCACTAGCAAATATTGCCCGTAGAAACAATATCATCTTAGTAGTTGATAATACCTTCGCTAGTCCTTATTTTCAAACGCCGTTAGATTTAGGTGCTGACATTGTAGTTCACAGCACTACCAAGTATCTAGGGGGACACAGCGATATTATTGGTGGCGCAGTCATCACATCTAACGAGCTACTATACACCGAACTGAAGTTTTATCAAAATGCGATCGGGGCGATTCCTAGTCCTTTTGATAGCTGGTTAGTACTGCGAGGGATTAAAACTCTAGCTGTAAGAATGCGAGAACATGAAAAAAACGCTTTATTTTTGGCTGAATTTTTAGAGAAGCATCCCAAAATTGAGCGCATTTATTATCCAGGATTACCCAGTCATAAACAGCATCAATTAGCAAAAGAGCAAATGTCTGGCTTTGGGGGGATGATTAGTTTGGAATTAAAAGGCGGTTTTGCTGAAGTTGAAAGATTCGCTTCTCGACTCAAGTTATTTTTGCTGGCTGAAAGCTTGGGTGGTGTAGAATCACTGCTTTGCTATCCTACTAAAATGACCCACGGTTCATTACCAGAAGCTGAACGACTTAAGCGCGGAATAAAGGATAATTTAGTCCGTCTTTCCGTAGGAATTGAGCATCTGCAAGATTTGCAAGCTGATTTAGAAAATGCTCTAGGTTGAAAATTAGGCATTGAGCATGGGAAAAACCGATTTTTATTCTGCGCTATAAACTTAATTGCTCATAATTAAGTATAGAGTTTGTGACCCCTACCTTCAGAGGTAATTTTGTTTGAGATGGGGTTGAAATATCGTTAGGAATTACAAATTTTTAAGTGTGTCTGTCTTCTAGTTAATAGAAGTTAGTAAATACTGGGTTAATATAAGTTCATAAATAATTTGTTTAGGTATTTGTTAAAAAAAATGACATTATTTTTGATCCAGATTTCACTCTAACTTTTGATCCCCGATGAAAAGTTTATTCGCTCAATAAAACCCCACTGCCAAGCAGGGGTTTGTAAATCTTGGTACATAGCAATCCTCAGAAAAACAACACTAATTGAGTGTAGAATTCGTTCCCATTCCCGGTAATTATATCGGGATAGTAGACTTATAAATTAGGAATTAAAAACCCCATTGACTCTTTAAAAAGATAGGACTAATGTTATGAGTAGTCCTTCAAAGGACACTATTTAAGCATCAAAAAATCAGGAGGTATTTCCGATGATGATGATGATGATGACTGAAACCATGACTCCAGAAATGCAAACTTGCATGGATGCCTGTATGGACTGTCATAAAATGTGCATGGAAACCATGACTTACTGCATGAGCAAAGGTGGTAAGCAGATGGACAAGAACATGATGAACATGATGAGCATGATGCGCGATTGCTCTGAAATGTGCATGATGTGCATGAATATGATGATGAGCGGTTCTGAGTTCATGGAACGGACTTGTATGCTTTGTGCCCAAATGTGCGATCGCACTGCAATGGCTTGTGAGATGATGAGCGATGACGCGAAAATGATGGAATGTGCTGCCGCTTGCCGTAAGTGTGCAGAGTCTTGCAAAAGTATGCAGATGATGCCCGCATAATTCCACAAAAATCTAGCAGAAGTTTCTCTGCAACCTAATATTCAAGCGCTCAGACTCTTTGGGGTCTGGGCGTTTGAAGTAAGGACTGAACATTATTAATGTGAGTTCGATGAACCTCTCCCTCCCAGCCTCCCTCTGGGAAACGGAAAGGGAGGAGCAACGAAAAATTCAGCTTTTTGCTCCCCTCTCCGTGTCGGATAGGTCAAATAAGACTTGTCGAACTCACGTATTATTAGAATTACTAAAACCAGTTCCGGGGTTAGAAGCGATCGCACTAAATCTTCTCAGCTAGACAGAAACGAGTAAATTCAGCAATGCTTTCTTCTGTCTATACATCTCTGCGTTTATTCCATTAAAATCAAGCGCAGGGGATCTAAACGCACATACCAAGGAAAAGGTTGATCTTTCATCGTTGCCCATTTTTCTTTGAAGACTTCAGCTTGCAGATGGTAATCTTGAGAATTCTTGCCAGCAGAATGTAATTTGAGAAACAACGTCATTCGATGGGGCGTTTCACTTGTTCGGACTACCCAGCAGGGAAAGGTATTTTCCTGTGATGAGTCGTTGGTAAAAATGAACTGATGGGCACGAATGCCGACGTGGGATAATTCGCTCTTGACTGGTTCAATTACTTGCAGAGTACAACCCCAATCAGTCGCTTCTACCTGTTGTGATGACTGGAGAACAGCACGGGAGAAGTTTTTACATCCGGTAAGTTGGGCAACACTCACAGTAGCAGGATGCTGGAAAATATCGTATTTAGAGCCATAATGAACGGCTCCACCATGCTCTAATACCAACAGATTTGGACAAATTCGATAAGCTTCTTCCATATTATGCGTGACAAATAGAGTCACACCTTGGTAATCAGCTAGAGTGTCTGTCATTTGCTGCTCTAATTGGCTACGCAGATGGGTGTCAAGTGCCGAAAACGGCTCATCTAAAAGCAATGCTTCCGGTTGACTTGCCAATGCTCTTGCCAAAGCTACCCGTTGTTGTTGACCCCCAGAAAGTTGGTGTGGATAGCGATCGCCTAATCCTTGCAGCTGCATCGCTATTAGTTGCTCCTCTACCTGTACCCGAATACTCCCAGCAGATAGTTTTTTGGGCAAGCCGAAAGCGATATTTTGCGCCACACTCATGTGCGGAAATAGGGCGTAATTCTGCACTAAAAAACCGATGCGGCGATCGCGGCTGGGTAAATTAATTCCTTGTTCCGAGTCAAATAGGACTCTGCCATTTAAAACTATCCGCCCGATTGTGGGCGTTTCTATCCCCGCAAGGCAGCGCAAAATCATGCTCTTACCCGCTCCAGAACCCCCTAACAATCCCAAGGGTTGCTCATCAGTAGTGAAAGCAACTTTTAAATGAAAGCTAGGAAGGATTTTTTCAATGTTGACTAACAATCCACCAGATTCAAAGCTAGAGTGCGGCGTGTAGAGAATTTCTCCCCCTGCTCCCTGCTCCCTGCTCCCTGCTCCCCCTCCTCTCCTCTTTTCCCTCAATTCTTGCCAGAAGTTGACTGCAATAATTCCAGATAGAGAAATCACCATAATCGCGATCGCCCAAAACCAAGCTTCATTCATTGCTCCCGCTTCCACAGCAAAATAAATCGCCATTGGGATTGTCTGCGTAACTCCTGGAATATTACCAGCCAGCATCAACGTCGCCCCGAATTCTCCTAAAGCACGGGCAAAAGCTAGCATTGTGGCGGCGACAATGCCGGGTAGTGCTAGGGGTAAACTGATCTGCCAAAAGATTGTGGCTTCAGTTGCACCAAGGGTTCTAGCTACTCGCAGCAGATTACCATCTATTTGTTCAAAGGCTCCCAGTGCAGTTTTATACATCAATGGGAAAGAAACTACCGTGGCTGCGATCGCTGCACCATACCAAGTAAAGACGATGGTGAAGTCAAAAGTCTGCATGAGTTTCCCTACAGGGCCATTTTTACCAAAAAATAGCAGCAACAAGAAACCGACAACGGTGGGAGGCAAAATCAATGGCGCAATAAAGACACCCTCAATCAACGATTTACCTTTGCCACGATATCCCAGCATCCAGTAGGCAGCAGCGATACCCAAGAAGAAGGTAATAAATGTGGCAAGTAATGAAGTTTTGAGTGATATCCAAAGAGGCGATAAATCCAACGGCATAGTTGTCTGGGGAAGAATTAGCTCAACTAATCCATAATTTACCAACTTTAGCTTCAATATGTTGGAAAAAGTTGGTAAACTACATCACAATCAATGAAGGAAATCCCAAAAACTATCCAAACTTTAAACAAGATTCCCGTTCGGTCGAGTATAAAGTGTCAGAGTGGAGATTGTAACCGTCAAAACATCGTCATGAGGAGTATCAACCTTTCAGTTGTAACTTTTGACTCTCCTCCTGAACGATTACGCTCGATTAATACATATCAAAAATAAATAGCTGAGTCAGGTCACATACAACTTCATATTATCTTGATAAATTATCTATTAATTAGTATTTAATATTATTTAATATCCAAAATGTATTTTTATAAAAGACATAATTCCAGGAATTTTGTCCTAAAAAATATTTTTTTTATTTACTTTTTAATAGAAATTATATATAGAATGCTTAAAATAATAGGTAAGGTCATACGATGCTAGACAAGCAACAATAATTGTGAGTATGTAATGATTATTTATTAATGAGATATTTAGGATGAACATTAAATTTCCACTAACTGCTGACCGTCCCCTCAAAGATTTTCCAGTAATTGAAACCGAAAAATATATTCTCCGGCTTGCTTCTACTAAAGAAGAATTAGAATCTGTTTTTCGATTGCGCTTTGAAATTTTTAATATTGAATTAGGCTTGGAATACTCTGCTTCTAACCTTACCCGGATAGATCAAGATGAATTTGATCCGGTTTGTCATCATTTGATACTCATCTTTAAAGCAACTGGTAAAATTATTGGAAATTACCGAATGCAATCTTATACAATGGCTTCTCAAGCATTGGGCTTTAGTGCTGCAAAATATTTTAATATCAATGACATTCCTGATTCTATGCTTCAGGAAACTGTAGAACTTGGGCGTGCATGTATAGCAAAAGAATACCGTAATATTCAAGCACTTTTATTGCTCTGGAAGGGGCTAGCAAATTATCTTATCTGGAGTCGAAATCAATATTTTTTGGGGCGTGTAACATTTCAAACACAAAATCCTTTGCAAGCTCGGTGTGCTTATAATTATTTTCAGCACAACAACTTGATGCATCCAAGTATTTTGGTTTATCCAAAATCAGAATTTAGTTTAGAATTACCTCAACAATGTCCTAGTTCATATAATGTTGAAATTCCGCATATTTTACAAGCATATTTTGCTTGTGGAGCTAAAATATGTAGCCTCCCATCTATTGGTCAATTTAAGTGCATTACTTTTTTAACCATATTTAATAGTACAGATGTTGCTAGATATCAGTAATAAATTATGCCTTCCTAGCTGGAGTTTCTACTAAATAATCGAACTCCAAGCAAAAAAGTATAAGACAGAGTTCATACAATATGGTTCGGATAAGCATTTTTCACTTTCCTTGTGGTCTACGGAAAGGGGAAGGGGTAAAAGATGTATTCAAAACCTTTCCCCTTTAACCGAACCTTATTGAAAGTTCATAAGTATTTATTGTAAAAATAAAAGCACAACATTGTTGTGCTTCTGTAGTTTTCTGTATTAAGTTAATTGTGACAATAAGAGAGTTTCTTAATTAGTCCAGTTTAGTACTGTAGGCACTAAAGCCATAAGCTAAAGTTTCTTTTAAATTACCAGATGGCTTGAGACTTCTGTTTATCGTTTTAGCAAATGGTACTGGGATTCCTTTGATGGTTTCTGGCAAAATTGCATATTCTTCTGTTGGTTCGACAATGTATTGTGGACACTTTGTTTTTAGACCAGCAGTAGTTAACATTTCCTCTATTTCAGCGGCTGAATATTGCTTGAGATAAACTGGATTTCTGACAAATGGATTCAGCTTTCTCACAAAATTATGGATAATATGAGAAGGACAAGACTTGTTATGAAAGGAATGATTAAAAACAAAAATTCCCCCAGGCTTTAGCACACGAGATATATCAGCCAATAAATTTCTTAATTGTGCATCTGGGATATGCATAAAAACGCAATTAGAAATTACCAAATCTATAGAATTATCTTCTAAAGGCAATATTTCAGCAGAAGTGCAAATCAAGTTAAATTCAGCTTCTGGAAAAAAATTATATTCTTGTTTAACCTTGATTAACCTCCGCAATAAAGGTTCAGAAATATCAATTCCATAATATTTCTCGCATCTCAGATTTTTCGCTTTAGAGAGATGTAAAGGTGCGCGACCATAACCAGAACCAATTTCCAGAATAGAATTAACAGATTTATTCAACGGAAATTTGTTCCAAGTACCTCCAGGTGTGCCAGTTAACAGAGTGTAATCTTGTTTAATAGGCGATGTCTCTGCAACTTTTTCAATTTTTTGGGAACCATAATATGTTTTACCAATTGCGTCCCATGTTTTTTTATGTTGAGTATTATTCAATTGTTCATAGTCACTAGGAAAATAAATTCCATCTCGTAATTCAAAGTCATTCAGACTAAATTTTACATCTGCTAATTGACTCATTATGATTATTCCTCATGAATAGCTAAGTCTGTTTTCTGTTATACTCTTAACTCAGCATTAACCGCAAGTGATTTTTACTGAACCGCTTCCCCTGAGCCTTTTTTTAAAGTCTATAGCTATTTTAATTCGATGGAATATGGTATGGGTGTACAGATGTGCGCTTAAAGCGCCTATTGCATCCATAGATGCGTAGCGACTTCCCGCAGGATACGAAAATCGCTATAATAACAACCCTTGCCCGATCAGAACACAAGTTCGTATACATTAGTTGATGGACTGCAACAATTGGAGGCTGTGATGGTAGGAGGGTTACAACAAAAACGGGTGGTAGTTGTAGGTGCTGGTTGGGCTGGTTTAGGAGCAACCTACCATTTGGCAAAACAAGGCTATGATGTGACACTTCTCGAAGCAGGCCCCTATCCTGGTGGATTGGTGGCGGGTTGGCAAACAGCCACCGGAAAATCTGTCGAAGCTGGCATTCATGGCTTTTGGTATCCTTACAAAAATATCTTTTCCCTAATTAATGAATTAGGAATTAATCCTTTTACTACGTGGACTCGTTCTTCGCAATATTCGCCAGCAGGTTTGGAAGTTGAATCACCGATTTTTCAAGACTTACCGCGACTCCCCTCGCCACTGGGAACTTTTCTCTACACTCAGTTTAAGCGGCTGCCACTAATTGATCGTCTTAGCGCTCTACCTTTACTTTATGCTGTCGTTGATTTTGACAATTCTGATGCAGCTTGGCGGCGCTATGACTTTGTAACCGCCCGTGAATTGTTCAAAGACTTTAATGTTTCAGCACGACTTTACCGCGAGGCTTTTGAACCGATGTTATTAGTGGGCTTATTTGCCCCTGGCGAACAATGTTCAGCCGCCGCAACTTTAGGGATGCTTTACTTTTTTATTCTGGCTCATCAACCGGATTTTGATGTGGTTTGGTGTCGGGGGACTGTTGGAGAAAAGATATTTCGTCCTTGGGTGGAACGTATCGAAAAAGCTGGTGTGCGAGTGTTGCCCAAGCGTCGGGTTACAGATTTAATTGTTGATAGTAATCATCGAGCCAAGGGTGTGGTTTGCGGTGATGAAGTAATTGAAGCAGATGCCGTGATTTTTGCGGTTGGAATCACGGGAATGAAGAAAATTGTCTCAACTAGCCCTAGTTTACAAAGCCGTGAAGAATTCCGTAATTTGAGCAATTTAGGAGCAATTGATGTTTTAGCAACGCGACTATGGTTTGACCGTAAAATTGATATTCCTCGTCCTTCTAATGCTTGTTTTGGATTTGACACAACTACAGGTTGGACGTTTTTTGATTTGAATGCTTTACATGATGAATATCGAGATGAGCCGGGAACAGTGATTGAAGCTGATTTTTATCATGCGAATCAGTTTCTGGGTTTGAGTGATGAGGAGATTTTAGCAATAGTTCAGGGTTATTTAGCAACTTGTGTACCAGCATTTCGAGAGGCAAAGATTATTGATAGCAGTGTAATTCGGCTACCTCAAGCAGTGACTCACTTTGCACCTGGTAGCTATCGTTATATGTTGCCCGCGAAGACAAGTTTTGAGAATGTGTTTATGAGTGGGGATTGGATTGTGAACCGTCATGGTTCCTGGTCACAGGAAAAGGCTTATGTTACTGGTTTGGAGGCGGCGAATTTGGTGGTGTCTTATTTAGGAGAAGGTCAGCCATCTGAGATTTTAGCTGTAGAAGAGGATGAAGTGCATATCCAAGTGGCGCGATCGCTCAACCAAACTTTGCGTGACTTGAGCAAATCTATCCTGCCTGACTTTTGGTTGCCGTAATCAGTAAGGTAGCACAGCAGTGCATCCCTAATGTATGTATATCTCTCGCAAATCTAGTTAATCATTAATTATAATCTAAATTCGGTAAGCTAAAGAAAGCGATCGCGATACCATCCTTATAATGTAAATCAAATCACATAAGCTTATGGAGCCAGACTCTTTACAAACTGAGGTGATTCTGACGCACCCGCGTGAGTCCCTCGGTAGAGTGCAACTTGATTGGACACCCCAACCCGGAAACTATCTCGATTTTCAAGGTAAAACCTACGCGGTTTTAGAGCGCCGCCATAGATACCAACTTCAAGCTGGGCGCTACCGCTTGCACAATATTGCCATTTATGTGCAATCAGCTAAACGACCATCTGAGAAAAGTTTGGTAGCGGGACGTTGGGTAATCGGTGATGCCACCTGCTGTTACAATGCTCATTCAGAACTAATTCGCTGTGCAGTCAGCCCAGATGGCCCTTGCGAATCTTGCCGCTTTTATGAAAAGTTAGGAGTTACAAGTTAGGAGTTAAAAGTTAGTTTTTTTACTCTCCCTCAATAAAAAGGGATGTTGTTGCAACAGAAATAAGAGGATGTTTTATACCTCTACTAGCCAGGATAAGAACAAGGGTGTGTGATAAACACTAAGTTATTGAAGAGCCGTGTGAATTAAAAGATTCAAGCACGGTTTTGTAGCCGAGTCAGGGAGGTTACTTGCTGACTTAGGCATATACTTAACTGCGTGATAATTGCTTATAAACATCGAATAAGCCATCTGAAATGTCTGAACTCTCTGGACACAAAACCTTATGTGACTCTAGTAGTTTGTACCAGGGAATAGTCGGGTAAAGATGGTGAAGATAGTGATACCCAGTATTATGAGTTAAAAGATTAATTATCAAGTTCAGGTTTGATCTCGTACCGGATACAGTATTAAAGTGTTCGTGTACCTCAGACCAAACTTATCCTCGACTCTCTATTATATGCAAGCTCAACGTAAATTGATATTACATAATTGTGCGATGATATCAATTTAGGTTAAATACTTAGGTAGATGTGGATCTTTTATCTCGCTAAAAAATGATTCCATCTGTTCTGTTAGGGCAGTAGCATTGGCTATAATCAAAGCCTTTGAATTTTTAGTTTGCCACGAAGAGATTTGAATTCTAATGCCATGAGACTGCCCCCGATCAGGAGCAACGCGAAAAAGTGAGATCCTCATGAAATGGGCAGGAGGAGCAGGGGGAGTGAAGAGACATTTTTAGTACTTTTTACTACTGAAACAGATTGCTTATACTGTCAAAAATTTTTACTTTACCATAAAATAATTCTGCAAGAGGTCTATTTCGACTATGTACAGATATGTGAATTTTTTGTGAGGTAATTATAAATTTTTATGTTAGTGTACTTAATAATTAGTAGTATGAAAAGCCTGTACTGATTAGACAGCATGACTCGTAGCCCAGGTAGAAAAATGGTACAACAAAGCCACTTTGAGCTATGGCCGATTTTAAAAAATCACATTCTGTCAATTTTTAATGCTCCGAACTTCAAGGAGCAACCCAGAGTTCTTGTTGAACTGGGCTGCGGTAACGGTCTACTGCTACAACAGATATACTTATGGATTCGAGATCATAGTCTTCGCGGTAATGTCCTAGACGAGCATGATCTGACACTAGTTGGTATTGAGCAATGCCCAGATTTAATTCAGACTGCAACTCGTAACCTTGGAGATATCCCCGCTGATGTCATTTCAATGCCTTTGAATTGCCCAGAGCAGATATTGCGTGAACTGGACGGTCGAATAACTGCTAAAAAGCAAGATATCTTGTTCGTTCAGTCCGTTTGCCATCTCAACGATGAAGAATCTGACTTAAGCGACATCAGGGACATAACCGAATATAACAGGCAGATGTTGAGCGAGTGGAGCAACGTCGTGGGTCGTCACGGACTCCTGATTTGCCAATCTCACCCTGTCTTACTGCAATTGACTAAGGACATCAATTATTTAAGCCACGACTTCAATAACTTGCCAAATGAGGCGGTTCCCAAAACCAGCGATATCGGTGCTGAATCTTTCCTGATACTGGCAGCTAATGTTGGGTTATTTCCGGCTAGCCAACTGACACCAACCGATACATCGGTCGTGCATTTTCAGAAAGTGGACTATCGCATTCGCCACACTCGCTCATCAGATTTGCCCGCACTAGTGCAATTAGAAAAGGAATGTTGGTCGATTGAGTTGCAAGCTACATCTACCAACTTGGTCGATCGCCTGAACAATTATCCGGAAGGACAGTTAGTGCTGGAGTTGCCCGATTATGATAATAATTACAAAGTCGTCGGGGCTATCTACTCACAGCGGATTGAAAGTGCCGATCAAATTCAAACCATAGCCGCAAATCGAGTCTCAGAGTTGCATTCCCAGAACGGTTCTATTGTCCAGTTGCTGGCGGTAAACATTCTTCCCAAAGTTCAGGAGAGGAGACTTGGGGATCACTTACTGGAGTTTATGCTTCAGCGGTGCAGCGCGATCGATGGTATCGAGTCTGTCGTGGCGGTCACGTTGTGCAAGGAGTTCCATCGCCACGAGTTTTCCTTTGAAGAGTACATAAGGCAGCGCAATGTCCGTGGTAAGCTAATCGATCCAATTTTGAGGTTTCACGAACTACACGGCGCGAACATTGAGTGGATTGTGGAAAATTATCGACCATTGGATCGAAACAATCAGGGGCATGGGGTACTCGTCCGCTATCCAATTCATCAGCGTAGACGCGACGATCGGCGAATTAATGACGCAGCAAAGTGGGATGCTGAACCACAAGCATGGGACACCGAATTGGCTACTGCATTTTTGGAAGCGACGGTTCAGTCCTGTCTGGATGATGAAAAACGGAGTGGATACAAGTTCGATCGTCCCTTGATGGAGATGGGTCTGAATTCAGTCGATTTGCTGATTCTCAGCGAACAAATCAGCGCTCGCTTCGGGCTGATTTTAGACCCAGCCTTCTTCTTCAGCTACACCACGCCCGAAAAGGTGTTGATGTTTCTGATCGAGAAGCAGAAACTCTCGGTAACGCAGAATGAAAAAGCAGGGGGGAAGGGGGCAGGGAGCAGGGGAGAAAAACCATCCCCATCCCTTGTAGATGGGGTTTCAACCAAGAGTGAAAGGGAGCAAGGGAGCGTTCACCCACAAGGGGTGAGGTTTGTACCTCCAGTCCCCTCTTCTCCCTGCCCCCTGCCCCCTGCCTCTTATCAAAATGTCGCGTCCCCATTCGTCGCCCCTACAGATACCTTGTTGACAACTACTCCCAAATCTGCAATATCGTGGCGAACCGAAGCAACCGACTCGGACGACGCTGTTGCCATTGTTGGGTTAGCCTGTCGGCTCCCCGGTGGCATTAACAATCCCGAATCGCTGTGGGATCTGCTCAAAAACGGTGGTTCAGTGATTGAGAAACTTCCAGAAGGACGTTGGCAATGGCCTAGGGACATCGACCCAGAAGGCAAGCACCAAGGTATCGATTGGGGTGGTTTTTTATCCCAAATCGATCTGTTTGACGCTGGCTTTTTCCGCATCAGTGCGATCGAAGCTCAGAGCATGGACCCGCAACAGCGAATTCTCATGGAATTAGCTTGGCAAACACTAGAAAACGCTGGCATCACTGCGAACAAAGTTGCTGGCAGCAGTACGGGAGTTTTTGTGGGTGCTAGTGGCTCTGATTACTGTCGGGTAATGGAGCAGGTAGGTATTCCGATAGAAGCCCACGTTGCAACGGGCACGTCGTTGGCGGCACTGGCAAATCGCATCTCTTACTTTTTTGACTTGCGAGGCCCAAGCATCGTCATTGATACGGCCTGTTCCAGTTCGCTGATGGCAGTGCATCAGGCGGTTCAATCTATCCGAGCAGGTGAGTGCTTACAAGCACTTGTGGGCGGCATACATATCATGAGCCATCCGGCTAACAGTATCGCATATTACAAGGCTGGGATGTTGGCGCATGATGGCAAGTGCAAGACATTTGACGATCGCGCAGATGGGTACGTTCGCAGTGAAGGCGCTGTCATGTTTCTGCTCAAGCAATTGCGTCAGGCAAAAGCAGATGGCGATCTAATTTATGCGACGATCAAGGGGTCAGCCTCAAATCATGGTGGACAGTCCGCCGGTCTCACTGTACCGAATCCGCAACAGCAGGCAGCACTCTTAACCAATGCCTGGAAAGCCTCTGGTGTAGCCCCTAACACCATTAGTTTTATCGAAGCCCACGGAACGGGCACAGCCTTAGGAGATCCCATTGAGATCCAGGGAATTCAACAAGCTTTTTCGGAATGGAGTCAGACTCCCCAAGTCGCGATCTCCTGCGGTCTGGGTTCGCTCAAAACCAACCTGGGGCATTTGGAGGCGGCTGCGGGTATAGCAGGTCTGCTGAAAGTCGTGCTATGCCTCCAACATCAAGAACTGCCAGCAAATCAGCATTTCGGACACCTGAACCGTCATATCAATCTCGCCGACAGCCCGTTTTATATTGTGGATCGACATCAGAAGTGGGATCGCCCCAACGAATCTATTCCCAGACGGGCTGGTGTAAGTAGTTTCGGCTCTGGAGGTGCAAATGCTCACGTTGTGGTGGAAGAATATGACGTAGGGTGCAGCGTTGAACTAGGGACTGGGGATTGGGGACTAGGGATTGGGGACTGGGAAGATAAGTCTGTGGATTCAGACCCCAGCCAAATCTTGTTCGCGCAGCGTTCGCACGAGAAGAAATTTCTTGCCGAGTCCCCAGTAAAGAGTACCCAGTCCCCAAGCGGCCAGGATTCCCCAACAAGCTTGGCCGAAGTTGTGGAATCTTGGGCGCTACCTGCTGAAAAGGTGGATGACCGAACTTCTGAACCTTTTCTTTTCGTGCTGTCGGCTCAGAATACTGCACAGCTAAGGGATTATGTCAAGCAATTTGAGCAGTGGCTCAGTTCGCTCTCTGACGAGCAATGCTCCTTGGCAGAACTGACTCGGTTTCTGCAAAGCCACAGGCAGGCATTCGAGGAACGGCTGGCTGTGGTAGCCGCAAGTCGCGTTGACCTGGTTAATAAGTTGCGTCAATTTCCAGATATAGGCGAATCGGGTTTTCAAGGTAACATCAAGCATCCTAGTCGTGAGGTTAAGACTTTAATTCGGGGGACTCTGGGAGAACAGGTGATTCAAGCAGCGCTCGCAGGGCGAGATTGGGAGCAGTTGGCAGCTCTTTGGGTCGCCGGAGTTTCCCTGGACTGGTGTTTGCTGGATGAAAATAAATTGCCGACGGCATCCTCAAAACATTGGCGGTTCTCCGTGCCAACCTATCCTTTTGCGAAGAATCGGTTTTGGCTTCCAGGCACAACGTCACTACAAGAGTCGGCTTTGCCAGATGCCAATGCTTCCGTCAAGCTGGAACAAGCTGATGAACAGTCTGCTTCTGAGGCGGAACTGTTTACGTTAAAGCTGGTTTGGCAACCAGTAGACATTTCAAGCTGCGAAAAATCTGGCTCGAAGATGCCCGACGGTAAGACGGTGATTATTGGTGGCACCCCTGAGCAAAAGCAGGTTTTGCAAACGTATTTTACCCAGTGCGAATTCATGGCGATCGCCACTGATGCAGATATCCACGATCTCGTTGAGCAACTCAAGCTGCTGGGGCGGATTGCTCATATTATCTGGGTCGGAGGCAGTAATTCGGCCAGACATGACTTTCCTGAGAATCTTCTGGTTAATCAAGCAAGCGATCTTGTACAAGTTTACCGTTTGCTCAAGGCGGCGGCGGTTATTTATGGAAACGAAAGGCTGCAATGGACTGCGATCGCACTACAAAGTCAAGTGGTCTTTTGTGGTGAAGATCCCGATCCCACCCAAGCGGGTATTCATGGATTTATCGGCAGTATAGCCAAAGAATTTCCCCAATGGAAATTTCGGCTGCTGGATATGCCTTCACCCGCAGGTACATCATATATATGGCCAGTGCCAGAGATGTTCGTCCCCTTTGATTCGGATGTGCGATCGCTGGCGTGGCGGGACGGCAAATGGTACAGACCGATCCTGGCAAAGCTGTTTTTGTCAGAACCTGGTCGATCGGCCTATCGTGCCGGCGGTGTATACGTAGTCATCGGTGGTGCCGGAGGTTTGGGCGAGGTATGGAGCCAATATCTGAGCGAAAAATATCGAGCGCAAATCGTTTGGATTGGTCGCAGCCCATTGAATGAGACAATTCAGCAGAAACTAGAGGCGATCGCTAACTTGGGGCCAATGCCGAGATATATTTCGGCAGACGCAACGAGTCAGGAGGAACTTCAGCGCGCCTATGAACAGATTAAACGTGAGTTCGGCTCGGTGCAGGGTGTCGTTCATGCGGCGGTGGGTCTTTTCGATCGCAGCTTCAAGGACACAGACGAAGCTAGACTTCGCACAGTTTTGTCTGCCAAAGTAGACGTGAGCGTGCGGCTAGCTCAGGTCTTTCACACCGAAGATTTGGATTTTGTTTTATTCTTCTCCTCCATTGAGGCGCTGTCGCAAAGCGGCGGACTGAGTGGTTATGCCGCAGGCTGCGCCTTTAAGGATGCCTTTTCCCAGTGCCTCGCCAGCCGTTGGAACTGCCCAGTCAAGGTGATTCATTGGGGGCACTGGGCGATCGGCACCGGAGACAGAATCTCCCAGGCATCTAAGACTCGCCTCAAACAACGTGGCATCGGACTTCTAGAGTCTAAAGAGTCGATGCAGGCGTTAGAGTGCCTAGTGAGCAACAATCGCCTGAATCAGCTTGCTTTAATTAAGAGCGCAAGTGTCGAGGCAATCGATTGGTACGACGGGGGCGAATTTGTTGTTAGCTTCGAGGAAGTTACGCCGTCAATCATACACGAGATTCGGCACATCGATGTCGCGCCCAACCAATCGATCGGGCAACTACAGGCGGATAGCATCTTTCAATGCAAACAGATGCAGCCGCTTTTAATCCGCCTGCTGCGAACTAGCCTCAATGCACTAAACCTGCATTCGTCTGGTAGTGTACCTGACTTCTACGCAAAATGGCTGGCAGCTAGTATATCTATTCTTACTCAAAACGAAGCGGGGGCTGGACTCGAATCCCCGAACATAGTTTGGCAAGCCTGGAAGGAGGCTAGGGACAATTGGCCAGAAGCCGACAGCAAACAGCGGGCGTTTTCCTTAGTTGAGACTTGCGTTCGGGCGTTGCCAGAAATTCTATCCGGGCAGAAGCGAGGGACGGACAGTCTGTTCCCGAATGGTTCCCTACAGATTGTCGAAGGTATTTATCGTGACAATTCTGTTGCCGATTATTTTAACGAAGTGTTGGCAAAATCGCTACGGTCGGCGATCGAGGCGCGGTTGAAGCACGATCCACACACAAAGCTGCGGATATTAGAAATTGGTGCGGGAACAGGCGCAACAACAAAAGCCATGCTGTCCAAATTAGCCGGACTTGAGGATAGCATTAGCGAATACCGCTACACCGATATCTCCAGAGCATTTCTTTTGCACGCCCAAGAGAAATTCATCCCTGACCATCCCTTTGTTGAAATCGGCATCTTTGACGTTGAACAGCCGTTGGCAGGACAGAAAATTGCAGGCGGTACTTATGATTTCGCGATCGCCACAAACGTACTGCACGCGACTCGTAACATTCGGCAAACGCTGCGGAATGTCAAGGCTTGTCTGCGGACTAATGGTTTAATTTTGCTCAATGAGCTTTGCGACCAAACGCTGTTCGGTCATCTCACGTTCGGGCTATTGGAGGGATGGTGGCGACATGAAGACCCAGAGTTGCGAATTGACGGGACGCCGCTGTTGTCAGTTGAATCTTGGGAGCGAGTGCTGCAAACAGAAGGGTTTCAATCTCCCTGGTTCCCGGCGGCGATCGCGCGATCGCTCGGACAACAGGCGATCGTTGCTGAGAGTGATGGACTGGTGCGGCAGAATCGCCCGTCAGTTGGTAATGCAACTCGTACTGTTGAAAGTGGTTCTGGCATCAGCAGTATAGATGCAATCAACGAATCCGATGATACTAGCCTCCGCCAAAAAGCCACCCGGTTTTTCCAGCAACTAGTAGCCAAAATACTCCGCATGGACCCAGAGCAGATCGAAGCTGATGAGCCGTTCCAGAGTTATGGAATTGATTCCATCTTAGTGGTGCAGATCGCAGGGGCGCTACAAGAAAAATTTGGAGGAATTCATAGCACGTTACTTTTTGAAGTGCAGACTCTCGGCGAACTAGTCAACTACTTCGTTGAGTACCGCCGCTCGGACTTGATCGCGCAGCTGAGTAATAATCGGGAATCCGCCACTACACTAGATCAAAATGCCGCAAGTGAATCGCCGGATGCCGAACCTGCCGCCGCGATCGCTACTAATACTTCCCGATTAGCTGCTCGGTCGAGAAGCAATACCACAGATGCCATCGCCATCATTGGCATGAGCGGTCGCTATCCGATGGCTAAGGATCTGTCCACCTTTTGGGAGCGTCTGAAAGCCGGAACCGACTGTATTTCGGAAATTCCGCGCGATCGCTGGTCTTGGGAAGATCATTTTCATCCTCACGTCGAAGAGGCAGTCGAGCTTGGCAAGAGCTATTGCAAGTGGGGCAGCTTTCTGGATGATGCCAAGGAATTCGACGCCCAATTCTTCGGTATTTCCCCGCACGAAGTGGTAAATATCGATCCCCAGGAGCGAATTTTTCTTCAGGCGGCATGGGAAGCATTGGAGGACGCCGGTCACACCAGGCAGATGCTAGAATCCCAATACCAACAGCAAGTCGGCGTATTTGTCGGCGTGACCAGAACCGGATTCGATCTCTACGGGTCGGAACTCTGGAGACAAGGTAAGATCGGACACCCCCACACATCTTTTAGTTCGATCGCCAATCGCTTGTCGTATTTTCTGAATCTTCGCGGGCCCAGTATGCCCATCGATACTATGTGTTCTTCGTCGCTCACAGCAGTGCATGAAGCTTGCCAACACCTCCAAAATGGTTCAGTGCAACTCGCCTTTGCTGGCGGTGTCAATCTCTATTTGCATCCATCCAGCTACAACATTCTGTGTGCCAGCAAAATGCTGTCTAAAGATGGTTGTTGCAAGAGTTTCGGCAACCACGGCAATGGTTTTGTTCCCGGCGAAGGTGTGGGGGTGGTATTACTGAAGCCCTTGTCTGTTGCGATCGCCGATCGGGACAACATCTATGCCGTAATTCGCGGCACTCATGTCAATCATGGAGGTAAAACCAACGGCTATACAGTGCCCAATCCCAAAGCACAGGCAGAACTAGTGTTTGAGGCGCTAGAAAAGTCTGGGGTCGATGCCAGAGAGGTGAGCTATATCGAAGCACATGGAACGGGAACTGAACTTGGCGATCCCATTGAAGTTGCGGGTCTGACTAAGGCGTTTCAACTGCATACTCAAGACACAAGCTTTTGCGCCATAGGCTCTGTCAAATCCAACGTCGGTCATCTGGAGGCGGCCTCTGGAATCGCGGGTTTGACCAAAGCGATCTTGCAACTCAGGCACAAGCAACTCGTTCCCAGTCTGCACGCTGACGAACTTAATCCAAATATCGACTTTCCTCAGACACCGTTTTACGTGCAGCGTCATCTTCAGCATTGGCCGCAACCGATCGTGGAAGTAGACGGAAAAACGAAAACAGTCCCTCGCATCGCTGGCGTATCGTCCTTTGGGGCTGGCGGTGTCAACGCCCATGTTGTTGTCGAGGAGTATGACGAGGAGCCAACCAGCGAGTCCGAAATCGGTGACACGCCAGTATTAATGCTGCTATCTGCGAGAAATAACGGGTGTTTAGCTGCTTATGCCAATAAACTGCATCAGTTTCTAGAAGCAGGGGCGGTGAATCTCCAGAACCTAGCTTATACCTTGCAAGTGGGGCGTGAGGCACTACAGTCACGGATTGCCATGCTCGTATACTCGCAATCCGATGCGATCGCCAAACTTGATGCTTTTATTAAAGGTAAATCCGATATTGATGACTGCTATGTGGGGCTAGCTGGTAAAGATAAAGCTACAGTTCTCAAGTGGAATTCTGACCCCGATTTGCTCAAACAAATAACAGCCTGGACTGAAGAGGGCTGTTACGCTCGTCTAGCGGAACTCTGGGTCAAAGGCGTAAATATTGATTGGTCGAGGCTTCGTCGCACATCGACCATTTCCCCCCGGCGAATTTCGCTGCCAACCTATTCTTTTGAGAGAAAACGGTATTGGTTGGAACTGGAAGGCAACAATTCTAGCCAGATTACTCCGACAGTAAATACACAGGCGACAAGCGGCGAACAAAGTAGCAAAGCCATTGAGTTGAACGACCAACAGCAGACAATAGATTCACCTAAAAGTAGGAAGTTAATTACTTTGGTGGACACTGACAAGGTTCAGTGCGATAAAGTTAATCGCCGCAATCGACAACCGATTCGCCTGAGCGATCCAGCCGATCTGACACCGCAGACCAAAGTAACGTCCTCTTTTCTCAGTCTTTCCCCCCAAGGTGAGGGAATAGTCGAAATCAGGATCGCTGCCGCCGATCGCCCCTTAGATGCTTCCAGGCTCAGTACTGAGCTAAGGGATAAGATGCGATCGCTCGCCTTGAGGGATGAAGTGCGTGTCTTATTGCTGGTTGACGATGGCGGCTTGTTTTCTGGCAGCATAACTCACAACGATGTGCCAGTCATGCGGGCGTTGATTGGTTTTCTCCTGGAATTAGAATTACCTCTAATTGTGTTACTTAAAAGTGATATTCGTGGATTGGGTTGGAACTTAGCCAGCCTCTGTGATTTCCTCATCTTCCGTGAAAGCGGTCAGTTTTGTCACCGAGGTTTGAGCGATCGCGATCGCTCGATAATTGAGGAGCGATTTGGCAAATCATTCGCGTCTCGATTTTTTGCACTGCCACATCTTTGTAGCGGACAGGCATTGGTAGAAATGGGTCTGGACTGCCTGGTTGCTGCCGACGATCGGCTCGACGATCTTGCCTGCGATTTCGCAACTCAAATTTCTCACTCACCGCAGCGATCGCTGATTGAATTGAAAAAACAGCTATCACGTAGCGTCCAAAGCCTAGTGCGTCATGCTTATTTCCCATCTCCAGCCAATAGCAATATCGAGTTGAGCGACGTGTCGGCAGTTCCATTCTTTACCCACCAGGATTTAAAACGAATGGTTGAGGAAAATGACCAATGGCTTGCCAGTCCGACCTTAGTGGCTACGTATTGCGATGTAGTCCACGTCCATACATTTGGGAACGGCGTTGTGCAGGTTACACTTGCCGATACAGCCAATAAAAATATGTTCTCCAACGCCTTTAGCGAAGGATTAACTCAAGCGTTCGAGCATATTGAAAGTGTGCCCACTTATAAAGTTGTCGTACTTATTGGTTACAACCAATACTTCGCGTGTGGTGGAACAAAAAGCGGCTTGCAAGATATATATAACGGCAGGGCGCGATTTACCGACAACGATATTCACAGCCTGCCCCTGCGATGTCATCTACCTGCGATCGCAGCCATGCAGGGTCACGCGATCGGGGGTGGTTGGTCATTAGGGATGTTCTGCGACGTAAACATATTCAGCGAAGAAAGCATCTATCAAACTCCTTATATGCAGTACGGCTTTACGCCTGGAGCCGGATCGACGCTGATTTTTCCTGCACGTTTGGGGCCAAACTTAAGTCGTGAAATTCTGTTCGGAGGACGAGAATACAAGGGAGCCGAGTTAAAGGAGCGAGGTATCTCAATGCCTGTGCTTCCTCGTAGCCAAGTTCTTGGTTATGCCCTGAAGCTTGCTCATCATCTCGCCAAGTTTTCCCAAAATGAGCTTGTTCAGCGAAAAAACCAGGCAACCGCAGGGCTAAAGGATTTATTGGACGCGGTTCACACGCAAGAGTTGGCAATGCACGAGAAGACATTTGTTGGTCAATCCCAGGTGCTGAAAAACATTCACGAACGGTTTGATCGGGGCATTGAACTAGGGATTGGGGATCGGGGACTAGGGACTGGGGATTGGGAAGATAAGTCTGGGGATTCAGACCAGAACCAACTCGTTATCCAGACACTCAGAGAAACGATCGCGGCGGAATTGTTTTTAGAAACCGAGGAAATTGACGAAGATGCAAAGTTTGTCGATCTGGGACTAGATTCCATCTCTGCGGTCATGTGGATCAAACGCATCAACGTCAAGTTCGATCTCTCTCTCCCCGCCACGAAGGTTTACAGCTATCCAACTCTGCGAGAATTCGCCAACTACGTGCAGCAGTCTAGCAACGTCCTTAATGGTTTGAAAAACAGGCAAGGGAGCAGGGAGCAGGGAGCAGGTGAGAAGGTTCAGATGGGGATTCGACCCCGCCTGAACGAGAACCACTTAACAGAAGTGGGGGACTCAGACCCATGTTCCGCTCCGCTCCACCGCTCTTGGTTGGGATCGTTTCCCCCTGCTCCCTGCCCCCTTCCCCCTGCCTCTTCGCTGAAGGAGCAGACAGCCACTCCCGAAGCAACGATCGTTGGCGATCGCGTTGAGAATTGTCCGCCTGCTCCGATGCCATTAAACAGAGAGTTACCCTCATCACCATCGATTCTGAATATCCTCACCGAATCTCTGGCGGAAGAACTATTCATGGAAGCAACCGAGATCGACGAAGAGGCGAAGTTTGTTGACATGGGGATGGATTCCATTACTGCGGTCACGTGGATCAGGAAGATAAATCAGTTATTTGGATCTTCGTTGCCAGCAACGGATGTCTACAAATATCCTACACTCAGCGACTTTGCCCGCAACATTGAGCAAACCGTTGCCAGAATGCAGTCCAACAATGCGGTGGCACTTTCCCCCCAAACAGCGTCCGCTCACCAAAAAAGTGCTGAGTTGAAAGTGCTGAGTGCTGAGTTAGAAATGAGAAAAAATATATCCTTGCTTCAATCCCCTAGTTTTAAGGATGAGGTACGACTGGACACTCAGCACGGACTAAACGCCCCGATATTACTTAGCACTACTGAAATACCAGAGGAGTCTCTGCCTACCCCTGCCGACAGAAATTATTATAGCAGTGACGCGATCGCCATTATCGGTATGGCCGGTCGATTTCCGCAAGCGAAAAATTTAGCAGAGTTTTGGGAGAACATCGCCAACGGCAAAAACTGTGTCTCGGAAATAGCAAGCGATCGCTGGAACCTTGCTGATTTCTATGACCCGGATAGGAATGTAGCAAACAAGACATACTGCAAGTCGATGGGTGCGCTGGAGGATATCGATCAGTTCGATCCCCTCTTTTTCCATATTTCCCCACGGGAAGCGGAATTCATGGATCCCCAGCAAAGGCTGTTTCTCCAAACTAGCTGGCAATGCATTGAAGATGCGGGATATAACCCCACATCCTTTGCAGGCAGCAAGTGTGGCGTATTTGTCGGCTGCGAAACGGGAGACTATGGAAAGATTGTGCAGCGATATGAGTTGAACGCTCTCGGATTGCTAGGCTCTTCTGCGGCACTGCTTCCAGCAAGGATCTCCTATTTCCTCAACCTCCAGGGCCCTTGTATGGCGATCGACACAGCCTGCTCTGCATCGCTCGTTGCCATAGCCAACGCCTGCGACAGTCTGCTACTGGGTCACTCCGATGCAGCCTTGGCTGGAGGAGTCTACGTCCTCTCCGGGCCGGAAATGCACATTATGATGAGCAAGGCTGGTATCTTGTCACCCGATGGCAGATGTTTCACCTTCGATCGGCGTGCTAACGGCTTTGTACCGGGCGAAGGTGTGGGCGTCATGTTACTCAAACGCCTTGCTGATGCCGAAAAAGACGGTGATGACATCTGCGGTGTGATTCGAGGCTGGGGGGTGAATCAAGACGGCAAGACCAATGGAATTACAGCCCCTAACGGACAGTCACAGCAACGATTGCAGAAACAGGTCTACGAACGGTTTCAGATTCAGCCAGCAGACATTCAACTGGTTGAGGCGCACGGTACAGGAACGCGACTCGGCGATCCGATTGAGGTAGAAGCGTTATGCGAAACCTTTCGTGAGTTCACCAATAAAGAAAAGTTTTGTGCGATCGGGTCGCTCAAAAGCAACATTGGTCATCTCGCCACCGCCGCGGGGGTGGCTGGGGTAATCAAAGTGTTACTTGCCATCAGGAATAAAAAACTGCCGCCGACAATCAACTATGAATCGTTAAACGAACACATCAATCTTGATAGCTCCCCGTTTTACATCAATACAAAATGTACAGACTGGATTGTCGATGCAGAGCCTCGGCGTGCTGCCATCAACTGTTTTGGCTTTAGCGGCACAAACGCACATATGGTCATTGAGGAATATGTTAATCGGAGCGATCGACATCCAGCTATCACCGATGTTGCACCCGCTCAACCTTATCCGATCCTACTTTCCGCCAAGAACGAACAGCGCCTGTGGGAATATGCAGAACAACTGCTAAAACACCTGGAATCACAAACGCAACCTGGCCAACAGCCAACCGCCTTGAGATATCGGCTATGTGACCTTGCGTACACATTACAAGTGGGGCGTGAACCAATGGATGCCCGTCTAGGATTTGTTGCTGATACCTTGACTGAAGTAAGGCAAAAGCTGCGCCGCTTTCTTGACCGCAGTCTGTCTACTCAGATGAAAAGTTTTGATAGTATCTATTGTGGCTTGGTTGGATCGGATTCCTCGGATTTTATAAAATTTGCTGCTGATAGTGACATTGTGACGACGACTAATTCTTGGTTGTCTCAACGAAAATACTCCAAGGTAATGGAACTATGGGTGCGAGGTGTGGCGATTGACTGGACGCAGATTTATACCACTGGTGTAACAGCGCCAAAGCGGATTCGCCTACCAACCTATCCATTTGCCAGAGAGCGTTACTGGATTGGCAAAGAGATGGGAGCGATCGCCGATTTATCAGTCAAAAAATCAGAATTTGCCGATCGTCTCGACTCAGCCAGTCAACTTGGGGACTTCCAAGAAATAAATTATCCATCTTGTGGGGTGGGCATCCTGCCCGCCCTGAATATGGGACGGGTGAGGACACCCATCCCACAAGAAAATTTGGGATGTTTTTTTACTTGTCAGTCCCTTGAGTGGACTCCCGAAGCACTTCCAGAGGATATCCCGTGGAGCGATCGCTTTGCTGATTATCAAGACCAAAAAATCCTCATCGTCTACGCCAGCGATCGGGATAAGGAAGGGATCTGTAGTCTTCTGAGAAAAATTGAGGCTTCCGTTGGGCTGGAGCGATCGCTAAACTTGCAATGTCTTAGCTTCGATGCACTCACCACTATTTCCATTGGGCAACCGTTGAATGTTGTCCTTGCCGTGGAATCTAAAGATGATACCGCACGCAACTATTTTGAGATCCTTGGCGAATGGTTAAAATCCCAGCAAGGATTGTTTGATACATATTATCTGACTGCCAATACCGAAGGTTTTGCAGATATAGAAAACGATCCGGCGACGGGCGCGATCGCAACATCGCTCTCTAACAATTGTCGAATTATTAGTGTGCAGCAGGGTACATCTTGTGCAGAGAAGTATCAGGTTCTCCTGCGGGAATGGTTGAGCCGCAACCCATTGGATGAACGGTCGAGATTGGAATGGGTACGCTACGATGGGGTCGAACGATTCGTTTTGCATCGCGCTAAATACCAGCCTGTCGAGTCTGAGGAGAAATCAAAGCGCCTCTATTCTATCCAGAAAAAGTGGAAACAAGGCGCTGTTCGACCGACAGAAACCTCGTCTTTCCAGGGCGAGATGCTGATTTTGGTAAACGAAGAAACCGCCGATTTGGGGCAATGTTTATTCAATCAACAACGGGCTGTGATTGTCTACTGTGCAAATAATGACAGTGACCGAAATCGTCAGATATCAGCACAAATACTTGATTTTCGCGATTCCTCCTGCGGATTGGAAAGTGCAAAGACGATCCTCTCCCAACTTGAGCGGATTCGCATCGTTGTCGATCTCAGCGCTCTCTACCAAAGTTCTAAGGATTGCGATCGGGATGCACTGGGAAAAATTGCGTTTTATCAACAGCTGATAGCTGTCAGTTCCGATCTGGACATATTATATGTCACAAAGGGGTTACAGCATTTCCGCTCAGATACGATTAGTCTTGCCGGAGCGAAACTTGCCGGACTGATTAAGGTACTCAGTGCCGAACACGCATACGTCGCATCTCGACATATCGATATTGATACAGCGATGCTGCGTAATCCAGGGTTGCTCGAACAGGCACTCACTCAGGAGCTTACCGCTAACCTGGAAGAAACAGAAATTTGTTATCGCCAGCAAGAACGGTTCGTCCCATACCTGGAAGCTGAACTTGAAAAAGGGACTGGGGACTGGGGATTAGGGACTGGGGACTGGGAAAACTTGGAAGGGGATTCAGACCTAAACCAAGTTTTGTTCGCGCAGGGTCTCGTAGAGAAAAAAACTCTTCCTAGTCCCCATTCCCCCTTATTTCCAGAGGCTACCCCACCTTCCCCAGCAAAGAGTCCCGGAGCGCCATTCCTCCCAGACTTCGGCGCCTCTTGTCGGGGAGGAATGGCGGGACATGTTGAAGAACCAAGGGCGGATTTCTCGATTCGTAGCGACGGAGTTTATGTTATCAGTGGAGGAACGGGAGGAATTGGGCTGGAAATAGCTGATTATCTCGTAGCCAAAGGCGCGAGGAAACTCGTCTTGATGGGACTGAACCCGTTACCACCCAAAACAAAATGGGGGGACGATCGCGAACAATATTCCGAACACCTAAAAGTGAAACTTGGTAAGCTAGCCTCGTTAGATCGCCAGGTTGAGCATTTGAGCATATATACGGGATCGTTAACCGAATCTCACCAGTTAGCGGACTTCTTTGCTGAAATTCGCGATCGCGTTGGTTCGATCGGCGGTGTGATTCACAGTGCTGGTATCACTTCTGACTTCAAAAAGCCTGCTTTCGTAACCAAAGATTTGGCTGGCATAGCTGCCGTCCTCGAACCCAAAGTAGCAGGACTCGAAGCACTTGCCGCCGTTTTTGCGAACGACACCCTCGACTTCTTCGTGGCCTTCTCTTCATTGACGGGATTAATCCCTCGGTTCGCAAAGGGAAGTTGCGACTACGCCTTGGCAAATGCTTATGTTGACTGGTTCATGGCTTATCAAAACACTCAACCGCATAAACGAGGCTATAAGTCAATCACCTGGGTGGACTGGCACGAAACTGGAATGGCGGCACGGGCACCATCATGTATCTTTAAAGCCATGCAAAACAATCTTGATAAAATTGGCTTGTTTACCCATTCCAACGAAGTCGGTAAGGACTTATTTGAACTTGCGCTTCAGCAGCAGGAAGCAGCCTGGGTTCTGAATACTGAGCTAGACCCAACCAAGTTTGGTGAGGCTGCTCCCACGCTGCTTTTTGCACGCGATCGCTCTGCAAGCAATTCTCAGACTGAGGTTTCAAGCATCCAGTACCAGATCGAACAGTGGGAATCTCTGGTTCAGAAGCAAGGATTCATTGCCCCAGAATGCGTCACAAATATCATCAGTTTGTCAGAAATCAAAAGGCTCGAACCGCAACTGATTCAACGCATTTACCGTCTGTTGTTTCCGCAAACTACTGCCAAAGCTTTCGACAAAGAGAGCCATGAAGCGATCGCCTTCAATGCAAATGACTCCCAACCAAACCAGCCAGACGCACCCACCATCAACGTGATTCGAGAGGTTGCAACTCAGGTTCTGAAACTCAAGGAAATCGATGACAACAGGAAGTTTCAAGATTATGGGTTGGATTCCATTTCGGCAACCCAACTCGCAATTCGCCTGGAAAAACGTCTTCAAAAAGAAGTGCAACCCCAGTGGCTCCTTGATTTCCCGACAGTCAAGCTTTTGACCGATTGCTTGCAACGGCAACCAGTGCCCTTGGCAGTACACGGTGAAGTGATTGCCAAGGCGATCGAGAAAGCAGTGAGGGAAGTACTGAAGATAGGCAGTATTGATTACAATCAGACTTTCCAGAATTACGGATTAGACTCCATATCGGCAACCCAATTGGCAATTAAGCTTGAGAAGCATTTGGAGCAAGAGATTCTGCCCCAGTGGCTAATTGACTATCCAACAATTACATTGCTTGCTCGTCACTTAATTACCCAGAGATAAGTTGTAAAAAGCATGACTACTTCCATCGAAGAATTGCTCGGTCTACAGCGCCCGACTGCAACCCATAAAAAGGAAAGTAACAACCAAATTTCGTTCAGCTTGCTGTTTTTCTCTGACGTGAGGAAAGATGTGACGGACAAGCAGAAATATGAATTCGTGCGCGACATCACGGTATTTGGCGATCGCGCAGGGTTTACGGCAATCTACATACCTGAGCGACACTTCTACGAATTTGGTTCCATCTTCGCCAATTCGGCGGTGATGGCATCCTATTTAATTCCGCAGACGACCCGCATTCGGTTTAGAACAGCTGGAATTTCCCTACCTCTGCACCATCCGGCTGAAATCGTCGAGTGGTGGGCGATGAATGATATATTATCTGGTGGACGAGTGGATCTTGGTTTTGGTTCGGGATGGAACAAGCCAGATTTTATTTATGCGCCGGAAGAATATGCCGAGCGACGCAAAATTTGTAGTGACTGGATTCCGCTGGTGCAAAAGCTTTGGCGTGGCGAAACTGTCGCCTTTCCCGGCCCCGACGGTGAACTAATACCGATTGTGGTTTATCCACGTCCCCTGCAAAAGGAACTGAACGTCTGGCTGCTTGTCACAAAGAATAATGACGGTTTTTTTTACGCAGGTCGTCAAGGTTACAACGTTTTCACCATGCTCTACGGAAATAACTTTGAAGCTATGCGAGAAAAGATCGCATTATATCGTCAGGGACGGGAGGAAGGGGGTCACGATCCCAAGAAAGGCATAGTAACTCTAATGCTACATACGTTGGTTCACGAAAGCCGTGACTTGGTGCATAAGGTTGTTGAATTACCCTTTAAGGCATATATCAAAAGTTCTCTAGACGCGCACGTACAAGCACTGGATGATAATGAAGGTGTCTCAGCGAAAGAGAAGGCCAAAATACTCGATTACGCATATCAACGGTATGTTAAAACAGCAGCTATTTTCGGCACCGTGGACGACGGCAGGAAAGTCATTGATGAAGCGATCGCGATCGGTGTTAACGATATCGCCTGCTTGGTTGATTTCGGAGTGGATTACTCCTTGGTAAAGGAGTCGCTCTCCTACCTGGAACAATTGATTTCGTATTATAGCAACAGTCAAGGTGGTCAGGACATCAACAGATGATACAACTTAGACACAAAAAGACTTTTCACCCAGTCCCCATTCCCTAGTCCCCAGTCCCCAGTCCCCATTCCCCAGTCCCCAGTCCCCAGCTATATTTGCCATATATTAAATATTAATTATGGATACGGAATACCAGCTTAAATGTATTGAAGAGACATTTTATCGGGACTCAAGGCAGTCCCTGCCCTCCAGAGAACCAGAATTGATTGTGCCGCCTTCGTTCCAAATTGAGCCGATCGCAATTGTGGGACTGTCTGGCTACTTGCCTGGTTGTATGTCCGTCCGTGAATTTTGGCAAGCTTTAGACGCAGACCGTTCGTTGATTGAGGAAATCCCTGGAGAACGCTTTGATTGGCGCAACTATTACGATCCGTCAGGCAAAGATCCTGGAAAGACGCGGTGTAAATGGGGCGGCTTTATTCCCGATGTTGCAGGCTTTGACGCGCATTTCTTTAAGATTCTTCCCTTCGATGCTAAACAAATAGACCCAAGGCAGCGGTTGCTGCTCATGTCGGTGTATCAAACTTTATGTGATGCCGGATACGCCCCCGCAACGCTGAAGAAATCCCGCACCGGAGTTTATGTTGCTCATCAGGACGATGATTATCTCCAGATATTGAATGAACGCGGACTCGATCCAGGTGAAGGGTACGGGCAGGCATCGCTACTGGCTAATCGAATCGCTTACTTTTTTGATTTTCGAGGCCCCAGCGAGATCGTAGATGCACAGTGCGCTGGTGCGGCAGTCGCTTTGCATCGAGCTGTATCGGCACTGCGATCCGGTGAAATCAGCCATGCTATTGTCAGTGCCGCCAACTTGCTCTTGCGCCCGCAGCCTTTCTTGGCACTGTCGCGCACCAAACAATTGAGCCGCACCAATACCGTGAAGTCGTTTCAAGAGAATGCAGACGGTCATTTACGAGCTGAAGGTGTTGTCAGTGTGATGTTGAAGCGCCTCACACAAGCCGAAGCAGACGGCGATTTTATTTATGCGCTGATATCAAATACGGCGGTCAACTTTAATGGTCAAGGGGGTACTTCGAGTGCTTCTCCGAACATAGAGAGTCATGTAGAGTTGATCGAGCGATGCTATGGAGAAGCTGGTATTGACCCGCGTGATGTGAGCTATATCGAAGCTCAGGGCATGGGAAATCGTCTTTCTGACTTGGCGGAGTGGGAAGCCTTTAATCGGGCACTGCGATCACTAGCCAAAGCTAGAGGCGTGACTTTGGATCTCCACTCTTGTCGAATTAGTACGCTCAAGCCTTTAATCGGGCATATGGAATCGACATCTGCTCTGGGGGCGCTGCTGAAGATCGTCCGTAGTTTGGAAACCGAGCGGATTCACAAGATTCTCGGTTTTTCTGGCGCGGATATGGCGCTGGACACAGACAATCAGCCCTGTGTCCTTGCCAGCGAGACATTGCCTTGGAACAAAACGGACAAGCCGCGCCTCGCCGGACTGCATTCTTTTGGGATGAGCGGCAACAATGCTCATATTTTAATTCAGGAGTATCGTCCGTCAGAGAAAGAATATTCCCCGACTCAATCCTTGCCTGTCATTCAAGAGTTTCTCATCGTACTTTCTGCGAAAAGTGAGAAATCGTTAAAAGCCCTAGCAAGCGAACTCAACCAGTTTCTTGCCACTCCACCAGTCCCTGATTTAAAGGACATTGCCCACACATTATACAATGGGCGCGAACACATGGACTATCGAATGGCGATGGTCGTTTGCGATCGCCAACAATTGAGGGCTGGACTGCAATCCTATATCGCAGCGCCCGATCGCATTTCGACAAAAAAAGGGAATCCCAATGTCTTTATTGGCACAGTGAGTTCTGCTCAAGAGCAAGATACTTCAAGTTTTGCAGGAATGCAAGCGATCGCAGCGGCGTGGGTGCAAGGCAGTGCAATTTCATGGCCGGAACATCCTACCGCCCGCCGGGTGCCACTTCCTGGTTATCCCTTTGAGACACAGCGCTATTGGCTGGATGAAGAAATACAGCCCCCTCCATCTCTGGCAGCAATTCCTAAGACAGGATTTCAGGACTTTGCGATCGATCCAGGACAATCCAGTGAAGAGAACCTGCGTCGATATCTCACCTGTATTCTAGTCGAGTTCCTTGACCTACCACCAGATCGAATCGACGAGAATAAACATCTGCAAGATTACGGCATCGACTCTCTTGCAGGAATGCGGGTGATTCGCAGTCTGTCGGAAACCTTCGACATCGAAGTTCTGGGTCGAGATTTGCTCCAGCATCCGACAATCCGATCGCTATCAAAACACCTGAGTCAAAGAATCGACTTGGAGGCGAACAGCCCGTCCAATCCACAGGTGAGTGAACCAGAGAACCGAGAGGTTGAAAATTTCCCGCTCTCGGAAGGTCAAAAAGGATTATGGGCGTTACAGAAGTCCTTTCCGCTCATGACTGCCTACAACATCCCGTTGTGTCTCAAGATTCGCAACATCATCGACACTTCGATTTTGTCAAAGGCTTTGAAGTCATTACTCAGACAGCATCCTGTTCTCGGCTATCACCTGTCTGAAAAAGACGGCATTCTCAGACAAGGGCTGGCTCCGGGAACTGAGATCGGCATTAATACTGAAGATGTTTCAGTCCTTGATGAGCAAAGCATCCTATCCAAACTCAGAGAAAAGTCGAAACAGCCCTTCAATCTGGAGCAAGGCCCCTTAATCCGGGTGGATCTGCTGCAAAAATCTTCAACGCAAACCTACCTTCTGATTTGCGTACATCATATTGTGTTTGACGGTGGCTCGTTCCTACCATTGGTTGATTCACTTTTTGATGCTTATCGCCGCTTACTGCACGGAGAATCGCCGCTTGCTGCGCCGATCTCCACAACCTATCAGGATTTCGTTCTCTGGGAGCGGCAGATGCTGAATGGCGCTTGGGAAAAACATCGATCCTATTGGCGGGAGACACTTTCCGGCAACCTGCCAGTACTTGAACTACCCACCGATCGCTCGCGGTCAAAAGCACAACTGTTTTCCGGTGCAGTAATTTCGACATCGATTGAGTCGTCGCTGGCGGCTCAAATCCAGAGTTTTAGCAAAACGCAACGAGTCAACCCCTCTACCATATTTCTGGCTCTATACAAAATCCTGTTACATAGATATACCAACTTGGATGACATCATTGTTGGGATGCCAAGCATGGGGCGACCGCAAGAACGATTCCGCTCGGTCGTTGGTTATTTCATCAATATGGTGGCGATCCGCAGCAAAGGCTTCAGTCAGCAGACATTTGCAACTTTTCTGGAAAATCTCAAGTACACCATGTCCGATGGTCTTGACCACGCCAGGGTTCCTTTTACAACCGTTGTCCGAGATATCGGCATTCTCCCCAATGCGATCGCCGCCCCCGTGTTTCAAGTGGCGTTTGAGTACCAGAACGGTCTGGCACCTAGCGATTTGCAACACTTATGCAGTTGCTATGGCGACCTTTTCGATTTAGAAATTAGCTTCGACATCCACCAGGAAGGTGAATACGAGCTGGTATTGGAGGTGTTTGAAGAAGCGAATGGTTATCGAGTCAGTTTTAAATATAATCCGAGCTTATATGACGCAACAACGATTCAACAGATGCTCGGTCATTATTTGCAGCTGACCCAAGTGGCAATTTCAAATCCGAATGCCTTGGTACACAAGTACGAAATGATGGACGATGCGGAACTACGTTTGATTCAGTGGGATTTGAATGCAACTTCAGTGGAATATCCCAGCAATTGCGTTCACCAACTGTTTCAAGCTCAAGTCGAGAGAACTCCGAATGCTGTGGCGGTGGCTTGCGGTGAGCGAACTCTATCTTATGAAGAACTGAATCGCAAAAGTACAGCTTTAGCCAAATACTTGCAGCAACAAGGTGTCCAGTCGGAAACCTTGGTTGCAGTTTGCGTCGAGCGATCGCTAGAGATGATCGTCGCCTTGCTTGGGATTATGAAGGCTGGCGGTGCTTATGTGCCTTTAGATCCGCAATTTCCCCAAGAGCGTTTGACGTATATGTTACGTGACTCTGGTGCTACATTCCTCGTTACCCAGTCGTGGCTGAACAATAGAATTGGTTTCATCGACGCACAGTACATTAACCTGGATCGGCAATGGGACGAAATCGAACAGGCTGCGGAATCGGTCGAGCCTCTAAAATGTTTGGCAGGTCTGGGAAATCTCGCCTATGTCATTTATACATCGGGAAGCACTGGTAAGCCCAAGGGAGTCACAATCGAACATCGGGCGCTGACCAACTTTCTCTGCGGTATGGCAGACCAAATCGGCAAGCAGTTCGTGGCTGATTTTCTGGCAGTTACAACCTACAGTTTTGACATCGCCGCGCTGGAACTGTTTTTTCCCCTCATTCAGGGTGGGCGTTGCACCATCTGCGATCGCGATCGACTCAAAGACGTTGAGGCGATTAAGGCGGAAATTCGGCGTTCAAAACCGACTATTATGCAAGCTACACCCTCCTTTTGGACTATGTTGCTTCAGTCAGGATGGAAAAATGACGAGAACTTAAAAATTCTCTGTGGCGGTGAGATGCTAAACGATTCCCTGCGATCGATGTTTGCCTCCATCGGCTGCGAAGTCTGGAATCTTTACGGCCCCACCGAAACCACAATCTGGTCGATGCTTGCGAAGATCCAACCCGGTGATTCAGTCACCATTGGCAAGCCGATCGCCAATACCCGTGTCTATATCCTGGATGCCCACGACCAACTGGCTCCGATGGGTGTCCCAGGCGAACTTTGCATCGCTGGCGCAGGTTTGGCGCGGGGGTATTGGGACCAGCCGGAACTTACCGCCCAAAAATTTATCGATCATCCCCTAGAGGCGAATAACGGCAGCAAGCTGTATCGCACGGGCGACCTGTGTTGCTGGCTACCCAACGGCACCCTCCAGCATTTGGGTCGGTTGGATCTTCAGGTGAAGATTCGCGGATTCCGAATCGAACTGGAAGAAGTCGAACGCGAACTGAGTCGCCATCCCGCAGTAGTTGAATGCGCGATCGTGGCAAAGGAACGCCAGGGAGTCCAGAGTTTGATTGGCTATTACGTTCCCAGGCAAAGTGACGAAAACAACTTGTTACAGGACTTCGATCTCATCGCCCATCTGAAGCAGCGTCTGCCCGATTACGCGATCCCAACAGCATTCGTCTCGCTGGATCGCATACCTCTAACTGCCAACGGCAAGGTCGATCGAAAATCCCTCGCCAACCAAGAGGTTGCGATCCAACGGAAAACAGAGAAAGTGACTGCCAAGACTGAAACCGAGGCGATTCTGGCAGATATTTGGAAGAATGTGCTGAATGTCACGGATATTAGTATTAACGACGGGTTCTTTGCTGCTGGTGGCGATTCGGTTTTGTCTGTGATTCTGGCGGATCGGATAGCGCGAAGATTTAATCGAGAGTTTTCGGTTACATCCTTGTTCAAGTATTCAACAATCCGAGATATTGCCGCCTATTTAGGAGACAAACAGGCTGAGATTCTGGGAGAAACTCCGTTACAAAATCCCATATCTGCGTCCCACGAAGATGGGCAAGACCGAGCAGCGCTAGCCTTCGACAACGCCAAAGGCGAAGCGCTGCAAGATAGCCTGGCCATCATTGGTATCTCTTGTCACTTTCCCGACGCCCCAAATCATTATCAATTCTGGCAGAACATCTGTGCCGGCAAGGAAAGCGGGCAATTCTTCTCTGAGGAAGAACTACGCCAAGCTGGTGTTTCAGAAGACTCGATCCAAAATCCCTACTTTGTGGGAGTCCAGCGAACAATTGAAGGTAAGGGCAACTTCGATCCCGAATTCTTCAACATCTCGCCACGCAACGCCGTGTTCATGGATCCACAATTCCGTTTGCTGCTGATGCACGCTTGGCGGGCGGTGGAAGATGCGGGATATGTGTCAAGTGAGATACCTCGTACCAGCGTGTTTATCTCCGCCAGCAACAGCGGTTACAACACGTTGGTTGACAAAGCTGGAATTATCGAAGCCACGGACGAATACACCGCCTGGATGTTGAGTCAGAGCGGCACGATTCCCACCACGATTTCTTATCAGCTGGGCTTCATTGGGCCGAGTGTATTTGTGCATACGAACTGTTCCTCGTCGTTGGCAGCACTTAGTGCCGCTTATCAAAGCCTCAGCCTGGGTCAGTCCGACTACGCATTAGTCGGCGCATCAACCTTATTGCCTAAGTCTGAGATGGGATATCTGCATCGTCCCGGTTTGAATTTATCCCGTGATGGTCACTGCCGAACCTTCGATGCGGCTGCTGATGGACTGGTGGCAGGTGAAGGCGTAGCGGTGTTATTAGTGAAAAAAGCTCCTCTAGCCATTGCCGACGGCGATCGCATTTATGCCCTGATCCGAGGAATCGGTATCAATAACGATGGCAGAGACAAAGCTGGGTTCTTCGCGCCCAGCGTGCGCGGTCAGTCCCAGGCGATCGATTTGGCGTTGACTTCTACAGGTATTAGGGCAGAGACGATTGGCTATGTCGAAGCCCACGGCACTGGCACCAAGCTAGGCGATCCCATTGAGATTCAGGCGCTCTGCGACAGCTATCAAAAAGATACCAACCAAAGGCAGTATTGCGCCATTGGTTCAGTAAAACCGAATATTGGGCACTTGGATACAGGCGCAGGGCTGGCAGGATGCATTAAAGTGGCGATGAGCTTGTACCACAAAAAGATTCCGCCGTCAATCAACTTCAGCCAACCAAATCCCGCCATTGATTTTGAGCGATCGCCATTTTTTGTAGTGGATCGTCTCCGTGAATGGGAGGCAGCGCCCTGGCCCCGTCGCGCGGCTCTGAGCGCCTTTGGCATTGGTGGAACCAATACCCACACGATTCTGGAAGAATATCTGCCAAGTCCAAGGTTATCCCCAGAGAAACTCAATAGTCCGGTTCTGATGGTGCTGTCAGCCAGGAAAGACGATCGTCTTAAAGAATACGTCGAATCCCTGGTTAAATATTTAGAACAGGGGATTGCCAAACCCAACGATTCCAGCGAAACCGAGTGGTTAATAAACCTTGCCTACACCTTGCAATGCGGACGCCAGCCGATGGAGATTCGGGTCGCCTTCATTACCAGCAGTGTTGAAGAATTGCTCGCTAAACTCCGCAGGTTTGCTACCGACTGGCAGCCTTTTGAGGGTTGCTATTTTGGTTCGCCATCTAGGGAGAATCAGATTCTCAAGCTGTTTGCAGGTGATGAGGACATACAAGGATTATTGGCGCAGTGGCTAGTAAAAAAGAATGTAGCCAAGTTAGCGCAGGTATGGATTCAGGGGGTGAAGGTGGATTGGAGCCGATTATACTGCGATCGCTTGCCGTCCCGAATTAGCGCCCCCACATACCCTTTTGCACCAGAGTACTATTGGCCGACTCCTAATCCTTCGTCAGTCAGCTTTTCAGTACTTGCACCAAGCCATGCGATCGATCCGTTGCAGCACAAGAATGTTTCGGTGTCGGCGCAACATTACAGTTACGAGTTCACTGGGCATGAGTTTTTTCTAGCAGATCACCAGATCCGGCACAATGGTTCTGGGAGAAAAGTATTGCCTGCTGTGGTATACCTGGAAATGGTTCACCGCGCTGTCTGGCAAAGCATCAGCCATTCGCTGCCAAATTTAGAGTATCCAGGAAATAACGACAAGGCAGTAATTGTACTGAGTAATGTTGCTTGGGTACAGGCTCTCTTTGTTGACGAATCGCCAGCAGTCGTTGAATTGAAATTGTTTGACGGGGCGCTGAACCAAATGCGTTTCGAGATCGGCAGCACATTCAAAGGCAAAACTTCACTTCACTGCCACGGTGACGCAGCAGTGCGTTTTAATACTGCTCCTACTCTCAACTTGCTCGAACTACAGCAACAAATACAAGACCGTCAACTTTCATCAGCAGAATGTTATGAGATTTTTCGCACATTAGGCGTAGATTACGGCCCTGCTCACCACGCCATCGATACTCTGTTCCTGTCCGCAGGCAAAACTTCAGATCGACAGGTGTTGGCAAAGTTGGTGATTCCTGATGCCGTCGCTCAAGAGCAGTCTCGATATATCTTACACCCCAGTCTGTTGGATGCTGGGTTGCAGTCGTGCGTCGCCTTATTGCTGACTAATTCCCAAGAGTCGCTGCGGTTGGCGTTGCCATCGTCCCTGGAACAAATAGAAGTATATGATTCCTGTGCTGCCCTCATGTGGGCTTGGGTTCGTTTTGCACCCGAAACCAAAAAAGACAGCCCAATTCAACGAATAGACATCGATTTATGCACTGACGACGGTAAGGTTTCAGTGCGGATGAAGGGCTTTGTCGCCCGCGAAATTCGCCAGCAGGATTCCGATGGAGCAGTCACTCAACATCAACCAAAGCCTTTGATAAGTAACGAGATGCCGCCCGGATTGGGTTCTGTCACCCTGAAACCAGTTTGGGATCGTGTGGCGATCGCACCTCAAGCGGAGCGCTCAAAAGACAGCCTCACAGTAGTTTTCGGTGCAAACCAAACCTGGAAAGAGCAGATTGCCCAACTCGATCGCGCCGCAGTGCTGGTTGACTCGGCAAAGCCGCAATCTGTTAAGGAATTCTCCAAACAAATCGAATTGCTAGGATCGATAGACCGCTTACTTTGGCTTACTCCAGCAGCGATTAAATATGCCTTAGATGACGATCGCCTTGTCGATGAGCAGGAGTCTGGCGTTCTTCAGTTGTTTCGCTTGCTCAAATCGCTCTTTGAGAGCGGTTACGGCAAAAAATCCTTAGCGCTCACTGTTGTGACGAGTCAGAGTATCGCGGTTCGGCTATTTGAAACCGCAAATCCGATCGCGGCAAGCATTCACGGTCTAGTTGCAACGCTCAAGAGTGAATATCCACATTGGCGCGTTCGGTTACTGGATATTGACGGGGGCGAGTTGCCATCTCTTGGTGAGTTATTTCCTGACAATGACACCGCTGATTTCCCGTTGCTTGCGAGGCGAGACAAACAATGGTTTGCCCGCAAGCTGATCCCCATCGCCTTTGAAAGCAACGATTTTCCCGCCTACAAGCAAAAGGGAGTATACGTGGCGATCGGTGGCGCTGGCGGTGTTGGCGAAGTCTGGAGCCGACACATCATTGAGAACTATCAAGCGCAAGTAATCTGGATCGGTCGGCGAGAACTCAACGATAAAATCCGCGAAAAACAGGCGAAACTAGCTGCATTCGGTTCAAAACCGCTCTATATTCAGGCAGACGCAAGAAACAAAGCCTCTTTAGAAAAAGCTCTCAACGAGATTCGCCAAAGCTACAGTTGTATCAATGGCGTGGTACACACTGCGATCGAGCTTCAAGACCAAAGTCTGGCGCAGATGTCCATTGCTCGTTTTCGGACTGGACTGTTCGCCAAGGCTGAAACCAGCGTTCGCTTAGTTCAGGTTTTCCAGCATGAGCCGTTGGACTTCGTTCTCTTCTTCTCTTCCCTGATCTCTTTCGGTGAGTCGCCAGGACAAGCCAACTATGCCGCCGGGTGTACCTTCCTCGATGCCTACGCCCAACAGCTTGGCAAAGACTGGGCTGTGTCGGTGAAAGTGATGAATTGGGGATATTGGGGCAACGCTGGTGTTGTGGCTGACGCTACCTATCGAGAACGAATGCGGCAAAACGGCATCGGCTCCATTGAATCACAGCAGGCAATGGCGGCTCTAAATCGACTGTTGCAAGGACAAATCGATCAATTGGCATTCATCAACCTGCTCAAATATCAAGCACTTAAGTTTGTAATTGAAGATGAAGTGCTTTCCGTAGTCGGTTCCGCCCGCAGTCAAACGGCTCATCCTGTAGTTGAGAATGTTGCGGCTGAAATACGCTACTCTCAGCAATGGCAATTAATTCGCACCCATCGAACCGATGCCCGTGACATCCTGCTGCAAAACTTGTTGCTTGCCAATTTGAGCGAGATGGGAGTTCTCAATTCCCCGAATGGGCGATCGCTCCCTGTTACCTACTATCATAAGTGGCTTGACGAGAGCATCCGTCTGCTTCAACAGAATGACTTGTTAATTCGTCAGGGAAATGTCAGCAGCGTCGAAGAACTTTGGACGACGTGGCAAAAAGCGCGGCGGGACTGGGAAGGAAGCGCCAGCGTGACAGCAGAGATCGATCTTGTGGAGAGATGTCTGCGTTCATTGCCAGATATCCTCAGTGGTAGAAAACTTCCCCAGGACGTGATTTTTCCTGAATCTTCCCTACGCCTAGTCGAGCCGCTATACCGAGGCAATCCGATTGCAGATTTTTTCAACGAGGTGATTGCCGATGCAGTTGTCGATGCTATCAACAGTTTGGACAAAGGCAACGGGCCGATCCGAATCCTAGAAGTTGGTGCGGGGACAGGCGGAACCACTGTTGGTTTATTGCAAAAACTTCAGCCTTATAGCGATCGCATCGGCGAATACTGCTATACCGATATTTCCCAGGCATTCCTCATTCATGCCCAGGAGCATTACGCCATCGACTACCCATTTCTCAAGGTCGATCGCTTTAATGTCGAGCAGCCTCTTTCCACTCAGTCGATTCAGCCTGGAAGTTACGATATTGTAGTAGCAACGAACGTCCTCCACGCAACTAAAAATATCCGTCAGACTGTACGTAACGTCAAAGCCGCGATGCGTGAAGGCGGACAAGTCTTTGTCAACGAGATCAGTGGGAATTCTCTATTCTCTCACTTGACTTTTGGCTTGCTGGAAGGCTGGTGGCGTTTTGAAGATGCCGAAATGCGTATCCCCGGTTGCCCAGCCCTGAATTCTCATACCTGGAAACAGGTTTTGCAAGAAGAAGGTTTCGATGCCGTCAAGTTTCCGGTGGAGTTTGCCCATGATTTAGGCCATCAGATCGTCGTTGCTACCAGTAATGGCGTCATTCGTCAACCTTTGTTGGGCAAGCCCCATGCCGAGCCGGAATCTGTCGCCCAGACGCAGCCCGATGATTCATCAAATGTGCAGACAAATAGTGTTGTGTCATTGCAGGAGCGGACTACAGAATTTGTTCGCCAGACCTTATCAGAGGCAACACGGACTCCAGCAAACAAGGTTCGTCTCGATACGCCCTTCGAGCAATATGGTGTGGATTCAATTGTGCAGGTGGGGCTGATCCAAAAACTAGAACAGGTGACTGGATCGCTGCCCAACACCATCTTGTTTGAATACAGCACCACCCGCGAACTCGTTGACTATCTATTAGCCCATCACCAGGAGTTCTTAACCGTATCCTTCCTGACTGAAAAAGGGACTGGGGACTGGGGATTAGGGACTGGGGACTGGGGATTAGGGACTGAGGACTGGGGATTAGGGACTGGGGACTGGGAAAACTTGGAAGGGGATTCAGACCTAAACCAAGTTTTGTT
>NZ_JABXKQ010000084.1:71233-104408 GCF_017114945.1 Nostoc sp. JL34
GGACTGGGGACTGGGAAAACTTGGAAGGGGATTCAGACCTAAACCAAGTTTTGTTGCAAGAGCGTTCGCACGAGAAGAAAACTCTTCCTAGTCCCCAGTCCCCAGGTTCCAGTCCCGAAGCGCCAGCAAGCAGCGATTCCATCTCACAATCCACCAACGAAGATTCGCCATCCCCAAGAGTATCTCCCCAACCTGCCCAAAACCCGATCGCGTCGGATACCGCGAACGCTTTACAAAACGCAAGTAGGTTTGTGCAGGATGACATCGCCATCGTTGGCATTGCTGGCCGTTACCCAGGTGCTAAAAATTTAGATGAATTGTGGGAAGTTCTCAGAACAGGGCGTAGTTGCATTGTCGCGGCGGACAGGTTTCGGCGGTCGAATTTGTCAGATCGCAAACATTCCGAGACTCCGGCGCGATCGCACTTCGGTGGTTTCCTCAACGATGTTTACCATTTCGATCGTCAACTATTCGGTGTTTCCGAAGAAAGAGCGATCGCTATGCCCCCAGAGGTGCGTTTATTCCTAGAAATTACCTGGGAAACCTTTGAAGCTGCGGGCTATTCACGGGCAGCCCTAAAACAGTTCCAGCTTAGGGAGAAGAAAGGCATCGGCGTTTTTGTCGGCTCAATGTACAGTCAGTATGCCTGGACTAATCCTTCTAGAAATGAAGCCGTCCTCAGTTCCAACGGTACGGAATGGCAAATTGCCAATCAGGTGTCGCATTTTTTTGATTTGACCGGGCCCAGCCTGGTGCTGAATACCGCTTGCTCCAGTTCGTTGACCGCAATCCATTTAGCTTGTGAAAGCTTGCGACAAGGCAGTTGTTCGATGGCGTTGGCTGGTGGTGTCAATTTGACTTTAGAACCTTCAAAATTCCTATCCCTGGAGCGATCCAACTTCCTTGGTTCTGGACAACACAGCAGAAGCCTTGGTGACGGCGACGGCATGATTCCCAGCGAAGGCGTAGGAGCGTTGCTATTGAAACCGCTCAGTTTGGCAATTGCGGACAACGACCGGATCGAAGGCATCATCAAAAGCAGCTTTGTGAATCACAGCGGCGGAAGACAGGCATTCACGGCTCCCGATCCAGCCCAACAAACTCAGCTGGTGCTGGATTCTATTGCCCGTAGTGGGTGCGACATTGAGACAATTACCTATGTCGAATCGGCGGCGAATGGCTCCAGTCTTGGCGATCCGATTGAAATCATTGCGCTGAAGAATGCCTTTGCACAGCTAACTAACAAAACAGGCTTTTGTGCGATTGGTTCGGTTAAATCTAACTTGGGCCACTTGGAAGCCGCATCGGGCATTTCGCAAATCGCCAAGGTACTATTGCAGTTCCAGCAAAAAACCCTCGTTCCCACCATCAACGCGACGCCTAGAAATCCTCGCATCAAACTCGACAATTCACCATTTTACTTACAGGAACAATTGTCGCCCTGGGTTCCTCAGTCAAATTCCCACAATAGCGACCTACCGCGCCGTAGCCTGATTAACTCTTTTGGCGCAGGCGGTTCTTACGCAAACCTAATCGTGGAGGAATATCAAGAGAAACCCTCAAATACCACATCTAGACCTCATCCGCGCGAAACCTTACTTGTATTTGCTGCCGCGACCCAGAAAGGACTACAGAGTTACTTGACACGGCTTCAGACCTATTTACGAAAACATCCCGCGATTTCAGTAGCGGATCTCGCTTCGGCTCTACAGTTACGAGATTGCAACCTTGAGTATCGTTTAGTCGCGATCGCATCCTCAACGAACCGGGCGCTCAATATAGTCGAGCAGTTAGCACGTCACGATCTGGATGTTAGCAATCCGGGTATCTACGCATCTTTTGGCGGCGCAGACTTGCCGACACCAAAAGATGCCCAATTGCAATCCGCTATTGACGATCGCGACCTTATCAGGTTAGCGCGTTACTGGGCTGCTGGTGCAGACATCGATTTTGGTCGGCTGAATCGCGTCGAACCCAAATCGTGCATGGTGTTGCCCGGATACGCATTTGAGCATGACAAGGAGTTTTCCTACATCATCCATGATTCCCAGGACGATACCCAAGCAACGGCAGAGCCATCGCTATCGCAGACATCAGGGGGGAGAACTGCAACATATGTTTACGACGAACCGTTTCTGCAAGACCACACATTGTTGGGCGACCGGGTTCTGTTAGGAGTTACTCATGCCAGTCTAGCGATGACAGACTTTTTCCAAAGGTTTCCGCATCAGCGTGCCCTTTGTTTGAAACGCCTCACTTTTGTTCAGCCGATAATTGTTGACCGAGGGGAAGCAGTTACCGTTGAAATCCACACCTCAGAAATCCCAACAGGATTGAATTTCGAGGCTAGATACCGCCTTACCACCTCGAAACAATTGACGCAAACTGCGGCAACAGGACACTTGCAGCCGGATCTGTACAAAGAGGAATACTTGGACGTAGAACGCCTACTGGAGTCTTGCACTCCAGGCAATTTGGAATCAATCTACCACACTGTTCCCGCAATTCGCTTGGGGTCTAGTTTCAGGACGATTGAAAGATTATTCCGCACCAGTGATGGTATAATTGCCAGAGTTTGTTTGACCGAACAGAGCCGTCAAGAGTCCCATACTTATGCTTTACATCCTCTGGCGATTAACAGCGCTTTCCTGGCCGCAGCACCCCTGCTTGCAGATGCAATTGGTAACGATTCTAACTACTTGCCGTTTGGCATCAGGGAAATCTATTGTGTCAAAGTTGAAAAAGGGCGATCGCTCGATCGTTGCTGGGTATATACTCGGTTAGTCAAGAATTCTGGCGAACTGATTCTGTTTGATGCAGATATTATTTCTGATAACTCATTAGTGGTTGCCCGCTTGCGAGGTTGTTCGTTAAAGCTTCTCCATGACCGAAAAGAACCTCAACAGGCTTCACCGGAATCACCAAAAGCTGCTTCAATTGACGCATCGATCCTTGAGACAAGTCTGGCTGCCGATGTGCTGCGTTATCTAATCGACAAAATCAACATCACGGCGCAGATATCGATCGGCGAAACGGAGGTGAATACCAATTTGATGCAGTTAGGTCTGGGATCGGCCGAATTGGTGGCGATCGCAGCCAGCATCGAACAGGATACCGACCTGGAACTAAATGCCACATTGTTCTTTGAATACCCCAGCCTCATGGAGGTAGTGAATTTTTTCGTAGACTCACATCCTGCTGCTTTTCTACAACTGCTTGGTGAAAGGAGAACCCAGCACAGAACCACTCCAGAAAAGTTAGATAGATCGAGATCGGAACGCCACGAAAAGGTGTCAGCAAAATTGCATGGCGATATTGCAGTCATCGGTATGCACAGCACTTACGCCGAATGCGAGGATCTCAATCGGTTTTGGCAGATGATCCGTGACGGCAGAGATGTAATTCGGGAAGTGCCCCGCGATCGCTGGGATTATCGTCCCTGGTTTGACCCTAATCCTGGTTCCGAAGACAAAACCTACTGCAAATGGGGCAGCTTCATCAAAGATGCAGACAAATTCGATGCCGCCTTTTTCAATATTTCCCCGCGAGAAGCGATGTGGATGGACCCGCAGAATCGCTTGCTAATGCAAAGTATGTATGCAGCAGCAGAAGATGCCGGGGTGGTTAATCAGTTGCGTGGCAGTAACACAGGTGTCTTCGCCGGCATCTGTTTTGATGATTACGCAGAGAAAATTGTCGAGTTGGGCTTACCGCTTGATATCTATACTGGGACGGGACGAAGTGGCATCAGTGCCAACCGGATTTCATTCTGGTTCGATTTCAAGGGGCCGAGTATGGTAATTAATACAGCCTGCTCTTCGTCTTTGGTGGCGCTGCATTACGCCTGTCAAGCACTGCGAAACAAGGAATGCGAAATGGCGTTTGTGGGTGGTGCTAACCTGCTACTCTCGTCGTTGCACTACCGCTATTTTTCCAAATTGGGAGCGTTATCTCCAACTGGGCATTGTCATACATTTGATGCTGCCGCTGACGGTTATGTGCCAGCCGAATGTATTGCTAGTGTACTGCTCAAACCCCTGGATCAGGCAGAGAAAGATGGCGATCGCATCCACGCAGTCATCAAGGGATCTGCCTTTGCACACGGAGGCTACACACCGTCTCTGTCTGCACCCAGCGTCGCGGGTGAGGAAAACGTGATTGTCAAAGCATGGGAAGATGCCGGGATCGATCCCGAAACGCTAACCTATATAGAAGCTCACGGCACTGGAACCAAGCTCGGCGATCCGATCGAAACCAACAGTCTCAAGAACGCATTTGCCCGGTATACTAGTAAAATCGGATTTTGCGCGATCGGCTCGGTGAAAGCAAATATCGGTCATGCAGAGGGTGCTGCTGGCATCACCGGGCTGATTAAAGTAATACTACAGATCAAACATTGCCAGATTCCCCCTGTTGCCAATCTCAAGCAGCCCAACCCTTACCTGAAGTTGGAAGGCTCACCGCTTTATATCAATCGCGAACTAACTGATTGGGAGAGCGAAGGCGTTAGACGAGCGGGTATCAGTTCTTTTGGTTTTTCCGGTGCTTTTGCACACGCCGTTATTGAAGAGTATCGTAGTTATATTGATACTAGATGCGAGTTTTCCGGCCCCTTCCCAATCGTCCTTTCTGCAAAGAACAACGAGTGTCTCAAAGGTCAAGTCGCCAACTTGGTAGCATTCTTAGAAGAGAATTGGTCTAAAAATCTCCAGGACGAAGAAAACTTCCTGGCAAACCTGTCCTACACGCTGCAAGTTGGACGAGAAGCGATGCAAACACGTCTCGGCTTTGTGGTTGAGTCGATGGACGAACTGAGAAATAAGCTGCAAATGGCCTGGAACGATTCGGATACCAAATCGGGATTGTTCTACGGAGACATCAAATCTGGCAAGGAATATCTGGCTAGTCTTTTGGCAAACAGGGATGTGTCTGAAGTCATCACAGGTTGGATGAATAACTGTGAATATGCTGCTTTAGTTGATGGCTGGACTAAGGGCATGACCGTTGAGTGGAGCAAACTTTATGTCAAGGGATTTCCCCAGCGAATTAGTCTGCCTACTTATGCTTTTGCCCGCGAAAGTTATTGGATTTGCCCGCTTAATGGCGATGAGGAGGATCTGAAGGCAACGCAGTCAGATTTGGCGCAAGATGAGGCGCAGGCGAAGCTGTACGCCTTGGTGCCGTGCTGGAATGCAATACCTTTACTGAAAGCAAACCTGCCTTTTAGCGATCGCACACAGCGAACGTTGATTATTGGTGTAGATGCGGAACTCAAAGACGATCTGAGAGCTTGCTTCAATCACGCATCCTATTTTGGCGATATGGCAAAAAACCGGATTGAGTCTCTCAAAGGCAGGTTAAAGACAGATTCGCCTTGGCAGCACATTATCATTGTTGTTCCTGAAGATAACTGTTCGTTGCTGGATGATGGTAGAGTGTTGTCTGCACAAGAGGGCGGGATACTTTCGGTCTTTCGGATCGTCAAGTCCCTGCTCTCGGCTGGCTACGCTACAGAAAATCTGGCTCTTACTTTTCTGACGACGCAGATTGCTGCTATTAATAAAGATGAGTTGTCAAATCCGGTGCATTCCGCCGTGCATGGTTTTGCAGGTGTCCTTGCCAAAGAACTGCCTTCTTGGAACGTCCGCGCTTTGGATCTGCAAAAAGGGCGATCGCTTTCGTCTGTCGATCTAGAACATTTTCCCGATGATAGCGCAGGCAAGGTTTTCGCTTGGCGAGACGGGGAATGGTATCAACAGACTCCCATCCCAATGCGGAACGTTCCCACCCCTGAAGCTGATGAGTTTCATTCTGCTTATAAAAACCGTGGTGTCTACGTCGTTATCGGCGGGGCGGGTGGCATAGGCAGTGCTTGGTCGCGCTTCGTTATGGAAAATTACGATGCCAAAGTCATCTGGATCGGTCGTCGGCAAATTGACGATAAAATTCGTCAAAAAATTGACACGTTAAAACAAATTGGTCACGCTCCAGAATATTTACAGGCTGACGCATCCAATCGAGAATCACTTACTGAAGCGTACAAGTCCATCAAGTCTCGGTACTCCCAAATACATGGTGTCATTCATTCGGCTGTTGGGCAATTCGACCAAAGCCTCAGTGAAATGGACGAGAACCGATTTCGCTCTATTTTGTCATCCAAGATCGATGTTAGTGTGAATATGGCAACCGTGTTTAAACACGAGCCATTAGATTTCATGCTGTTTTTTTCCTCTATTATTTCTTTAACTCGCGGTGGGGGTATGAGCGGTTATGCCGCAGGCTGCGCGTTCAAGGACTCTTTCGCAATCGAGTTGAACCGTTGCCTCCCATTCCCTGTAAAAGTTGTAAATTGGGGGTACTGGAACGTAGGGACTGGTAACACCATCCCTGACGCCACGAAAATCCGCATGAAACAGTGCGGGATTGAGCCGATCGCATCGCAACAGGGTTTAGAAGCGCTGTCAGCCTTTCTAGTCAGCCCTCTGCCTCAACTTGCTCTCTTGAAAACCACTAGTTTAGACAGGCTCGATTTGGTCAAGGACGATGAGTGGCTTGATGTTTATCCTCCGGTCAATCCGTCTTGTATTGAGTCGGCACTCAGCCAAATTCCTTGGCATTCCGATCGCGTTGCAGCCATAGCAAAGCAATATCTAGAACCGATTGCAGCCATAGAAACCTTGCTACTGAAACTGCTGCATGGCACACTGGCAAGCCTTGACTTGTTGCATCCACGTGCCACTCTGTCACCCTCTCTTCCAGAATTCTATCAACTCTGGTTGCAAGAGAGTCGTCGGCTGGCGATCGCAGTCGTCCCCGATAGCGTCCAAGGGAATCTCGCTGATATCTGGGACGAATGGAATCGCCAGAAAATTGATTGGGACAGTATGCCTCATATCCAGTCAATCGTCATGCTGGTGGATGTTTGTATGCGCGAACTTCCAGCGATTCTGAAGGCAGAAAAGCGAGCAACAGATATCATGTTCCCCAATGGTTCCATGTCACTGGTAGAAGGAATCTACGAAAGGAATGCGATCGCCACGCATTTCAACGAACTGCTTGCCCAAACTGTAGTTAACTACCTACAGGAAACATGCCGGGTCGATGCGTTGACACCTATACGAATTCTGGAAATTGGCGCTGGCACAGGAGCGACGACAGCAACTGTATTACACCATCTCGAACCTTTTGGCAATCTCGTTGGCGAATATCTTTATACAGACATTTCCCCAGCATTTCTGGTGCGCGCAAAAAGACACTTCGCACCCAAGTATCCGTTTTTGCAGACACAATTGTTTGACGTTGACCAGCCTCTATCGAAGCAGGGCATTCCAATCGGCTCTTTTGATATAGTTATTGCCACCAACTGTATCCATGCAACAGCCAATATTCGCCGCTCTCTACGTAACGCTAAAGCCGCCTTGCGCGGACAAGGCGTGATTTTCCTCAATGAAATTACCCAAACTTCATTAATTTCCCACCTCACTTTCGGTTTGTTGGCAGGATGGTGGTTAGCTGAAGATGCACGAGTGCCTGGATCGCCGTTCCTGCTAGCAGAAGACTGGAAACGAGTTCTCCAGCAAGAGGGTTTCCAAGCGATCGCTTACCCGGCGCCTTCGGCTGATTCGTTGGGACAACAGGTGATTGTCGCTGTTAGTGACGGTGTTGTTCGCCAGCCAGAATCGATCTCTTCCGTACCTTCTCCAAAACAGCAAGCACTTAACTTTAGGCAACCGAACGACAAGGAAGGCGCTTCATCTGCATTGAAGGAATTGAAGGAAAAGGGGACGACTTACTTCAAACAACTGATCGGTGAGGTTCTGATGATGGATGGAAACCGAATCGATTCATCAGAACCCCTCGCCGTTTATGGTGTTGATTCCATAATCATCGCGCAGTTGGCCAATGCGCTCAACAAAAACTTTGAAGGTGTGAAGGCGGGATTGCTTTTTGAAGCATCAACGATTGATGCCTTAGTCAACCATTTCGCCGAAACTCAACGGACAAACTTTGCGAAGCTGGTAAAATTGGAAGACCATCCTGAGCCGAAAGGAGCCATCCAAGAAAGCACTGCAAATAAGCAGCCGTCTACAGATTTTGCAGCCAAGACCATCGCCTTAGATCAGTCGCGTGACCCAATCGAAGATGCGATCGCCGTAATTGGGATGAGCGGTAGATTTCCCCAGGCTAAGACCCTAACAGAATTTTGGGAAAACCTGCAATCGGGAAGAGATTGCATCACTGACTTGCAAAACAACCGATGGAACATGGATGGCTTCTTTGAAGCCGATCCGAAGATGGCACGGGAACAAGGAAAAAGTTACTGCAAATGGGGCGCATTTTTAGAAGACTTTGACACTTTTGACCCGCTATTTTTTAATATATCGCCACGAGAAGCGGCTCAAATCGATCCCCAGGCAAGGGTATTCTTGCAGGAATGCTGGCGTGCATTTGAAGATGCAGGATATTCGCCGTCAGGACTCGACGATGCGGTGCGCGATCGCATCGGGGTATATGGTGCAGTCACCAAGGTGGGATTCAACACTTCTTTTGCCGCTATGGTCAATCGCGTCTCCCATGCGATGGATCTTCGAGGGGGAAGCGTCGCCGTGGATACAATGTGTTCCTCAGCCCTCGTAGCGCTGCACCAGGGGTGTGAAGCACTGCGTCGCGGCGACCTACAAATGGCGATCGTTGGCGCGGTCAATCTGTATCTCGATCCAAGAAATTATAAGTATCTCTGCGAGGTCGGCTTGCTGGCTGAATCGAAGATGCCAAGAGTCTTTGGCGAAGGCGGAACTGGCTTTGTACCTGGAGAAGGTGTCGGAGCTGTTGTCCTGAAGCGTCTTGAGGATGCACATCGGGACAACGATTCTATTGTTGCGGTTATTCGCAGCAGTGCCGTAAATCATAGCGGTCGAGCCAACGCTTACGGTGCTCCAAACCCGCTTCGCCAAGCTGAGGTTATTAGTCAGGCGCTCGATCGCGGTGGCATCGATCCCAGGTCAGTGGGTTACATCGAATCAGCAGCAATGGGATTGGAGATGGCAGACTCCCTGGAGTTGAATGCCCTGAAAAAAGTGTTTGGCGATCGCGCTGAGGATCGTTGGCAATGTTACCGACTGGGATCGCTCAAATCGACGATTGGACATGGCGAGTCCGTTTCGGCAATGGCGCAGTTTATCAAGGTCGTGCTACAGCTAAAGCACAGAAAACTTTGTCCGACAAAAGTGGTCAGACCGCTTAATCCAGATATCGATTTTGCCTCACTTCCGTTTCAGTTGCAGACAGAACTTGAGCCTTGGTCGCCGTTGACGATTGATGGCATCTGTTTGCCTAGACGAGCGGGCATTACTGCGCTCGGATCTGGTGGTGTCAATGCTCATTTGATTGTTGAAGAATATCCGCGAGAGCCAAGTGCAGAGACTCTGAAACTTGCCCAGGATTCGCCCCAAATCATCATTTTATCTGCCAAAAACGACGATCGCCGGCAAGCTCAAATATCTCAATTGATCGAGTTTCTCGATCGCAATCGAGACGTTTCCTTGGCGGATCTGGCCTTCACGCTCCAGCTAGGGCGCGAGGCGATGGCATCGAGAGTGGCACTGGTTGTCAACAGCATTGAGGAGTTGAGGAGTAGGCTGACTCATATATTACACACCAAAGGTAATTTGTCAAGTAATATTCCTATTTATTTCGGAAATATTACCGAAACCGACAACTCATGGCAAACGCTACTGGCTGGTGGTGCCGACGCGATGGTGTTACAGCTATTCCTTGAACAACGAAACTACGAAAAACTTGCCCAATTCTGGGTTCAGGGTGGCAAGATTCCTTGGGTGTCGCTTTGGGAACAGAAACAGGTTCAGAGGATTTCTTTGCCCACTTATCCATTTGAGAAACGGTGTTTCTGGGAAGTTGCCAGCAGTGCTAATTCAGATGAACCGAAGTTTAACGGGGCGATCGCCCAGGGCAAATCCAACCCAAACGACGCAAGTCAGAGCGTGCAGGAAATTGTCACCGCAATTGTGGCTAAATCCATTGGCCTCACCGAAAGTGAAATTAGACCGCACCTATCCCTCTGGCAACTAGGCGTTGATTCGATTCGCAGTATGGAAATCGCCCGGCGGCTGCAAAAACGTTTCCAGGTCGAGATCGGGCATCGCGAACTAGCAGACTATGGAACCGTGGAGGCTCTGTGCCGCCTAATTGATCAAAAACGGGCAGCGATCGCTCTGAATGTGACAAGTGAAACAGAGTCAGTTTCCGAGCCACAAACAACCAGCAAGGTGCGTGTATCGACTTTTCCCCTGTCTGAAGGACAACGCGGATTGTGGCTGTTGCACCAGTTGGTTCCGAAGATGTCGGCTTACAACGTGCCTGTAACGCTACAATTCGATCGGCTCGTTAATGTTAATGCCATCAAACAAGCAGCATCCTTCCTAATGGAGCGTCACCCGATGCTGCGATCGCAATTCCACACTGACGACAAAGGAAATCCCATCCAAACCATTCGTTCGCAGACGGAGTTTTTCTTCGAGGATGGCGATCGCGATTTCGCAACGGATGCAGTGTTACAAGATCGGTTAAGATCCGCCGCCGATCGAGTTTTCGATCTGGAAAGCGATCCACTTGTTCGCCTTCATCTCTTTCACCAGTCGCAGAACCGCCACAAGTTACTAATTGTGATTCATCATCTGGTGGTTGACGGGTCGTCTTTGCCCATTCTGCTGCACGACTTCCTGCACGCCTACGCCGCGTTCTCAAAAGGAAGCGAACCTGCAATTGCTTCGCCAGAGAGCGCCGACTATGCAGATTTTGTTGCTTGGGAACAGGCATTAATCTGTAGCGAACGCGGCAAAGCCAGTCTATCCTATTGGAAAAAGCAACTGAGCGGGACTCTGCCACTGCTGGCGTTGCCATTCGACCGGGAGCGCCCCCCCAGCCAAACCTATGCAGGCACGACAATCTCCAGTAAGTTGGAGTCAAATATTACCCACCAGCTTCGGTCTTTGGCCAAGAATCAGAATGTCAGCTTGTTCGTGTTACTGCTCGGAATCTATCAGGCATTGCTGGCTCGATATACGCTTCAAAGCGACATCATTGTTGGCGTTGCGAGTGCAGGAAGACCTGAAGATCGATTTGCCAACACTGTGGGCTACTTGATTAATATGGTTCCGATTAGAACGCAAATTAATGTCAAGGAGCCGTTTGCTGAGTTGTTGCAGCGCCTCAAAATCACGGTAGCCGATGGACTGGATCATGGGTACTTCCCGTTTCCCAAACAGGTTTCCGAACTTTGCATTTCTCGCGATCTAGCGCATTCCCCGGTGTTCCAAACCTCCTTTGCAATGCAAAGTTTCTGGAGACCAGAGGTAGAACAGACATTGCAAGATCAGTTGGAGGGCGTTTCGGTAGTAGCAGGGCCTAGTCCGGCAGGGGAAATCGAACTCCGCCTGGAAATCGTTGAGCAATGCAACGAAATCTTGCTGAATATGGCGTATAATACCGACCTTTTTGAGCAAGCTACTATCGTCCGGCTGGCAGAACATTTTAGCAACCTGGTAAAAGCGGTCTGCCAAAATCCCAATCAACCGATTCATAGCTTGGAGTTACTGAGTAACGACGAACAAAGAAAGCTGCTGAATAAATGCAGCATTGGTGATCGCGTCCACAAAAAAGCTGATGACCTACAGAAATGCGTCCACCACCTATTTGAGATCCAAGCACAGAAAACACCCGAAGCAGTCGCAGTTATCCACAATCAGCGAGCGCTGACGTATTTGGAATTAGATCGGCAATCTGCTGGATTAGCTAACCGTCTGCGGGAAATGGGTGTTATACCTGGCACGATTGTGGGTATATTCACTGAACGCTCCATTTCCCAGGTAGTGGCGATTCTCGCAGTTCTGAAGGCGGGGGCTGCCTACTTGCCGCTCGATCCGGCTTATCCGCAGCAACGTCTGACTTTTGTCATCGAAGATGCAGAGCCGATCGTTATTCTGACTGAGGAAAAGCTCCGCGATCGACTGATAAATCTGTTCGAGTCGGAGAAACAAAGACTGCCAATTTTGTACGTAGAGGAGGGCGAAATACCACAGGAAATTCCGCAGTCTCCCCTACTACCTGCGAACTCCTTGGTTTATGTCATTTATACATCGGGTTCTACCGGACAACCCAAAGGGGTAGCTATGGGACATGGAGCCGTGATCAATTTGATCCAGTGGCAGATTTCTCAAGCCGGAGAATGTCAAACACCTCGAACCCTGCAATTCGCCTCACTGAATTTTGATGTCTCATTTCAGGAAATATTCTCCACTCTGGGCGGCGGAGGTAGCCTGGTATTGATTGACGAGAACGTGCGTGGTAACCCGGCTGGATTAGTTAAGTTAATCGAAGATCGGCAGATTCAGCGTTTGTATCTTCCCTATGTTGCTCTGAGCAGTCTTGCCGAACAACTTCGGATCTCAGGACGTTGTTTGCATACCTTGCGCGAAGTGATTATCGCTGGCGAAGCTCTCAGAATCACCTCAGCAATTTCCCAGATGTTTCGAGATGCGCCTGGATGCATTTTACAAAATCAATACGGCCCATCGGAAAGTCATGTCATCACATCATTCACTCTGGAGCAGGATGTCAACTCTTGGCCGATCTTGCCTCCGATTGGATGTCCCATTCCTGGTGTCGCAATCTACATCTTGGACGAACACTACAATCTAATGCCCATCGGCATCGCTGGAGAAATTTTTATTGGTGGTGAATGTCTAGCGCAAGGCTATCTCAATAACCCAGAACTTACTGAGCGCAAATTTGTCACCAATCCATTTGTTAGTCCGCGAGAAGGCTCTGTTCGAGAACGAATTTACGCCACGGGTGATCTCGGTCGTTACTTACCCGATGGCAATATTGAATATCTTGGTCGCCGCGACAATCAAGTTAAGATTCGCGGCTTCCGCATCGAACCTGGGGAAATCGAAGCTGTACTAGAGACACACCCAGAAGTCCGCTCAACTGTGGTGATTGCAGAAGCAGACAATCCCAATTTGAAGCGTCTGATCGCCTATATTGTTCCCCAAGTTCACCCCCCCAGTACTAGCGAGTTACGAAGCTTCCTCAAACAGAAATTACCCGACTATATGATACCTTCTGCTTTTGTGTTTCTCAAAGCACTACCTGTAAACCCCAATGGAAAAGTAGACCGTCGCGCTCTTCCGAAACCAGAGCCAACTCTTTTAGATGAAGCTAATTATGTAATGCCAAAAACAGAGGTGGAAAAAATCATCGCTGAAGTTTGGCAAAAGGCGCTGCAAGTAGAAAAAGTGGGAATTTGCGATAATTTTTTTGAACTGGGAGGTCATTCGCTACTTCTAGTACAAATTAATCAACAATTGCAAGCAGTATTGAGTTCGGAACTGTCAATAATTGATATGTTTAAGTACCCAACTATCCAGACTTTAAGTCAATACTTAAGCGGGAAGTTGCCTAAACAAGATACATCCGAGAAAAATAATCCTCGCAACCAAATTCAGAGTGATATTAAAGCTTTAAAAAACGGACAATTACAACTCAGGCGACAGCACCGTTCTCGTAATCAATAGTGAAGATATGGCAATGGATAATGTCAATAACAACGAAGAGTTAAATAATTATGAAATCGCCGTTATTGCAATGGTGGGTCAGTTTCCAGGAGCCAAAGATATTGATGAATTTTGGCAGAATCTATCTCTTGGGGTAGAATCTATCACTTGGTTTACAGACGAGGAATTGTTAAAGGCTGGCGTCGATCCAGATTGGCTGAGTAACTCCAACTATGTAAAAGCTAATGCTGTTCTGTCAGACATGGAGTTATTTGATGCGAATTTCTTTGGTTATAGTGCTAGAGAAGCTGAGATCATCGATCCGCAACAGCGCCTATTCTTAGAATCGGCATGGACAGCTTTAGAACAGGCTGGTTACAATCCCCAAATGTACAAGGGTTTAATCGGTGTTTATGCGGGTCTGGGTCTGAATAGTTATTTGCTCAACAATCTAACTCCAAACCACGACCTTTTAGAGACAGTCGATCCTTTACAACTACTAATCTCCAGCGACAAAGATTTTTTGCCGATGCGGGTGGCTTATAAACTCAATTTGACAGGGCCGGCAGTGAATGTGCAAACGGCCTGTTCTACTTCCTTAGCTGCTGTTCACTTTGCTTGCCAAAGTTTGCTCAATGGGGAATGTGACATGGCTTTGGCTGGTGGAGTTTCTCTCAGCTTTCTAGAAAATACGGGTTATTTGTATCAAGAGGGAATGATTCTATCCCCCGATGGACACTGCCGTGCTTTTGATGCCAATGCACAGGGAACTATTGGCGGTAGCGGTGTCGGAATTGTTGTCTTAAAAAGGTTAAACGAAGCTCTAGCTGATGGAGATTGCATCCAGGCAATCATTAAAGGCTCGGCGATCAATAACGATGGTGCCCTGAAAGTGGGTTACACTGCTCCCAGCATCAATGGTCAAGCGGCAGTGATTGCCGAGGCTCAAGCTGTGGCTGGAGTAGATGCCGAGACAATTTCCTATATCGAAGCCCACGGAACTGGCACGCCTCTAGGAGATCCGATTGAAATCGCCGCTTTAACGCAAGCTTTTGCTCAGAGTACCGATAAAAAAGGCTTCTGTGCGATTGGTTCGGTGAAAACAAATGTCGGACATTTGAATGCAGCAGCAGGTGTGACAGGTCTGATTAAAAGTGTAATGGCGCTACAACACAAATTGCTGCCTCCTAGTTTGAACTTCTCGACACCCAATCCCAAAATTGATTTCGCTAATAGTCCTTTCTACGTCAATACAACTCTTAGTGAATGGAAAACAAATAACATTCCTCGTCGGGCTGGGGTTAGTTCTTTTGGAATTGGGGGTACTAATGCTCACGTAATTCTTGAGGAAGCACCTGTTTTTGGGCAGGGGGCAGGGGGCAGGGGGCAGGGGAGAAATTATCAACTGTTGGTACTTTCAGGTAAAACTGCGATCGCCCTCGATCGGGCAACATCTAATCTAGCTGACCATTTAAAACAACATCCCGAACTTAATTTAGCTGATGTCGCTTATACTCTCAGCATTGGTCGCTGGGTTTTTAACCACCGCAGGATGGTAGTTTGTCAGAACTTAGGAGAAGCTGTCAAAGTTTTAAGCAGTTTAGAACCAAAACAAGTTTTTAGCAACTGCACTGAAGTTGTAGATCGGTCTGTTGTCTTCATGTTTCCCGGACAGGGTTCCCAGTATGTGAATATGACGCGGGAAATTTACCAAACCGAGGCAATATTTCGAGAACAAGTTGATTTATGCTCAGAAATTCTCTTGCCTCAATTAGGACTCGATCTGCGTCATCTAATCTACCCTGATGAGGAAAATAGCGATCGCGCATCAAAGCAACTTCAACAAACAGCGATTGCTCAACCAGCTATTTTTGTGATTGAATATGCCTTAACTAAATTATGGCAGTCTTATGGGGTGAATCCTGTGGCTGCGATCGGTCACAGTATTGGCGAATATGTCGCCGCTTGTATCGCCGGAGTTTTTTCCTTAGAAGCTGCCTTATCTCTGGTAGCAGCACGAGGGCAAATGATGCAGCAACTTCCCAATGGGGCAATGCTCGCTATTCCCCTGCCCGAAGACATAGTAAAGTCTCTGTTAGGACAAGAACTCTCCTTAGCAGCAATTAACCAACCCTTCCAGTGCGTAGTTTCCGGTTCCACCGCAGCAATAGATGCCCTAGAAAATCAGCTGGCTACACAAGGCATTGAATGCCGCTGTCTGCATACGAACCATGCCTTCCACTCCCAGATGATGGAACCAATCTTGGAGGCATTTGCACATCGGGTAAAACAAGTTACCTTAAATCCTCCAAACATTCCTTATATATCCAACGTTACTGGTACTTGGATTACCGCTACACAAGCCACAAATCCTGACTATTACGCTCAACATCTGCGTTCCACAGTCCTATTTGCCCAAGGTGTAGAGAAGTTGTTGGCAACACCTGAGCAAATCCTGTTAGAGGTGGGGTCAGGACGGACGCTAACTACATTAGCTAAAAGGCATCCAGACAAAGCAGCTGCACAAACGGTGTTAACTTCAGTCCGTCATCCCCAAGAGGAACAATCAGATATAGCTTTTTTATTCACCACACTGGGGCAACTCTGGCTTGCTGGGGCAAAGGTGGATTGGTTTGGATTCTACAAGCAAGAGCAGCATTATCGTCTTCCCTTACCTACTTATCCCTTTGAACGCCAACGTTATTGGATTGAACCGCCAAGAAAAAATATACTTGAGTTTCAAGCAACACCAAGCAAAAAGCCGGATATCGCTGATTGGTTTTATGTCCCATCCTGGAAAAGGTCGCCGCTTTCTGTTAGTCAACTAGAGCAATTACAGGGCAGCGTTCTGCTGTTTATCAATGAGTGCAACTTGGGTTCTCAACTGGCAAAACAACTTCAAAACGAATCTCAAAAAGTGATTGTTGTCAAGATAGGAGAGTCCTTTAAAAAAGAAAATCAAGGCTCATATACCCTCAATCCTCGACAACCCAAGGACTACGAAACTTTGTTGGCAGAACTAGGAGATATCCCTAAAACCATCGTTCATTTTTGGAGTCTAGCCGAAAAAAGTCACGCCGCATCAGAATTTGCAGGAATTGACCAAGCTTTAGATTTAGGATTTTACAGTTTGCTATTTCTTGCTCAGGCATTCGGTAAACAAAATGTTACCGATCAGTTTCAATTGATAGTTGTATCAAATAATATGCAGGACGTAACCGCAGAAGAGAAACTACGTCCTGAGCAAGCCACTTTAATCGGCCCGGTCAGAACTATTCCTAAAGAATACCCTTACTTAAGCTGTCGTAGTGTTGATGTAGTTATTCCGCAATCAGAAACCTGGCAAGAGAAGCAACTGATCGGACAGCTGCAAGCAGAATTAAAGGTTAAATCCGACCAACAAATTATTGCCTACCGTAAACAACATCGTTGGGTACAAACTTTCGAGTCAGTCAGATTAGAGAACTCAGATGGGGGAATACAAAGGTTAAAGGAAGGCGGAGTCTATCTGATTACAGGTGGGCTTGGAGGTATAGGACTGGCACTGGCGGAATATTTGGCGCTAACAGTTAAGGTTAAATTGATCCTGACAGGGCGTTCTGATTTTCCGGCTCAAACTGACTGGGAACAATGGCTAGCTAGTCATGACGCTCAAGATGATACAAGTTACAAGATCCAAAAATTGCAAGCAATAGAGAAACTGGGTACTAAGGTTTTGATTGTCAATGCAGATGTTACCAACCTGGAACAAATGCAAAACGCCATAGCTCAAGCATTAGAGCGATTTGGCCAAATTAATGGTGTAATCCACTCAGCAGGTGTTCCTGGGGGAGGCGTGATTCAGCTAAAAACACCAGAAATAGCACAAAAAGTTCTTGTTCCGAAAATCAGGGGAACCCTCGTACTTGATGCTCTCTTCAAGGATGTTCAGCTAGATTTCTTTATTCTTTGTTCATCACTCAGTTCAATTCTAAATGACTTTGGACAGGTAGACTATTGTGCAGCCAATGCCTTTCTTGATGCCTTCGCTCATCATAAAACCTCAGAAAATGGAACATTCACAGTAAGTATTAACTGGGATGGCTGGCAGGAAGTCGGGATGGCGGCAGCGGCGGCAAAACAACGAGTTGGAACCTTGGATCTTCCCTTAACACCCGATCAAATCGATCGAAAGGAAAAAAACTTTTCCGCCTCTGAAAGCCAGAATTTTTGTTTGGAAATATCCTCTCCTGGTATTTTAGAAACCTTAAGATTTCAAACTGCCAGACGCCAGAAACCAGGTGCAGGTGAGGTAGAAATAGAGATATGTGCTGCCGGACTCAACTACAAGGAAGTGCTTTTAGCGCTGGGGATGCTTCCAGTTCAATCTAATACTCCTTTAAACTTCGGTTTGGAATGTGCAGGAAAGATTGTGGCGCTGGGAGAAGGTGTCGAGGGTTATCAGATAGGAGATGAAGTCATTGCCTTTTCTTCTTCCTGCTTTAGCGCATTTACAACAACTTCCGCCTCCTATGTCGCACCCAAACCAAATCATCTGAGTTTAGAAGAGGCAGCAACAATTCCGATTTCCTTTATGACAGCCTACTATGCGCTGAATAAATTGGGCAGGCTTTGCAAAGGGGAAAGTGTTCTCATCCATGCCGCCGCCGGAGGTGTGGGCATGGCTGCTATTCAAATTGCCCAAACGATCGGTGCAGAAATCTTTGTCACAGCTGGCAGTCCAGAAAAACGGGCGTTTCTGCATTCTCTGGGAATTGAATATGTGATGGATTCAAGGTCTTTGGCTTTTGCCGATGAAGTGATGCAATACACCAACGGCAAGGGTATCGATGTAGTTTTGAACTCTTTAGGGGGAGAATTCATACCCAAAAGCTTGTCAATTCTGGCACCTTACGGACGCTTTCTAGAACTTGGCAAGCAAAATATTGATGAGAACAGCCAGGTGGGTTTACGGCTTTCTGAGAAAAGCTTATCCTTCTTTACCATCGATTTGGAGCCGAATATCCCTAACTTTAGTTCAATATTTCTGGAAGTGGTGCAACACTTCAAAAATGGGAATCTTAGTCCCCTTCCTCATCAAGTATTCCCAATTTCAGAAGTGGCGATCGCTTTTGAATATATGGCACAAGCGAAGCACATCGGCAAGCTCGTTGTATCGTTACAGGACAAAGAGGCGCTAAACAAAGTCCGTTCAGATCATCTTTACCCAAATATTAGTCAACCTGTTGATTTTGCTCTGCACGAACAAGCGATCGCAACTACAAATATACTTCACAAAGACCATAAGTTAGGGCTATTACCCGCAGAAGGCGTAGATGTTTTTCGTCGTCTTTTGTGTAATACACTGCCTCAAGTTATTGTATCGACACGAGATTTACATTCTCGGATTGAGCAAAACCAAGTCTCTACACTACTTAGTTTTTTAGAAGAATCATCGAAGGAGGATCTACCCAAACAGGCACACCAACGACCACCAATAACTCAGGCTTATGTTGTTCCGAGAAACAAGCTTGAGCAGATTATTGCTGATATCTGGGAGGATGTTCTTGGGTTTGGGCAGGTGGGAATCCACGATGATTTCTTTATGTTAGGAGGAGATTCTCTTGTAGCAGTCAGGGTCATGGCTCAAATAAAGAACATATTTCAGGCAGAGTTACCCTTGGCTACCCTGCTCCAGAACCCCACTATTGCCCAACTATCCCAACTGCTCAAAGCCAGTAATCATTCTACTATTAATAGACATCTCCAGAAATTAGATTTTCACCAAGACCAGATAAAAGCTTCAGATTCTTTTTCAAAGATGTCTAATGCGATTAATTCAGTATTAGTCCCTATTCAGCTTAAAGGAGAACAAGTTCCTCTGTTCTGTGTTCATCCGGTAGGTGGGAACGTACTGTGCTATGCAGCACTCTCCCAACAGTTAGGGCAGGAACATCCTATCTATGGACTGCAATCATTAGGCTTGATAGAACAGCAGCTGACTTTGAACACCATTGAGGCGATGGCCAGTCACTACCTTGAGGAAATCTTGACGGTGCAACCTCAGGGCCCTTATCACCTTATCGGCTGGTCGATGGGAGGTATAATTTCCTACGAGATAGCACAACAGCTTATTCATCGAGGGGAGACAGTTGCATTGTTAGTTCTGATTGATAGCCATATCCCGACTGCTGAAGACATACCAGGCAAGGATCAACTCCTTGTGGAGTTCATAAAAGATTTAGCTGGGCAGTCGAGACAAAGCTTGCACTCAGTTCTAGAGTCACTAGAAGGAAAACTAGTTTCTTTAGAGCAAGTATTCAAACTTACCCAACATCATCAACTTTTCCCATCTGAGTTGTCTTTGGAGCAATTACAGCGCTTATGGCGGGTTTTTCAAGTAAATATGCTGGCCTTAACGCAGTATCACCCGCAGCCATATAACGGGGCAGTTTTATCATTTCTAGCAAGTGAGTCAGTCGCCCAAGCCTCGCATACAGTCAGTAATGGTGGAGACAGAGTTAGATGGGACACGCTAATTAAAGGCGAACTGAGTGTACACATCATTAATGGAGATCATTTTACCCTGATGCGAGAGCCAAACCAAGTTGCCCAAATTGCATACTACCTTGGTTGCTATCTCTAGGATACATTGCCTAAGTAGACAAGCTTGAAACTGGGGTCTGACCAGAAACTCCAGTTAAATCTCCCTCAAATTTTTTCGCTCTCAGATAAAACCGCCCTACTAAAATTAGGCTGGAAATTGCCGGAGCCATAATTAAACCGTACCATAAACCAGTTCCTCCCCATCCTAAAATTATTCCCATTAGATAACCTCCACCCAGCCCAACACCCCAGAAAGACAATGTGTTAATTATCATAGGTACGCGGGTATCTTGCAATCCTAACAAAGCCCCAACCGCAATTCCTTTAATACTGGAAAAAACTTGGTAGACTGCAACTAATTTTAAGAAATTTATTGCCTGAGTAATTGCTACGGCATTATCAGGATTATTAATGTCCAAATAAAGGGTGGCAATGGGTTGGGAAAACAGTTCAAAACCTATCGCTACAACGAACGCCAACAGTCCGCTTAAACTAAGATTAACAAAGGTTGCCCTCATTACTCCCTTAGGGTTCTTCTCTCCCATCATCTGCCCTACTCTCGCCGTAACCGCGTAAGAAATTGCCATTGTAATTGCTGAAAAGATACTTGATGCCTGGAGAGCAATTTCATGGGCTGCTAAACTGGAGGTTCCCAACCTTCCCATTAGCATTGCCGTGATGGTGAACAGCCCCATTTCAATTGCTAATTGAATTCCCGTCGGCCATCCAAGCTGAAAAATTTTACCAAATATCTCTCGATCAAACTCATCCAAATAGCGAAAAAGCTTGTAGTCTCTACTGTTAGGATGAAAATAAATCAGCATAACTGAGGCTAAGAAACTCACCCAATAAACGAGCATCGTTCCCCAGCTTATTCCAGCTAAACCAAGGGCAGGGAAACCTAAAAAGCCAAACATCAGTACGTAATTGACAGGTATATTCAGCAGTAAAGAGACAACTATAATTACCATGCCAAATTGGGGAAAATTGATGGCAGCAGCAATTTGTTTTAAATATAAAAAACCCAGCATGGCAGGTAATCCCCAAACCACCACATGTAAATAGCTTTTTGTCAATAAAATATTGCTTTCTTCTTGACCTAATAAGGGCAATATAGAATCACAGTTCCATAAGAGAAGCATTGCGGGTAAAGATAGGGCAACTGCCAGCCACAGTCCTTGACAATTAATCCGGCTGACCCTATCCAGATTGTTTGCTCCAAAAGCCTCGGCAGCAAGTGCCCCTGCTGCTCTGAGAATACCAATGCAAATAGATGCCAGAGTCAGAAAAATAACTACACCCAAAGCACCCGCCGCTAAATTTTGAGTGCCAAGTAAACCCATCATTACCGAATTGATCACAGGTATGGTAAATTCGGCTAGTTGAGCAACTGCTAAGGGCACAGCCAATCCTAGACTAACTCGTGCTTCAGTTAGAAAATCTGACTTAAATTCTGTTGAGGTTATTTGCTCCATAAACTTGATATAAATTAATAACGGGAATAATCACAAGTGTAAACATTCACCTAACTGCTTATAACCTATAATGCTGTTAGCAAAATTAGGTTAATAGAATCTAAATCCTATTTATAGGTTATGGGGGACTCAGTGAGTAAGTCTGATATTGAGGAAAATGGCGTAACTATCAGCAGTCCGATACCAGAAAAGGTAGCAGAAATGTATAATGCGCCCGGAGGTCAAGGAGGGCATCTCATCTTTGACGGGCAGTTTCATTGGGGCTATTGGGATAAAAAGAATCCTGACGCCAGTCTTGGTGAGGCAGCCGACCGCCTGACTCAGATTATGATCGACAAGTCGGAGATATCTCAGGGAGAACGCTTCTGCGATCTGGGATGCGGTGTTGGTGTCCCAGCTATGCGGATTGCAAAAGCGAAAGAATGTTTCGTTGATGCAATTACCATCAGTAAGTACCAATACGACAAGGCGAAGCAGCTAGCCCAGGAAGCTGGTATGTCCGATCGAGTCCGCTTCATCCAGGGCAATGCCTTGGAAATGCCCTGCGATGACGCAACCTATGACGGAGGCTGGTTTTTTGAAACCATTTTTCACATGGGACACCGCGAAGCCCTACGAGAAGCTTATCGAATCTTGAAGCCAGGGGCCACATTACTAATCGCTGACTTGCCAACACGGTCAAACATTACCGAAGAATTTAAGACGTTTGCCAAAGAAAAAATTCATTCGGTCTTTATTCCAAAGGAAGATTATCCAGGACTGTTGGATGAAGCTGGGTTTGACCTGATCGAAATTGATGACGTAACCGAATTTGTGATTCCTCCTCTGGTTCCAAAGGTTAAAGTCGCGTTCAAACAGTATGAGACCGAAATTCTGCAATACGTTGAGAGTCAAGCGATCGACCGCTGGGTCGGAATGTTTGAGGATATGTGTGAGAATCTTGGGTATATGCTGGTAAAGGCAAAAAAGAGAGCATAAATACTGGTTCAATTAAGTGCAATTGACCTAGAATAAATGAGAATCGAGATGACAACAGAGATTACAAGGGATAGTATCTTTAACATCATTGTCCAACACACTTGTGAAGTTATTCCAGAACTGGAGAGGCATTCCTTTATTGAGACGGATCGACTCGCCGACTTAGGAGCCAACTCGATGGATCGAGCCGATATTGTCATGATGACGCTGGAATCGCTATCGCTAAAAATCCCTCTAATTGAGCTTGCAAAAATCAAGAATATAGGCGAGTTTACCGATCTGCTGTATGAAAAACATCAGTTTAGCTAAAATACTGATTACAGGAGTTGGAGTCACCACTGCGATCGCGCAAGGAAAAGTTAATTTTTTAGAGGCGATACTTGCTGGAAAATCTGCTTTTGCTGAACTCAATCGACCTGGGCGAAAGATCGCTGATGCCAATCTGCGTCTGTTGGGTTGCGAAATTGACAATCTTGTGATTCCTGATGGGATTGCCGAGAAAGATTTACGGACAGCCTCATGGTCGGCTCAAGTCGGAGTTTCTACCCTGGATGAAGCGTGGCGGGATGCCCGACTTGATGATGTCGATCCTTGCCGCATCGGTCTAATTGTTGGTGGCTCGAATTTCCAGCAGCGTGAATTGGTGCTGATTCAGGAAAAATATGCAGATCGGACTCATTTTCTCAGACCGAGTTATGGCACGACATTTCTTGACAGTGATATTTGTGGACTCTGTACCCAATATTTTCCTGTGAAAGGATTCGCGCATACCGTAGGGGGTGCGTCGGCTAGCGGTCAGTTGGCAGTCATTGAGGCAAGCGAAGCTGTTGCAAGTGGTAGAGTTGATGTCTGCATCGCGATGGGAGCTTTGATGGATCTGTCCCATTGGGAGTGTCGAGGACTGCGAGCTATGGGGGCTATGGGGTCAAATCGTTATGCTAATGAGCCATCATTAGCCAGTCGCCCTTTCGATCGCGATCGTGACGGATTTATTTTTGGCGAGTCCTGTGGTGTGGTGGTGATTGAAAAAGAAGATACAGCGGCTCGTTCTGGCGTTTCGCCCTATGCCAAAGTTTTGGGGTGGGCAACCAGGATGGACGGAAACCGCAACCCCAATCCATCCAAAGAAGGTGAACTGTCTGTCATCTGGGAATCATTGGCTCGTTCTGGATTGTTGCCGCCAGCGATCGACTATATCAATCCCCACGGTAGCGGTTCGATCGCTGGCGACGATACTGAAATTTCAGCCATTCGCGAGGCAGGTCTGTCCCACGCATATATCAATACAACCAAGTCACTGATCGGTCACGGACTGAGCGCCGCCGGAGCTGTTGAGGTGGTGACAACAGTTCTACAAATGCGTGCGGGAATGCTTCATCCATCGCGAAACTTAGAAAGTCCAATCGACTCAAATTTTAACTGGGTTCGGGAAAAATCTGTTACACATCAGATTGAATATGCGATCGCCCTGAGTATGGGGTTTGGCGGCATCAATACGGCATTATGTCTCGGACGATGTTAAGCGAGGAACAATCATGATATCAGTTGGAATCGAAAGCATGAATGCTTTTGGCGGTAGTGTCGTTCTTGATGTGATGGATCTGGCTCGTCATCGACAGCTAGATATGCGGCGGTTTGAAAATTTATTAATGAAGCAAAAAGCAGTTGCCCTCCCGTTTGAAGATCCTATCACTTTTGGTGTCAACGCTGCCAAACCTTTAATCGACTCCCTCTCAGAAGAGGAAAAAGGACAAATAGAATTGCTCATTACCTGCTCAGAATCAGGGATTGATTTCGGTAAATCCATTAGCGCCTACATTCATCAATACCTGGGTTTGAATCGATGCTGTCGCTTATTTGAGTTGAAGCAAGCGTGCTATGCAGCGACTGCCGGATTACAAATGGCCCTTAATTTCATCCTCTCGCAAACATCACCGGGTGCTAAGGCGTTGGTTGTAGCCACCGATATCTCCCGATTCGTTGTCACCGCCGGGGGTGAAGCACTCACCAACGACTGGTCTTATTTTGAGCCAAGTTCAGGTGCAGGGGCAGTAGCCATTCTCGTTAGTGACGACCCAAAGGTGTTTCAAGTCGATGTGGGCGCAAACGGCTATTACGGCTACGAGGTCATGGATACCTGCCGTCCCGTGCCAGACAGTGAATCGGGAGATGTCGATCTGTCTATGATGTCGTATCTCGACTGCTGTGAGAACGCGTTTATTGAGTATCAGAAGCGAGTTTCAGGCGTAGACTATCAAGACACCTTTGGGTACTTAACATTCCACACGCCTTTTGGTGGCATGGTCAAAGGGGCACACCGGATGATGATGCGTAAATTCACTAAGGTAAAGTTAAACGATATTGAACTTGACTTTAATCAGCGAGTTGCACTAGGACTTCGCTATTGCCAACGGGTGGGCAATATTATGGGTGGAACGGTGATGTTATCTTTGTCCAGTACGATCGACAATGGTGATTTCACGACACCAAAGCGACTAGGTTGCTTTTCCTACGGTTCGGGCTGTTGCTCCGAGTTCTACAGTGGTGTGGTGACAGCAAATGGACAGCAGTGGCAGCGTCAGTTTGAGATCGCGGCGATGCTAGACCGACGCTATCAGATTTCCATTGAGGAATACGAAGACCTTTTCCAAGGCAATCGCAGTGTCCGGTTCGGAACGAGAAATGTGACTTTAGACCCCACAATGCTTACGGGTATGCGATCGGCCTGGAAAGATAAACCATTGTTGACCTTACGCGAGATTCGAGAATTCCATCGTGAGTATGAATGGGTGAGCTAACGTATCAAACTATCAACGTTCGGTTTCAGGGATCAACCTGTCGCATTCAGCTGTGTCAGTCAGATTCCGAAAATGCGATTACCAACCGTCTCGTAACCGAACTTACAGATGTCCTGGCCATTTGTGAGAATAGAACTAGAGAGAAATCACAAGCGGTTTGTGTCGTTGTGATTGAGGGACTGCCGGATGTTTTCTGTACTGGTGCAGACTTTCGCCAAATCGCTGAACAGAATGATGCGGCTGGGAGGGTCAATGCTGAACGCTTGTACCATTTATGGACGCAGCTGGCGATCGCTTCATTTGTCACAATTGCCCATGTGCGAGGTAAGGTGCGGGCTGGTGGAGTTGGATTTGTTGCCGCCTGCGATATCGTACTAGCGGATGAATCAGCAACTTTCGCGCTCTCCGAACTCATGTTTGGTCTGTTTCCCGCTTGTGTGTTACCATTTCTAATTCGCAAAGTGGGTGTGCAAAAATCTCATTATATGACGTTGACGACCATGCCGATTTCAGTCCAGGACGCATCCGCCAGTGGTTTAGTGGATGCCTATTCTGAAGACAGCGAATCTCTGTTACGTAAGCATCTGATTCGTCTGAGCCGACTGTCGAATTCAGCCGTATCCGAGTATAAAAAATATATGCACCAGCTAAACGATATGCTGATGCGATCGCAATCGTTGGCAGTTTCGACAAACGAGCAGTTGTTTTGCTCTCAAGAGAATCTCCACAATATTCGGAGATACGTTAACGAAGGAAAATTTCCTTGGGAACCATAGTGCGGAACTTATATACTGAATCGCAACAGGAGAGTGAGATCATGGTGAAGAGAGCAGGGGAGGCAGGGGAGGTAGGGGAAGCAGGGGAGGTAAAACAATGAATAAAGAAGCAATCAAAGATCATAAAGATTTGGGGATTTATAAAATTGCCTTTGAAGCGGCAATGAAAATTTTTCAGTTATCAAAGAAGTTCCCTGTGGAGGAGAGATATTCGTTAACTGATCAAATTCGTAGATCCTCACGTTCTGTTTGTGCTAATTTAGCTGAAGCATGGAGAAAACGGCGTTATGAAGCTGCTTTTATCGCTAAATTAAATGATTGTGAGGCTGAAGCAGCAGAAACCCAAACTTGGATTGAATTTGCTGTCAAATGCAATTACATGAATGTAAAAGTAGGACGAGAAGTTTATGCAAATTACAACCAAGTTTTATCCGGTTTGGTGAATATGATTAATAATCCATCACCTTGGTTGAGAAATCACTAATCCCCCTCCCTGCATCCCCTGCTCCCCCTGCTGTTTCAGCATCTCACAAAATCGCATTGCTCCCATCGCAACTTAATTCATAATGATTACTTATCTTTTCCCTGGGCAGGGTTCACAAACAAGAGGAATGGGAAAACAACTGTTCGCAATATTTCCAGAGGAAACGGAAATTGCCAGTGACATTCTTGAGTATTCAATAGTTACGTTGTGTACAGAAGATCCAAACAACCAGCTTGATCGGACACAATTCACTCAACCGGCGCTTTTTGTCGTTAATGCGCTGTCCTACAAACTGCGTCTAGCCGAATCTGGAAAGCTACCTAATTTCTTAGCCGGTCACAGTCTGGGTGAATACAACGCACTTCACAGTTCAGGAGCCTTTTCTTTTGAAGATGGTATTCGCCTAGTGGCAAAGCGCGGAGAACTCATGAGCCGTTCACCCAATGGTGCGATGGGAGCTGTAATTGGCCCTGCGGCAGCCGACATTCGGACAATGCTAGACTTTCATGGACTGTCAGCAGTTTATATTGCAAACTACAATTCGCCACATCAAACCATTGTATCAGGTCCCAAAGCAGACATCGAGAAATCCAAGCAAGTCCTAGCAGATGAGGGAGCGGTTTACGTTTCTCTCAACACAAGTGGTGCGTTTCACTCTCCCTATATGGTTTCTGCAAGAGAAGAGTTTGCGCGGTATCTGGAAAACTTTTCTTTTTCAAAACTGACGATTCCTGTGGTATGCAACGTCAATGCACGACCCTATCGACAAGAAGAGATTGCATCCCAGTTAGCAGATCAGATTACATCTCCTGTGCGCTGGTCTGAAAGCATCGGTTATCTGCTGTCCCAAGACGAAATGCAGTTTGAGGAACTAGGTGTCGGTAGAATCTTAACCAAGTTAATCCCAAGTATCAAACGAGAATATCAAGCGCAGCCAGACAATACTCCAAAAAATTCTAATATTCAAGACGATCGTCAAGTCGATCCCTCCTTGGCAAGTCAGTTCTCTATGAAGGGCGATCGCACTGATGAACGTTCCAGCCAATTTAATACCCAGTTTACTGTGGATAAAGAGAAACTAGCTGATGAGGCGCGAAAAAAAGTTGAGCGCTGGAATCGCTTGTACCCAGTTGGTGCAAAAGTACGCATTCCTGAATATGACATGGAATTGACGACCTGCACTCCCGCTGTCATTCTCTTTAGACATCGAGCAGCCGTTTATATGCAGGATTACAACGGCTATTTTGCTTTGGACGAAATATCATCACCCGCCGAGCGTTGATAGTCGCTCAAAAAGGAGACTGCTTACACCAAAGATAAAACAGATACGGCTATTGTTTGACTCAAGCAGATCGTGTAGAATCACGCAGTGTCTCGAAGCCATCCACCTATTATTTCATCAAATCACTGCTCTAAACAATGATAGAGTCAGATTTATTCTTCTGGGTCTAAATATAGCAGTACCGCACTTACTTTCACATAGGCCAATTTTGGGGAGTGAACTAAATGAAATATAATCTATCAGATAGCCTTGAAAATCCTTCCTCTTTGAAATCAGGAGATCCGATACAACTCCCACCTGTACTCAAAGGGGGGTGGCCGATTATTGGGCATCTTCCAGAATTTATGCACGACAAAGGTGCTCTGTTTTACAAGGGCTATCAGGAGTTAGGTAATGTATTTACTGTTAAGATCCCCAAGCCGATAGTGGTGGTCACTGGCAGTGAATACCATCAATGGTTTTACAACGAAACTGACAAAAGCTTAAATATCGCCAAGGGCTATGAAATCCTAAAATATGCCATAGGTGAAATATTCCTTACTGCCTCAAAGGAGCAGTACAAAAAGCATCGCATTTTTCTACCAATCATCTTCGGCAGAGAACGTAGCTTGCGCTACTTAAATGCCATGAACTACGAAGTTGATGTCTGGCTCGATCGTTTAGGGGAGTCGGGCGAGATGGATATTATGGACGAGATGCGCCTAGTAACGCGGTCTATTGCTGGGCACGCCTTTGCTGGAGCAAATTTCCGAGATGAATTAGGTTCGGAATTCTGGGAAGCATATTCGGATATTGCCAAGTCCGTGAGCATCATCTTACCCCCTGACTGGCCACTGCCTAGATATAAACGTCGCGATCGCGCTAGGGCAAAGATCCGAAACATTCTAGGTCGCCTTTGCCAACAACGTCGTCAAGCTCCTGAGGCCTACGACGATGTTATATCTTTGTTACTCAATACTCCTTTGGACGATGGAACCTACCTCGACGACCAAAAGGCGGCAGACCTATGGCTGGGTCTGATCTTTGCCGGAAATGATACCACCGCACGGCAAGCCGCCTGGTGTGTTCTCCTCACCCTCCAACACCCGAACATTTTGGCACGCTTACAAACTGAAGTTGAAGTTCTAAATGACAGCATCGATGCTATGAGTTTTAGAAGCTTGCCACTAACCTTCCAAGTGATTGATGAGACAGTCAGGCTGAAACCTTCCGCAGATATGCTGCTGCGGGTCACTGAACAGGAGGTTCAAGTCGGGGATTATCAAATTCCCGCAGGCTGGCGTGTGGTTATAGCCGCCGGAAGTTCCCATTATCTAGAAAGCAAGTTTAGCAATCCACCTCTTTTTGACCCCGATCGCTTTAGCAAAGAACGGAGCGAAGGCAAAGACCAGTATGCTATTATGGGGTTTGGCGGAGGTGGGCGTAAATGTCCAGGGATGAACTTTGCGAAAAGTGAGATGGCCATCATCCTCGCCAAGTTGCTACGCAACTATGATTTAACGCTACTTACACCCAACCCAAAGACAATAAGCGTACTCGGTGGTGCGCCTCGACCATCACCCACGCGCATCAGTTATCAACGAAAAAGATCGCCAGTACATCCGATGCAATTAAACTGAGTGAGGAAATTCAATTCAGTAGATCGGTGCTACTCGTTCGGAACCCAATAAATTAAGCTAAATTGAGACTGATGTGTGGAATTGTTGCATTTTTATCAAAACAGGAACCAATTTCCCAAGAGGCATTGAAACGGGCAACACAAAGCTTACACCATCGGGGGCCAGATGGACAAAACTATTGGATTTCTCCCAATCAACGAGTTGGATTGGGTCATGCCCGACTCAGCATTATTGACCTGACAACTGGCGAACAGCCGATTGCTAACGAAGAGGAAAACCTGCATATTGTCGTCAATGGGGAGTTTTATGACTTTGAACAGATACAGGCTGACTTGAAACAATGGGGATATAGGCTTCGTACCCGCTCTGACAGTGAAATTGCCCTTCATCTCTACGACGAGTTTGGTACACAATGCTTACAGCGTTTGCGAGGCGAATTTGCATTTGTGCTATGGGATGAACGCAATCAAGTACTATTTGCGGCTCGCGATCGCTTTGGCATCAAGCCACTTTATTATACAGAAAATGGTGGTACTCTCTATTTAGCATCTGAAGTCAAGGCTTTATTTGCAGCAGGTGTACCTGCTCGTTGGAACCCAGAGTCTTTTTTCCAATACAACAGCGCTGTATTAGAAGCAGATCGGACTTTATTTCAAGACATTTATGAAGTTCCCCCTGGTCATTTTCTGCTGGCTTCGCACTCTGGCTGGCAACTGATGCGCTACTGGGATTTTAATTATCCCCGTATGACCGAGCCTCTTACTCAATATAGTGAAGGCGAATACATTGAAAAACTTCGCTACACATTGGACGAAGCAATTCGACTTCGCTTGTGGGCTGATGTACCAGTTGGCTGCTATCTCAGCGGTGGTATCGATTCGGCTACTGTGTTGGGAATGGCAGCTAGACATACCTCTCACCCGATACAGGCGTTTACTATCGCCTTCGATCAACCCCCTTATGACGAACAAGCTTTCGCTCGCGAGACAGTTGAACACGTCGGGGCAAATCTTCATATCCTTTCAGTCAGCCAATCCGATCTTGTGAGCAACTTTGCCGATGCCGTTTATTACGGTGAGAGGCTTTCCAACACTATCTCCACGGCTGGTAAATATCTATTGAGCAAGGCGACGCGAGATATGGGTTACAAAGTTGTACTCACCGGTGAAGGTTCTGACGAAATCTTCGGAGGATATGTCGCTATGCATGAGGATATGTTGCTCTACAATCGAGAAGGACAAGATGAACAAACTGTACAGCAGCTATTAGCAGAATTGCAATCGAACAATCCAGCTTCTGCGCTCTTATTAGAAACTGATGCATCAGAGATGCCTTTAAAGGGCGTGCAGCGGACTTTAGGTTTTGTACCAACTTGGCTCAAAAATATTTCAGTTGGCCTGATGAAAGCTGGTATCAAGAAACTTTACCCTTTTTATACGCCTGCATTTGCTGCTTTTGTGGCAGAACGCGATGCCTTTCGGATTTTTTTAAATCGCTTAGATGTACAGGGTCAACTAACTGGGCGGGAACCCGTCAATCAATCCCTTTATTTGTGGTCTAAAACGGTTTTACCAAACTACGTTTTGAGAATGCTGGGCGATGGTGTAGAAATGGCACATTCTATTGAGGGGCGTCTGCCATTTCTTGACCATCATCTGGTTGAGCTAGTGCGCGACTTTCCTGTTTCACTCAAAATCCGTGGTGCGACCGAAAAATATGTGTTGCGAGAAGCGGCACGCCCTTTCTTGACAGACACGATGTATCATCGTAAAAAGCACTCGTATTCTTCTCCACCTTATGCTCTGCAAAGCAATCAGCCATTGCAAGAACTACTTCAGGATACTCTGCGAGGCGAGGTGATGAAATCACTACCGTTCTACGACCAAAAAGCAGTTATTGCACTCCTAGATCAACTGCCCGAAATGGATGACAGTAAACGCACTCAAGTAACTTTTACTCTGACAGGAATGGTGAGTGCTTGTATTTTACAAGAACGGTTTAAACTTACGGGATAAATAAAAGGTAAAACCAGGTTTTGTGTCCTCACCTCTGCTGAGATAGCTTGACTGTTAAGGGATTACCAGAATATGTAATTGAGCAAGCTGCGGAACTGAAAATTAGATACAAGAAGCGATTATTTGACAAGAGTTAATGTGACTTTAGGATGTTGGTTTGTGTCCGTTAAATTAAGTCTTGGTGTAATTGAAAATATTGTAGAGTATAGAATTGTCTTAAGTATTGCCCTACGCAACTCACCCTATGACTACCGCACCCTTAAGCTGGCAAGAACTAGAAACTCTCACGGACTATCAAATAGATACCGTTAATGGTCTCACCAACGCCAGAGCCAGGTTGCGCTTGTTTGGTCAGCCAGAATCTGATGTGCGGGTAACGCTGTACCGCGATAACCACGCCTGGTGTCCTTACTGTCAAAAAGTTTGGTTATGGCTAGAGGAAAAACAGATTCCCTATCGGATCGAAAAAGTGACAATGTTCTGCTACGGGGAGAAAGAAAGTTGGTACAAACGTAAGGTTCCATCCGGTATGCTCCCCGCGATCGAGCTAGATGGACGGATTATTAAGGAAAGCGATGACATTTTGATCGCTTTGGAAAAGGTATTTGCTCCATTGAACCAAGGGATGGAAGACCGCACGGTGATTCCTCTACGTCAATTAGAACGACTTTTATTTGGAGCTTGGTGCGCTTGGCTATGCTCTAGAGTCGGTTCCTCTCAACAAGAACAACGCAACAGAGAACAATTTATCGGAGTTGTGGCTAAGGTTGAGTCGGCTCTGGGTAGCACTCCAAGCCCTTACTTTCTAGATAGCTTCGGCATCGTCGATGTCATATTTACGCCATATCTCGAACGGATGAATGCGAGTCTTTACTACTACAAGGGCTACTGCCTGCGTTCGGAAAACCCTCGCTTGAGCGCATGGTTTGCGGCAATGGAAAGCCGACCAACCTACTGCGGCACCCAGAGCGACTTTCACACCCACGCACATGATTTGCCGCCCCAGATGGGAGGCTGTTGGGAAAATGGCGAAACCCAGATGCTTCTCAATAAAGCGCGGGTGGATAACGGCCCCTGGTTCGGGCTACCAGATGTTACTTATCCAGAACCGGAAAACTCCCGCATGGAAGCCCTTCAACGAACTATCGAACACCGAATCAATATTATCCGAGTCAACCCCTTAGATGATAAATTGTTTGATCAAGCGCTACGTTGTGCTTTAACACAGATGATGACAGGTGAAGACTGTGTACCTCCATCGGGATCAGATGTGGCTCTCCGATATTTGCGCGATCGCATTAATGTACCGCGAGACATGTCCATTTACGCAGCCAAGCGATTGAGGGAATCCCTGGAGAAAACCGCAGCCCTTGTGGGTGATGGGCAGCCAGCCCCCATTCCCACTAAGCATCGACGAGATCAAGACCCGTCTAACTTTGCCATCAAGTAGAATTCATTATGATTTTGAAATTTGCATAGAAAATAATCACCGGCTATCCATCTCTTTGCGGTAGCCTTAATTATCCCCTCATATCATGTTCGGGTAAAGACTTATCATTTAGACCGCAGGGGTGCAGGGGTGCAGGGGG